>CANSAP010000015.1 GCA_947644715.1 uncultured Bacteroidales bacterium
GAACTCTCAATCCGGGAATATCTCTCAACAAAAAGTCTTCCGACCACTATAACCTGGAAGGGCTGTCCAATACATTGATAACCAACGATATGGGGCAGCCCTTCCGGGGCTGGGTTGTCGCTATATGCATACCGGGGGGCTGAAGCCCCCCGGCTAACAAAGGATAGGCGCTCCGCGCCATGCAGCGTCGGGTTCACATTTTGACACACCCTCTCTCATTCAGCGTCGGGTTTACGTTTTGATACACTTCCTTGGTATAATTTGGGAGTGCCGGAAAACGCTCAATCAGCGCTTCCTGACACTCCGGTGATGATGTGGTTATGTGAGATGACGTTAGCCGTCTATGCCGCAGAGGCGGAGGATTTCTGCCGGGGTGGAGACTATGTGGTCGGCGTAGGCTCCTCTGAGGTGACTGACGGGGGAGAAGCCCCAGGTTACGCCACAGTTTTCGAGGCAGGCGCGGCGGGCGGTCTCTATGTCAACGGCTGAGTCTCCCACGTAGAGCACATCCTGCTTGGGGGTGGGGCAGATGCCGAGTATGGAGAAGACGATGGAGGGGTCGGGCTTTACGTTGCGGCCCGGTTGTTGACCCTGCACACTGACGAAGGGGATGTCAGGGAAGAAATGGGAGATGATTTGGGTGACGGCTTCTTGGTATTTGTTGGAGGCGACGGCTACCTGCACGCCTGCGTCGCGCAGGGCGCGGAGCATGTCATGGATGCCGGAATATGGGGTGGAGGTGTCAGTGTTGTGATGGTCGTAGTGCTGCTTGAAGATGGTTATGATTTCATCAACGGTTTCGGGGGAGGCATCGGGCTGAGCGCGTTCGATGAGTTTGCGCACTCCGCCGCCAACCATGAAGGGGTATGCACTGAGCGGGTGAGTGGCGTAGCCGAGTTGCTGGAGGGCGTAGTTGCATGACTGGCCGAGGTCGTTGATTGTATTCAGAAGGGTGCCGTCGAGATCGAAGATGACAAGTTTTTTCATGTTATGGTGGGTGTAAGGGGGGAGATTAGAAGGGGTAGCCTATTGAGAAGTGGAAGCTGGAGTCGCGTCCCCAGCGGGGATGGATGAGGGGCCATGGCTCCTGGCCTTCGGCGGGGTTATGAGCTTTCATGCCGAGGTCGAAGCGGAGCAGGAAGTAGTTGAAGTCGAGGCGTATGCCGAGGCCGTAGGCTGCTGCCAATTGCTTGTAGAAGCTATTGAAGTGGAACATGCCGCCGGGTTGTGATTCATAGTTGTGGATGGTCCAGATGTTGCCGGCATCGATGAAGAGGCCGAGCTCAACGATCCAGAAGAGTTTCGCGCGATATTCCATGGAGAGGTCAAGGCGGATGTCGCCGCATTGGTTGATGAAGGAGCGCATCTCGTTGGTGGAATTGTAGGAGCCGGGGCCGAGGGTGCGCACTTCCCAGCCACGCACTCCGTTGGCTCCGCCGCCGTAGAAGCGTTTCTCGAAGGGTGCTATGCGGGAGTTGCCATAGGGGAAGAGAATGCCGAAGCCGGTGTGGAAGGCTATGGACTGTCGGCGGTCGAAGATGTGGGTGAAGGTGTAGTCAATGTCGGCCTTCACGTATTGAGAGTATTTAATGCCGAAGACTTTGTAGGGGTCGGTCTGCGGATGTTCGTGCCGGTTGATGATGGAGTTGAGGGCGAACAGGAGGTTGCCGGCGGTCTCGATGCCGGTGCGCAGAGTCCAGACATCGCGTTGCACTCGCTTGCGGTAAGGGGTCTCGGCTCGTTTTGAGGTGGCGTAGAATCGATAGGCGAGGCTCATTATGAAGTGGTCTTCATAGGAGTATCGGAGCAAGGGGTTGTCAGGGGCTATCTGGTTGATGAAGTCGGTGGTTGACTCCGGGAGATAGACATAGTTAATGTCAAGGGGGGTAAATGTATGCTTGATGCGTCCGCTGTGGCGGCTCCAAATGTAGCTCCATCCGGCGGCGCCGATTACGCGGGTGTATTCCGGGCGCTCCTGGTAGGTTAGCGCCACATGGAGTTTGGTAGAGGCAAGGATGCCCCGCTTAGTGGCTGCGGAGAGGAAGGGGGCTTTGAAGCGGGGATAGCTGAGGCTCATGTCGAGCGAATATTCCATGTAGCGGTTGTGCAGGAGTCCTTCGAGGTTGCCGGAGAGGCTTTCATAGGCTCCGCGCAGCTTTGCTGAGAAGGTCTCTGCACCGCTTCCGATGTTTCGATGAGAGTAGCCGATTGCGGCAGCCACACCCAGGTCACCCTCGGAGTTGGTGCCCTCCAGCTCGAGAGTGATGCTCTGCGGTTTGCCGGGGGTAAGGAGCACATAGGCATCGAGGATGCCGATGGGACCGTCGGTGTTGGCCGGCACCATGCGTATGCCTGCGAAGTTGAGCACTTCGAGTCGGCCGAGAGCCTGATATGTGCGTGTCACTTCGCGTGCGTCATAGAGTTCTCCCGGGCGTATTTTTATGTTCTCAGCCACCACTGAGGGGCGGAGGTATGGCTTGCCGGAGCAGAGGATATGTATGTGGTCAAGCGAGATAGTATCAGGGGAGGCATAGGCCGCGGGAGAGGCCATTGTCACCGGGTCGTAGTTCATGATGACGTAGACGTCTCGCACCATGTAGGTGGCGTCGGGGCGTATGCCGCCGGCGCTCTGGGTTGCCGGCTCTTTGGGCTCGCTGATGATTACAGAGAGGTCTACGGCGGTGGAGCTGGCCGTAGTGTCGGCGTTGAAGCTGATGAGATCCTTGGTGAATGCGAAATAGCCCCGGTTTCGCAGGTCGGTCGTTATGCGTTCACGCTCGGTTTCGAGGAGGTTGAGGTCGAGGAAATCGCCTTCGGCAAGCATGGAGCGGGAAAGGCGTCGGTGCACTATTTCGGCTATTGAGTCGTTAGCAATTTGGTAATCAATGTTTTGCAGACGGTGGGGAGTGCCCGGCAGCAGAGTGTAGGTGACATCCATTTTCTTGCTCCCCGGCTTAGAGACGGTGTCAACCTCCACTTTAGCCGACAGGAACCCCTTGTTAGTCATGGCTTTACGCAGTTGTGCGGCCGATGTGGCAGTCAGGGTGCTGTCGTATATCACCGGGGCTTCTCCCAGGGACCGAATCCATCTGTTCCACCATTTTGTTGTGTCGGCTCCGCTCATGTTGTAGATGCCGAGCTGGAGCTTTGCGCTCCAGAGGAATTTATGGTTGGGCTGCTGTCGCAGGTAGAGAAGCATTTCCTCTTCTGAGAGGGTGCGCGTGGAATCGTGTATGTCGATGTTAACTTTGTTAAGCAGATACTGTCCGTCGGGCACATGGCGCACACTCGAGCATGCCGCAATCATAAGCATGAGTGCGGCAGAGAGCCAAATGAGTGTGATGCGATTTTTCAGCATAAGCGCCTGCAAAATTACAAAAAAAGTACTAATTTTGTGGTATGGAAGAGATAAAAGAGCTGACGCAGGAGTATGTGCTCACGCCCGGAGCGAGCAATGCCGCCCGGCGGTTGCCTGTGTCGTTGTTGGCCACGCAGATAATCGACCTTGCCACCCGTCATGCCAATATGCTGGGTTTCGGCAGTGAGGTGATGGATCCCGTCGGCTTGGGCTGGGTGCTCAGTCGGCTGACTATTCAGATGGAGCGATGGCCGGCTACGGATTCCCGTTATCAGATAACCACCTGGATTGAGAATTGGAACCGCAGGTTTTCATCCCGCTGCTTCTGTGTGAGCGATGAGCAGGGGAGGCCGATGGGTTACATACGCACCATCTGGATGGTGATTGATGTCACGACGCATCGCGGGGTGACCACGGAACGGTTGAATTACCGGGAGCATCTGCGCAGCGAGCGGGAGTGCCCGATTCCTTTGCAGGACAAGCATGTCACGCTTGAGAAGATGACAGAGAATCCGGAGCATGGGTCGCTGCGACGCACCTCCTATCGGTTCCGCTATACTGATATTGACTTCTATCGCCATGTCAACACCGTGCGCTATATCGACCTGCTGCTGAATCAGTATTCGCTGGAGGATTTCGATGCCTGCATGGTGCAGCGGCTGGAAATAGCTTTCATGCATGAGGCGCTTTATGGGCAGGAGGTAATAATCCATCGCCTGCGCCATGCCGGGGAATTCCCGTCAGATGATTTTGTCTTGACCGTGGATGAGACTCCGGTGTTGCGGTCGAGGGTGCGGCTTATGCCGGTCAGATAGCCAGGGTGCGCATCTCGCAGTTCAGAGCATCAATGAGCAGCATGCGGGAGGCGAGAGGTGTGCCGGCGCCGGTCAGCACCTTGATTGCCTCGGCGGCTTGAACCGAGGCTACGATTCCCGGCAACGGACCGAGCACACCACCGAGACTGCAGGGGGTGAAGCCTTCGGCATCGGCCGGTTCCGGGAAGATGTCGAGGTAGTCTGTCCCCCCGGGCATCCCGGTAATCACTTGCCCCTCCCAGCCGTTTACTCCGCCAATGATGCAGGGCTTGCCAAGTTCGCGGCAGAGGGTGGCTATGAGATGCTTGGTGGCGGGATTGTCGCTCCCCTCAAGAATCAAATCCTGCTTTTCAATAATCGGAGCGGCATTGCGGCGTGTGAGCAGCAGGTCAAGTTCCGTAATTTCAATTTCCGGATTTATTTCCCGCAGGCGGCGACCGGTGGCCTCGACTTTCTTTTCGCCGAGAGAGGAGGTGGAGAATGAGAGTTGTCGCTGAAGGTTAGAGATATCTATGGTGTCGAAGTCGGCAATAGTGAGATGTCCGATGCCGCTTCCGGCCAAATACATTGCGGCAATAGAGCCTAACGCGCCGCAGCCGACCACCAGCACCCGAGCCCGGAGCAGTCGCTGCTGCCCCTCTTTGCCTATCCCCTCAAGCATTATGTTGCGCGAATAGCGGCGGCGTTGCTCAGCGGTCAGCATACATTTCCCGGTAATAGTTCTCATATGCGCCTGAGGTGACGCGTTCCATCCACTCTTCGTTGTCAAGATACCAGCGCACGGTGCGCTCCAGCCCCTCTTCAAATTGCAGGGAGGGGGTCCAGCCTAATTCTCTTTGGAGTTTGGAGGCATCAATGGCGTAGCGCAAGTCGTGACCCTTGCGGTCAGTGACATGAGTGATGAGCGGGAGGGATGCGCCTTGCGGGCGACCGAGCAGACGGTCGGTCACGGCAATAAGCGAATGCACCAAATCTATATTGCGTTTCTCGTTGAACCCACCGATGTTATAGGTGTCGCCGGGAGTCCCTTTGTGGAAAATAAGGTCAATGGCACGGGCATGATCCTCAACGTAGAGCCAATCGCGCACGTTAAGCCCTTCGCCATACACGGGAAGCGGTTTGCCTTGTCGGATGTTATTGATAAACAGCGGTATGAGCTTCTCCGGGAACTGGTAAGGACCGTAGTTGTTAGAGCAGTTGGTGATGATGGCCGGCAGGCCGTAGGTGTCATGGAATGCTCTTACGAAATGGTCGCTTGAAGCTTTCGATGCGGAGTAGGGGGAGTGGGGAGAATAAGGGGTTGATTCCGTGAAAAGGGAGGAGTCGAAGGGGAGCGCACCGTAGACCTCGTCGGTCGAGATATGGTAAAAGAGCTTGCCGTGATAGCCGTCGGGGGATTGTTCCCATATGTTGCGTGCGCTTTGCAGCAACGAGAGAGTGCCCATAACGTTTGTGCAGGCAAAGGTAAAGGGGTCGCGTATTGAGCGGTCCACATGACTCTCGGCGGCCAGATGAATAATGCCGGAGACATTGTAGCGGCTGATGAGTCGGCTCATTTTTTCGTGGTCGCAGATGTCGGCGCGCTCAAACAGGTAATTCGGCTCATTCTCGATATCTTTGAGGTTCTCAAGATTGCCGGCATAGGTCAGCAGGTCCACATTGATGATGCGGTAAGCCGGATAGTTGCGCACGAGTCGGCGCACAACGTGAGAGCCAATGAAGCCCGCGCCTCCGGTTACGATTATATTGCGTTCAAAGTTCATAGAGATTTCCTTGGAATGTGAGTGAGGGGAGAGCTTGTTCCAAATCAGGCCGGGTGAGGTCCTTGTCAGAGAGGATGGCGCTGTCGCGAGGTATGCGCCAGTCGATGCCGAGTGCCGGGTCAAACGGATTGATGCCACCCTCGCTCTCGGGATGATAGAAGGCGTCGCACTTATAGACGAACGTGGCGCGTTCGCTGAGCACGGCAAAGCCGTGGGCCATTCCACGGGGCAGGAAAAGCTGCCGCTTGTTGTCGGCCGAGAGCTCTACGCTGACCCAGCGTCCGAAAGTGGGTGAGTCAGCACGCAAGTCGACAGCCACATCCAGCACCACGCCCTGCGTGCATCTCACGAGCTTGCTCTGCGCATAGGGCATCTGCTGGAAGTGCAGGCCGCGAATCACCCCGCGGGTGGAGCTGCTCTCGTTGTCCTGCACAAAGTTGATTTTGCCGATGTGATGCTCGAAGTCGCGCTCGGAGTAAGTCTCCATGAAGTAGCCGCGAGCGTCGCTATGAACCACGGGTTCAATGATAATCACACCGGGTATTTCGGTCTTTATAAAATTCATTATAGCGAGTAATCAGAAATCAAGCGAGACGGAGGGGTTCTCATCAAGCTCTTTAACCACTTTCAGCAGATATTGTCCATATTGATTGCTCTTCATGGGCTCAGCCATGCTCAGCATTTTCTCGCGGGTAATCCATCCGTTGCGATAGGCAATTCCTTCAAGGCAGGCAATCTTGAGTCCCTGACGTTTTTCGATCACTTCTACAAAAATAGATGCTTCGGCCAGGGAGTCGTGGGTGCCGGTGTCGAGCCATGCGAAGCCTCGACCCAAGGTCAGAACTTTCAGCCGGTCGCGGTTCATGAACTCCTGATTGACCGTGGTAATCTCCAGCTCTCCACGGGCTGAGGGCTGAATGCCGGCGGCTATGTTGACCACTTCGTTGGGATAGAAATACAGGCCCACAACGGCGAAGTTTGATTTCGGATGCTCCGGTTTCTCTTCGATGGAGAGACATTTACCGTCGGCGTCAAACTCGGCCACACCGTAGCGTGAAGGGTCATTCACCCGATAGCCGAAAATAGTGGCGGTGTTGTTGAGCTCAGCGGCAGTAATGGCTTCCACAAGCATTCCGTCAAGACCTGCTCCATGAAAAATGTTGTCACCGAGCACGAGGCAGACGGAGTCCTTTCCGATGAAGTCGCGTCCCAGGATGAATGCTTGCGCCAGTCCATCGGGTGAGGGCTGAACAGTGTAGCTGAAGTGCACTCCGAAGTCGGAGCCATCCCCCAGCAGGCGGCGGAAGGATTCGATATCCTCGGGTGTGGAGATGATGAGTATATCGCGGATGCCTGCACGCATCAGCACCGAGATGGGGTAGTACACCATCGGTTTATCGTAGACGGGAAGGAGCTGCTTGCTGACCCCTTTGGTGATGGGGTACAGACGTGTGCCTGAACCTCCCGCGAGCACTATCCCTTTCATTGGCTTTGTGGTTTTTTGTGGTATATTTTCGGTTATAATTCTATCGGAATCTCTCTCGACTTTTTCAGAGTTGTGCTCCATTGAGAAACTCTGAAGTCAAGCGTGACTTCTCACTCTCATGGCTGCTATAACGCGTTTGTGCTCTGCTATTTGCCAAGTCCGTAATATGTGAATCCGGCGCTATTAAGCTCGCTTCGGTCATAGATATTTCGGCCGTCGAGCACAGGGGGCAGCGGCTCCCCTTCGGCAGGCAGACGCATGGCTTTGTGAACTACACCCCATGAGGGCATTCGGAATTCTTTCCATTCAGTGACAAGCATTATGGCATCAGCCTCCAGGGCGGCATCATATATGTTAGCGCCATATTCCACGTTGTCTCCCAGAATTCTCCGGCATTCATTCATGGCCACCGGGTCATAGACCCGCACTGTCGCCCCGGCCTTGAGCAGTTCATCAATAAGAACAAGTGATGGAGCCTGCCGCATATCGTCAGTCTCCGGCTTGAAGGCCAAGCCCCAAAGAGCTACGCGACGCCCTTTGAGCCGGCCGTCGAAGTGCCTCTCCAGCTTCTCAAAGAGCAGATGCTTCTGGGCCTCGTTCACCTCCTCCACGGCGCGGAGCACCCGCATGTCGTAGCCATGTTTGCGGGCAGTGCTGATGATGGCCTTGACATCCTTGGGGAAGCAGGAGCCCCCATAGCCGCAGCCGGGATAGAGGAATTTGGTGCCTATGCGGGCATCGCTCCCGATGCCTTTGCGCACCATGTCGACATTGGCGCCCACCAGGTCGCAGAGGTTAGCTATGTCGTTCATGAAGGAGATGCGGGTGGCCAGCATGGCATTCGCTGCATATTTTATCATTTCGGCCGAAGGAATGTCAGTGAACAGCATTCGGTCGCTGGAGATGAGGAACGGCCTATAGATGCGTTGCATCACTTTGCGGGCACGCTCACTGTCAACACCAACCACGACGCGATCCGGGCTCATGAAGTCCTTTATTGCGGCTCCCTCTTTGAGAAATTCAGGGTTGGACGCGACGTCAAACTCAACATCAGTCGCACCTCGGCGCTCAAGGCATTCGCGCACACGGGCACGCACCAGCTCAGCGGTGCCCACCGGCACTGTGCTCTTGGTGACAATTACCTTGTAGCCGTCGAGGCAATCACCTATTTCTCCGGCCACACCGAGCACATGGCTCAGGTCGGCACTTCCATCTTCATCGGGGGGTGTGCCGACCGCAATGAAAACTGCTTCGGCATCGGCGATGCCCTCCTTCAGTGATGTCGTGAACGAAAGACGCCCCGCCTCGTGATTTTTCTTCACAAGGGGAGCGAGTCCCGGTTCATATATCGGGATTACACCTTGGCGCAATCCCTGCACCTTTGCTTCGTTGTTGTCAACACAGACCACCTGCATTCCCATGTCAGCAAAGCAGGTGCCGGTCACAAGACCTACGTAGCCGGTGCCTATGATAGCTATGTTCATACAATCATATTTAGAAGAGGCTGTACCCGGAGATAACTCCGGGCTAATGCCTCAGGGAGCAGTGCCCCCTGAAGGGATTATTTGTCCTCGTCGTCGTTGATGTAGTAGCCGTTATGACCCTTGTAGCCATAGCGGTTGTTATAGTAACTCTTCGAGGGGTCTATGCCGTTAAGCACGATTGCCATGCGGGGGAGTTTCTTCTCAACATACACTTCCTCGAGGTCAGGCAGCATGGATTTCGCAAAGAGTCCGGCGCGCATCACGAAGATTGTCATGTCGGCCACGCGTGACATAATTGATGTGTCGGCCACCAAGTCGTAAGGGGGACAGTCGAGCACGATATAGTCATACGTCTTGCGCAGCTCCTGAATCATTTCGTCAAACTCATTGCTGAGCAGCAGCTCAACGGGGTTGGGGGGCACGGCTCCCACGGGAAGCACATCCACTCCGAAGTTTGCCTCGCTCTTGATTACCAACTCATTGATATTGTTGGCTTTGCCGGTGAGATAGGTGGTTACGCCCTGGGTGGCGTTGCCCGCATATTTCGACAGAGAGGCGCGGCGCAGGTCGACGTCGACCACTACCACTTTTTTGCCCTTGAGCGCCAAAGACTTGGCAAGGTTCATGGAGATGAAGGTCTTACCGGAGCCGGGGTTGAAGGAGGTGAGCATGATTACCTCTGACTTGCCGTCGGTGTCGGCCATGAAGTCAAGGTTAGTGCGAATCATGCGGAATGCCTCGTTGATGTAGCTGCGGGAGCGCTCCTTAACAACAATTTCGAGCTCGGCATCATCAGCCTTACGGGAATTGGGATGGAGCAGGCGGCGCAAGGAGAATTTGTGCTTGCGGCGCTTGGGAGAGAGGGGCATCTCGCCCAGGAAGGGAATCGAGAGTGAGGCAAGGTCGCTCTTGCGTGTCACCTTCGTGTTGAACTGCATCAGCAGGAATATAATCAGCAAGGGGATGGCAAGGCCGGCGAGTAGGCCGAGGCCGAGAGCCTTTGTGATGGCCAGATGGTTGGAATTAAATGCTGAGGCGGGACGCAGCACGCGCGTGTTGTTGACGGTAATCATGCGCGACAGCTCGTTCTCCTCGCGCTTTTGCAGCAGATAGAGATAGAGGTTTTCCTTAACTTTCTGCTGACGTTCAATGGAGAGAATCTGCTTTTCTTGCTCAGGAACGGTGCTGACCTTTCCGGCAAATGAGCTTCCTCGACCGGCCGCACGGCTTGCCTGAATCTGATAAGTGGAGATTATGTTTGCCAGGCTTTGGAGAATGAGCTGGCGGTTGGCAGCCAGGTCATTGTTCATCTGGGCGATTACAGGGTTGGCGGCCGTTGAGTTCTGAAGCAGGTTGTCGCGCTTCACGAGCATTTTGTTGTACTCCTGAATCTGAGCCTCGATGGAGCCGGATGCACCGGTGTTGGCCGGGATGAGTGCGTCGGGATGTCCGGTGATGTGGTCACGCAGGAACTGGGCAATGCTGAGTTGAGTGGATGCTTCGTAGGCCTGCGCATCGTAATTCATTGATTGCGAATAGAAGGCTTGAGCTGCACCGTTGACCTCACCCATAGGATTTGAGCGCTTAACCTGAGAGATATCAGTGTCAATGCCGTTGAGTTCTTTCTCTATCACGGAGAGGCGTTCGTTGATAAAGTTGGAGGTATTGATTGCCGAGCGGTTCTGCTCCTCAACCCAGAGGTCGTTGTAGGCTTCCACCAGACTGTTGACCACATCGTTGGCACGACGTGCATTGACATCTGTATATGAAAGCACCATGATTGAGCTTATGTCGTCCTTGCGGGTAGTGTTGACTGCGCCTGACATTCCGGCAGCCATTGATGCTACGGGAATGCGGCTTACGTAGAGCACTTCCGGGAATTGATTGTAGTCAGTGGTAGAGGAGACTGAAATCTTGCCGACCGGGCTTTCAACCACAGTGCTCACCGGAATGCGGAGGGGAGTGGCGGAAATCGGTTGGCCATTCTTCATGAAGTTGGTGGCAATCACATGTCCGGTGCCGCTCTGACGCAGGGTGAGTGACACGCTTTCATCGGGCTGAATATCAAGGAACGTAACAATCACGGGAGTCTCGCCGTAAAGGTCAACAGCATGTCCGAAGCCGTCAGTGGTATAGGTGGTGTTGAGATTCAGACGTTCCACTACGTTTGCCATCAGCGAGGGTGAGTGGAAAATCTGCATCTCGTTGTACATGTTGACATCGCCGGGGCTTGCCACTCCCAAGTCTCTGAGTGCGGTCAGGGAGTTAGCGCCTCTGGAGGAGCCGCTGTTGCCAAACAGGAAGAGCACTTCCGACTCCGAAGTGTAGACGGGAGCCTGGAGCTTGTAGCGGTAATAGCTGTAAGAGCAACAGAGAATTACGGATAATAAAATCCAGTATTTTGCGCGCCATGCGCGGCTGAGAAATTCCTTGAAATCGAAGGGGCGACCCTCGTTTTCTTTCTTGGCGCCGGCGGTAGTTTCCTTAGTTTCTTCAGTAGCCATGTTAGTTTATGAGCTGTAGAATGATTAGGCGGGTGGTTATTTAGACGAGGTGAGTATTTACTTTGTAAGGGCTATGACGAGTGTAACCATAGAACCCACGAATGACATCAGCCCCATCCAGGTGCTGATTTGGCGCCATTGACTTGCGTTTGAGTCGCTTTCTGCAGCCTTCTTGTCGTTGGGAGTAACATAAATCACGTCGTTTTGTTGCAGGTAATATGCGGGGGAGTCAAACAAGTCTCGGCTCTTGAGGTCAACGGCATACACTTGACGCTTGCCATCCTTTTCGCGGATAACAGTGATGACGCGTTTTGCAGTGATGTTAAGGTCGCCGGCATCGGCCAAAGCCTGAAGCAGGGTGTACTTGTCATCCTTGAAGTCATAGTTGCCGGGAGAGCGAACGTCGCCTATAATTGAAATGCGGGAGTTGAGATAGCTTACAGATACGGAGAAATCCTTCAGCAGTCCTTCCTTTAAGATTCTTGTCTTAATCAGGTTTTCGAGCTGCACTCGTGTTAAACCGGCCACATGCATAGTGCCGAGCATGGGGAAAACGATATTGCCCTCGGCATCAACACGATAGCCATAGTCCACATTTCGCGAGGAAGAATACGTGGTCGAGCTGGTCGAAAACTCGGATGTGAGTGTGCCGGGCTGGAGATTGAAGAGAGTGCCCAATTCGGGATCCTTGGTGGTCACAATGATGCTGAGCAAATCATCGGGTTCAATCAGGAGACCGAGATTGGGGGTGGCAGTTTCCACACTGCCGGGTGTGATGTCCTGAATATATTGTACTTCTTTAGTCGTATGACAAGATGAAAGCACCAAAAGGCCCATGATTGCGCCGCAGATGAGGCTGAAGTAGTTTCGCTTCATATGTGTGTAGTAGAAATAATTTGCGTTTTAATTGCCGGGTGTAACGTTATGAGAATGAGTCAAATAACGCAAGGAGACAGATGATACGCGCATAACGCGAGAGCCCCATTAGAGGCCTCGCCGCGATTTTGAGTGCAAAATTAGCAAAAAAAACGGAGAAAATTCGTAACTTCGCAGAAAATTTTTGACACTTTGGAGTCCGGCAGACTTCAATACTAATACCAGATTTATATGGCTACAATATCATTTGCGAGTGACCACGCCGGTTACGAGTTGAAAAAGCATCTTATGGAGCACGCCGTTGCTCTCGGCTTTGAGGTTAAGGATTTCGGGACTTATAGCGAAGAGTCCTGTGACTATCCCGATTTCGCCCACCCCGCTGCGCTTGCTGTTGAGAATGGCGACTGCGATTTCGGCATTGCCATGTGTGGCACAGGCAATGGCATTCAGATGACGCTGAACAAGCATCAGGGAATCCGTGCCGCTCTCTGCTGGCAACCTGAGCTGGCCGCTCTCGCCAAGGAGCATAACAATGCAAATTTCCTTGTTCTTCCGGCTCGCTTCATTCCGCAGGACCTGGCTGTAAAGATTATGGATACTTATCTGAACTCGAAGTTCGAGGGTGGACGCCACCAGCGCCGCATCGATAAGATTGCAGTCAAGTGAAAGAGAATCTCGTAATCAGTCTTGAGAATGTGCGACTGTACGGGCACCATGGTGTGGCTGCTCAGGAGCGCACCGTCGGTGCGGAATTTGCCATCACACTGCGTGTGGAGATGCCTCGCCCTCAGGGCTGCTTTAATGATGAACTTGCCGACACGGTGAGCTATGCAGATATTTATGAGGTGGTGAAGGATGAATTCGCTCGTCCTTCACGCCTTATAGAGCATGTAGCCACAAGAATATGCACCCGGGTGCTTGAAACTTTTGACTGCGTGCAATCAGCTGAAATAAAGCTCGTTAAAGTGTCACCTCCTATTCCCGGATATTGCGGAAGCGCGTCCGTCTCTCTTTTTTTGAAAAAAAACAGGTCTTAAAATTTGCTCAGTTCAAAATAAAGCAGTAATTTTGCAGCGTCAAAACGGAAAACGCCGATATTTCTTCATAGCTTAAATGGCGTTTGCATTTTGTTTAGTTTTGATTTTTGAGTTGATAAGAGTATTGGTTCGCTAGCTCAACTGAATAGAGCATCTGACTACGGATCAGAAGGTTACAGGTTTGAATCCTGTGCGAATCACTTGAAAGCCCTGATTTTTCAGGGCTTTTTAGTTTATATATTGCATTCTGATTATTGAGAATTCATCTTGCCTTTTTACGAAAACTTGAAAAGAGCATAAAATTGAAGTCAAGATGACTTCACACTCTTAAAATTTTTTCTTACATGAAAACTCGACTATTTTGTTCCGGGCTGCTTCTGGCAGCAGCCGCCTCTTTATTCGGGGCACAGCCAAAGTTTTGGCTTGGTGCTGACATCTCAGGTGTTACTTCTGACGAAGCCCATGGCATTTTTACCCGCAACGCGCAGGGGGAAGTGACTGAATGCACACGCCTGATGAAGGACCTCGGCCTTGATGCCGTCAGACTCCGTGTGTGGGTGAATCCCAAGGAGGGCTTCTCCTCCAAAGAGGATGTGCTCGTGATGGCTAAGCGCGCCAAAGCTAACGACATGGCAATCATGATTGATTTCCATTACAGCGACTGGTGGGCTGACCCCGGGAAGCAGAATATACCCGAGGCCTGGAAAGATATGGATGCCTCCGGAATGCAACAGGCATTGGCTGACCACACCCGTGAAACTTTGCAACTGCTCAAGGATAACGATATTGATGTGAAGTGGGTGCAGGTGGGCAACGAAACCACTCATGGCTTCCTGTGGCCCATGGCTCGCGCGGAAGAAAACATGGAGAACTATGCGCACTTCACGCAGGCCGGTTATGATGCTGTCAAGGAGGTGTATCCTGATGCCACCGTTATCGTGCATCTTGACAATGGCTACGACCGCAAGATTTACGACTTCATTTTCGAGGGCCTGAAGCAGTATGGCACAAAGTGGGACATGATAGGCATGAGCCTCTATCCCTATTGGACTGTGCAAAACGATCCGAATTACACAGAGCCGCTGCTGATTTCCAATTGTGCGGATAACATGGTCTATCTCAAGGAGAAGTATGGCACTCCGGTCATGCTCGTCGAAACCGGCTACAAGGTGTCGAAGCCTGAAGCCGGCAAAGCCTATTTGGATTTGCTCATCGATCACTTGGCCAACCGCACTGACGGTGTCTGCGAGGGGGTCTTTTACTGGGCGCCTGAGACATGCCACGGTGGCTATGACCTCGGAGCGTTTGCAGATGACAAGCCCACCGTCATCATGGACGCATTCACTGAGGCTGCCGCACGTCTGAAAAGCGACAAATAATTTTCGCGGAGGGGAACACCCCCGCACCATATAACGTTTTTATAGCAGAGGCTCCCGCGGGTCTCTGCTATAATCTTTTCTCTACGCTCATGAACTCAGTTATATCTCGAATCAAGTCAGGCCTGTCAGCCTATTTTAATCTCACTCCGTATCTGGTGACGCAGCAGGAAGCTGAAGCCTCCATCCGCGAAGGGGTTTCCTTCCGTGGTACCAACATCATTATTCTGATTTTGGCTATCTTCATTGCCTCATTAGGATTGAACACGAATTCCACAGCTGTAATTATAGGCGCAATGTTGATCTCGCCTCTGATGGGTCCCATCATCGGACTGCAATCGTTGCGGAACTTGCTGATGGCAACACTCTTCTCTATCGCCACTTCCACACTGTTCTTCCTCATTTCACCGGTCGGTCAGAGTCATTCAGAGCTGCTGGCTCGCACGTCGCCCACAATCTATGATGTGCTGATTGGCTTTTTCGGTGGAGGTGCAGGCATTGTCGCAATCGGCTCGCGCTCCAAGGGAAATGTGATTCCCGGCGTGGCTATTGCTACCGCGCTGATGCCCCCGTTATGCACCGTAGGTTATGGGTTGGCCACTTGGCAGATGCATTATTTCCTCGGAGCGATGTATCTGTACCTGATTAATTCGGTGTTCATCTGCCTGGCCACATTCATAGGTGTCAAACTGATGAAATTTCGGGCAGCTCCCGCCACCAATCCTGTGCGTGCGCGAAAGGTGCGACGTGCCGTCTACATGGTGGCAATCATAGCGCTTCTCCCTTCGATTTATCTAACCTATAATATGTTTCGGCAGTCGAGATTCAACCTGAATGCAGAGAGGTTCGTGCAGGAGCAGTGTGTGTTCCCCTCCACTCATGTTCTTGCCAGCAGCGCCGACTGGAGTGCGAGGCATCCCTCGTTGTCAATCACGCTCATAGGGGCACCGCTCCCGGAGGACTCGCTGACGCTTGCGTTGTCAGCAAAGCTGGCCGAGTATAATTTGCAGGGAACGCAATTGAAAATTGTGCAGGGTGCAAGTGTTGCAGAAAAGTCAAAAGAGGCATTGATGGACAACAGTGTGAGCGATATTTATCGCATAACCCAGACGGAACTTGCAGAGCGGCAGCATGTTATAGACTCCCTTCAGAATATGGTGGCAGTAATGCAAAATGCTCAAGCTGAGGCAGCTTCGATTATGCCCGAATTGAAGGTCATTTTTCCGCAGGTGAAGGATATAGCTGTGGCTCGCACGTTGCAGGCGCGTTCCGACACCACATCAATGGACACTCTAAACGTTGCTCTCGTCACCCTCTCCTCTCCCTTGAGCATAGCCAAAAGCCGGGAACTATCTCGCTATCTTTCGGCCCGGCTGAACCTGAGGAATGTGAGGGTAGTAAACTTGGCTGCCCGATAATGGCTGCATTGTTGCCGGTTTCTTAAGTAATCCGGAGGTTGTGCCAATCATGTTTGACACAACCTCCGGATCATTCTGTTAGCGTATGTTCAGAGTCACTCTGCGCCGTAGCGTAGCTCCTGACCCTTACGCAGCACGGGGATACCCTCTTTCATCCAGCGGGGCATCGGGTCACCTTTCAGGTAATGGTCGAAGAATTCCTGAAGACGGTGAGTGATGTCTTTGCGGTTCTTGCGCGCACGGATGTTATGAGCCTCGCCGTTGTAGTTGAGCATCCAGACCGGTTTGCCCAGGCGGCGGAGAGCCATGAAGTATTCAATGCCCTGATACCAAGGCACTGCGCCATCATCGTCATTATGCATGATGAGCAGCGGAGTCTGCACACGGTCAGCCTTGAACAGCGGTGAGTTGGCAATGTATAGTTCGGGCGCATCCCAAAGATTGCGGCCTATGCGGCTTTGTCCCACCTCGTATTGGGCCTGACGGGAATCGCCGGTACCCCAACGGATGCCGCCGAAGGCGGAGGTCATGTTGCTGACCGGAGCGCCGGAGCCTGCGCAGGCAAACATATCGGTGCGGGTGATGAGGTAAGCTGTCTGATAGCCACCCCAGCTTTGACCGTCGATACCGATATGGTCGCGGTCAATCCAAGGGTAGCGGGCGCACAGGTCATCCACGCCACTGCAAATATAGTTGTAGGCGCTTTCGCCCGGTATGCCGGTGTAGTAGTGCACGTCGGGCACAAAGACCACGTAGCCGCGGCTTACGTAGAAGGGATAATTCACCCAGCTCCAGGAGGGTTCCATTGTGTAGTGGCGATAGAGCTCCTCGCTGTTGCGCTCATAGAAGACCACGAGCATCGGATACTTCTTATTCGGATCCAAGTCTTCAGGCACATAGAGCACACCCTCGGAGGGACGACCGTCGTAGGCATACCAATTTACCAACTGAGCCGTGCCCCAAGAGTATTCTTTCATCTGAGGATTGGAGTCGCTCACCTTCTTGGCTGCGGCAAAGTTGCCGCCGGTGGCTACCCATACGTCGGGCGCCGTATTGAAGTTGGCTTTTACAAAGGCATAATTGTCAGCATCCTTGGCGCGGCGCAGCTGATAGTATTGCATCTCCTCCATCGTCTTTTGCTTGGGGAGGGTGGGAGCGCCAACGGTGAATGTGCCAAGCCCGTTCTTCTTGGTGGCATAGTCAAAGATGTCTACAATCACTACGTCACCCTTTGAGAAGAAGCGCTTCTCAGGATCTGTCTGGCGGTAGCGATAGCGAATACCGTTCTTGCGCCCCTCCCCCTTGGTGAGATTAACGGGAGGAGTTGCCCCGGTGGGGTCGAGGCTCCAGATGTCGTAGCGGTCATAAACGAGCATTGCTGCGTCACCCTCTGTCCATCCCATCAGTCCGTAGGGCTGGCGTTGCAGGGGGATATCCTGATCCTCATCCCAAAGCGGATAGGGAATGTCGGCATCAAGAATGCGGGCCGTGTCAGCGGCTATGTCATAGGCCATGAAATGGCGGTTGTCATACCAGAAGATGTATTTACCGGCCGGGCTTATTGAGGAACTTTCGATGGGAGCGGTTCCAGCTTTACGGCGTTCGCCGGTGGTTATGTTAACGGCATACAGATCTTCGGGAGCGGCATAATCCCATTGTTGAGAGATGATTGCATTGTTAGGGTCGCGCAGCAGAACCCAGTCTGCATCCCAGCGGTCAGCCGGTTCAACGCTTGCCAGCTCGCAATCCGTAATCAGCTGCTCTTTGCCGCCGGTAAGGTTGATGACCACCGGGAGTGTATGTTCGCGAATCGCTTTGATTCCTTTCAGCTCCTGTGGAGGGGTCATGGGAGCATCCCAGCGCCAGATGTCGAGGTCGGGCTGCTCAAAGTCCACGATAGTAGTGTCGTCAGGAGCTATGTATCGGGCCACTCCTACAATCAGACGCTTGCCGTCATGCGAGAAGCGGGGTGTGGAGTATTGATTCACGAACAATGAGTCGCCGGCCAATGCTGCGACCCGGGCACGCATGTCAGCCATTATGGAGTCGCGCTTGCTCTCGTCGGTGATGCGGGGAGGCATGATGTGAGGCATACGGCCGTCATTCACTGTCTGAAGGACGTATTGACGCTGCGCCGCAGGGGTGGCAGCAGAAAGGTCAGCCAGATATGTGTCATACCGACGGGTGCCGGACTCAACACTGTCCATGGTGGCAGTGAAGGCTAATTGGGCGCCTGCTTCATCAAATACCGGTGAGCCATAATATTTCTGACCCTCCAGCAGCGTGATTCCAATCGTGTCAGGAAGATTGAAAAGGAGCATTTCGCTGCGAGAGAGGGAGTCACCGCTCCAAGGAGTAGTATGGGCTGCAAAGCGGTTACCCTGCTTGGAGAAGCCATAACCTTTCACCCAGGGAATTACTTTCATCTTTCCCGGAGTAGCGAGGTCACGCAGAACCAACGGATTGCCGGACTTCTTGTCTTTCAGCCCTTTAAGGGGAGCATAAACGGTGTCGCAGGAGGTGTAGGCAAGCCATGTGCCGGCTTTCTCAGGCACTTTGAAAGAAAGCACCTGCGGAATCTTTTCCACCTGCATGGTGCGGAGATTCACAATCGCCAGTGAGTCCTGCGGAGCGTCGAGATCTTTCTTCTTGTCAATCTTGGCTTGGCGGGTCTCAGAGTAGAAAGGCTTGATTTTGGCCACAAGCCAATCAGACCCCCCAAGGAACTTCGGGTCTGCGCCACGCTCCAGAGTAATCTCCTTGCCGTTGCGCAGATTGCGGATGACGAGCTGAGCATCACCCTCCTGCGGCACGAGCGCAAAGGCTGCCCAAGTGCCGTCATTACTCAGAGAGTAGACGCGGGCTGCGCGCCATGAGTCAAAGTCCTCATGAGAGAGCTGCTTCTTTGCTTGCATGGAGAATCCCACTGCCAACGCAAGAATCAACGGTAGCTTTTTCATGGATGTATTTTTAAGGTGTTGGGAAGTGATTAATCGCGAAGAAAACGCAATTAATCACTTCGTAAAAATTTTAGTAAAAAAACACTTCTGTCAATCGACTTTTTCAAGCTCGTGACCCATGCGCGATTTCTTTGTGTGCATGTAGAAACGATTGAAGTCGTTCGGCTCTATTTCCAGCGGCACGCGCTCCACGATTTTCAGTCCGTAGCCTTCGAGCCCGATGCGCTTCATCGGATTGTTGCTCATAAGGCGCATGTCGCGGATTCCGAGTGAACGCAGGATGTTGGCGCCCACTCCGTAGTCACGTTCGTCAGCCTTATGGCCAAGATGCAGATTGGCATCCACAGTGTCCATGCCCTCTTCCTGAAGCTTATAGGCACGAATCTTGTCCATGAGGCCTATGCCACGCCCCTCCTGGTTGAGATAGACGATAGCACCGCGACCCTCTTTCTCAATCATTTGCATGGCTCGATGCAGCTGCTCGCCACATTCGCAGCGGGAGGAAGCGAAGATGTCGCCGGTCATGCAGGAGGAGTGTACGCGCACGAGCACCGGTTCCGGCGTTGTGACGTCACCCTTTATGAGGGCGATGTGCTCCAACCCATTGCTCTTTTGGCGGAACGGGATGATGCGGAAATGACCATAGGCAGTGGGCAGATCAGCTTCCTCGCCCCGCTCCACCGTGCTCTCAATGCGTGAGCGATAGGCAATTAAGTCGGCTATCGAGATGAGCTTCATGCCCCACTCATCTGCGCGGCGGCGGAGCTCGGGCAGACGAGCCATGGAGCCGTCGTCGCTCATAATCTCCATCAGAGCAGCGCAGGGTTGAAGGCCTGCCAGACGAGCGAGGTCAACAGAGGCTTCAGTGTGGCCGGCACGTTGCAGCACGCCGCGATCCTGAGCGTAGAGGGGATTGATGTGCCCCGGACGTCCGAAGTCTTCGGGACGGCTTGCAGGATCGGCCAAGGCACGAATTGTGGCGC
This sequence comes from uncultured Bacteroidales bacterium, assembly GCA_947644715.1. Lineage (GTDB taxonomy): Bacteria > Bacteroidota > Bacteroidia > Bacteroidales > Muribaculaceae > Lepagella. Next base: position 20,061 of record CANSAP010000015.1, read on the forward strand.
AGCGATCCTGAATGGAGACACCGGTGCTGCATCCTTCGAGCTTATCGACAGTGACAGTGAAGGGGGTGCCCAATACACTGGTATTATCGTTGACTTGACGGGGAAGAGCCAATTGTTCTGCTCGACTCAGAGTGAGAGGAACGCAGAGGACTCCTCGAGCATTCTTGAGCATGAAATTCACTTGCTCAGGAGTGATTTTTTCGGCGGCTACGATGATGTCGCCCTCGTTTTCGCGGTCTTCGTCATCAACCACGATGAGCATTTTGCCTTCGCGGAAGTCCGCAATGGCGTCTTCGATGGAATCGAGATGTATTTTATCCATGGAATTGGAGGTTGGTCTTTGGTGTTTTGCGAGTGTATTTTTGCAGCGGCAAAGGTAGCAATTTTTCCTAAGATATCCAACCTTATAATGTGATGGATATGAATGTAAGCAATTGGGTCAGTATAGTCGTGGTGGATTTTAACGATTTCCGGCGGCTCGAGTTTTGTCATATGGTTTTTTTTGCCTAACTTTGCAGAGTTAAAATAACACTCGGGGCGTAGCGCAGTCCGGTAGCGCACCTGGTTTGGGACCAGGGGGTCGCAGGTTCGAATCCTGTCACCCCGACAATAATGTAAAGTGTTGATATTTAGGGTATTAGAACCTAATATCAACGCTGTTTTTTTTGTGCTATATTAACTAATTTATCATAAAAAGATGGCCTAAAAATGCCCGATTTTGGCCGATTTTGCCTAATTTTGCCTCAAATGTTTCAGCAATGTTTCAGCAAACACGATTTTTAACCGACCTATTTTGCTGAAACAAAATACAAATATAAACTAAATTACATAGTATTTAACCATGTTGAGGCTCAGTTTTTTTGTCGATGAACGTAGGAAAACGACCTTTGCCTGCGACTTATTCGCAATCGCAAAAAGGTGGAGTTTTCTCTACATCTGTATGTAAGCCCTGAAGAGCTTCGACTTGTGCAAACGGGTATCAGCAATGGAGTGAGTGCTGCCGTGTTCAGGTATATCCGGGAGTGTACGTCACAGTGAGAAGCTTACTGTTTGGCAATACGTATGGTTGCTGACGACAAGGATTTGGCAACCATTAAGTTTGAGGTGCAGAAGATGCTTGGATTGCGCGGAGCAGTAACGCAAGGTTTGACAATCAAGACGGATAAAGAGGATTCGCGAAAAGCCAAATTACTGATTCCATACATGATTGAGCATGGCAAAAAAAAGTCAGCATCAACATATGATAGCATATGTTACACAGTCTCGGTTATGCGCAAATTTGATGCGAATGCTGACCAATTGACGTTTGAGGATTTGAATTATTCATGGCTCACTGATTGTGAGCTGTATCAGTAAACAGCTCTTTATATATGGATTTTGACGATTTTGAGAAATATGATTATTTTTTTGGTGAAGACGAAGGCAGTCGCCGAAATTGTCGTCGTTCATCCGGCGGCTCGGGTGGCGGCGGGAATGATGGGTGTTCGTCAGTTTTTGTGGTTGTCTTTATAGTGCTTCTGGCGTTGATGATGTTTTTGTAAGAAATGAATTATGCGGGTGTCTTCGGTTGTGAAGGCACCCGCATTAAGTTGGGGGAGGAGTATTCAGTCTTGCTTTTCTTTTACTCGGTTCTTGGTTTTGTTTCGCGATTTCGTTTGTGAGGAGTTGATGTCTTTTTCTTCCTGAAGGTTGACTTCGTTGCCTTTTGCGTCAACTACTTTGTATTGGAGGTAGGCGAGGTCTTCGCTTGGAAGCACTTTGAATTTGCGGCCGTAGGCCATGCGCCATTTTGTGTAGATTGACACAAGTCCTTTTTTGATGTATGCGTCAACGAATGGATGGACATACATTTTGAAGTCTTTGATTCCCATGGTTCCGGTAAGCCAGGAGAGTTTGTCTTGAAGCACGTCGGTGAAGAGGATTGAGGAGGGGACTTCACCTTTACCGTTGCAAGATGGGCATGACTCGGTGGTTGGAATATCCAGGGCCGGGCGCACGCGCTGGCGTGTGATTTGCATCAGGCCGAATTTGCTCAGTGGGAGGATGTTGTGACGTGCACGGTCGCCTGCCATGAGTTCCTTCATGTGGTCGAAGAGTTGCTGTCGGTGTTCGGCTTTATTCATGTCGATAAAGTCGATTACGATTATTCCGCCCATGTCTCGGAGTCGGAGCTGACGTGCTATTTCGTCGGCTGCTTTGAGGTTTACATCGAGGGCGTTGGTTTCCTGGTCGTTGTTGGCTCGGGAGCGGTTGCCGCTGTTTACGTCTATAACGTGCAGGGCTTCGGTGTGCTCGATGATAATGTAGGCTCCGCTTTTGAAGGATACTGTTTTTCCGAATGCGTTTTTAATCTGCCGCGTGATTCCGAAGTGGTCGAAGATAGGAATGTCTTTTGTGTAAAGCTTGACGATATCCTTTCTTTCGGGGGCAATGAGAGCTACGTAGTTTTGAATTTGGGTGAATACATCGGCATGGTTGATGTATATGCTCTCGAAGGATGTGTTGAAGATGTCACGCAGGATGCTGACAGCGCGGGAGTCTTCTTCGTAGATTAGTGCGGGGGCTTCGCTGTTCTGGAGTTTTGAGATAGTTTCATCCCAGGTTTGCACGAGGTTACGCAGTTCAGAGTTTAGTTCTGCCACTCGTTTACCTTCGGCGGAGGTGCGCACGATCACTCCGAATCCTTTTGGCTTGATGGAGCTGATGAGTTGCCTCAGACGGATTTTTTCTTCGGTGCTTTTAATTTTCTGGCTGATGCTGATTTTGTCGGCGAAAGGGATGAGAATCATGTACCGTCCGGTGAGGGAAAGTTCTGTGGTGAGTCTCGGTCCTTTGGATGAAATCGGTTCTTTGACAATCTGGACGAGCAGGTCTTGACCCGGCTTCAGTTGGTCAGCAATAGTGCCTTGTTTCGGTATGTCGGTTTCTCTCTTGAAATCGGCTATCTTGGGGACGTGTCGTTTGTCGGCGAGAGCTGCCTCAAGATATTTTGAATAAGTTGCGAATTGAGATCCAAGATCGAGGTAATGGAGAAAAGCGTCTTTTTCGTAGCCTACTTTTACGAAGGCGGCGTTAAGGCCGGGCATTAGTTTGTGTACTTTCGCGAGGTAAAGGTCGCCTACGGCGTAAGCGTTAGAGCGGCTTTCCTGTTGGAGTGACACGAGCCTGGAGTCTTCGAGAAGAGCAGTTGAAATCTCTTTTTCTCTTACGTCGACTATTAATTCGCTTTTCATAATTACGTCTCTACTGGTGATAAGCCGTTAGAAATGGCTTATTCAGATAATTATATGAGCGTCAGTGGCATTGTGTCATGACGCTCTGATGAAGCATCCTCGCTCAGGATGCGTATAGACTGTTAAGCGGCGAGGATGGCGGGGAACCGTAAAGGATTCAGTTCCCCGCCGGCCTGCGCGTGCTTATTTTTTCTTATGACGATTCTTTCTCAGTCTTTTTTTGCGCTTGTGAGTAGCCATCTTGTGGCCTTTTCTTTTCTTTCCGTTGGGCATATTGATTGGTGTATTTGGTTGATTATTAATCTGTTGATTCTATTGTTTAGTGCACTTCGTCGATGAAAGTCTTTGCAGGCTTGAAGGCGGGCACTTTATGCTCGGGGATGATAATGGTGGTGTTCTTGGAGATGTTGCGGGCTGTCTTTTCCTTGCGGGTTTTTACGATAAAGGAGCCGAAGCCACGGAGGTACACGTTCTCACCATGAGCCATGGAGTCTTTCACAACGTCCATGAACTTCTCTATGGTGGACAGCACGGCAGCTTTGTCCAAGCCTGTGCTACGTGAGATTTCGTTGACAATATCTGCTTTAGTCATCTTTATAGTATGTTATGTAGTGTAATCTATGAAATATAGTAGAAGTTTGCCAATCTCCAAGAGGGCATTTCTCAGTTTGGCACTGCAAATATCGTACTTTTTTTTGATATGAGCGCTATAATTGGCTAAAATTCTGCAATAAAGCGTAATGAATGAGGGCTTTGCGGGGTTGGAGTGACGAGGGGAGCGGGTGTGTCGTCTATGCTTCTGCGCTTACGTAGTCAAGGTCGTTAAGTCTCTGAAGCAGAGCGGGTGAGTGGTCTTTGCGTATTTCCATGCTCATGCGGCACATGTTGTCAAATTCCTGCGACGTAATTTTTATTCCGGGCTGTTTGGCCAGCTTCATTACTGAATTCATGGCTTCATAGGGGAATGTGACGGTCACGGTGGCCATGTCAAAGCGTTCTACTACCGATGCGTTTTCAATTGCCAGGCGTGCGGCCTCTTTGTAAGCTGCTATCAGGCCGGGAGTGCCGAGCTTGATGCCGCCGAAGTAACGCACTACTATGATTATTACATCGGTGAGGGTAGCGGAGTTTATCTGTCCGAGAATGGGGCGTCCGGCAGTGCCTGAGGGTTCGCCGTTGTCGGTCAGTTGCCACTCCTTGCGTTCGGGACCGAGCATGTAAGCCCAGCAGACGTGGCGCGAGTCGTGATACTTTGCTGTGTATTCCTTGACGAGAGCACGTGCCTGCTCCGCATTATTCACCGGATGGATGAAGGAGAGAAATCGGCTCATCTTCTCGGTGAATTTTGCGGAGGCAGGAGCTTCGATAGTTTTGTATTGATCAGCCATTGGAGAGAGAAGCAAGCAGGTCGGCCACGATGAATGTGGAACCACCTATGTATATTATATCGTCCGCTTCAGCCTGATTTTTTGCTGCCTCATATGCTTCAGCTACTGATGGATAAACAGCGAGGTTGAAGCCATGTGCCGCGCATTTTTCTGCTAAGTCCCGGTAGGGCATGGCGCGGGGTATCTGCGCCTGGGTGACGTAGTAGAGTGCATCTTCGGGGAAGAGGGGGAGGATGTGGTCTACATCCTTGTCGTTAACGAAGCCGATGACCATGTGCAGGCGACGGCCGGGTGTGCTGAGGCCTGCGAGTTGTTGCATATTGTAGGTCAGTCCGGCTTCATTGTGTCCCGTGTCGGCTATGGTTAGGGGGGCATCGGCCAGCTTCATCCAGCGGCCGGCCAAGCCGGTCAGCTCCGTCATATTGGCTAACCCGGTGCGCAGAGCTTCGCAAGGAATATTAATTCCTTCTGAGCGGAGCATCTCTATGGCTGTCAGTATTGTGAGGGCGTTAGCTTTCTGATAGTCACCCTTAAGCTCGAAGGTATATTCGTTGCCATCGGAGTGCTTGATGCAGTCCAAAGTGGAGCAGTCGGCCACAGGCTTATCGGCGGCGAAAATGATTGGAGCCCCCTGCGCGTCAGCCTTCTCTTGGAACACACGGCGAATCTCTCCCTCGGCTTCTCCGATGACTACCGGTATGCCGGGCTTGATTATTCCGGCCTTTTCTGATGCAATCTCGGGCAGTGTCGAGCCGAGGAACTGGGTGTGGTCGCGCGAGATGTTAGTGATGACGCACGCCATTGGGGAAATGATGTTCGTGGAGTCCAAGCGCCCACCCATTCCGACCTCAATTACGGCAATGTCTATTTTGCCCCGGCTGAACCAATCGAAGGCCATCATCATAGTCAGCTCAAAGAACGAGGGATGTCCTTCGTAGCCGGATGAACGGTAGCGGTCAATGAAGTCCATCACCCCCTCTTTTGAAATCATTTCGCCATTGATGCGGATGCGCTCGCGGAAGTCTACGAGGTGGGGGGAAGTATATAGCCCCACGCGATATCCGGCTGCCTGGAGTATTGCCGCAATGGAATGAGAGACACTCCCCTTGCCGTTGGTGCCGGCTACATGTATTGACCGAAAATTGCGGTGAGGGTGAGCGAAGAATGCATCGAGGGCCAGTGAAGTGTCAAGCCCCGGTTTATATGCAGCTGCTCCAACGCGTGAAAACATAGGGAGCTGGTGGAAAAGCCATTCGAGTGATTCGGAGTATTTGTCAGAAGCCATAGATAAGAAGTCCGGCCAAGCCGGCCATAATGATTACGAGGATTGGATGAAGTTTTATTTTCCTGCCACCCGGCAGCGGAATAGCGAAGTAGACAAGCAGAAAGGCGGCTGCGCAGATTCCGATATTCGTCCAAAGTTGCCAGGTGATGGCATTCGGGTTAAAGTTGGCGGTGTTCATCAGCAGAATTGCTGCGGAGGCAATCAGCCCGACCACCACAGGCCGCAGCCCGGCGAAGATAGCTTTTATCACGCCGCTTTCCCGGTGACGGCGAATGAAGTGGGCGCTGTAAAGCACAAGCAGATAGGAGGGCACGACCACCGCCAGGGTGCACAGAATGGAGCCAAGCAGCCCCCAAAGCGGGCCGGAGAAAAGTTCAGGCGACACCTGGCCGGGAGCTACGAAGCCGATGTAGGTGGCTGAATTGATTCCGATGGGGCCCGGGGTCATCTGTGAGATTGCAACTATGTCGGTGAAGGTGGTCTCGCTGATCCATCCGGGGTCAACCACAGAATGCTCCACAAGCGACAACATGGCGTAGCCCCCTCCGAAACCGAAGATACCTATTTTGAGGTAAGCCCAAATCAGGCGTAGGTAGATCATCGGTCACCCCCTTTCCTGTGCAAGCGTGACGCACTCCATTTGAAATAGAGCCAACCGCCGAGGCCTCCTAAGAGTATGTAGAGAATCGGGCTTGAGATGAAGCCGATGTTGATGCTGACCATCAGGGCTACCAGCATTGGAATCCAGAGGGTTTTAAGAGTGAGTTTCGCAGCCTTTGCCGAGGAGATTACGGGGGCGATTATGAGCGCTACTACCGCCGGACGAATCCCCATGAAGATGGCTGACACCACGCGGTTTCCCTTGATAACCTCCGGAGTGAGGAATATGGCTATGGCGAGAATGATTAGAAACGAGGGGAGGATAGTGCCGAGAGCGGCCATGAGACTACCTTTGCCTCCACGGAGTTTGTCGCCCACGGCCACAGCTATGTTTACGGCCAGAATTCCCGGCAAAGATTGCGCAAGGGCGAGCAGGTCGAGAAACTCCTCGCGTTCAATCCAATGATGTTTGTCCACAATCTCACGCTCTATGATTGAAATCATGGCCCATCCCCCGCCGAAGGTGAACGCTCCTATCTTAAAGAAAGAGAGGAACAGTTGCCGCAGTGGCGCGGAGTTATTTTGAGTTAGTGTACTTTCCATAATCTGTATGCAAAATTAGCAACTTTCCCGCAGATGGCAAAAGAAACTTTTGGCGGCGTAATCTTTTGGGCACAGTCAGGTGTTTTAATTCTATACTCAGAGTGTGTCTAAAAATATATGTTAAGACACACTCTCAAAGTCAAGATGACTTCTCACTCTCTATATCTCAGATTATGACTATATCAGTTCGACGCATTGTGTTTCTCCTTGTAATGCTGGCCACCGTGCCGGTCTCGATTTGTGCGCAGTCTGTGGGTCTCGTGCTCAGTGGGGGCGGTGCCAAAGGGATAGCTCATATAGGTGTTATTCAGGCTCTTGAAGAAAACGATATTCCAATAGATTACATCACGGGCACCTCGATGGGTGCTGTGGTAGGTGGACTGTATTCTTGCGGCAAGAGTCCGCAGGAGATGCTTCGCCTTGTGACTTCGGAGGAGTTTGCTAATTGGAGCACCGGTCATATTGATCCGGAACTGACCTATTATTTTGACCGGAAGGAGAACAGCCCGTCGATGCTGAGCCTGCAATTCGATTTCAAGGACTCAACGAAAGTGAGCACCGATATTCTGCCGGGCGCGCTGGTGAATCCTTTGCCCATGAATTTTGCTTTCATGGAACTGTTCAGCCCTTACACGGCGCAATGCCATGAGAACTTCAATCGCCTCTTCGTGCCGTTTCGTTGTGTGTGCAGCGACGTGTATCACAAGCATAAGATTGTCTTGAAGTCAGGTTCGCTGGGTGATGCCATCAGAGCCTCGATGAGCTTCCCTATGGTGTATAAACCCATTGAAATGGATGGTGTGCTTGTGTTTGACGGCGGCATTTATGATAATTTTCCGGTGGATGTAATGGAGGAGGATTTCGACCCTGATTTCATTATCGGGGTCTCGGTCAGTGGTCCTGACGGCAAGCCTGAGCCGAACAATATGTTCAGCCAACTGGAGGATATGATTATCCAGAATAATAACTATTCAGTTCCGGACGATAAAGGTATGAAGATTCAGGTTCCGGTGCTTGATTTCGGAGTTTTGGACTTCGGGAAGGCTCGCGAGATTTATGCGATAGGTTATCGCACGGGGCTTTCCATGGTTGATTCCATCAAGAAGCGCGTGGATGCCCGCGTGTCGGCCGGGGTGGTTGCCGAACGGCGCGCCGGATGGCGGGGCCGCACTCCTGCACTGGAATTTGATTCGATTGATGTCACGGGTATCCCGGCCGGTCAGGCGCGTTACATAGCAAACCTGTTTGACGACCGCGGACGACGGCTTCCGTTCAATGTCGTGCAGGCGCGCGATTCCTATTATCGCATCATCAGCACCGGCAAGGTGAGTGACATGCATCTACAGGCTCCGTATGATTCCGTCACGGGTATGTTCAAGCTGAATGTTGACGTTGATTTGAAGCGCAAGTGGAGTGCCGGGGTCGGGGGATGGCTGACATCTTCAGCCAATTCCATGTTGTATATGAACGTGGGTTATCACACCTTCTCCTATAATTCTCTCGACGCTCAGCTGAGCGGATGGATCGGACAGAGCTATTACGCCGGGTTTCTGAGTGCCAAGTTTTCACCCGGCACAGAGGTGCCCTCCTATATTGAGCTTCAAGCCTGCGCCTCCCGACGCAAGGATTATAATTCCGATGTACTGTTCTATAAGGGGGATAATCCCTCGTTTGTCTCTGACGCGGAGCAATATGTACGGTTGAATTACGCGGTGGCTCTTGGGCGCAGACACCGAGCGCTCGTCAGCATCGGCCATGCTTGGCAGAGCTATTCGTTCTATCCGGATGCGAATCAGAATTTTGCTGACGCAAAGCGTGATAAAGCGCGCTATAAGGTTGCTGCTCTTAAATTTGAGGCTGAGGGAAGCACATTGAATAATGCGATGTATCCCTCTTCCGGCGAGGAGCTGAGGGCGTCGCTATGGGGGCTGTATGAGCATGCTTCTTTTGAGAACCGGGCATCCGGAGGCGAGAGCGAGTTGCCCCCTACATACAGCTCACAGGTGCGTGGCCGCATTATGGCTGAGCTGCTGTGGCGGAAATATTTCTCTCTCGGGAGGCATTTTTCTCTCGGACTGTCCGGCAACGTTCTTGGCAGTGCAGGCAAGCTTGGCGGTGACTACACCGCCACCATGATTCATGCGCCCGGCTTTGGACCAACACCCTCCACGCGCTATTATTTCAATACCGCGTTCAGAGCCTATAATTATGCAGCGGCAGGAGTGAGTCCCGTCTGGACACCTGTCAGCAATCTCCAACTGCGCGGTGACTTCTATCTGTTCTGTCCCATCAGGGATATTGAGCGGGATAGCGATGGCCGGGCTGCTTATGGCGAATGGTTCCGTTCGCCTCAGTTCCTGGGGGAAATTGCGGCGGTCTATAATTTCAACTTCGCTTCGCTTGCAGTCTATTGCAATTGCATGACCCACACTCCGCGGAGTTTCAATGTCGGAATCTCATTCGGGTTGATGTTCGATGCACCCCGCTTCATCCGCTGAGGGGTCTTGCTCCATGAGTCGGGCCACGTTGCGGGGCATCTGCTTCTCGGTCTTAATCCCAAGCTCACGCAGGTCCCGGCTCATCTTGGCGAGATTGCCTTTGCCGGTGGCCAGGCGTGAGAGCGCCGTGTCATAGCTGTCGCGCGCTTTGTCAAGGGCGTTTCCCACCTCCTCAAATGATTGCATGAAAAGCATCACCTTATCATAAAGCGCGCCCCCCTTGCGGGCGATTTCCAGCGTGTGCCGGTTCTGCTTGTCCTGCACCCAGAGCTGCGAGATTATCTGCATGACAGAGAAAAGATGAGTGGGGCTGACTATGGCCACCCCTTTGCGGAAGGCATATTGCCAAAGCTCCGGCTCAGCCTGTTGTGCGGCTATATATGCCCCTTCGTTAGGCACAAACATCATGACATAATCAGCGGAGCCGGCCACGGTCTTGTCATATCTCTTGGCGGCAAGCTCATCTATGTGGCTGCGCATGGAGCGGAGATGGTCTCTTGTGCGGGCTGTGCGTGTGGCCTCATCTTGAGTGGCACAGAGGTCGGCATAGGCCGTGAGTGAAGTCTTTGAGTCAATGATTATTTTTCTCCCCTCGGGCAGGTTGACAATGACGTCGGGGCGCTGAAGGTGTCCCTCCCGGTCACGCAGGGTGTGTCCCAGGTCGTCGCGGGTAGCTTGAGTGAGAAAATGTATCCCTTCATGCAGTCCGGCTTGCTCCAGGAGAGTAGTCAGAACCATCTCTCCCCAGTCACCCTGGACTTTGCTGTTGCCCTTGAGTGCAGATGAGAGGTTGCGAGCCTCAGTGCCAATGGATTCGTTCAGCCGCATCAGGCGTTCCACTTGGTCAGAGAGAGACTTGCGTGATGCGTTTTCCTGCACATAACAGTCGTTGACAGTGCGGCGAAAGTCGTTGAGATTCTGAGATAGAGGGCGCAGAATAGCGTCCATCTGTCGCGAGTTGGCTTCACGCAGTTCCTGCGCCTGAGTGCGGAGCAGGTCAGCGGCTATGGCTTTGAAATGGGCTGTGGACTCACGTTGCATTTCTTCAGCACGGCGTCCGGAGTCGCGTCGAAGCAGAAGCGTTATGAGCACCAGGAGAGCACCTGTCAGTACTATAATCAGCCCGATAAGAATATAAGTCATTGCCCGGGGTCAGTTTGCCAGAGGGGGTGAGATGTGAGAGTCGGTGCTACGACATCAATCTCTTTGCCGCTGACGGGATGAGTGAATTGCAGTCGGTGAGCCTGAAGGCAAATAGAGCCGTCAGGACAGGAGCGGCGGGCGCCATATTTGAGGTCGCCAACGATGGGATGGCCTATGGATGAGAGCTGCACGCGTATCTGGTGTTTGCGACCTGTGAGCAGATTTACTTCCAGCAGGGAGTAGCGGTCGCCGGTGCGGAGAGTGCGATAGTCGAGGATAGCCTCTTTTGCCCCCTCGGTCGGTGTGGCTGAAAGATAGCTCTTATTGGTGCGCTGATTAGAGGTCAACCATCCGGAGATGCGGCCTGATTCAGGGCTGGGAATCCCCTGGACAATGGCGTGGTAAGTCTTGTGAATAAGCCCTTTGCGCAGCATTTCATTTAGACGTGTCAGAGCTTTGGATGTGCGGGCGAATATCACTAGTCCGGCCACGGGACGGTCAATGCGGTGCACGAGACCGCAAAAGACATTTCCCGGTTTGTTATACTTCTCGCGGATATATTCGCGCACCATCTCAAGCAGAGGAGTGTCGCCGGTTTTGTCTCCCTGCACGATTTCCCCCGGAGCCTTGTTGGCTATGATGATGTGATTGTCTTCGTAGACTATTTCCATATTGCATAGAAAGGGGCAAATCCGGAGTGCAGACTTGCCCTGTTATGATTGAAAATCAATGATTTAGAACTTGAATCCCATGGAGAGCACTACTTGGGAGTTGTCACCGGTGAGTTTGGCCTGTGCGCCCGAGCCGGAGAGATTGTCAGGGTCGGGAGTGAAGGCATGCCAGGTCGAGGAGCGGTGGCGATAGACGTAAGCTGCATCGACATAGAAATGCTTGTAGCGATAGCCGATACCGGCAGTCACGTAGTCAGTGTTGTCGTCAAATTCATAGGAGGGATCAGTGCCGGCAGTGTAGATAGTCATCTGATTTTCAGTGGCCTCAGCTCTAACAGGGGTAGTGTAGTGAGCATAGCCGAGGCGCAGACTCAGGTCAGGGAGCACGCGGTATTCCAAACCGGCACGGAAACTGATTTGCGTTTTATAATAATCCTTAATATCCTGATTCGTGTAGGCATAGGGGTCATTGGTCTGTACCCAGGAATCCTCATAGTAAGGGTCAGTGAAGTGCATGTGTTGGTAGGAGGTCCAATCAACGTCGGCGCTGATAATCAGCTTGTTCTCAATTACGCCGGCAGCACTTGCCATGAAGCGCCAGGGGGTGCGCAGCTTATAGTCAGTAAAGCCGAGATAGCCACTGTTGGTTTCTGCTCCTCCGGGGCGAATTCCGGTGGAGGGATAATTATATGTGGTGTTAGCTCCGTAGGATTCCGTGAGATTATACCAAGTGGGGGTGTGGAATGCAAAGCCGAGTCGCAGCTCCTGAATAGGCTTGAAGATAAGGCCAAGCTTATAGTTCCATCCGCTGCCGGTCACAGAATAGTAGTTCTCGATATTCCAGTCAGCCTGCGATTGAACGAAGTTCGTGCCTGCATCAGAGTCAACACCTACCCATGCGTTGTCGAGATATTCCGAATAAAGCGAGCGGCGAGTGAAATCAACATTCTGAATGCCGAAATCCATGCCCCAGTAGAGCATATTGCAGAAGTTGCCACCGAAGGAGATATTGTATTCATCAATGCCACCAAGCTCCTCCACAATAACATTGGATGCTCCGGAGGTTCCGTTGCCGTAGAGGCCTACGAAACGAGGATTTTCATCGTCGGGCGATGAGGGGGAGATTAGGTTTGACTGATAGCCGAGAATGGTAATCCATGGGGCAGCCCAGTTATCATAGCCCAGATAGGGGTCATAGTTTTTGTCGGCTTGCAGGTCGCTGGTGCGCACACCGTAATCGTTGGCTACTCCGGCCATGTAGTTGCTCATGGAGTTGGAGATGGAAGCCGCCGAGCCTTTGTAGCGACGGTTGAATGAGGCTACTCGATTGTAAGTGAAACCCCAGTTGAAGTTGCGCAGAGCCGAATTGAGGCGCGCCGTTCCAATGTAACCGATGTTGTTGAACAGGAAGCGGGTCATGTCAGCCGAGCTCTTACCGGTGCCGAAATCCATTGTGTTGCGATTGAGGTCAAGATCCATCGTGAACCCTATTTCGGAACTGCGGTAGATGCCGATGCCTGCGGGGTTATATGAGAGGGTGGTCATGTCGCCGCCGAGAGCGCCGAAAGCGCCACCCATGCTCATGAATCGGGCTGTGCCTTTAAGGTCTTGGCGGGTGAGCGTAAAGCCGTCCATAGCCGATTGAGCCGATGCGCCGAGGGCGCAAGCGAGTGCGAGGAGAGCCGTTGTGTACTTCTTCATATCAAGGGGTTTAAGGGAAGTCGTTTAGAGTGTCGCTTGGGTAGAGAGGAATATGTCCTGGGAATTATCGACGGCCGCCGGAAGCGCGTCCGCCACCGCGGGATCCGCCGCCACCCCCGCTGCGCATAGAGCCGGAGGAACGTGATGCGCCACCACCGGAGGACCGGAACGAACCGGATGAGGAGCTTCTGCCGGATGAGGATGAGCGTGTTGAGCTGCCGCGTGATGAAGAATGGCTGCCGGAGGAGCGGGTGTAGCGGGAATTGGAACCGGAGGATGAGGCTCCGGGACGATAACCGCGTGAGGTATTCCTGCCCGAAGAGGTAGAGGTGCCGGTGGTTGTAGAGGGACGTGATGTAGAGGGTGTGCCTACGATTCCACCGCCGAGGTTCCGGTTGTGAGTGTTGGCGCCGTTGATGTAACCACTCTTGGAGACACTATTTACTGTGGAGGGGCTGACGGTTCCTGACGCGAAGCGTGAGCCACGACCTATGCGACCACCGCCTGCGCCGCCACCACCGCCGGGACGGGAGGGTGTGCTCCAGCCGCCGTTACCACCGCCGGGGCGAGACATAGTGCCGCCGGGACGAGAGCCTTGCGAGGGGCGTGTGCTCTGTGAGGGACGGGTGTTTTGACCGGGACGAGAGCCTTGCGAGGGGCGTGTGCTCTGTGAAGGACGGTTGCCCATGCCGGGGCGGGAATTGCCGGGGCGAGTGCCGCCGCTCCATCCGGGGCGAGTGCCGGTCGAGGGTCTTACGCCCGAGCCGGGACGATTGTTGCCGGGGTGCATCCCTGAGGGACGAGTGCCGGGACGCGTAGCGCCGGCATGGTGATAGCCGGGACGGACACCGCTGCTCCATCCGGGGCGAACGCCTACTGAGGGGCGCGGGCGGTAGCCGCCTGAAGAGCCGAACCAGCCACCATGCGAGGGATGGTGGTGATGCCAGCCGGGAGAAGTCCAGCCCCAACCCCATCCGGGAGCGGCCCAACCCCAACCGAAGCCGAAGCCCCAGGAGGGGCCAAGACCATACCAGGGGTCAAGCCAACCGGTGTACCAGCCCCAGTTGAAAGGGGAATAGAAACCTCCCCAAGGGGTATAAGCGGAGTAATAGGGCACGTAAGACCAGCTGGCGAAGGCCGGGCCGGTCACACCATAGACAACATTTACGTTGCCATATGAGTTGTCAAGCACATCGGCCAGCACGCTCTGATTGTCTACAACGATAGTAGGGTTGTAGTACTTCTGAATCTGCTGGGTATAAATGAAGTCTTCAGAGTCAGCCATACCGACCCCTATTGTGTCAATAGCGCTTGTATAATAAGAGCCGAAACGATTGTATTCGTCCACATCTCGATTCTGTTCTATTGATGGATACCAAGTATAGGCGCTTTCTTCATAAGAATAGGAGGGGGAGGAGTATGTGGTCTGTTGTTGCACGGCGCGCTGAGCCTGTTGCTGTTTCTCAGCTTTGCGACCGTCGTAATATATATCATCCTCGTAATCCTGGGCATACATGGGGGCTGACGTCAGCACCGATGCAGCAAGAAGTAACAATGCATTTCTCATAAGTTTATGCTTTATTGAGGTGAATCTTCAGGTTAATATCTCTACCGCAGGCGTTTAGGTATAGTTCAAGCGCCCTTAACATAAAGACATTTGAGGGGGAGAAAAGTTTAATGGCGTAAATATAGTTATTTTTTCTCGTGTGCAAACTATATGCGATAGCTATTTAAGGTTATTTAAGAATAGTTAAGGGACAACCGGGGAAACCGCTGCTCAGAGTGTGTCTTACAGTGTGTCTAAAAGTTCAGGTAGAAGTCGCGGGTCAGTCTGCGATATTCCGGCGAGTATTCCCCTTCGGAATCGCGAATAAACAGGCTTTCCGATTCGGGAGTCTGTGGTGAATCAGTTTTAGTGAATTCGAGCAGAAGCCTGACGGGGTCTTCTCCCGGAGAGTCAATAACTCGGCAGCATCTGGACAACGACATTCCGCAGCGTTTGGCCTCGGCAGTCAGCTCCTCTTTCCAAAAAGGGGGGCATATCAACGAGAGCGTGCCGGAGGGTATGAGAAGGGTGGCAGCCTTAGCAAGAAGAGTAAGAGGAGAGAGCGCGGCGGCATGGCGAGCCTTCATGCGGGCTGATTCTCCGGAGTTAACTCCGGCGCGGAAGTAGGGAGGGTTGGAGACTATTTGAGAAAAAGTCCCGGCGAGATGCAGGAAATCAGCGCGTCGGGCAGAGAGCCGACCATTCCATGGGGACACGCTGAAGTTTTCCTTGGATTCGATTATGGCAAAGGGGTCAGTATCAATTGCTTGAATGGATAGCGAAGAGCCGGAGCGTTGAGCGAGCATCAATGATATTATGCCGCAACCGCAACCGGCATCCAGCAGGATTCCATGCTTAGGCACGGAGGTCCATGCGCCAAGCAGTACGGCATCAATTCCCACTTTCATGGCGCTCAGCCGATGGCTTATGACAAACCGCTTCATGCGGAAAACCCTCTCTTTCTCACTTTTCATGGTGCAAAATTACAACTTTCGTTCTGAATATTTCCGCACCCCGTGCTTTTTTCGTAATTTTGCATTCTGTTTTGCCGGACACGGCTTTCAACACAATATTACGCAATGAAATCTACCGACGCCGACGTACTCTCCGAACATATCCGAACCATCACTCAGGATCCTGAAGGCATCTTTGCCAAGCAGAAGATAGCCAAGAAGTTACCCAAGAACATAGCAGATATCCCCGTAATGCCGTTGCGGGGCATCGTGGTGTTCCCGGGCCTGACTATTCCCATCACCATCGAGCGTGATTTCAACAAGCAGCTCGTCAGGGATTGTGAGCAGATGGAGTCGCCGCTGTTTTTGGTGACTCAAATCTCTGATGTGGAACGGGTGACCGACATGTCGGAGTTACAGGAAATCGGTATGCTTGCCCGTGTGCTGAAAATCATTGAGTTGCCGAGTGGCGAATTGAGCGCGCTCATATCAATGCTTAATCCGGCACGCCTGAAGAGCGTGGACAGCTTCGAGCCTTATCTGCGCGGGTCCATCATGCAGGTGAAGGAAAAATTTCCGAAGGCTGAGGAGGAAGAGGAAATGGATGCACTCATGACCACTATTCTCTCCAACTATAAGCGTATTCTTGAACTGGTGGGTGATGACGAAACCAAGGAAATGGCTGAGCAGTTGGCCAAGATTGATAATCCGTTGGTGATGATTCATTTCATCAGTGTCAACTCCCCTCTGGATGTGACCGAGAAGCAGGAGCTGCTTGCCACACTCTCGATTCGCAAGCGTGCCGAGAAGCTGGCCAAGCTGCTTGACAAGGCTTATCAGTTGATGCAGATTCGTGCGGAGATTGGCAAGCGCACTCAGGAGCGCCTTTCGCAGCAGCAAAAGGAGCATTTTCTTCGCCAGCAAATCAATGTTATTGAAGATGAGCTTGGCGGCTCCATTGAAGACGAAGAGCTGAATGAGCTTGAGGCGCGTGCAGAGAAAATGCACTGGAGTGATGATGCCATAAAGCATTTCAATAAGGAGATGCGGAAGTTGGAGCGCTTCCCCTCCAACAGTCCGGAGTATGGAATCCAGTACACATATTTGGAGACGATGCTCAATCTCCCTTGGGAAAAGTATTCCAAAGACAACTTTGATCTTTCGGCCGTGCGCAAGCAGCTGGACGAGGACCATTACGGGCTGGAGAAGGTGAAGGAGCGCATCGTGGAGCAGATGGCCGTGCTGAAATTGCGTGGCGATATGAAGGCTCCCATCTTGTGCCTTTACGGCCCTCCGGGTGTTGGCAAGACTTCGCTGGGACGTTCGATTGCAGCTGCCATTGGCCGTGAATATGAGCGTGTTGCCCTTGGAGGTGTGCATGACGAGGCTGAGATTCGAGGCCATAGGCGCACATATGTCGGAGCAATGCCCGGACGCATCATAGCCGCTCTGGAGAAAGTGGGCACCGGTAATCCGTTGCTTGTGCTTGACGAGATTGACAAGGTGTCGCGCGAGGCTAAGGGTGACCCCTCGACAGCATTGCTTGAGGTGCTTGACCCGGAGCAGAACGTGAAATTTCATGATAACTATCTGAACTTTGATTATGATCTTTCGCGGGTGATGTTCCTGGCTACGGCCAATGATCTCTCGACCATCTCTCGCCCGTTGCTCGACCGCATGGAGCTGATAGAGATTCCCGGTTACGTCACTGAAGAGAAGATAGCGATAGCCAAGCGCCACTTGCTTCCCAAGGTGCTGAAAGATCATGGGCTTGTGCTTGAAACATATGAACTCAGTGATGATGCGATTACTTATATAATTGACCGATATACGCGCGAAAGCGGTGTGCGTCAGCTGGAAAAACAGCTGGCCAAGTTGGTGCGCAAGCTCGCTGTGCGCTCAATAGATGGGGTCAAGAATCCTCAACTGATTGAACCTGCTTTCGTGCGCGAACTGCTTGGTGCCGAGCTCGTTGACCCGGAGGAATATGAAGGTAATGCGCAGGCCGGAGTAGTGACCGGACTGGCCTGGACGGCTGCCGGTGGCGAGATTCTTTTTGTTGAGGTATCGCTCTCTCCGGGCAAAGGACGATTGACACTGACGGGTCAATTGGGCGACGTGATGAAGGAATCTGCTACGTTGGCTCTCCAGTATTTGAAAGCTCATGCTTCGGATTATGGACTGACTCCCGCGCTCTTCGATGCCTGGGATGTTCATGTGCATGTCCCGCAGGGTGCTATTCCCAAGGATGGCCCGTCGGCCGGTGTAACAATCACCACGGCTCTCGTGTCAGCTTTCACACGCCGTCTGGTCGCTCCGTCGCTGGCTATGACGGGCGAAATAACGTTGCGTGGCAAGGTGCTGCCCGTCGGAGGAATCAAAGAAAAGATTTTGGCTGCCAAGCGTGCCGGAATCAAGCGTGTAATCCTGTGTGAACAGAATAAACGTGATATCGATGAGATTCCTGCGGAATATCTTAACGGGTTGAGTTTCAACTATGTTAAGACTGTCTCGGATGTGCTGAAACTGGCCCTGCTCGACACTCTTGACACTACGCTTCCAGAACGCGTTGTTCCTGAGAAGAAGGCCGAAAATGTGAAATAAATATTTCACGCGAACATTCGCTGTGCACCCATCGTTTAGCAGATATAGAAACCAAAATCCAAAACTCTAAATCTCTACAACTATGAGTGCTAAAGAAACTTTCAAATCCCGCCTTCTCGGTCTTCAGGGTAACCTTCTCAATTTTGCTTATCAGCTCACAACTAATCGCGAGGCTGCTGAGGATCTTCTTCAGGACACTACGCTCAAGGCTCTTGACAATGAGGATAAGTATGTTGACAACGTCAACTTCAAGGGATGGATTTTCACCATCATGCGCAACATCTTCATTAACAACTATCGCCAGACTGTGCGCAAGGCCACTGTGATTGACCAGACCGAAGACCTGTACCATCTTAACGTATGCCAGGACAGCGGGCTTGACACTCCTGACGGTTCTATTGCCGTGAAGGAAATCACTGAGGCCATCAAGGAATTCTCCGATGACTATCGCATCCCCTTCTCCATGCATGTGGCCGGTTATAAGTATCAGGAGATTGCCGACAAGATGAACCTCCCTCTGGGCACAGTGAAGAGCCGCATCTTCTTCGCCCGCCAGCGTCTCCAGACCATGTTTGCCGCTTACCGTTGATTGTAAGAGGTGATTGACAAAGCTCCCGGTAATTACCTGCAACAGCCCCCACGGCATTGTCCGGTTAGCTTAACTCTCTCGATATTACACATAAGGCTGCGCGCCCCTATGCGCAGTGACACCCGAGCTTCGGGTCCGGGAACAATCATGCCTCGGTTCCCACAGAGAATTTAGATTTACATTTTGGATTATGACTGTGCCCGCGCGACAGCTGAAAAGCTGATGCGCGGGCACACTTTATGGTTCTCTATCTTCGCCGGCTTCAGTTGATTTCCTTGAGCAGGAACGTGCGTACATCATTCCAATGATAGAAGGGGAAGAGGTCAGTCTCTACGGGCATGGATGTTTCTCTCTCGTTGAGCATGACTTTTACGAGCACATCGTCGGGATTCTTCTTGTTGCGGAAGAAGATGAGCTGAATATTTCCGGCCATGGGGGCTATCTTCCAGTCAGCGAATTTGGTATAGAATTGAGCCGGGTCAGAGGTGACGAGGTCGCAATCCTTAAGGTGAAGGGCGGCCGCGAGAGGAATCAGGTTGCCGTCATGGCCGAAGCGCAGGTCGGCAGAGGGTTGCCCTGAGGCGAGCGCGCGGTCAGCGCTTTCAATTATGTTGGCAATCAGGGGATGGGCGTTGTCGGTCATCTTGGTGCCGTTGCCTCCGAAAGCTCCGTCGTTCACATAGAAGACATAGTTGAAGCATTGCCACAGGTCAAACAGTTCATCCGGAGTGAAGAGGTCATAGAATGTTCCGGGAGTTTCGACATCCTGCATGTCAGCGGCAAGCCAGTAGATGCTCCACATGAAGTCGGAGGGATTCACATGCACGTCCACATATTCAGGGTCAGAGAATACGGATGCCACCAGGCGGTCAGGATTCGTGTGGGAGTCTTTGAACTTTCGGTACTGCTCTTTCCATTTAGAGTCTGTTGTGTTCTGCCCGTGGTCCTCGGTGTGATAGCATAGGTAGGGCATGTAGCGGTTAGAGCTTTCGCGGTCAATCTGAAGAGAAGGATTCTGCTCTTTGAGGCTTTCGCAGAAGGCAGCCATGGAGAGGATGCAGCGGGGCACGAGGGTGGAGCGAGCCGTTAGGCTTGCTCCTTTTGCAGAAAATATTTCCGGCCACGCCTTGGCCATGCGTGCAGCGATGGCTTTGTGCTGTCGCACGCCGAGAGGGGAGAGGTCGCCACCGCGACCGGCAGTCTCCAGCAAGAGGGTGTCGATGCGTGCGAGAAGGTCGAGGCCGAGAGGGGTCAAGGCATTTTTGTCGCGGGCATCGGCCAGGAGAGTTCGGACACCGGTGTAGTCATTGTCGGAGATAAGATAGCGCGAGCCGTGACGTCCATAGTGGCTGACGTAGACGGGTTGGTAACCTTTGGGAGCGGGGGTGTTCTGTGACTCAGTCACCGGGTAGGCGTAGTAGACGCCACCGGTGCGGCCAAGGTCGCTCAGCACCTCCTCTTTCGTGGTCTGTGCGTTTACGGAGAGCGAAAGCAGAGCGCAGGCGGCGATAAAGAGTTTTTTCATTGTAAGATGTATTGGGTTAAGCTATTGTTGTAAATGCGGGTCATTCTTCAGCCCGGTAGAATTCTTGCAGGTAGGCGCGGGCCAGGAAATCAGCATTGGCGCTGACGAGGGCAGCATCATCCGTTTCCGGGAATCGGGCGTCAGGAATAGCATCCTCTGCCAGGAATCGCCTCAGCATATCTCCGGGACATACACCACGTTGTGAAATCAGATTAAAGGCAAATAGACGCGCGTGTTCCGGCTCATAGTAGGGGTTGAGCGGGTGGCGTACAGAGCGTGCGATATCTTTTGCCACCATCAGGCCTCGGGCGGGAGTGACCATCAGAGCGAAGTGGCTGTGACCCTTGAATTGCGGCAGATGTTCCTCCCCTTCAGCCCAACCGAGCGCTTCGATGAAGAAGCGGTTCAGATTGTCGTAGGTGTCAATGAAGTGAAGGTCGCGTCCGCCGGTGGCCTTGAGGAAGGTCTCATACCAGGGGTGGGGCTGCTTTGCGGGTTCATTCGTGTGGGCACGGCGGGGAGCAGGGAGTTTGCCTGTGAGCAGCAGCGAAAGCCATTCCCGCAGATAGAGCGCGAGAGGGCCGGTGGGGAGTTGAGCCATAGCTGTCTGTTTTTCTTCCTCAATGCGTTCGGCGGCGAGCTGAGGTGTGGCGGCAGTGTGCTGAATCTCCATCCATCCCGAATAAATCTGAGCGAAGGTTAGCTGGAAAGGTGGGAGCAGGAGCCAGTTTTTCCAGAAGAGCCACTGGCTGAGGTCATGCAGAGTCTCGGCATCTTCCGGGTCATGCAGCTCGCATTGGAAGAGAGTAGTGTAATCCTCCGGCGCAGGGATGTCGTCATATTCACTTTCGAGCACTTTATAGAGAGCATCGCTGAGAGCGAGGAGTTTCTCGTCGCGGGGTGAAAGGAATCGGTGTTGCATGGAGTTGAATGCCAGCAGATACCAGAGTACGAATTCCACATCGGCGCGGTTTAACTCGTAGTCAATATAGTCTTCGTAGTCATCATGAAAGGGGACACGGCGCCCGTAGCGTCGCAGACACTCGTCGGTGAAAGTGCGCCACAGGCCGGCGTCGGTTATTATGTCCTGATAGTAGCCGAGCAGTCCGATGCAGACGACTTTTTTCAGGTCGTCAGGGGCATCTTGCATGAGAGAGCGGTTGTCCCAGGTGTGGAGCAGGCGGTTGGCCAGGCGCAGGTAGTGTTTATCGGTCGGAGCACCGGCTTCGCCGCCGGGCTGGGTGAACAGGAATTGTTTGAGGGTTATGTCGTCCATATAAAGTCGCCGGGGGGATTTGAGAATTTCACATGTGGTGAGGAGAAGAGCCGGTTCATGAAGCCGGATGCTATCGCCTCTTGCGGAGAGCAATCGAGGACTTTCCCGTCGGCAGTGAGCAACCACAGGCGGGAGGCCATGCGCAGCGACATGGCTATATCATGGCAGGAGAGAATTACGGCTTTACCTTTGCCGCGGGCAAGGTCGGAGAGGAGCGAGAAGATTTCGAGGCGAGCCGAGGGGTCGAGAAATGATAGAGGTTCATCAAGTAGGAGCAGGGGGGTGTCCTGCGCTAAAGCCCGGGCAATCATGGCTTTCTGACGCTCGCCGTCAGAAAGGGTGGCCATAGGCGCTGACGCTTTCGGGGCTATCCCGGTGAGCTGCATGGAGCTTTCAACCATTTCGCGGTCAGCGGGGGATAGGATGCCGCTCCATCCGGTATAGGGCTGGCGTCCCAGCTCCACGAGCTGGCGTACGGTGAGCGCCCCGGTCATCGTTGCCTCCGTTGCTACGATTGCGAGTGTAGCGGCTCGCTCTTTGCGGGAAATCCTGCTTAATGGCTTATCTGAGAGGAGCACTTCGCCGTCAAGGGGTGCTTGCTCGCCGCATAGAGTGCGCAACAGTGTGCTCTTGCCGGCACCGTTAGCTCCGAGCAGAGCCGTGACCTCACCGCTGCGGGCTGTGAGGTTAATGCCGTGGAAGAGTGGCTTGGTCGGCGTGTAACCGATTGAGAGGTTGCGGGTTGAGAGCATCAGTTGAAGTAGTTGAGGCGCTTGCGGGCAAGAATGACGTATATGATTACGGGTACACCCACAATCGGGGTTACGGCTCCCAATGGAAGCACCCCAATTGATGAGGGCAAGACGCAGAGCAACGCGCAGAGCAGGCCGATGGCTGCGCCGCAGAGCAGTGTGGCCGGGAGGAGGATGGCATGGTGGGAGGTGGAGAAGAGAATGCGGGCTATGTGGGGCACGGCAAGGCCGATGAATCCCACGGGGCCGCAGTAGGCTGTGGCCAAGGCAGTCAATGCTCCGGAGCACAGCAGCAGCAGTGTGCGCACCCGCATGGGTGAGTAGCCGAGTGAGGCGGCGTAGCGGTCACCCAGGAGCATGGCGTTCAGAGGCTTGATGAGCAGCAGAGAGGAGGCGCAGAGAAGCAGGGTGAGCAGAACGAAGAGCGGCAGTCTGCCGGACGTTACCCCCATGAAGCTGCCCATCCCCCAGACATTGAAGTCTTTTACTACTCCGGCCGGAGCAAAGAAGTTCAGCCAGGAGACGAGCGCCGAGGCGAGATAGCCTATCATGATGCCGACAATGAGGAGCATTGTGGCGCTCTTTACGGCAGACGAGAAAAGCAACAGCAGCAGGATTACGGCAGCGGCACCTATGGCGGCTCCTCCCAGGATGGCTATGCGGCTTCCGGCTTCAGCTCCGAGTAGCGAGGCCAATTGTGTGCCGGCTCCCATCATGACGATGGCTACACCGAGTGATGCCCCGGTGCTGACCCCAAGAATCGATGGACCCGCCAAGGGGTTTCGGAAAGTGGTCTGCAGGAGGAGTCCGGCCACGGCGAGACCCATTCCGCAGCATAGGGCTGTGAGAGCCATCGGAAGGCGTGCCTCGAGAACTATGGTGCGGGCTATCGAATCGCTGTCTGTACTGAATGCGGCAAGCACTTGCGCCGGGGTCAGATGGACGGCTCCGGTCAAGAGGCAGGCAGCGAAGAGCAGCAGACAGGCTGCTCCGGTCAGAATGAAGCGCAGGGTGGAGCGGCCGGATGTATGTGCTGCCGAGTGATTCATTCTGCTTTTTTGAAATAACGGGGTGAGACGCCGGGCAGCAATCCCGGATGAAAGATGGCAATGTAGTCGCGCAGGAGCAGGTCGGGATGGAAGGGGGTCTCTTCATAGAAGGGAACCGCCACGGTGTTGCAGCCCCACACGCCTCCTGCTTGAGCAGGGCGAAAGAGCATGTAGCGCTCATCAGCCTCTCGCAACCAATTGAGGGTCAGGTCAGAGCCGAAGAGGCGAATAAGCCATATATCCGAATCAGAGGCTTTGGCCAGTACGCTCTCGAAGGGGAGGGTGAGGGAGCCGGTCGAGTCGTCGTCCTTCCAAGGATAGTCTCCGCCGGCATCGGCAATCATTCGGGCTGCATAGCTACGGCCGCCGGCCACGTTCCACACACCTTCATACATCGTCTCAGCCATTACTTTCGGGCGCTTGGAGACGTTGCTCGCTGTTTGTTTGAGGGAGGCGTAATTGCTTGCGACTGAGTTGAATATGCTGTCGGCTTTAGCCGGATTACGGGCTATGAGACCGAGCAGCTTCAGCCACTCTGCACGCCCGAGAGGGTCTTCTTCCTGCGACTCGGCAAGGTATATAACCGGCACTCCGAGCCGCTCAATTCCTGAGGCATCCATGCCCGGATACCAGCTGACGAGCACTGCAGCCGGTTTGGCTTTGATGATGCGCTCTTTCACCGGCTCTTGCTGAGAGCCACCATCAATCACGTCGCCACTTTTCAGCCGCTGCTGCACTTCGGGCACAGTGAAGTAAGCTGCGTCGCCCACTACTTTAATTGCCTCCAGTGCGCCCAATTCCTTTAGCGCCGAGCCATGCACAGCTGAATATACCATCAGGTTTTGCAGTGCAGAGGGGGGGAGCACGACAGCCCCCTGCGGCGTGGCTGCGAGGGTTGTGGTGTCAGTGTCGGGGAAGATGTAGATGCCTAACAGCGCATTGGTGTCCTGCGGATTAACTATACGTGCAACAGTAGCGTTACCATCCCGGACAATGCGCAGCAGAGAGGCGTGGGTTGTTGAAGAGTCAGCTTCTGCGTCGCTTTGGGATGCCGGGGAACATGAGGCCAGCATACAGAGCAGACCGCAGAGAGAGAGGAGCAGGAGTTTCATCGCAGTATGTCGGCTAAGGCTTCGGGGGTAAGGGTCTGTTGCTCGCCGGAGGTCATGTCTTTCAGAGTGACAGTGCCCTGCTCCAGTTCGTCGCTGCCAATAATAGCTACGTATGGAATCTTTTCGGCGTTGGCCAGTGCCATCTGCTTTTTCATCTTTGTGGCATCGGGATAGACGGTTACGCTGACCCCCTGTTCCCGGAGCATCTTGGCTATCTGCATAGCGCGCATGGCCTCCTGCTGACCGAAGTTGACGAACATAACTTTGCTTGCACCGGAGAGGTCTTCGGGGTAAAGGTTGAGAGCATTGAGCACATCATAGATGCGGTCGGCACCGAAGCTGATTCCTACGCCTGAAAGGCCGGGCATTCCGAAGACACCGGTGAGGTTGTCATAGCGTCCGCCACCGGTGATGCTGCCAATCTCCACATCAAGTGCTTTGACTTCAATGATGGTGCCTGTGTAGTAATTAAGTCCGCGTGCCAGAGAGAAGTCGAGATCAAGCGTGGCAGTGTGTCCAAGGGCATTGAAGCCGTCGGCCACAAAACGGAGCTCCTCGACACCAAGGGTGCCTTCAGGGCTGTCGGCCAGCAATTTCTGCATACTTGCGAGTTTGGCGGCGTTGTCACCTTCGAGAGTCAGGACGGGGCGAAGAGCCTCTATCTGGGTGGCTGTAAGTCCTTTGGCGGCCAGTTCTGCCTCCACGGCCTCAAGACCTATCTTGTCAATCTTGTCAATGGCCACTGTGATGTCGACTATCTTCTCAGGACAGCCGATTACTTCGGCAATGCCGGTGAGCACCTTGCGGTTGTTGACCTTGATGGCCACTCTGATTCCGAGCTTTGAGAAGACGGCATCAATCAGCTCAAGCAGTTCAATTTCGTTGAGCAGTGAGGTCGATCCTACCACATCGGCATCACACTGATAGAACTCGCGGTAGCGCCCCTTCTGCGGACGGTCGGCGCGCCACACCGGCTGAATCTGAAAGCGCTTGAAGGGCATCTGGAGCTCGGCTCGGTGCTGCACGACGTAGCGGGCGAAGGGCACCGTCAGGTCATAGCGCAAGCCTTTCTCACACAGAGCGTTGGTCAGGCGGGGCAGATTGCGTTCCTCAATATCCTTCTCTGAGGCGGAGCGCATGAAGTCGCCGGAGTTCAGAATCTTGAACAGGAGCTTGTCACCCTCCTCGCCATATTTGCCCATGAGCGTAGAGAGATTTTCCATGGCCGGGGTTTCGATTCGGTGGAATCCAAAGCGGCGGAATTGCTCGGTGATGGTTGAAAAGATGTAGTCACGACGGGCCATCTCCAGCGGTGAGAAGTCGCGGGTGCCCTTGGGTATGGAGGGTTTCTGTGCCATTTCTATCAGCGTTATTTGGTTCAGAGGAGAGTGTATATGAATATGCGAAATTACGAAAAATTCCGCACATCTCAAAACCGCATGTGCCGATAGTGACCGTAGACTGAGAGCGCGTCTACAAATATATGCCAATATATGCCAAGACTCAGGCTCTCATAATGCGGCGGTTGCTCCCTTTGATGCGTTGGTTCTTCCCTCGGGCGAGCACACGGCGCGCTTCGGTGGCCGGAAGGGTGGCAAGGCTGAAATGGTCGGCCACCTCGAGACGCCCTATCTCGGAGCCGGGCACACCGCACTCCTTGGTGAGCCAGCCCAGCAGGTCGCCGCGTGATATTTTCTCTCGCTTGCCGGCGCCTATCCACAGAGTCTCAAGGCCGGAGCTGAGGGAGCCTTTGGTGCCGGTGAGGCTCAGTTCGTCGTAGGGAAGCATGTATTCAGGCAGTGTTTCGGCGGGGGCTTTAAGCACATAGACGTTGCCGGTTTTTCCCGCGCGGGCAGTGCGTCCGTTGCGGTGAGTCCAGTCTTCGGGTGTGGGGGGAAGATGATAGTGCACCACGTTATCCACACCCTCTACATCCAGTCCGCGGGCGGCTAAATCGGTGGTAATCAACAGAGGTCGAGATCCGGCACGGAACAGGGCGAGAGCCTTTTCTCGCGCCGTTTGGTCCAGCGCACCGTGATACAGCACGCAGGAAGCCCCCTTGGCTGCGAGCCATTTATATACCCTCTCGGCGCTCTCGCGGTGGTTGACGAAGACGGCAGTGCGCCCGATTTCCCCCTCGGCAGCCAATTGCTGAAGCAGTGCGAGGAGGCATTCCAGCTTGTCGGGGCCGTCGGCCGCTACAATGTGTACGGGAGCACGTTGCTTAAGCTCCTCTGCCCCTGAGAGATAATCCAGTCGCAGCGGATCAGTCACCGGGACAAAGTCAGGAAGAGAGGGTGCCTCGGTGGCAGAGGTGAGGATGACGCGGCTGAGATTCTTCATGTGGGCGAAGATGCGCTTCATCTCCTGCTCAAAGCCCAACGAGAGGGATTTGTCAAACTCATCAAGCACCACGATGCGGCAGCTGATGATGTCAATGTTGCGGCGGCGTATATGGTCGAGCAATCGACCGGGAGTGGCCACAACAATGTCGGGAGCTACGGAAAGAGAATTCACTTCGTCGCTCACGGAGCGGCCTCCGTAAAGCGCCACAAGTCGATAGGCCGGGGCGAGTTTCGAGAGCACGGATGCTATCTGCATTACGAGTTCGCGGCCGGGGGCAATCACGACGGCCTGCACTCTGCCCGCCGGAGGATTGAGCATCTTTAGCAGGGGGAGAGCAAAGGCCAGGGTTTTGCCGGAGCCTGTGGGGGCAAGTAGCATCAGGCCACGTATGGCTTCGGGGGTGGCGGCCAGCATGGCCTGCTGCATATCGTTAAGGGTCTCGATGCCGAGCTTGGTGCTCACTAATGGAAGGAATTCTTTTTCGCGCATAATTAACTGAGAGAGAGGTTTGAATTGGGAAACAGAGCGGCTGCCCCGGCACTGAAAGCCGAAGCAGCCGTTACTGTCTTGATTAACACTTTTGGGTGATTACATGTTCATGCCGCCGTCAACCTGGATAACCTGGCCGGTCACGTAGGAGCTCATGTCAGATGCAAGGAAGGTAGCCACGTTGGCGATGTCCTCCACCTGTCCGCCGCGACGCAAGGGTATCTTCTGACACCATTCCTTGCGCACCTCTTCGGGCAGAGCTGCGGTCATAGCAGTCTCAATGAAGCCGGGGGCGATAGCGTTGGCGCGGATGCCGCGGCTGCCAACCTCCTGAGCGATGCTCTTTGCGAGGGCGATGAGGCCTGCCTTTGAGGCAGCATAGTTGGCCTGGCCGGCGTTGCCGTGCACACCTACTACGGATGCCATGTTGATGATGGAGCCGTGGCGCTGACGCATCATGATGGGGAGCACAGCGTGAATGAAGTTGAAGGCTGATTTCAGGTTCACGGCAATTACGGCGTCCCACTGAGCCTCAGTCATGCGGAGCATCAGGCCATCTTTGGTGATGCCGGCGTTGTTCACGAGGATGTCGATGGCGCCGAAGTCTTCCTTCACCTGCGCTACCACCTGCTCAGTTTCAGCAAAGTTTGCTGCGTTGGAGGCATAGCCTTTGCACTTTACGCCAAGAGCTTGAATCTCAGCCTCAGTGGCTTTGCCGTTTTCATCTATCACGAGGTCGGTGAACGCAATGTTAGCGCCCTCCTGAGCAAACTTCAGGGCAAGCGATTTGCCGATGCCGCGGGCGGCGCCGGTGATGAGGGCGGTTTTTCCTTCTAAGAGTTTCATATTTTTATGATAAATTTTTGGATCGAAGTGGCTTTGATAAAGGGGTTGGTGTTTATTCCGGATGGATTCGCGCCGGGTTTCGCTGGCCGAAGAGGCGGAGATGCTGTCATCGTGACCTGTCAGACTTGGCGAAAGAGACACTAAAGCTGCCGAAAGAAACATTGGCAATCGAAGCCACTGAATATATTAACTTCTTTTTTGAGCCACTATTAGAGTGTGTTTGGATTTAAATGGTTTTAGCACAAAGAGAAAATTTTGAGGGATTTTCGCGAGTTAAAGAGGGAGCATAGCGGGCTATGCGACTGATGAGACTCGGCTAAAATCACCAAAATTTACCTTTGTGATGAAACCAAGAAAGATTCAGGAGTACTCAAAAGCTTAATTCGGTTTAAATTCAAACACACTCTTAGCGTTTGATTACGGCGGCTCCGCATGAATAGCCACCTCCGAAGACGGTGAGTGCCACCAGCTCCTCTTTCTTGATCTGCTCCTTGTTCTGAGCCACTACGATTGCGCAGGAGGCAGAGCCGGTGTTGCCCAGCTCCTCAATGTTATTGATGAAGCGGTCCATGGGCAGCGAGAGCTGATGTGCCACCTGAGCCACTATGCGCATATTAGCCTGATGAGGCGCAATGTATTTAATATCCTCCATTGAGACACCGGCCTGCTCTACCGCCTCCTTGAGGCCGCTGACAAGATAGCGGCAGGCGTTGATGAAGACGTCGCGACCGTCGGGCATCGTGATGCCATCTTCGCGAGGGCGCAGCCGCACGCCGGCAGGGCCTTTGCTCACGTTGCCAAGGCCGTGGGTCACGATTGAGAGCACCTCCCAGTCGTTGTCGCTCACCCGTTCCTTGGAGAGCAGCCATGCCACTGCACCGTCACCCCAGAGGTGGCCGCTCTTGGGATCACTCTCATTGGAATAGTAGGTGTTATGCTCGCTGCAAATCACCAACGCCTTTGTAGCCTTGCCGGCCATGAAGAATGCTTCCACCGTCTCGATGGCGTTGATGAACGATGAGCAAGCAGAGGTGACGTAGAGCGCCTTTGCATCCGATATGCCCCAATGCTGCTGCACGATGTGAGCGCTTGTGGCAACGGAGTCATAGACGGCGTAGCCTGCGCCGACAATCAGGTCTACCTCCTTGATGTCATAGGGGGCGTCAGCCAGAGCGGCCTCCACCGCCTCGACAGCCATGGTGTGCTGATTCTCGCCTGCTGCGCATTTAGAGCGGGTAGAGATGCCTGTGCGCTGAAGAATCCAATCGGCAGTCAGGCCATTTATGTTGAGAAAATGGTCATTGTCTATTCGAGTCGAGGGCACGTAGCACCCCATGGAGTTAATATACATATGTATGATATAGAGTTATAGTCTTTTTAGGGCTTGCGGGTAATGAGACCGTCGAGCAGAAGCATTGTCATGCGTTTTATGACGAGATCCTTGTCCAAACCATGTTCAAGGAGGTTGTCGCGGATGTAGGGAACATCCAACCCATGGATAGCATGGATGATAACGGTAGCCGTCTGCTCCACATTGTCAATGGAAAACAACCCGGCCATCACCCCCTGGGTGAGAATCTCACTGAGGATTTCCGTCTCCCGCATAGAGATGAACTTGCGTGCCCGGTCCACTTTCCGCACATCGCGGAAAAAACCTGCTCTCAGCGAGCCGTTGCGGCTGACAATCTCGCGCATGGTCTCGAAGCGCACTCTGATGAAAGTCTCAATCTTTTCAACCGGCGATCCGGGTTGGCGTGCAATCTGCTCGAGCTCCACGAGGAGCTTGGCTGTTTCCTGCTCGATGACAGCGTTGAAAATGTCGCGCTTATTCTTGAAATATGTGTAGATTGTGCGGCGACCTTTGTCAGATGCAGAGGCAATATCATTCATGGTAGTGTTCTCCACACCCTTGCGGGCAAAGAGCTGACGAGCCACTTCAATCAATCTATCGCGAGTCTTTAATACCATGAGTCTTACAGTGTTATGATTGCTCTGCACCATGCAATTCTCGAGGGCGCAGCTGTGCGAGCGTGCACAGAAAGCGAAATAATGTGCGAAATTAGCAAAAATCCCCGAACGCGCAAAAGAAAACATGCACAAAACAGCCATGACTGCGCAGAAAATATTGATTTACACTTTTTAACACAAAATATTCATGGAAAATTTGGTCATGTCGGAAATACTTACTAATTTTGCACTCGCAAACGGGAAACAAAGCCGCCGCGAGATGCAACCGGCAATAAGGCAGTTTCTCATGCATACATCGCGGGGTGGAGCAGTGGTAGCTCGTTGGGCTCATAACCCAAAGGTCGTAG
>CANSAP010000016.1 GCA_947644715.1 uncultured Bacteroidales bacterium
TCCGTGGTTTTTTTGTGCCCTGACGCCAATAACGCCGGACGCACGAAAGCCCACACGACAATAAGGTCTTTTGCATGTATGGTCCTAAATCGCTCGCTCATAGTATTGAATTTTTACGAAAGATTAAGATATGTTAGTAGTCCTGAGGCTGTTATTTTTGTAACTTTGCGGCATATCAGGCTCAGAATGCAATTCCTTGCGTGCAAACGGAGTCTGATTAACGTAAAACGTAACATTCTCTACTATGGTCGCTGCAAGGCTATTGGTGCAGAGTTTGATGCTTTGCCTTACCTTTACTCCATTATATGGGCGCACAGCTCGTGTGATTGTAGCTGATTCTGTCTCGCACAATCCTTTGCCGGCTGCATCAATTTTTGACTCCAAAGGTAAGATTATAGGCATCTGCACCGCGCGTGGCAAAACGCCCTATATCCCCTCTTCCGCCTATCCTATTACCGTGCGGTATCTCGGATTTCGTGACAAAACCGTTGCGTCAGAAACTACTGACACTATCTTTCTGCAAGAGACATTCACTGAGTTGCCTGAAGTGACGGTCGTGTCAAAACAGAATAAGGTGTTGCGTCTGCTGGCTTACGTAAGGGAGTATTCCACTCTAAGTTCTTACTCAGATACGGTTTTTCTCTTCCGCGAGAAATTGGTGGATTTTTTGCTACCCACCAACCGGAAGTCCTCCTTCAAAGGATGGTCTAACCCGAGAGTTATTAGAGCAAAGTCTTATTACAGGTTTACCAACGCAGCGGGTTTGGACAGTGTCAGTGACGAAAGCCATCATCATTTCTCATGGTCTGACTGGGTTGGTATCCTTCCGACAGTAAGACTGCCTGAAGGGCTCTGCCATAACGAATATGGCACTGACACAATTCATGGTAAATACAGCCCCGCGGAGATATGGTCGAAGCATGCCGACCGACTGTCGGTTAACGTTAATGTGTTGGCAGATACTCTGAGTCAAAGGTGGGTGCCGGACTTATCCGGCTTCTTTCACAGCGACTTGGATTTCGAGAATTTCAGGATTCGCTATAACTATGACAATGTTACTACTGATTCAATCACTGCCCTTGATCTGATTGGCTACTCATTTAATATTGAGTCAAACGGACGAGGTCATAATATGTTTCGCTTTAATCGAAAAGAGGAGCCGTTCTTTGTCAGCACATACGCGGAAGTATATATTGCTGATAAAGAGTTTCTTACGATAAAGGATGCAAAGAAATTATCGAAGCAGGATTTCAGTACCGATGAAATGGATTTAGTCGATGCTCCGGCGTTGCAACCGGCTATACAAGAATTAATCAGCAGAGTAGAGCGACTGGATAAGAACGTAGTAAAGTTGGCATTTAAGCCGGACCCGTTACTCGGAACTAAGCATAAGCCTCATAATAATTTCAGTTTTGGCAACAGACTGCTTTTCATGTTGAAGGATCTTACAGGAATATCCAGCTTCCGGGCACGCAAAAACATGAATAATAGTTGGGACGAATTCAAGCGGGAGCAGATTCAGAAGAATCATTCAAGACCTGACGAATAGTGCCAAAGCATACTTTCACTATTCATTCCTCCGGCAGGAAACAAGCCACCCGAGTAAGATGTCAATAAGACTCTCACTCGGGTGGCCGCTTTTTTAGAGTGTGTTTGGATTTAAAGAAAGATTCAAACTGACTCAAAAGTGAAATTCGGTTTTAATCCAAACACACTCTTAGATCTCAGTTACTTATGCCATGGGGCAGCGGGGCTTAATCTGTTTGAAGAAATCATTACCCTTATTGTCTACCAGGATAAAGGCGGGGAAGTTCTCAACCTCAATCTTCCAGATAGCTTCCATGCCGAGCTCGGGATACTCGAGGAGTTCCACACTCTTGATGCTGTTTTTGGCGAGCACGGCTGCCGGGCCACCGATAGAGCCAAGATAGAAGCCTCCATGCTTGTGACATGCGTCAGTTACCTGCTGGGAACGGTTGCCCTTGGCAATCATTATCATTGATCCGCCTGCTGCCTGGAACTGATCCACATAGGGATCCATGCGTCCGGCTGTTGTGGGACCGAATGAGCCGGAAGGCATATTGTCAGGCTTTTTGGCCGGGCCTGCATAGTAGATAGGATGGTTCTTCAGATACTCGGGCATAGGCTCACCGTTGTCAAGACGTTCTTTAATCTTGGCGTGGGCAATGTCGCGGCCTACTATGATAGTGCCATTCAGAGAGAGGCGAGTGGATACGGGATACTTATCGAGTTCAGCCAGGACATCAGCCATCGGACGATTAAGGTCGATGGTCACAACCTCGCCCTCTCCTGCGTTTCGCAATTCCTCGGGAATAAGCTGGCCGGGGAATTCGTCAAGTTTCTCAATCCAAAGCCCTTCGCGGTTAATCTTAGCTTTGATGTTGCGGTCAGCCGAGCAGCTTACACCCATACCTACCGGGCAGCTGGCGCCGTGGCGGGGCAGACGAATCACGCGCACATCATGGGCGAAATATTTGCCGCCAAATTGTGCACCGAGTCCGAGATTCTGTGCAGCTTCAAGCAGCTGTTTCTCCAGCTCGACGTCGCGGAAGGCGCGGCCATACTCATTGCCTGTGGTAGGCAGGTTGTCATAATACTTCACTGAAGCCTTCTTGACGGCAGCGAGGTTAGCCTCAGCTGACGTGCCGCCAATTACGAATGCTATGTGATACGGAGGGCAGGCTGCGGTGCCGAGGCTCTTCATCTTTTCAATCAGGAAGGGCACCAAAGTAGCCGGATTAAGGATAGCCTTGGTCTCTTGATAGAGATAAGTCTTGTTGGCAGAGCCGCCACCTTTTGCTACGAACAGGAACTTATATTCATCACCCTCCTCGGCATGAATCTCAATCTGAGCCGGGAGGTTGCAGCCGGTGTTAACCTCATCATACATGGTGAGGGGTGCGTTCTGAGAATAACGCAGATTGTTCTCAGTATAAGTCTTATATACGCCGAGAGAAATCTTCTCTTCGTCGTTGCATCCGGTCCACACCTGCTGGCCTTTGTAGGCAGCTACGATAGCTGTGCCGGTGTCCTGGCAGAAAGGTAAAACACCTTTGGCCGCCACCTCGGCATTACGCAGCATGGTGAGAGCCACGAACTTATCATTATCTGAAGCCTCGGGGTCATGAAGAATTTTAGCCACTTTTTCATTGTGCTCACGACGCAGCATAAATGCGTTGTCATGAGTGGCTGCGTTTGCCAGCACGGTAAGTGCCTCGGGATCAACAACCAGCATTTCATGTCCCGCCCAGTTTTCGACCTTCACATAGTCTTTGGTAATGAGCTGATACTCAGTGGTGTCAGGACCGAGAGGAAACGGTTCCTGATAGTGGAAAGGTTTTGTAGCCATAATCTGTTTCGGCATGATGCCGATATGGGGTTTAGGGTTATAGGTTTAAGGGTAAATATTCTGTCAATGTGTAGATAATATAATGGTTATTAGCCATCAATTTACAGCCGCGAAGTTACGAAAAAATACTGAGATACAGTACCACTGTTTAACTTTTTTTGAGAATAAAATTGTTAAGGTCTCTGAGCAGGCTGAACAAAATTTATTAACTTTGCAATCTGAAAAAAATTGACAGCATGACACCTCTCAAAATATTACGACGAATTTTTCCTTATTTCCTTTCCTTTTTTCTTTTAATTGCTTGCAGTGGAGCTGTTTACACAGCTCAGGCCGCCGGCAAAAAGCGAGCCAAAACCACCCAAAGCAAAAGCACTAAATCCTCTAAAAAGTCAGGGAAGTCTACTTCCAAATCATCAAAGGCGCGCAAGAGCACAGGCTCCAAGTCAAAGAAGGCGAGTAGTGGTAAACGCGGTTCAAGCAAGAAATCTTATACGAAGTCTTCGCGTCACCGCACCAATACCAAGCGCTGGACCACTCATAAGGAAGCTCCGGCAGAAGTCGCATCAACTGACTCACTGACAATGAGAGTCAATAACGCCGTCTTACGCTGGGTTCCGGACAATCTCAACCCCGGAGGCTTGCGCGTGAATCTTGTTAAGCCTGACTCTGTTAAACAGACAGTGCAAGTTAAGCTTAATGAAAACTTCACGTATCTGCCTATAACCAAAGAATTTATAGATGATTTAAGTGTAACGGTTCGCAAATCATTGCCTGATTCACTCCACAATTATCGTCCGAATCTCACGGTTGGCTCCAAACCACTCACCTATTACATCAGCAAGATAGATAAACTTCCGGCTCAATATCGGAAGAATGAGCCCTTTGTGCGCGAAGCACATCCGGATATAGTTCCGGCCAAAGGTATGCTTGGCGACAAACTTGCAATGTGGCACTCTCATGGACGTTACTTCAAAAATGGAGGCTGGTATTGGCAACGTCCGCTCCTTTTCGGCACCATGGAGGATGTCTACACCATGGGCTATATGCTCCCCTTCATTGTCCCGATGATTGAAAATGCCGGGGCCTACGTCTTTCTCCCTCGAGAGCGAGATACAAGCAAATACGAAGTAATCGTGGACAACGACCGCAATGACGGGGGTGAATTGTATTCCCAACCTTACTATAAGGAATTAAGCGGCACGCAGAAATGGGAAAATGGTGAGTATGAAGGCTTTATATATGATTTGCCTGATTTTCGCGATACTGAGAATCCCTTTGAAGTAGGCACGTACCGTCAGACTCGCACCGTCAAATCCGGAGCTGCGAGTGTGGCCGCCTGGTATGCAGATATACCCGAGGATGGCAATTATGCCGTCTATATCAGCTATAAGAGCCTGCCGGAAAGCTCCCGCGATGCTCTATACACCGTGAATTATTCCGGTGGATCAAAAGACTTTCTCGTGAATCAAACCATGGGTGGAGGCACCTGGATTTATCTCGGCACATTCCCTCTGACGAAAGGCTACTCTGATTCTGTCCCTGTGGTATCTCTCTCCAACAAAACACAAGGAGAGGCAGGGAAACTTGTAACTGCGGATGCCATTAAGATTGGTGGTGGCATGGGCAACATTGCGCGTAGTCCCCACCGAGCCGACGTCTTCTATGACCCCTCCACTCCTGAAAACGATGTTGCTCAGGCCGACGAGGACTCGGATGATGAAGATGAAGATGATGAAGACGGGGATGATGACTCAACTCCGGACGACGACGGACATGCATCCATAGACCCGGAGGCTGCCACTCCGGCTCCGGCTCCTCAAGTCAAGAAGGGCGCAGCTCCGACCTTCCGCACCTCCGGGCTGCCGAGATTCCTGGAGGGTGCGCGCTACTGGTTACATTGGGCCGGTGTCCCCGAAGATGTGTATTCTCCTTACCATGGACGCGATGACTATAAAGATGACTACACCGGGCGCGCCCTTTGGGTGAACTACCTTGCCGGTGGCAGTCGCGTTCTTCCCAAAGAAGATGGCCTTGGTATTCCTATTGATGCAGTAATGGCTCTGCATTCCGATGCCGGCAAACGTGCGAATGATTCATCGGTGGGCACACTCGGAATTTATTACACCAAGAATGGCGCATCATATGAGGATGGCACGCCGCGCATCAATTCCCGTATGCTCACGGATTACTTGATGCGTCAGATTACGAGCGACATCCGCCAAACTTATGATGCATCCTGGACACGACGCTCCATGTGGGACAAAAGCTACGTCGAGGCACGTGTGCCGGAAGTGCCCACCTCCCTGATCGAATTGATGAGTCATCAGAATTTCGGCGATATGCAATATGGCCTCGACCCCGGGTTCCGGTTCCTGGTAGGCAGGTCGGTCTACAAGGCCATGGCTCGATTTATGGCGGAGCGCAAAGACCGAGAGCTGGTTATTCAGCCTCTGCCTGTGCATGATTTTGCCATAACCCGTTCCGGAAAGAACACTTATCAGCTGCATTGGCAGCCCACAAAGGATCGCCTGGAGCCTACCGCCAAACCCTCGGAATACATCATTCAGGAGAGGCGCGAAGGAGAAATGGGGTTCCATACAATTGGCAAGGTGAAATCCACTACCTTTGACGTCAAAGTCAATGACCATGCCATACACTCGTTCCGCGTTATAGCTGCCAATGAGGGTGGAGAGTCCTTCCCCTCAGAGGTCCTTGCTTTCCGCGAGAGTCCTGACGGCAGCAAACCGGTGCTTATCATCAACGGGTTCACCCGTGTGGCCGCACCTAAGGTGGTTAATGCTAATGGCCGCGCCGGATTCGATACTCAGGAAGAGTTTGGGGTGCCTTACATTCGCGACATCTCCTTCACCGGTCATCAGCAGGAGTTCCGCCGTAGTGCCGGCGATGGTTTGGGTAAGGGGAATGATGCGTTTGTAGCTCAAGTAATCGCGGGTAATACATTCGATTATCCCTACATCCATGGTCAGGCGTTTGCTGCTTCCGGTAAAGGTTTTGTCTCAGCAAGCGCAGGGGCAGTAGAGTCAGGAATGCTGAAGTTAAAGGATTTCGAGATTGTCGACCTGATTCTTGGCAAACAGAAGGAAAGCACCGTAGGCACTGGAAAAATCGGATGGCACTTCAAGAGTATTCCGGAAAAATTGCAGCAAGAACTCAGGAAATATGTAGAGAAAGGGGGCGACCTTCTTGTAAGCGGTCAATACGTTGCATCTGACCTGATGTCTGACCGCGCCTCTCAGGCCGACCGTGATTTTGCCACCCAGATTTTAGGTGTAGCTCCTGACTCGGTTGCCAGAGTGAATAATGCCCGTATAGCCTTCGTGCCCGAATTCGGCTCCGCCAATCGGCACTATTCATATAACAATTCTCTCAACGAACAGATGTATATAGTGGAGAATCCGGATATGCTCGTGCCCGTGGGAGAGGCGGTTATGCTGATGGACTTTGATGATAACGGACAGGGTGCGGCTGTTGCCCGCAAGGATGGCCGCAGCCACACGGTCACCATGTCTGTGCCCTTTGAGACAATTAAGAATGCCGATGACCGCATCAGCATTCTCAAAACTATCCTCGAATATTTCCGTAAATAATAATAGCTCACTATGCACCGGTTCACTGACATATACAGATTGGCAGAGGCATGCAAATGTGCATCCGATTCACATCTTTTGGTCTGCCTGAAAGGAGCTGATATTGAAATTACCCCTGAGGCAGAGAAGCGATACCGCTCAATGGCAGCGGAGAGCGACTGCAACCTGATATATTCTCACTATAAGGAGGATATGCCGGATGGCTCGGTGCGACTGCATCCTTGCATTCCGTATCAGGAAGGCTCGCTTCGTGATGATTTTGAATTCGGTGCGCTCCTGCTTGTGAAATGCAAAGCTGTGATAGACTTCGTCTCGTCGAATAGGGATGTTAATATCGAGTGTGACGGAGGATTTTATGCACTCCGTCTTGCGTTGACCCGCGGTAACGATGGTGAGTTCATCGCGCCGTTGCTATGCCCTGAATATTTGTATAAAACGCGGCTTACAGACACGCGCCGCAGCGGCGAGAAGCAGCATGACTATGTGGATCCTCGCAGACGCGACTATCAGATTGCGATGGAGCGAGAGGTCACCCGCCATCTCAATCTGATTAAAGCATTGGCTCCGGAGCACAAAACTACGGTCGATTTCAATGCACCGGCTTTTGATGTTGAAGCATCCGTGATTATACCTGTGCGCAACCGTGTGAAAACAATCGGTGATGCCGTCGCTTCGGCTCTTGGTCAGGAGTGCTCGTTTCCTTTCAATGTAATTGTAGTGGATAACGGTAGTACTGACGGCACACGCGAGTTGCTTGAATCAATCGATGATTCTCGTCTTCTTCTTATTAAACCGGATGCAAGTGAAGGCCTGAATATCGGCGGTTGCTGGAACCGCGCGCTTATGTCAGACGCATGCGGTCGGTTTGCCGTGCAGCTTGACTCTGACGATGTCTATTCATCGCCAAAGACTTTGCAGGCAGCTGTAGATAAATTCTATGAGCACAACTGCGCGATGGTGATAGGTTCATATATGCTGACTGACTTCAATCTGCATGAACTTCCTCCCGGCAAAATTGACCATGCTGAGTGGACAGATGACAATGGTGCGAATAACGCACTGCGCATCAACGGACTCGGAGCACCTCGCGCATTCTTCACACCGATTGCCCGCAGCATTCTCTTCCCGAATACGAGCTACGGCGAAGATTATGCAATGGGGCTGCGGTTAAGTCGAGACTATCGCATCGGAAGAATCTACGATGTGTTGTACAATTGTCGCAGGTGGGTTGGTAACTCTGACGCAGACCTTTCCGTTGATAAAACTAATGAAAACAACTACTATAAAGACTTCCTAAGAACGATAGAACTGAAAGCTCGTAAGGCAGGATGTAAGTAAATGGTTTGAAAAATTAGGCATCGTGGCTGACAATACAGTTAAACTGCATGACTTTTTTATTTCGCAACTGAAGCGTTGGCCAATGGCTGCCGCTAATTACGCTGCACTGTCAGGAGTTAAGACGCGCTCACTATCCGTGGACGGATTTCCTATTCTGCTCCAGCACAATC
The DNA here is from genome assembly GCA_947644715.1 of uncultured Bacteroidales bacterium. Taxonomy (GTDB): domain Bacteria; phylum Bacteroidota; class Bacteroidia; order Bacteroidales; family Muribaculaceae; genus Lepagella. The sequence continues at coordinate 8,487 of CANSAP010000016.1, forward strand.
CCGGACGCATTCGCTCCACTGCTGCCAAGGTCAGCCCTGACGCAATCAGGAAAAGACCCTGCTTTTTGTGTCGGGATAATCGGCCGCCTGAGCAGCAGGCTCTCCCTTTTGTGGGGAGTACGGCCTATGAGATTTTAGTCAATCCTTTCCCTATTGCTGACGAGCACTTCACCATTGCTGCCCGGGAGCATATACATCAGGACAAAATCAATCCGGCAGACATGGAGAAATTCGTGACAACTTACCCCGGATATTTAGCTTTCTATAATGGCTCTACAGCCGGGGCATCAGCTCCCGATCATTTGCATTTTCAAGCATGCAGGATAGATTTTCTTAACGGCCTTGTCAGCTTTACGGCGCAGAATCCGGGTCAGTTAATGAAGCATGATTCTCATACTGACATTTATGCCATGCCTGAGCTCCCGATGCAGGTGGTGCATTTTGTGTCAGATTCCATCGACTCTGAAATGCAGCTGTGGCTAAAATCACTGGTTCCGCCGCATGGAGATGATATGATGCCGGCAGCCGGGATGCGCAATATAGTTATGTGGCGCGATGCCGAACAGCGGTTGCACACATTGCTGTTTCCCAGAGCTGCTCATCGACCGACATGCTATTTTTCAGAAGGTGAAGAACAGTGTTTGGTAAGCCCCGGCGCGCTTGATATGGCCGGAGTGATTATTTTGCCACGACATGAGGACTTTGAGACTCTGACAGTCGGCGCACTGCGGACGATTTATGATGAAGTAAGCCTTGATTATCGCTCACTTCCAATTCTTCAACATCTGATGCTGCTATGAACCATTTCCCGTTTGAGCCGAATGTCAGAGTAGGTCTATGTGAAGACTCCCCTTTCGGATTAAAGCCCGAAGGCGAGTTCCAGATTTCCGCTTCTGATTCACAAATAATTTATACACCCGCTGCTCCTAATGCCGAAATGCTGGTGAAAGGCATGACGATTGGTCATAATTTTCATTGGCAGCAGAAAAGAGATTTACGCTTCAAAGGGGCGTTTATCGTCATGCGGAAGCAAGACAAGTCCTGTTTAATTAATGTGATTAAGGCAGAGGAGTATCTGAAAAGCGTTATATGCAGCGAGATGAGCGCTGATGCACCGTTGGAATATCTAAAGGCTCATGCCGTCATTTCCCGTTCATGGCTAATGCGCATTCTTTCGGGAACCACACACAAAGCCTCCGACAGCCCATGCCAAACAGAGCTTATCTCATGGACTCAGAATGATTTGCACAAGGATTTTGATGTCTGTGCCGATGACCATTGTCAGCGCTATCAAGGAATTGCTGACTTAAACGAACTCGCCGCTCAAGCAGTGGAAGAGACCCGCTCACTTGTCTTGACCACAACTGAGGGAGAGATTGCCGATACCCGGTTTTCAAAGTGTTGCGGAGGGCATACGGAACGTTTTTCCACTGCTTGGGATAACATTGACCTGCCATATTTGCCGGCTCAAGTTGACCCGCACTGTAATCCTGAGCAGCTAACTGATAATGAGCGTCTTCTGTTGCGCAAATGCCTGAGAGACTACGATGCTGAAACCTCATTTTACATGTGGGATTGCGATGTGCCGAGAGAATTGATTCGTAGCAATATAATCAGGAAATATGGTCGAGATATCGGCTCTATTCAATCCATTACACCTTTAGAACGAGGAGAATCCGGCAGAATTAGCAGACTGCGAATAGAAGGTACACAAGACACTGTTGTCGTCGGCAAGGAATTGACAATTAGAAGCTTACTGTCAACCACTCACTTGTATTCATCCGCGTTTGATGTTCTCACCGGCTCGGATGGTTTTCACCTGCGAGGGAGAGGCTGGGGACATGGAGTGGGATTATGTCAAACCGGGGCGGCCGTAATGGCAATTCGAGGGGCCACCGCCCGTGAAATTCTCTCCTTTTATTTTCCAAATACTCATCTTAGCTCCCTATATGATTGAGATAAAAAACTTGCGGCGCTATCCTATCAGCTGGATTCCAACGCTATATATGGCCGAGGGTCTCCCTTACTTTGCGGTGAATGTGCTGGCTGTGATTCTGTACACCCGTATGGGCGTAGGACTCAAAGAAATGGCTTTTTTCACAGGTTGGCTCTATTTGCCCTGGGTAATCAAACCCTTCTGGAGCTCGTTTGTAGATATTCTCGGCACCAAGCGCCGATGGATTCTAATCATGCAATTGCTGATTACAATTACTTTTGCAGCTGTTGCGTTTCTGCTGCCTCTCCCCTTTTTCTTCGCCTCAACACTGGCGGTGTTCTGGATAATGGCTTTCTTCTCCGCCACACATGACATTGCGGCAGATGGCTTCTACATGCTCGCTCTGACGCATCATCAGCAGGCAGCTTACAGCGGATTGCGGAATACATTCTATCGAGTAGGCTCATTGATTGGACAGGGAGGATTAGTCTATATGGCCGGCAAGCTTGAAACCGCCTATGACAATGTCACACGTGCCTGGAGCACTACCTTCCTTGTAATGAGCGTGATATTCCTGATAATTTTCCTGTATCACACACGCGTCTTGCCGAAGCCGACTCAAGATAAAGGTGTGGAAACTCGCAGCGTGCGCCTGGTGTGGCAAGAGCTGCTCGCGACATTTTCCACCTTCTTTGCCAAACGTCACATTGTGACTGCCATACTGTTCATGCTATTCTATCGGTTTGGCGAGGCCCTGATGTTGAAAGTATCTGCACCGTTCCTTCTTGCCTCACGTTCAGAAGGGGGATTAGGGCTGAGCACAGCCGATGTCGGAATAATCAACGGCACAGTAGGCGTGGTTGCACTTTTGGCCGGAGGCATTGCCGGAGGTATATGTGTGTCAATCGGAGGACTGAAGCGTTGGCTGTGGCCAATGGCTTTGGCCCTGACACTCCCCTGCGGCATCTACTGTTGGCTTGCAATGGCTCAGCCGGAATCTCTAATAGCAATTAATGTCGGGGTAGGAATCGAGCAGTTTGGATATGGATTCGGCTTCACGGCTTTTATGCTCTATCTGATCTACTTTTGCGACGGTCCGTTCAAGACATCACACTACGCTTTCTGCACAGCCTTTATGGCCTTGGGCATGATGTTACCCGGCATGGCTGCCGGTTGGGTGTTTGAGCAGATAGCTCAGTTACATATTTTTACCGACGGCGCGGCCGGATATATCAACTATTTTTGGTTGGTAATGCTCTGCTCTCTCACCACCTATGCAGTCTGTGCAATCGTCAAAATCGATCCACAATTCGGTAAGGCAGTCCCCAAGCACAACTAATACATATTTTTTTCGTAACTTTGCACTAAGTTTATACCGCAATGATAACCAAGAATATTACTCCCAGCGTATATTATACCGGGGTGGATGACCACACCACTCCCCTCTTTGAATCACTTTGGCCTCTGCCCTATGGGGTGACTTATAACTCCTACATCGTCAAGGGTGAGGCTACCGCACTTATTGATACAGCTGAGCTCAACAGTTACGAAGCTTATCTGAGTAACCTGCTCAACCATGGCATTGATGCTCCTGAATATCTGATTATTAATCATATGGAGCCGGATCACTCAGGCTGCATCCCTCTGCTCTGCGAACGATTCCCGAAGATGAAAATCGTGGGCAATCGGCTGACAGTAGGAATGATTAAGGGCTATTACCACATTGAGGATGACACCAGATACCTTGTCGTCAAAGATGGTGACACACTTGACTTAGGTGCCGGTCGTGTGCTGAGTTTCCACACGATTCCGATGGTGCATTGGCCCGAAACCATGGTTACCTGGCTTGAGAGTGAGGGTGTTCTGTTCTCAGGCGATGCTTTTGGCACCTTTGGTACTACTGACGGCAATCCGATTGATGAGCATCTGCCCGGAATTGATGTGTTCATGAGTGAAATGCACAGGTATTATGCCTGCATCGTAGCCAAATATGCCGACCAAGTTCAGCGTGCACTGACAAAGCTCGCAGATAAAGAGATAAAGTATATATGCTCAACTCATGGTCCTGTGTGGCACAAGCATGTGGCCGAGGTCATCGCAACCTATAATGCTCTGAGCACATACAAGGTTGAGCCGGGTGTCGTGATTGCGTACGGCTCCATGTATGGTAATACCACTGAGATGGCGCAGCTGCTCGCGGAACGTTTGGAAGCCGCAGGGATTACGGTCAAACTGCATAATATGTCTAACACGAATCTCTCATTCGTCTTAGCTGATATTTGGCGCTATAATGGTCTCATCATAGGAGCACCCACATACAATGGTGCAGTTTTCCCTCCCGTGGCAGCTCTCTTGAGTGCGCTGGAAGGAAGAGGATTGCGCAACCATGTGGCAGCTGCTTTCGGTTCCTTCACCTGGGCCGGCGCTGCCTGCAAGAAAATAGCGGAAGCGCTCGCCGGACTATCTCTTGATATGCCGGCTGCCCCGGTAGAAATGAAGATGTCAATGAATCCGGCTACTCGCGCGGCGCTCATTGAGATGGCCGACACGCTCGTCCCGGCTATTCTTGCCGAATAATATTAAGAGTGTGTTTGAGCTTAAACCGAATTTAACTTTTGAGTCTGTTTGAATCTTTCATGCAAGGATAATGCTTACTACTGTACTGACAGCCATGCCTACGGCGGTTGATATCTTTAATTTCTTTGTGGAGCACGCTTCCTATCTTTTCGTGTTCCTGTTCATGGTCATTGAGAGCTCTTTCATTCCATTTCCTTCGGAAGTCATAGTTCCTCCGGCTGTCTATCTTGCCTGTGTGAACCAAGGAGGAGGGGCACAGATGGAGCCTTGGTTAGTTGTGGCCTGTGCTACGGCAGGTGCGCTTGTAGGCGCTTACATCAACTACTATCTCGCTTTGTGGATTGGTCGCCCGCTTGTCTATCGCTTCGCCGACAGCCATGTCGGACATGCTTGCCTCCTGGATCGCGAGAAAGTGCAGAATGCCGAGGCTTACTTCGACAAGCATGGTGCTGTTTCCACATTTGTCGGTCGACTTATTCCGGCCATCCGTCAGTTAATCAGCATTCCCGCCGGCATTTCGCGAATGAATCTCGGAGTGTTTACGCTCTACACAGGCCTTGGTGCACTCGTCTGGAACATCGTTTTGGCGCTGCTCGGATGGTGGTTGGCAAGCTCCGTAAGTTACGATGCGCTCCTGCCTGCCATTGAGAAATACAACAGTTATCTTAGCTGGGCAGGTCTTGCAATCGGCGTTATCTGTGTGCTGATAATAGTGCGCAATGTGCTTAAGAAACGCAAACAAAAATAACCAAACCTATCATAATCACTCACTCATATGGAAGTCTCCCCTTCTCTGCTTTCAGCTGATTTCGGCTGCCTCGCTCCCGACCTCGAAATGATTAATGCCTCTGAGGCGGATTATCTTCATCTGGATGTGATGGATGGAGTGTTCGTGCCCAACATCTCATTTGGCTTCCCGGTAATGCAGGCCGTAGCCAAGCGCTGCACAAAACCGCTTGACGTACACCTGATGATTGTGCAACCTGATAAATGGATTTCCCAGGTGCGCGATTTGGGCGCGGAGATAATGAACGTGCATCAGGAAGCATGCCCACAGCTCCATTCCGTTGTGCAGCGCATTCATGCTGCCGGGATGAAAGCCGGCGTTACAATCAATCCGGCTACTCCGGTGAATACCCTTGTTGACATTGTGGAAGACCTGGATCTTGTGCTTATTATGAGTGTAAATCCCGGTTTCGGAGGTCAGAAGTTCATCCCCCATGCAGTAAAGAAAGTCAAGGAACTGCGCACGCTCATTGATTCGACCGGTTCCAAAGCAAAAATAGAAGTGGATGGAGGCGTCAACCTCGAGACAGGCGCATTGTTGTCAGAGGCAGGCGCCGATATATTGGTTGCCGGCAGTTTCGTGTTTGGAGCTGAGAATCCGGCTGCAACGATAAAAGCCCTTCGCGCTCTCTAAACATAATTATATGAATATACTCGACATTCGCGACCTTTCAAAATTCTATGGCAATCACGCCGCGCTCAATGGTGTGAATCTGACCATTGAACAAGGGGCCGTCTTCGGTCTGTTAGGCCCTAACGGTGCCGGCAAAACCACTCTCCTTCGTATCATCAACAGCATACTGGTAAACGATTCCGGAAGTGTGCTGATTGATGGGGTGCCTGCCAAGCTCGGAGTGACATCCAAGATGATTGGATATATGCCTGAGGAACGCGGTCTCTACTCCAAAATGAGAGTGGATGAGCAGATTCTCTATTTCGGCCGGCTGAAAGGAGCTGACATGCAGTTGCTAAGAAACAACATGCAGGAGTTTATGGACATTTTCCATATTGAGGAAAATGACCGGCATCGCAGAGTCGAGGAACTATCAAAGGGTAATCAGCAAAAGGTGCAAATCATAGCTACCATAGTGCATGAACCGAAGCTGATTATTCTCGACGAACCGTTCTCCGGTTTTGACCCCATTAACGGCCAATTGCTGCAAAGTCTGATTGAGCGCTTGCGGGAAAAGGGATGTACCGTTATTCTGTCGTCCCATAATATGCCCGCCATTGAGCAGATGTGCACTCACATCGGTTTGATTAATAAAGGACAACTGCTGCTTCACGGACCATTGCAGGAAATCAGAGAATCGCATCGCACCGGTTTGCTCAGTCTGACCACGTCATCGGAGCTGAACAGGGGAATGGCCGCTGATTCCGGATTGATTGAAAGCATCGAAGAAGTGCAGGATAATTTGCGTGCCGGAGCACACACATATCATATCATGCCCAAGCATGGAGTGAGCAATAATGATATACTCGCCACCATTGCTATACAGGCGGATATTCTCGCCTTCTCAGAAGTAATGCCGACCCTCTCCGACCTGTTTATTCAATATACTCAGGGTCAAACCACGAATTAAACTACAACTATGTCAAAACTTTCAACAATAGTTTCAGCGGAGTATCGGCTGGAGGTAAAAAGCAAATCCTTCTGGATTACCACTCTTCTCTTCCCCGTAATGATGGTGGCACTCGGTGGATTCATCGGCTATCTGAGCACAGAAAGCGACGCCATGAAAACGCTCCAGGATAACACGCCTCACCCCGGAGACGATATTTCCGGAATGCAGTTGCTCGGCATGCTGTCAGGCTTCATGCTCTTTATGTTCATCACAATGTATGGAGCGATGATTTTCAATAAAGTCAAGACAGAGAAGACCAATCGCATTGTGGAAATACTGATTTCCTGTGTGCCCGGACGCACCGTGATGTTTGCCAAGGTCATCGGGGTCGCCTTAATCGGCCTGACCCAGATTGCCATTTGGGCAGCCTTTATTGGAGTCGGAGTATTTCTGATGGCAATGTTGATGCCCGGAATATTACCCCTGAGTGCCCTGCTTAGCGGGAAAGTGCTTTGGGCTTTGGTTCTGACATTTCTATATTTTGCCGGCGGCTTCTGCCTGTATGGCGGACTGTATGCAATGGCCGGAGCTATAACAGACAGAAATAATGAAAATCAGGGCTACCTCTCTATGATAATGATGCTGCTGATGGTCAGCTTCTATATCGGTATTTTTGCCGTGGACAACAGTGGTGCGCTGACCAAGATATGCTTCCTCGTGCCTTTCACTTCCCCTACGGTTGGAGCTGTTCAGTCAATCGGTGGTCTGCAGCCTTGGTACATGACCCTGATGTCGCTCGTGATTCTTTATGGATCGGCAATCGTTACTTTGATTTTTGCCGGTAAGGCTTATACGTCTGCAGTATTGTTGAAAGGCAAAAAATTATCTCCCAAAGACTTAATCGTCTTCTTCAAAGCACGCTAATAACTCTCCGCCAACAACTCTTTCTGCAGCGGCAGCCGGCGCACATCAATCGCGGCTGCCGCTGCTGTATATGCGCCAACGCTCAATTAGAGCAGCGAAGTCAGCCGGGATTTCCGAATTGAATTCCATGCGCTTGCCGGTGCGCGGATGGGTGAACCCAAGGGTCTTGGCGTGCAATGCCTGACGCGGGCACACTGCGAAACAATTCTCAACGAACTGTTTGTATTTGGCAAACGTTGTTCCCTTCAGAATCTTGTCGCCACCATAGCGGGAATCGTTAAAAAGGGGATTGCCGATGTGACGCATATGCACTCGTATCTGATGCGTGCGACCGGTTTCAAGCACACACTGCACCAACGTTACATAGCCAAAGCGCTCAAGAATCTGATAATGCGTGACGGCATGTTTACCCACACCGGATTCCGGCGGGAATACAGCCATCTTAAGTTTATCCCGAGGGTCGCGTGCTATGTTGCCGACAATGGTATTAGCTTCAGCAGTAGGTTCGCCCCACACCATAGCAACGTACTTTCGGCTGGTTGTCTTATCGTAAAATTGCTTGCCCAAATGAGTCTTGGCATCCGGAGTCTTGGCAATTACCAAGAGTCCGCTGGTGTCTTTGTCAATACGATGCACAAGCCCCATGCGGGGATCATTCACGTCATAGTCCGGATTATCCTTGAAATGCCAGGCGAGTGCATTTACGAGCGTACCGGTGTAGTTGCCATGGCCCGGATGCACAACCATGCCGGCCGGCTTGTTTACCACCAGTAAATCTTCATCCTCATACACTATGTCGAGCGGAATATCTTCTGCCAATATTTCAAACTCATAGCGCGGTCGATCCATAACAATGCTGACCACATCGAGAGGCTTAACCTTGTAGCTTGACTTAACCGGCTTGCCATTCACAATGATGCAACCTGCATCGGCAGCCTGCTGAATTCTGTTGCGGGACGTTTTTTCCATGCGTGCCACAAGGAATTTGTCGATGCGAAGCAAAGCCTGCCCCTTGTCAGCCACAAAGCGAAAATGCTCATATAAATCCCTCCCGTCAGCAGAAGTAAATGCAGCCACCGGCTCGAGCATCTCCGGATCATCGGCCGTCACAATTTTATACGACTGCTGCTCCTCCTGATCAAAGTCAATATCTGCCATGCTTATTCTTCGGAAAGGACATCGAAGGAATTCTCCTCGGGAGTTTCTTCAAAAGTCTCAGCCTCGGGAGTCTCTTCAGTTTGATATGATTCTGCGCTTCTGGCACGCTGCATCCGCAATTCCATTTCAATTTCAGCATTTTGCAGAGAGTCAGCCAACACTGACATACGACCGTCATAGACCTCCAGCAGAATCTGGGCATTGACCGGCACCTTCTGTTGCTTCATAACCGGTTTTCCGTTAGCCAGGACTTTTACTACTCGGTCAGTATCGCCAAGAATGTATGTTACTCTCACATTCTTAAAGCCCATCTCTTCAAGCTGAGCTTTAGCCTGACGCATCGAGTAACCACGCAACGCGGGCTGCCGACTGTCACCCGTAGGATCCATAACGACCTCTTTGGGATGCACGGCATTGATGTAAAGGAAAATCTTGCGTCCGGGCTTTACAACTGCTCCGGCTGCCGGAAACTGCTCGACCACAAAGCCGGGTTTGACATCTTCCAGAAAAAGAGAGTCACGAATCTCAACCTTGAAGCCCGCGTCATGCAGCTTTTCAACAGCACCGGAATAGGACATATTTACAACAGTTGGAACCGTGTCCGTCTGTCCATGCTTGGTAAACAGACCAAGACTCAGATAGGCAATCACGAGCCCCAGCACAGCCACCACAATTATGATAAGCAGATTGGCAATCACCGGGTGTCCTCCCACTATGCGATCGGCGCTGCGGCGTATATTGTCGTTATGATCGTTATTCATCATTCGTAAATGGAGTTTTCAAGTTGTAAAATTAAGAATTTTTTGTGAGACCACAGAGCTAAGACGCAAAAAAAACATAAATTTCAGGACTACCTCCCGATATATTTGGCCAAACGGAGAAAATTTCTTAATTTTGCACGCTAAAGCGCAGATATACAAATGAAGAAAATCTCATATATCGTCATGCTCGCAACTCTTATGCTGTGCTCCGGCTGCACGGAGTACACTAAGGTGCTGAAGAGCACTGACATCAACTATAAATATGACTACGCCAAGCGGGCGTATGATCAGGGAAAGTGGGTGCAGACCTCTACGATTCTGACTGATCTCATCACTCCGCTACGCGGCGGCCCGAAGGGTGAGGAAGCCTTGTATCTGCTTGCTATGAGTCACTATAACAATAAGGACTACATGAACGCAGGCGTTTACTTTAAGAGCTACTATCAGCGCTACCCCAAAGGGAAATATGCCGAGGACTGCCGCTTTTATGCCGGCTACGGTTATTACCTTGATTCCCCCGACCCGCAGCTTGACCAGACTGAGACTCTTCAGGGAATCAAAGAACTTCAGAGCTTTATAGATTATTTCCCGCGCAGTGAGCGTGTGCAACAGGCGCAGCAAGCCATGTTTGAACTGCAAGACAAATTGACTCTCAAAGAGTTGCAGAACGCACAGCTCTACTATAACTTGGGCTCATACATGGGTAATAATTACCAAAGCGCTGTGATTGTGGCAGACAATGCCCTGAAGACTTATCCCTACACAAAGTATCGCGAGCAGCTGGAAATGATTAAGCTGAAAGCCAAATTTCAGGAAGCTCGGCAGAGTGTTGACGAAAAGAAGGCAGAACGTTTCCGCGACGTTATTGACGAATACTATTCATTCATCAATAATTTCCCTGATACATCTAACCGTCACGAGGCCGACAATATTTTCCGCATAGCCCAGAACTACGTGAAGGACTGATTAGTCACAGACTGAGGGACGGCTAATTGCCTCCACTCAACAACCGCAAACAGAAAATTCCCAATTCCAAAATAAGATAATGGACTACAAGAAGACAAAAGCTCCCCTTACAACTGTTACACGCGACATGATTGCTATGTCTGCGCCCACCGGCAACGTCTATGAGACTGTGTGCATCATTGGTAAGCGCGCAAATCAGATAGCCGTGGAGATGAAAAAGGATTTGGAAAAGAAACTTCAGGAGTTTGCCTCAACCGACAACATGGAGGAAGTTTCTGAAAACCGTGAGCAGATTGAAATTTCCCGTTTCTACGAGAAACTGCCCAAACCGACTCTGATTGCCGCTCAGGAGTATATCGAGGGCAATCTGTACTTCAAGAACCCGGCCAAGGAGAAAGATCATTTGGATGATTAATTGATTCCTCTGCTTGGGCAGATATGTGTAATCACACAGGGATCGTGCCGCTCAGCACGGTCCCTGCGCCATATGTTATTCATGGCTACTCTCCCGGCACATCTTTGAACCATCAGCAAGCAACATATCTTCTGTGCATGCTCCTCCACTTAGAAACTGTTTAACTTTTATGTCAATGGAATTTTGAGGCAAGTTCCATCAAAATTTAGCTTTGTGAGGAAACCAAGAATGATTCAAACAGACTCATAAGTTAAATTCGATTTTAATCCATACACACTCTTACATTATTGACTACACAATTCTAATTATACCTCCGATGAAAAAATTTTTCGCGCTGCTCGCTGTTATGGCAGCACTCCTCATCCCCGCTAAAGCCATGGCCTACTCTAATGAAATGGCTCAATTGGCAGAAGCTATGAACGCCGAAATTGCAGGCACTGACAACGTAAAATCAATCTCTTACGACGGTTCAAACCTCATCCTTACCATGGACGATTCAATCGTCACCCAGGAAGAGAGTGAACTCCTCGAGAGTGTTTCGGATTCTGAGAGTATCAAGCCCATGATTATGGCTCAGCTTGACACATGCATGGATGCAGAGACACGTTCAATATTCTCTCAACTCCTTGGTGCCTTCAACACCAATCTCATGCTTCGCCTTCCGCTGAAAAACGGCCGCATGTTCGACTTCGTTATCACGCCTGAAGAACTCGCCGGCAACTAAGAAACTGTTTAAGTTTATGTCGATAACTTTTATATAATTGATTATCAATGGAATTTTGAGGCTGTTTTTGGCGATTTTCGCCAAGTATCATCTGTGCATAGCCCGCTATGCTCCCTCTCTGGCTTGCAAAAATCACTCAAAAACATCTCTCAAAATTCCCTAGACATAAACTTAAACAGTTTCTAAAAGATTAAAAATAAATCTATTTTTCCAATAGGCTCTTAATCTCTCTTTTTAACAACGGCATGTGGTTGATGACAATACCCCATAAAATATCAGGCTTTAACGAATCGTAAGCATGAATCACAAAATTACGGGTATCAACCACTTTCCTCGCAGCCGTTATTGAAATATCGGGGTTAATCTTCAATACTTGATTCATTGCCTCACCCATTATCTCAATATTCCGCTCAACACCTCTTCTGAAAAGTGTGTCATTGCAGAATGTGGCATATTCTTTGGGACGATCAACCATAAATGACTCTATCTCCAAAATTGAAGATAGAATATCTGAGAGATATTTTCGCAGTTTCCTATCCATAAATCAGATATTTGGTCTCTTCAAGTTCTTCCTTGAAGTATGGATTTTTTACAGAGGTTTCATCCACCAAGTCAACGTCTCTGCCAAATAGTGATTTCAAAGCGTGGTAGAAGTCAAAAAAGTTGTCAGCATAATTGTTGTGGTCAATTTCAGAATTGAAGTTGACCAAAATATCAACATCGCTTTCATCATTGAATCGATTGGTAAGAATTGACCCAAAGGCATACAACTTGCACACCTTGTATTTACGGCACAAGTCAAATAGTTTCTGTATGTTGTCTTTTATAAGGTGCATGGTTGTGGACTTATCCAATTACAAAGTTAAACTTTTTTTATGAAACAACAAAACCCATACCTATGGTTTATCCCTATCTGATTCAATATTCATTCCCATCCATATCCAACAAAAATGAAAGTCATTGAAGCCACTTTTGACCTCAACGACCTTCAATTAAGATTATATCGCAATATTTTAATTTGTTCGCTAAAAATCGCAATATTCACTTGTGCACAGTTGTGAATATTACTTTGCTTTTTCAAGTTTAACACGATTCTCTGGATTTTTTGCTTTTGCCATATCAGAGTTGGCATAAAGATATCCATCCCTTATAACTGCTCCATCCACGTTTATGGCTTCACCCCAATTAATCCAAGCATCCAGTAAACTTGTAGTTCTGCCATTCCAAGTAAAATATGCGTCAGTGAAAGATAATCTTATATTATCTCCATAGCGACTCCATGAGCCATAATATGTTTTTTCTTCACCTCTCTGTGTTGCTTTTGCTACGGCAGTTTCATCATCGTTAATCGTGAGAATCAGTTTTGTATCATTGCTGTTATTCTCAGGCTGAATATATTCCCAAACACCAATAAAATCTTCATCGGGGGACTTCGATGTGGACATAGTATCACGATCAAAAGAATTGTATAACTCTTCAGTATCAGCTTCGTCACTATACCAAAGCACTTTCTCAATGGGCCAGAATGCATTGGTGAATTCTTTGATTAAGGGTAATATTACCATTATAAGCATAAGGCATATCTTAAGTATTATATTGCTACCCTTGATTTTTATATCTTTGGAGTATAGCCAAATCAAGAAGATGATGAAGTATAATATATTTCCGAAAGGGAAAAGATCATATTCATCGAAGTCCTCAATATTTCTGCCGAGGTGAATGGCTAAATATAAGAAAATATTGTAGGCTATAGTGCAGTACACAAAAGCCCACAACCGAGACGGTAAGGAGAATTTGTTACTGCCGATAAGATAGGTATAAATCGCGAGTAAACCACACATAAGTGATATTCCGTACGGATAATGGTTGGCTTCAACAAATAAGCAAATTAAGCCTGCAATGAAGTTGGCGACACCGAATACTCCTATAATAGTAACCCATTTAAGTTTTTGAGGTCGATTGACGGAATACCCACATTTGGGACATTTCTTTGCAGTGTCTGACATCTGATTTCCACACTCTGGGCAGTTGATTAAAGCCATACTATGTTTTCTCCTGCATCTATGGCTCTGCGATGCGATTTAGAATGTGAATGATTGATGAACATACAAAGAAGTGGAGCCACATTTTTCACTCATTCATTGATGTGGGCCTAGGATTCCCATGAAATACGAATAAGTGACTGCAACTCCACTTTGACTGTATATCATAGGGGTATGACAATACAAGCCAAAGAGAGCGTACTTCCACCATCATTCCGTATTTCATTGTTGAAATTTCCTAGGTTTCATCAATGGAACGATGCGAAAACGCTTCTTTAATATGTCTGCAAACCTTAAAGGATTTGCGACTGCAAAGATAGCTATTTTCTTTGGAAATACGCTCTGTTTATGGCTATTATTTAATAGCTGTATTCAAAAAAATATATTTACATTCGGGGGGGAATCAAATTGAGGGATTTAAATGGCAACGCTGGTAAAAAAATCAACCACCTAACAATTAGCTCTTTAACTGTTAAGTGGTTGACTTCTACTAATTTAGATTATACGTTGTGCGTCAGTTAGAGTAATTTACTCCCACTCAATTGTGGATGGCGGTTTGGAGGAGATGTCATAGACTACTCGGTTCACTCCCCTAACCTTGTTGATGATTTCATTGCTCACAGAGCCAAGGAAATCGAAGGGAAGGTGGCTCCATGTGGCAGTCATGCCATCAGTAGAATTTACTGCACGCAAGGCTATAACATACTCATAGGTGCGCTCATCACCCATTACGCCAACAGAGCGTATCGGCAGCAATATGGCACCGGCCTGCCAAACTTTGTCGTAGAGATCGTTGTCAATGAGTCCTTGAATGTAGTAGTGGTCAGCTTCCTGAAGAATGCGCACTTTCTCAGGAGTTACCTCTCCAAGAATGCGCACACCAAGACCGGGTCCGGGGAAGGGATGACGTCCGATGAGACTTTGCGTGATGCCCAGTTCGCGCCCTACTCGGCGCACTTCATCCTTAAAGAGCAGGCGAAGAGGCTCGACGAGTTGCAGGTTCATTTTTTCAGGCAGACCTCCTACGTTGTGATGACTCTTAATCACCATGCCTGTGATTGACAGTGACTCAATCACATCGGGATAGATTGTGCCCTGGGCAAGCCACTTTATATCTTTCAGTTTATGTGCTTCCTGATCAAAGATGTCAATGAAGCCTTTGCCTATAACTTTGCGCTTCTTCTCGGGATCGGTTACACCTTCAAGGTTCTTATAGAAATGCTCTTTTGCATCCACGCCAATCACATTCAAGCCCATGTGAGCGTAGCTGGCGAGCACATTCTCAAACTCTTTGTAGCGCAGCAGGCCGTTGTCAACGAATATGCAGGTCAGATTCTTGCCGATAGCCTTATTAAGCAGGACGGCTGCCACAGTGGAATCCACACCACCTGACAGTGCAAGCACAACTTTGTCGTCACCAAGCTTTTCGCGGAGCTGCTGCACGGTGCTCTCAATGAACGACGCGGGAGTCCAAGCCCCTTTTGATCCGCAGATATTCATCACGAAGTTTGACAGAACAACCTTGCCATCTTCGCTGTGATACACTTCAGGATGGAACTGTACGCCCCACGTCTCTTCACCCTCAATTCGATAGGCAGCATTCTTGACATCAGCAGTCGAGCCTACGTTGCGGAAGCTATCGGGAGTGTCGATGATTGAATCGCCATGACTCATCCAAACGATTGAATCGTTGCGCACGCCCTTCATCAGGGCATCGCTGTCATCATGCCACACCAGACGAGCCTTGCCATATTCGCGGGTTTTGGAGGAAGCTACTCGTCCACCATTGGTGTGCGCAAGATATTGTGCACCGTAGCAGATGCCCAACAGCGGGTAACGACCGCGTATCTCGGAGAGGTCGCACTGAAGCGCCTGCGGGTCATTCACGGAGTACGGACTGCCGGAGAGGATGACACCTATTATACCCTCTTCTCCGTGGGGAAACTTGTTGTAAGGCTTGATTTCGCAGTAAGTATTCAACTCGCGGATTCGTCGCGCGATGAGCTGAGTGTACTGTGAGCCGAAATCAAGGATAATTATTTTCTCCATTATATAATTATATCAGTTGATTGCGTTTACTTCTTTTTTATCACCAACGAGCCACAGGGTCATGCCCGGGCGGAATACGAGTTCCGGGGAGATCTGTATATCATTACCCTGTTCGTCAACAACTCTGACAAGCATCGAGTAATGGTCTTCCCTGATGCGTGCATTGCGCAGAGACTTGCCGGCGAGCGAGGATTGGTCAGTAAGCCGGACGCTACGCAGCTTTGTCTCACACTCCTGCACGGGTTGAGCCTCATATGCTTTGCGATAAGCTTCTATTTCGGAGTTAAGATGCTGTATCTGGTCGTCTGTGCCGATTATGCCGAGCACGTCGCCGGGGAATATTCGGGCATCCTTGTCCGGCAATGTGATGGTGTGCATTCCGCGCTGAATGGATGAGACACTCACGCCGTAGTCACGACGAAGGCCGCTGTCGCAAATGCGATCACCCACGAAAGGTGTGCCGGCATCAACACCAATATAGGCAAGGTGCAATTGCCCGGTGACGGGATTTGCACGGCCTGAGCGCTGTTCATCTCTTTGGTTGAGATTCTCAACAAACTTACGCTCCATTTGCCTGTATCGCTCTCTGAGTCTGGGCGAGGCTACTATCGCATACAGCACAATCAGAACCGCAATGGCGAGGATACCAATAGACATGCTGTAAGCCATAGTGATGCAAGTGGCTACGAAATATATGGCTATCAGATAGCGAATTATGCGCATTGCCACCAGCGGAACCTCTGAAATAGCTCCGGAGGCGTGCAGTCTCTCCCGCTCCTTATTGTTAGATGTGCTGACAGTCAGGGCAAGCAGGAACGGACTCATAACGAGCAAGGTAACGGCCGTAGCGAGGAAATGTCCCCAATCATGGCTGAAGCTCTCGAGAAACGGGAAAAGATAGTGTCGGGCCAAGAGCAGAATGGCAAAAAGCAGCACCGAATAAAGAACGATGCGCCAAGCATAGCGCACAAGAATGGTCCGCCACAGATGTTTCGTGCCGTTCTCATCGACCTCTGCCTCACGGCTATACCTGTTTATAAGGAAGCGCAGAGGCCCCGGGATATGGCGTTCAACGAAAGAATATGCCGGGGAGGAAAGCCTGATGAAATATGGCGTTGTGAATATCGTGATGACAGATACTGCAACTATTATAGGATAGAGACTGGCTTGCAATACGCCAAGACTCATGCCCAAGGAGGCTATGATAAAGGAAAATTCACCTATCTGCGTGAGGGAGAAGCCGCTTTCCATTGCGACGCGCAGCGTCTGTCCGGTGAGCAGCATTCCGGCTGTCCCAAAAAGTATCATGCCTATGATTACGACGCAGGCAAGCAGAAGTATCGTAGGCCAGTGCTCCCCGATGACCGAGGGTTGCACCATCATGCCTACGGATATGAAGAACACGGCTCCGAAGAGATCTTTGACGGGTTGCACCACATGTTCGATGCGCTCAGCCATTACTGTGCCTGCAATGATGCTGCCGCCGATGAAGCTCCCGAGTTCCAATGAGAAACCGCACATGACACTGAGCACTGCCATTCCGAAGCAGATGCCCATGCTGACTACGAGCAACGTCTCCGAATTCATGTAGCTTTTATAGCGGTTAAACAGTGTCGGCAAAAACCAAACACCTATAACATACCACAGAATCAGGCAGAACATGAGCTTGGCTATGGAATAAAGCAGCTCACTCCCTTGCACATCTCCCATGGCTAATGAGGAAAGAATAACCAACATCAGCACGGCAAACAAATCCTCAATTATAAGCACGGCGAGCACAAGGGACGCGAATTTCTTTTGCCGTAAGCCTAAATCGGTAAATGCTTTCAGGATTATGGTGGTACTCGACATGGATAACATGCCGCCAAGGAATATACTGTTTGTAAAGTCTAATGACAGTAATTGCCCCACGCCGAATCCGGCAAAGGTCATACCCGTAATAATGATGAAAGCAGTCAAAATGGCCGAGGTGCCACTCCCGACAAGCTTCTTGAAGCTGAATTCAAGGCCAAGAGTAAACATGAGCACGACAATGCCCAACTCAGCCCAAAACTCGATGTTCTCAAGATTGCTTATTGATGGGAGCCAAGTGAAGTTGGGGCTGGCCAAGAAGCCGGCCAAAATATAACCAAGCACAACTGGCTGCTTGAGTTTCTTGAAGAGTATTGTCACGACTGCCCCAAGGAGCAGAATCAGAGCGAGATCTGCAATAAGTCCGTCAGTGGAATGAGAAGAGGTGTCAGATTCCGCAGTGGCCGATTGCTCAGTGACGGTGGACTTCGGCGCATCCTCCGTGGCGGCATAGAGCGCCATGCCGGTAGCTGCGGGCAGAGTCAGAAGTGCTGCGGTGCGTCGGGTCATATTGTGCTGTAATTTAACGCCTTAAAAACAGAATAGAAAGGCGGGTAGAGTTATATAGTGCAAAATTACGAATTTTTCAGCAGAAGTCAGCGATTTTTTTTGTAATTTTGCGTGGCGGGCACACTCATCCGCCCGATTATACCTTCAATTATGGCTAATCTTCACGTTAAACTCTCTGACTCACTTACTCTCAAAAATCCTGTATTGACCGCCTCCGGCACTTTCGGGTATGGCAATGAATTTACTGACTTCGTTGATCTGGAACGTCTTGGAGGATTCATTGTTAAAGGCACCACGCTTTTGCCCCGTGAGGGAAATCCCTATCCGCGTATGGCGGAAACGCCCTCCGGAATGCTTAACGCCGTCGGTCTTCAGAACAAAGGCGTTCACTATTTTGCAGAGCATATATATCCCACTCTTGCTTCACTTAATACAGCTGTAATGGTGAATGTTAGCGGGGCAAATATGGAGGACTACATGAAGGTTTGCGAGGTGCTTGCGCCTCTTGATAATGTAGCAGCAGTCGAGGTCAATATCTCTTGTCCGAATGTCAAGCAAGGGGGCATGGCTTTCGGCACCACTTGCGATGGCGCCGCCTCCATAACCAAAGCAGTGCGAGAGGTTTGGCCCCGCACGATGATTGTCAAGCTCTCTCCCAATGTGACCGACATAGCCTCGATAGCCAAAGCTGTGGAGGCTGAAGGGGCTGACGCCCTATCGCTGACGAATACATTCCTCGGCATGGCCATCGACGTTGAGCGACGCCGACCGTATCTCAGCACGATAACCGGTGGTCTGTCCGGTCCCTGCATACGACCCATCGCTGTACGCATGGTTTGGCAGGTTGCCAAAGCTGTCGCAATTCCGGTAGTTGGCCTTGGAGGTATTATGGATGCCCGCGACGCGTTGGAATTCCTGATGGCCGGTGCCACCGCGGTGCAGGTCGGCACAGCTAACTTCATAGACCCGGCCGCAACAATGAAAATTCTCGATGGAATCGAGGATTTTTGCGCACGCCAGGGGGTTAGCGACATCCATGAAATAATCGGTATAATCTAAACGGTGTGGAAGAAATCATTGCCATAATTGCTGCCGAGATGGGCTTGCCATTGCAAAATGTGCGTGGCACTATTGACCTGCTTGAAGGTGGCGCAACTGTGCCTTTCATCAGCAGATACCGAAAGGAAGCTACCGGATCACTCGATGAAGTAAAGATTGAAAATATACTCGACCGCCTACTGGAACTCAAAGAGTTGCAGCGAAGAAAGAAGTATATAATAGAAACTATTGAAGGGCAAGGCAACCTCACTGCCGTGCTGAGCAGCAAGATTTCTTCATGCTGGGATGCTGCTGTTATTGAGGATTTATATCTTCCTTACAAGCCGAAGCGACGCACTCGTGCTGAGGTGGCACGAGAAAAGGGATTGGAGCCCTTGGCTAAGATTGTGATGGCTCAATCTGACTCAGCCTTGGATGTAGCAAGGTTTCTCTCCGAAACTGTTGAATCAGAGGATGATGCAAAGCAAGGAGCTAAAGACATAATAGCGCAATGGGTTAATGAAGACTCTCGCGTAAGAGCTTCTCTGCGCGTAAGTTTCGAGAAAACAGCTTCAATCATTTGTTCAGTAATCAAGGGTAAAGAGTCTGATGCTCAGAAGTATCGCAATTACTTTAGCGTGCGAGAGCCGCTGCGGAGGTGTTCCTCTCATCGCTTACTCGCCATGCGTCGCGGGCAGCAGGAAGGTTTCCTGCGTGTCAAAATTGAACCGGCTCCTGAGTCCTTAAGCCGCATTGAGCGATACTTTCTAAAAGGCTCCGGGGAGAAGTCACAGTTAGTTAAAGAAGCAATTGCTGATGCATACGACCGACTGCTCTGCCCCTCGATTGAAAATGAGTTTGCTGCTCTCACCAAGCGTGCAGCCGACCTTCAGGCAATAGAGGTGTTTGCGACCAATTTGCGCGGACTTCTCTTGGCCTCCCCACTTGGAGCGAGAGCCATGATGGCTATCGACCCGGGTATTCGCACCGGTTGCAAGGTTGTGATACTTGATGCTCAGGGTGCCCTGCTGCACTATGACACGATTTTTCCGCACTCTTCGCGCGACAAGATGGTGTATGCAGAAATGCAGGTGTTGAAAATGCTCGACCGCTACCAAGTTAAAGTAATCGCAATTGGAAGCGGCACAGCCGGACGCGAAACCCGCGAATTCATCGAGGAATTGCAACCCGGAGAGGATATTGAAATTTACATGGTTAATGAGGATGGGGCTTCTGTCTACTCCGCGTCAGAAGTTGCCCGCAGAGAGTTCCCGAATCATGATGTAACGGTGAGAGGAGCTGTCAGTATCGGTCGTCGACTGATGGATCCACTTTCCGAATTGGTAAAGATTGATCCCAAATCTATAGGTGTGGGTCAATACCAACATGACGTTGACCAAAGTCTGCTTCGCGCCAAACTGAAGAGTGTGACTGAGAGCTGTGTCAACCTTGTTGGCGTGAATCTCAACACAGCAGGACGCGAACTGCTTACTCATGTCTCAGGCATAGGTCCGGCTTTGGCTGATTCCATCGTTAAATTCCGCAACGAGCATGGTCCTTTTAATTCGAGGCGCGAATTACTTAAAGTTCCCCGCCTGGGCGCAAAAGCTTACGAACAGTGTGCCGGATTCCTGAGAATCCCCGGAGCTGATAATCCGCTTGATAATTCGGCTGTACATCCGGAACGCTACGACTTGGTAAAACGAATGGCTTCTGACCTGCAGACTGACCTTAACACTCTGCTGAGGGACAAAGAGACGCGCACACGCATTGACCTCTCCAAATATCAGGATGACACCACCGGCATGGATACCCTGATTGATATTCTTGCAGAGTTGGAACGTCCGGGTCGCGATCCGCGTCCTCGACTGAAGCAATTCTCGTTTGACAAGAGCATATCGTCTATTGAAGATCTACAGGCCGGAATGATTCTTCCCGGAAGAGTGGCTAATGTAACCGACTTTGGTTGCTTTGTCGATTTAGGCATAAAAATAAAAGGTCTTGTTCATGTCTCTCGACTTAGTGACAAGCGGGTAAAGAATCCCGGCAAAGTGGTTAAGGTTCAGCAAGAAGTAAGAGTAAAAGTGCTTGATGTGGATCTGGAGCGTGGTCGCATTTCCCTCTCTATGCAGGGTGTGGAACAACCGTGATTCATTCGCTTTGCGACCGGACAGATATATTTATCTGCACTTTTCTCCGCGGCAGATGTTATTATATGAGATATAATAATTAAATTTGCACCACAGTTATGGAAATACGTAAAGCAGAATACCTCATTAGCAATGCCAAGGTAAAGATGTGTCCTGACACTGATGCGCCCGAGTATGCATTTATCGGGCGTAGCAACGTAGGCAAAAGCTCTCTCATTAATATGCTTTCCCGCCGCAAGGGATTGGCTAAGACCAGCCAAACGCCCGGCAAGACGCTTCTGATCAACCACTTTAAGATTAATGATGGAGAGTGGTATATCGTTGACCTGCCGGGCTATGGTTACGCACGCCGTGGCATGAAACAGCGCGATGAAATCCGCAGAATCATAGAGGACTACGTTCTTGAACGGGCACAGATGATAACCCTTTTCGTATTGGTGGACATTCGTCATGAACCTCAGAAGATTGATTTGGAGTTTATGCAATGGCTCGGCGAGGAGCAGGTGCCGTTTGCAATTGTGTTTACGAAGGCCGATAAAATTGGTCCACGCGTTGCGGACGCAAATGTAGCCGCCTATAAGAAGACTCTCCTGAAGCAATGGGAGGAACTGCCTCCGATGTTTGTTACATCGGCCGAGAAAGGCAGCGGTCGCGACGAACTGCTTGGCTACATCGACGAGCTGAACCGCGAATGTGAAGAAGCAAAGAAATATGAGCAATCCCAAGAAGAAAGTCACGATATTAGTGCCGGCGTATAATGAGCAGGAAGCCCTTCCGCTCTTTTACGAAGTTGTAGCGAAGCTTGCAGACGAACATAGCGAGCGCTACTGCTGGGAACTGTTGTTTATTAACGACGGCAGCACCGACGGCACTTTGGATGTACTTAACTCTCTCGTAGCCAAAGACAAGCGAGTGAGATACATCGACCTTTCCCGCAACTTTGGAAAGGAGACAGCCATGTTGGCCGGATTCGACTATGCTACGGGCGACTGCGTCGTGATTATTGATGCTGACTTGCAAGAGCCCCCCTCAGCGATACCGGAAATGCTGAAAAAATGGGAACAGGGATACTGCGATGTGTACGGGCGCCGTCGCCGCCGCAATCAAAAATTCCTGAAAAAGACGATGTCCCGCATCTATCAGCGGCTGCTGTCAGGCATGTCTCAGGGACCGGAACCGCCTCAGGATGCCGGAGACTTCCGCCTGCTCGACCGTAAATGCGTGGATGCGCTGAAATCTTTACGCGAGACTCAGAGATACACCAAAGGAATGTATGCCCTCGTTGGATTCAGCAAAGCACCCGTGGACATTGACATATCCCGGAGAGTGGCCGGCACCACTAAATGGAACATGCGCAAATTGCTGCATCTTGCTGCTGACGGCATCATGTCGCACTCTGTTGTTCCCCTGCGCCTTGCTTCCTACATGGGTGTCATAGTATCAATCATCGCATTTATTTATCTCCTGGTTGTGCTTGTAAAAGCTATATTCTGGGGAGAGGATGTAGCCGGCTATCCCACGATTGTATCACTAATCCTGTTCCTTGGCGGATTCATATTGCTTGCATTGGGAATAATCGGAGAATATCTTGGGCGCATCTTCCTTGAGACCAAACAACGTCCCCCCTATTTTGTAAATACAGTTACCCCCGTAAATGAAGAGTCTTAAAGAATTGGTTAACGGCAGCGGCCGTCTGTCAGAGATACTGCGTTTTGGATTGGTTGGCGGAATTGCCACCCTGCTGCAGTATGGCATATATGTTATTTTCGTCAACGCCGTGGGAGTAAAGGCAGTGCCCTCCACTCTCATCAGCTACGCAATCTCCTTCGTTGCCAATTTCTTCCTCTCCAACTACTTCACTTTCCACACATCTCCCAACGCCAAGAAAGGGATTGGCTTCACTCTCTCGCATCTCATTAATATGGGTATGCAGGTAGGATTCGTGGCTATATTCAAAGGCATTGTAGGTCCTACCTTAGCTCTTATCCCCGCAATGGCCATATGTATTCCCTGCAACTACTTGCTCGTGAGATTTGCTTTGACCAGTAAATACTTTGAGAAGAAAGCCTCAAAATAAGCTACAATCTTAACGACACACTCTTAGAAACAGACTCACTAATCGGGGCGATGGCCGGTGTAGGTAATACACAGGTTTTCGCCAAGATAACTCACATCAACGTTCTCCTTCTCTGCCGTCTGCGATATTTGAGCTTCAAGTTCCTCCTTGGTCAATCCTGTGACACGGAGTAAAAAATCAGGGTGCATCCGCCAAGTTGTAGAGACAACCCGGCGCTCCCCGGCTGTGCGCCACGAGTAGCGGCAGAACTCATCGAGACTTCCAAACGAAAACCATCGTATTGAGTCCATCCTCATTTGGCTCTTGAAAGAGATGTAATTCAGATAATTCACCAAAAATATCCGGTTCATCTCAAGTAGAGCCAAGTAATGCTTTTTACTGATAAACATCACTCCGACCGTGGAGTGCGCCACAACATCACATGGCACCTCGGTGTTCAGCCCCATCAATCGGTCTGCACAAAGCACCATGCCTCCGGCCACACGCTGAATCAATGTTAGCTGACCGTTAAACAGCTGATAATGAGCATTAGCCTCACCACTCAACAAAAAGCATACTCTATCATACTCTTCCCCGGCTCTCAGAATGCTTGAGCCGGGTGGAAGTTGGTCGAATTCAAGAGGCGTTTTCTCCAGCAGCAGAGACAAGTCATTGATGCTCATCCCCTTAAACAGAGGAAGTTCCATCAATCGTTCATACATGGAACTCATCGATAAGTCTTCTTAATTCAGTTTCTTAACAGGTAATTCTACCATTTAAGCTCAGAGATATTGAAGACCGGGCCGTCAGTACATACACAACGATTGCCGGTTGTGGTATCTTCTACACAGCAAAGGCATGCCCCCAGTCCGCAAGCCATGTGATTTTCCAAGCTTGCCTCCATATCTATTGCCCGCTCCTTTGCAATTTTAGCCACGGCTTTCATCATAGGTGTCGGGCCGCAACTGTAAATGCGAGCTATCTTCCCACCCAGAATTGCATGGTCTGTAACAAAGCCCCGCGTTCCGGCTGAGCCATCGACAGTCGTCAGATGCACTTCGCCATACCGGCCAAAGACTTTCGCCAACTCCAAATCAGATGCAGAAGCACCTCCCAAGAGGAATGCTACCTCTTGTCCTGCTTCTCTTAATTTTCGAGCCAAATATAAGAGCGGGGCAATCCCAACGCCTCCACCGATAAGCAGGTTCAATCCATTCCCGGAGGGACATGAAAATGAACTGCCTAAAGGGAGCAAGACCTCAAACTCATCGCCTGCAGATAATGAGCACAGGCGATCGGTCCCCTTGCCTACCGGTTTGATATATAATGTCAATAAATTGTCTTCAACGTCACACACTGAAATCGGTCTGCGTAAAAATACACCATCAGTGGCCGGCACTTTGATATTAACAAATTGACCCGGGGCAATCTCTGGCAACGCAGAACCATCAGCAGGACTCACCTGCATTAAAACACAACCGTTTGCAAGAGTTTCAGCGCTCTGAATTCTTATTTTTATATCCTTTTTCATTGACATACGTAAAATTACAATTTCCGACCGCCCATTGCTGTCAGCATGGCGGCCAATTCGTTTCTTATCTCAGTGAGCGACTCGATTACTTCAAGTTGCTTGGAAACGTTATGCGGATTTGAGCGCAGATAAGTGCGGGCAGCTTCAATCTTAAGTCCCTTATCCTTGATAAGGTACTTGATCATCTGAAGCTTTTCAATATCCGAAGGGCGATAGTAGCGCAAGTTGTGAGCATTGCGCGTGGGCTTAATCAACGTCGGGAATTCCTTCTCCCAAAAACGTATTGCGCTCTGAGCCACGCCGAGAATCTCGGCCACTTCCTTTATTTTATAATATTGCTTGTCGTATTCCTGCATAGCTGTTAGAGCTTAAAAATCAGTCCATAACATGCCCGGCATTCTCGGCCGCCTCAATCATGGCTTGATATTCAGCCGGGGTTATATCGATGAAATAGTAATTGACAGGGTTCTGAGGTTCATCCTTATATCTCACCTCATAGTGCAGATGCGGGCCGGTACTCTTGCCGGTGCTCCCCACCTCACCTATCTTGTCACCACGGCTCACACGCTGCCCGGCCACAACATCAATCTTGCTCAAGTGGCCGTAACGGGTCAGATAGTTGAACCCATGGTCAATATCAATCTTGTTACCATAGCCGCCGGCGCGCTCAGCAGCAGCCACGATTCCATCGGCTGTCGCATAGACAGGAGTCCCCTGGGGAGCAGCGAAATCAAGCCCGGCATGGAAAGCGGTAGAGCCATACACAGGATCTTTACGCATTCCGTAGCCGCTGCTGACCGTGTAGTCAGTTATATTTATAGGCATTATGCCCGGAATGTGAGAAATCTTTTCACGTTGCGAAAAGGCGGTAGCCCTCAATTCGTCAAACGAGCGGGACTGCGCATAGAGTTGACGCTCCAGCAGGTCAAGGTTCAGCCCAAGAGCCTTCAGAAGATTGTCATCCGAAAGACGATTGAGATTCGCAAAATCGTTAGTCTGCGAAAGTCCGGCATAGCGCTGCGACATTTTTACAGGCTCCATCTGCATCATCACTCTGTAAAAATTGTCATCGCGCTGGCGAATATCTTCCATCACGGCAAGCGCCTTGTCAAGACGCTTCTGCATGATTACGTACTGCTGCTTCAGCTCTCCGTTTTCCTTGACAATATAAGTCTCGTTATGGAAGCCGAAGCAAAGAAACGCTATGAGCAATACAATGCCCCACACGAATAATCCCCACGCCAGACACTTTATAATGTGCCTCAAGCGGGAGCCAAGCGTGGGATAAACTCGCTCATAATTGTCTGTGGCAGGGTTATATGTATATAAAGAGCGGCGCTTCATATTACTCCGGAAGTCTTTCTTACTTCATTACCTTACGGCTTGCAAAAGTAATGAATTTTTCCTAATTTTGCACTCTCAATAGTGAAATTAATTAAAGCGATGCTTACAGCCAACGAAATTCGTACCTCCTTCAAGGAGTTCTTCAAAAGCAAAGGACACCGCATCGTGCCCTCTGCTCCGATGGTAATCAAGGATGACCCCACGCTCATGTTCACCAATGCGGGCATGAATCAGTTCAAAGATATAATTTTAGGTAACCGTGCTCCGGAAAGCACCCGTGTGGCAGACTCTCAGAAGTGCCTGCGTGTCAGCGGCAAGCATAATGACCTTGAGGAAGTCGGTCATGACACCTATCACCACACCATGTTTGAGATGCTTGGCAACTGGAGCTTCGGCGACTATTTCAAGCAGGAAGCAATCGATTGGGCTTGGGAATATCTTGTGGATGTCCTGGGGCTGAATCCTGAGCGCCTCTATGCCACCGTCTTTGAGGGATATGCCCCCGAGGGCTTGAGTCGCGACAATGAGGCTGCCGGCTACTGGGAAAAGCATCTGCCCGCTTCACATATCATCAATGGCAACCGCCATGACAACTTCTGGGAGATGGGTGAGACAGGTCCCTGTGGTCCCTGTTCGGAGATTCACATTGACCTGCGCAGCGACGAGGAGCGCGCGAAAGTGGATGGTGCAAGCCTCGTCAATAAGGATAATCCCCAGGTGATTGAAATCTGGAATCTTGTCTTCATGCAATACAACCGCAAGGCTGACGGGTCTCTTGAGCCCCTCCCCAAGCATGTGATTGACACCGGCATGGGCTTTGAGCGTCTATGCATGGCTCTGCAAGGCAAGAAGAGTAACTATGACACTGACGTCTTCACTCCGCTTATCAATGAAATCAGCCGTCTCTCCGGCAAGAAATATGGCAATGATGAAAAGATTGACATAGCAATGCGCGTGATTGCTGACCATGTGCGCACTATCTCCTTCTCCATTGCAGACAACCAACTCCCCTCCAATGCCAAAGCCGGCTACGTGATTCGTCGCATCCTGCGTCGAGCAGTCCGTTACGCCTACACGTTCCTCGACCGTAAGGACGCGTTCATGTATCTGCTCGTGCCTGTGCTTGTAGAACAGATGGGACCCTCCTATCCGGAGCTCAACGCGTCGCAGCAACTCATTACCAAAGTCATTAAGGAGGAGGAAGACGCATTCCTGCGTACTCTTGAACGCGGGCTTTCCATGCTGGAAGACCACATCGCCAAGGCACGCAAAGAAGGCAAAAAAGTTCTTGCCGGTGCTGATGCATTCACTCTCTACGATACTTACGGCTTCCCGCTGGACCTTACCGAACTCATTCTTCGTGAAAACGGCATGGAGGTAGACATTGAAGGCTTTAATGCTGAAATGGCAGCTCAAAAGAGCCGGGCGCGTAATGCAGCCGCCACTGAAACTGATGATTGGATTGATGTGCATGAGGGAGAGGAACGCTTCGTGGGATATGACCACACAGAGTGTGACACTCAGATTCTTAGATACCGAAAGGTAAAGCAAAAGAATAAAGAATACTATCAGATTCTGCTCTCCAATACACCATTCTATGCCGAAATGGGTGGTCAGGTTGGTGATCGCGGCACACTGACCGCTCCCGACGGGTCCGTAATCGAAATCTTCGACACGAAAAAGGAAAACAACGTTGGGGTGCACCTCACCAAATCAATTCCTGCCGACCCCTCAGCAACCTTTGTTGCCAAGATTGACGTTGACGCACGCAGAGCTGTCTCAGCGAACCATTCCGCGACCCACCTGATTCATCAGGCTCTTCGCGAAGTGCTCGGCACACACGTTGAACAGAAAGGCTCACTCGTAACAGCCTCTGCTCTCCGCTTCGACTTCTCTCACTTCCAGAAAGTAACCCCCGAAGAGATTCGCAAGGTAGAACATCTCGTCAACGACCGCATCCGCAAGGCAATCCCCCTCGAGGAGCATAGAGACATGCCTATTGCAGAGGCCCGCGAACTTGGCGCCATGGCTCTGTTCGGCGAGAAGTATGGAGACAAAGTGCGCGTCGTTAAATATGGTGACAGCGTAGAGCTGTGTGGCGGCACTCATGTAGCCAACACCGGCAACATCGGCATGATTCGCATCATGGGCGAAAGCTCAATCGCCGCCGGCATCCGACGCATTGAGGCCGTCAGTGGCGAAGGTGTAGAGAAAATAATGGACAACTTGCAGGACGAAATACACAATCTCCAGGCTCTGTTCGGCGGCGTTAACGACCTGAAGGCAGCCGTGACCAAAGCCATTAATGAGAATGCCACCCTGAAGCATCAGGTTGAGGATTACTTCAAGGAGCGGGTTGCCAATCTAACCAAAGCGTTGATTGAGAATGCCAAAGAGATTAGCGGCATAAAGGTTTGCTTCCTCGGAGGCACCCGTCTGCCGGAAGTAGTCAAGAATGTCGCTTTTGGCATCCGCCAGTCTTCCCCTGAGAACACGGCCTTTATCGCAACTACATCTTCTGAAGGTAAACCTCTGATAACAGTGGGATTTAGCGATGACCTCGTAAAGCGTGGCTTTAATGCAGGAAAGCTTGTTCGTGAGGCTGCCAAAGCCATCAAAGGTGGCGGCGGTGGACAGCCGTTCTTCGCGCAAGCCGGCGGCAAGGATGCTGAAGGACTCTCAGTGGCTCGCGAAATTCTGATGAAAGCTATTGCTGAAGGATAATCCCATCGAGACGACACAAAAAGCCGCCTGCGACTCGCTTGTCGCAGGCGGCTTTTTGTGTCTATATCTCAGTGGGTATCAGTCGTATTTAATAAAACCGCCCTGAGAGTTGAATTTCATTTCAACACCATTTGACAGCGTCACTTCGTAACCCTTACGGTCTTTCTCGATACCGATAATGCTTGTGCCCTTCTGATTTGCCTTAACATACTGGGCTATGGCAGCAGGCACAAGCTTGGCAGGCACGCTGGCGCCAACCCGCGTTTCAATCTCTTTCCAGTTGCCACTGCGGTCGAAAGTTATCTCAGTGCCGTCAGTAAGGATAACTTCATAATCATCAATGCGGCCTAACTCGGTGTCAATCTTAATAATACTGACACCGGCCTTAAAGTTTTGCTTTAAGATAGTCTGCGCAGCCACAGGGAGTTGAGAGACATCTCGCGTGTATGAATCACGTGCGCATGCCACGACCGAAACGCCCAACACAAGCAACAGGGATAATAATAGCTTTTTCATAATGAGTGATAATTTTTTGTAGTATATGTTCTTTTCCATATAACAAACAAACGTAAAGTTTTGTTGTTTTAATATATTGCGACAAAGGATTTCTTGCCCATCAATGACGAACGACCAAGATGTGAGGGCTAAAAAATTTGTCGTACAGAAAATTTTCGTTAACTTTGCACAATATTAAACCAAATAAGAATATGTCTGAGGCTCTGGTAATCATCCCTACATATAATGAAATCGAGAATGTGAGCAACATCATCGATGCTGTTATGGCGCTTCCCGAAGGTTTCGATGTGCTCATCATTGATGATGGCTCGCCGGATGGCACTGCAGAAGTGGTTCGCAAGAAAATGGTTGAATACACCGGGCGTGTCTATCTCGAAGAGCGCTCAGGCAAATTGGGGCTCGGCACCGCCTATATCCATGGCTTCAAATGGGCTTTGGAGCGAGGCTACGAATATATAACCGAGATGGATGCCGACTTCTCTCATAATCCCAAAGACCTTTCTCGCCTGTTGGCTGCCTGCAAAAATGATAAGGCAGATGTAGCTGTTGGTTCTCGTTACATAACCGGGGTAAACGTTGTCAACTGGCCGATGGGAAGAGTCTTGATGAGCTTCTATGCCTCCGCCTATGTGCGCATCGTCACACGCATGAAAGTGCGTGACACTACTGCCGGTTTCGTCTGCTGGACACGCAAAGTGTTGCAGGCAATCGAACTTGACAAAATTGAATTCAAAGGCTATGCTTTCCAGATTGAAATGAAATTCAAGGCCTGGAAACATGGATTCAAAATTGTGGAAGTGCCTATCGTGTTTGTCAACAGGGTATTAGGCACAAGCAAAATGAACGGCAGCATCTTTGGAGAAGCCGTCTTCGGTGTGATGAAACTTCGCCTTAAAAGCCTGTTCCATAAATATCCGAAACAAGCATGAGCCCACTTTCCATGATACTTGCCCAGGCTGCCCAGGCCGCGCCGAAAGCCGATGTAGCGAACAGCGTGGCTGAGGAGGCGAGCAAAGACTTGGGAATACTGAAATCACTTGCCACATCCGATGCTCTCCACAAGATAGCCTCAGAACTCATCAGCTTTGGCTTCCGTCTGGCCGTGGCAGCCTTAGTCTTCTTCGCCGGCAAATTCATAATCAAGAAGTTATACCGCTGGCTGAAGCATGTAATGACTCACAAAGGGACAGATGCGTCTCTTACCTCGTTCGTACTCAGCCTCGTTCGCATAACTCTCTTCTTCATCCTCATTATAACCGTAGTCGGCATTCTTGGTTTGGAGACCAGCTCCTTCATGGCGCTTTTCGCCTCAGCCGGTGTTGCTATTGGTCTTGCTCTGAGTGGCACGCTCCAAAATTTTGCAGGTGGAGTGCTGATTCTGCTGCTGAAACCCTACAAAGTGGGTGATTTTATCGAAGCCCAAGGATTTGCAGGCACTGTCAAAGAGATTCAGATTTTCAATACAATCATTAACACTCCTGACAATAAAGCCATAATTATTCCTAACGGGCCTCTATCCACCTCCTCCATTAACAACTATTCTCTTGAAGGACGCCGCCGCATAGATTGGACCGTTGGCGTTGCCTACGGCACAGATTTCGCTCATGCCAGAAAAGTTATCCTCGAACTGATAAACTCAGTCGAGGGCGTTGAACAGCAGCCCACTCCGGCTGTCGTATATATTTCAGAACTTGCTGACTCTTCCGTAAACCTCTCTATCAGAGCATGGTGTGACACAGCGCGATACTGGGAAATATTCTTCGCAGTCAACGAATTACTTTACAAGCAACTCCCGGAGCGAGGCATTGAATTCCCCTTCCCGCAAATGGATGTGCATCTTTCAAAGATTTCAGACTGATGAAGATACTCGCCAAAGTAAATATCAAACGCCTCTTGAGCGCCAAGCGCCATGACCTTGGGCTTGCCTTAAGTGGTGGCGGAGCAAAAGGCTTTGCCCACATAGGCGTACTGATGGCTTTGGAAAAATTTGGCCTCAAACCAGAAGTAATGGCAGGAGTCAGCGCCGGCTCTATCGTAGCAACCCTCTATGCCGCCGGCCTGTCGCCGCGAGACATCATCGAATGCTTTGCAGCCTATTCCGGCTTTACTGACTTCACAAATCTGACCCTGCCGAAAGCCTCCTTCTTCAAGCTCGACAAATTTGCCCGCATCTTTGAATCATGGCTTCCCGTCAAACGCCTTGAAGAGCTCGAGATTCCAACAGCAGTCTGCGCTACTGATATTTCAGCAGGCAAATCAAAAGGATGGTGGAAAGGGGAAATTACCCCGCGCGTTATGGCATCATGCAGTGTCCCCATCGTCTTTGCTCCCGTGGAAATAGACGGAGTGGCATACATTGATGGCGGGGTGCTACGCAACCTTCCAGCCTGGGCCATACGAAAAGAATGCCTTACACTGATTGGCTCCAACTGTTCCCCACTGGCTGATGATTACACCTACAAGGCGTCACTCCCCTCCGTGGCCATGCGCACATATTCCCTCATGAGCAAAAGCAACACCTTGCAGGATATATTGCTCTGCGACGTCATGATCAGGCACTCCGCTGTAGCCTCCGTGAGCACATTTGACATGAGTGAAATGCGCAAAATTGTGCTCACCGGATATGAAACGGCATCACCGGTGATTGAAAAAATGCTTAACAACTAATTCTAAATGGCTGACAAACTCATTATATACCAATGCTTTCCAAGACTGCTCACCAACACGGTGGAAACACCCGTGCCCAATGGCACATATGAGCAGAACGGATGCGGCAAACTGAATGACATTACCATTCCCGTGCTCCGCTCCATCAGGCAGCTTGGTGTTAATTGCATCTGGTACACCGGCATCATCGAGCATGCCACCAAGACCCCCTTCCCCGGCATTCCGGCTGACCATCCCCGTGTAGTGAAAGGTGAGGCCGGAAGTCCATATGCAATCAAAGACTACTATGACATCTCCCCCGCTCTTGCCACCGACTTGGATAAGCGGATGGAGGAGTTTGAAGCACTCGTCAGCCGCACTCATAGCGAAGGCATGAAGGTCCTGATAGATTTCGTGCCTAACCACACGGCGCGCCGCTACCATTCTGACGTGGCGCCGACAGGTATAAAAGATTTCGGAGCCGATGACGACTCCACATACTTCTTCACCCCGAACAATAATTACTACTACATAACCAATCAGCAGTTCTCACCCCACTTTGACGTGGGCGACTATATCGAATTCCCCGCCAAAGCCACAGGCAACGACGCATTCACCGCTTTCCCCGGCGAATATGATTGGTATGAGACCGTAAAACTTAATTACGGTGTTGACTATGGCGACGGCTCCCGCCACTTTGACCCGGCCCCCTCAACATGGCTGAAGATGCTGCACATTCTTCGCTATTGGGCCTCCAAAGGGATTGACGGCTTCCGTTGCGACATGGTCTTTATGGTTCCTCTTGAGTTCTGGCATTGGGTGATTCCCCAGGTAAAAAAGGATTATCCCGGCGTCATATTCATAGGAGAGATTTACGATGTCGGTCAATATCGTGCATTCCTTGACTATGGATGCTTCGATTATCTCTATGACAAAGTGAATCTCTACGACACACTGGTAGGTATAGAAACAGCTCACTGGAGCGCCGCGCAACTCACAGGCTGCTGGCAAACCGTAGACGGGATTGCTCCGCGTATGCTCAATTTCCTTGAGAACCATGACGAAGTGCGTTTCGGTTCCCGCGCCTATGCCTCCGACCCCTCTAAAGTGCTCCCCTCTCTTGTGGTCTCAGCCATGATGAATACAGCTCCATTCATGATTTACTACGGTCAGGAACTGGGCGAGAGAGCCACAGATAATGAAGGTTTTGCAGGCGACAATAATCGCACTACAATCTTTGACTACTGGAGCCTTGACACCCTGCGCCGTTGGTACAACCACGGCGACCCGTCGGAGAAAAACCTTACCCCGAAAGAGATGTGGCTGCGCCTTCTGTATCAGCAAGTGCTCACACTCTGCAATAAGGAAAAAGCCATCAGCTCCGGCTCCTTCTTCGACCTCATGTATGTGAACCTCCGCAATCCGGATTTCAATCCTCATCGTCACTTCGCATTCCTGCGCCATTACGGCGACGAGACTTTGCTCATAGCAGTGAACTTTGGCGACGATGAGAGTCACGTCAAGATTAATCTGCCGGCAGCCGCTTTTGAAATGCTGAACATGCCCCTGGGCTCCATCAAGATGACCGAGCTGCTCTCCGGTAAAAAAGCTGAGAAAGAGTTGCTGATAGAAAAGCCATTCTCAACATTGATTCCCGCGCATGGTGCCGTTATCTGGAAATTCAGGACTCCCGGCCGGGCATCCAGTAACAATAAATCGTAATCACCGAAATCCCTCATATTTCTTTATATCAATGAACACCAAACACGCTCCTATCAAGGTTTTCGCAGGTACAAAATCACAGTACCTGGGTGAGTCCATCTGTAAAGAACTCGGCATTGAGCTGGGTAAAATGAAAGTTGAACGCTTTGCCGACGGCGAATTTGAAGTAGGCTTCGAGGAGTCAATCCGTGGCGCAGAAGTTTATCTTGTGCAGTCCACCTTCCCCTCCTCTGACAATCTCATGGAACTGCTTCTCATGATTGACGCAGCAAAGCGTGCCTCCGCAGCAGCAATTATTGCTGTCATCCCCTACTTCGGTTGGGCTCGTCAGGACCGCAAGGACAAACCCAGAGTCTCTATTGCCGCCAAGCTCGTGGCTGATCTGCTCACTACCGCCGGCATTGACCGCGTAATCACCATGGATCTTCATGCCGACCAGATTCAGGGTTTCTTTGATGTTCCCGTGGATCACCTCTACGCCTCCTCTATCTTCATCCCTTACATTCAGAGCCTGAAACTCAAAGACATGGTCATTGCCTCACCCGACGTGGGTGGTGCCAAGCGTGCCAACTCCTATGCAAAATATTTCGATGTGCCCCTCGTACTCTGCCACAAGCAGCGTGCCAAGGCTAACGTCGTAGCTCAGATGACCGTAATCGGTGATGTAAAAGACAAGAACGTGATTCTCGTGGACGATATCGTTGACACAGCCGGCACAATCACCAAAGCAGCTGACCTGCTCATGAGCCAGGGAGCAACTTCCGTGCGTGCACTCTGCTCTCACCCCGTGATGAGCGATCCCGCCACCGACCGCGTGAATGCTTCAGGCCTGACCGAAATAATCTTCACAAACTCAATCCCTTACGAGCGTGCGGATTCAAAGGCCACCATCCTGCCCGTGGCTAAGCTCTTTGCCGACACCATCCGCCGCATCCATAACAACGAGAGCATCTCTTCTCAATACCTGTTCAAATAATTTTTAGCGCCTCGGCGCAATTATACCCTTAGGGCGTCGCGGAGGTGCAACAAGCATCTCCACGACGCCACTACTATTTTATGCCGGGTGTCAAGTGGCCACATTTGAACACAAAAGAATTTCGCTGAAAGATTTTGATTTACGGCTAAAAAGTCTTATCTTTGTCAATCATTTCACTGCATGACTCTGTTATGCACATATAACCCGAATTCCAAACACACATAAAAACATACCAATTTATGGAAGTAAAAGACCTTAAACCTGCACTCATTTGGCAGTGCTTCGATGAAATCACAAAAGTACCCCGCCCCTCATGCCATGAGGAGCAAATCCGCGAATTCCTGCTTAAGTTCGCGGCTGACCACGGCATCGCCGCCAAGACCGACAAGGTGGGCAACGTGGTTATGACCAAACCCGCTACTCCCGGACACGAGAATGCACCCACCGTGATTCTTCAGGCTCACATGGATATGGTTGCCGAAAAGAATAATGACGTTGAGCATGACTTCTTGAAAGATCCGATTAAAACATATATTGACGGCGATTGGGTAAAGGCTCGCGGCACTACCCTGGGCGCTGACAACGGCATCGGAATGGCTGCTTGTATGGCCGCTCTTATTGATCCTGAGCTCGTGCATGGCCCGCTCGAATGCCTATATACAATCAATGAGGAAATTGGCCTCGAAGGTGCTATTAACCTTGGTGAGGGAATGATTACCGGCAAAATCCTCATTAACCTCGACAGTGAGGATGATGGCGAGATTTTCGTGGGTTGCGCAGGCGGCATCGATACTACCGCCTACTTCAACTATCGTCGCTCCGTCAGCCCCGAACACTTCCACTATCTGAAGGTGAGTGTGACCGGTCTGCTCGGTGGCCACTCCGGTGGTGACATCCACTTGGGACGTGCGAATGCCAACAAACTCATCGCCCGTTTCCTTTGGGAGTGCTCCCAGAAGTATGACATTGCCGTAAGCGAATTCTGCGGCGGCAATCTGCGCAACGCAATTCCCCGTGAAGCTCACGCAATCTTCGGAATACATGGTGAGCTTAAAGAAAAGGTTAAAGAAAACCTCGAGAAATATGTGGCCGACATTCGCGGCGAATATGCCGGTGTTGAGCCTGCAATGAAGTTCATGGTTGAAGAGGTTGCCAAGCCCGAATTCTGCATTGATGCAGAGACTTCGCTGGCTCTCGTGCGCGCACTCTATTCAGCTCCCCACGGTGTCATCTCAATGAGCCGCGACCTGCCCGGCCTGGTGGAAACCAGCACCAACCTTGCCGCTGTTAAGATGGAAGAGGGGAATCAGATTAAGATTACCACTTCCCAGCGCTCCTCAGTCGAAAGCCGCAAGAATGACATCGCCGGACAGGTTGAGGCACACTTCCAGCTGGCCGGTGCCAAAGTTGAGCACTCTGACGGCTATCCCGGATGGGCTCCCAACATGAACAGCCCCATCATGAAGCTCTCTGCCGAGGCTTATGAAGAACTCTTCGGTGTTAAGCCTGCAATTAAGGCAATCCATGCCGGTCTCGAATGCGGCTTGTTCCTTCAGAATAATCCCGGCCTCGACATGGTGTCCTTCGGCCCGACCATGACCGGAGTTCATTCCCCCGACGAGCAACTGAATATTCCCACCGTAGAGAAATTCTGGAAGCATCTTGCTCTGACTCTCAAGAAAGTAGCTCAGGCATGAGCAAACTGCGCAGCATAGGTCTGCTGGCATCCACAGCAGCCGTAGCCTCAGGCGCGGTGGGGGCGGCCATCGCCTCCACCTCACCTGCTGAGGCTCAGTCCGAACCGGTCTCTGACACTGCGGCGACCCCCGAGTATCGGCTTGATACGCTTATTATGCCTTGGGGCGAAATGCGTATTGACACTATTCAGCTGAACGCTCCCGGTGAAAGCGCTGTCAAGTCCTGGCGCACCGAAGCCGAACATGAAGCTCACATCGATTCCGCTAACCGATACCGCACTCTGACCGAAGCGGACTATCGTCTTGTGGCGGCGGAACTCGGCGTTGAGACTGCTGCCATAAAAGCAGTCGTTCGCATTGAAGCCGGGGCTGCTCTTGAAGGCTTTTGGGCACCCGGAGTGCCGGTGGTGAACTTCGACCGGTCAATGTATAACCGCATGAAGCCAACAACAGCGAAAAAAGCACCGGCATCTGAAAAAGTGCCTGACGGCATTAAGAGCAGTTATGGACGCAACGAGTGGAGCCAACTCATTGCCGCACGCAAAGTGAATCAGGATAAAGCCAATATGGGAACATTCTGGGGAATGTTTCAGATTGGAGGCTTCAACTGGAAGGTCTGCGGATGCAAGGATGTGGATGAATTTGTTGAGCGCATGAGTTATTCCGAGTTTGAACAGCTCGAGCTTTTTGCCACATTCATCCGAAATACCGGAATGCTCCCCTATCTGCGCGAAAAGAACTGGGCGGCTTTCGCCCGCAAATATAATGGTGCCTCCTACGCAAAACGCGGGTATCACACAAAGATGGCCAATGCCTATGCCCGATTCAAAAAAGAAGAGGAGGCCCTGCAACAACAAGAATCTAAAGACTCAATATGAAAATCACCGATCTTAAGCCTGCCCTCATTTGGCAGTGCTTTGACGAAATAACCAAGGTGCCCCGCCCCACTCATCATCTCGACAAGATGAAGGAATTTCTTGTGGATTGGGCTACCCGCCACGGCATCGCCGTTAAAACTGATGCAGTAGGCAATGTCGTAATGACCAAACCGGCTACCCCCGGCCACGAGAATGCTCCGACAGTCGTGCTCCAAGGTCATCAAGACATGGTGGCTGAGAAGCGTAATGACTCCAACCATAATTTCCTGACTGACCCGATTGAAACTATCGTTGAGGGTGATTGGGTACGTGCCAATGGCACTACCCTGGGTGCCGATAACGGCATGGGCTGTGCGGCTGCAATGGCCTGCCTGATTGACCCTGACCTGGTGCACGGTCCTTTGGAATGCCTCTTCACAGTTGATGAAGAGCAAGGGTTGATTGGAGCCAACGGGCTTGAACCGGGAATGATTACCGGAAAAATCCTTCTTAACCTTGATAGTGAGGAACATGGTCAACTCGTAATCGGTTGTGCCGGTAGCATCGCAACAATCTGCAAGTATCCCTTGAGCCTTACAGATGCTCCCGCCGGACAAAAGTTCTTCAAGGTGCACATCAATCACCTAAAAGGTGGACACTCCGGCATGGAGATTCATCTCGGTCGAGGCAATGCCAATCAGCAGCTTGCCCGCTTCATTTGGGAGGCCTCTCAGCGCTATGACTTGTCTCTCAGCGATTTCTGTGGAGGTGGCCTTCCCAATGCTATCCCTCGTGAGGCCTGGGCAATCATAGGTGTGCCCGCCACAGATGCTGACCTCATACAGCGTGATGCCCGCAAGTTCTCCGACATGATTCATGCAGAGTTCCTGCTGGCCGAAGGTGCCGACTTCACTTTCACCATTGAAGAAATCGATGCCCCCAAGACAGTGCTTGCGGAAGAATGCGCGGCAGCTCTTGTAGCCACTCTGTTCGGCACCCCCAATGGAGTGCAGGCAATGAGCCTCGCCGTACCCGGCCTTGTAGAAACAAGCTCCAACCTTGCCAGCGTTAAGCGTGATGGTGATGACACCATGATTATTACAACCCACCAGCGCTCCTCCGTTGACAGCCGTCGCGATGAGATTTCTCATCGCATCGAAGCTCTGTACTCCAACATCGGTTGCGAAGTGGAGACTAACGATCCCAGTGTAGGATGGGCACCCAATCCTGACAGTCCCCTTCTGAAGACTGTGGAAAAAGCTTACGAAGACCTCTTTGGCGCGAAACCGAGAGTCGAGGCACTCCATGCCGGTCTCGAATGCGGTATATTCCTCGACAAGATGCCCGGAATGGACATGATTTCCTTTGGCCCTACTCTGAAGGATATTCACTCCCCCGGCGAAAAGGCCAATATTCCCTCTGTGGCCAAATTCTTTGAGCTGCTGACAGAGATTCTCCGTCGCCTCGCCTGAAAATAGCCAGGCGGCCAGATTGAACTTTCGCAATCAGACTCCAAGATCAAAGAGGGTGTGTCAAAATGTTAACCCGACGCTGAATGGCGCGGAGCGCCTATCCTCTGTTAGCCGGGGGGCTTCAGCCCCCCGGTATGCATGTAGCGACGACCCAGCCCCG
>CANSAP010000017.1 GCA_947644715.1 uncultured Bacteroidales bacterium
CTTTTGTCCGCTTAGGTTGCGGAAAGACAGGGATTCGAACCCTGGGTACCCGCAAAGGTACAACGGTTTTCGAGACCGCCCCGATCGACCACTCCGGCATCTTTCCATTGGTTGATTCTGTTCTGCAAAGTTAGTGATTTTTTTGCAGATGAGGGGTATATTGTAACTTTATTTTTTGCTCTTAAAGGGGATGAATTAGTAATACGCAGTTTATCAGGAATATATCTCGTTCTGTGCCTGCCGGCGAAAGATTGTCTATAAGTATTCGGGAACCGGAATGGATTCGGTTTTGGGAATGGCATCGAGACTGAAGTCTTGTAAGAGTTGCTTTGCCGACAGAGGAGTGTTATCAGGACGTATGCCTGCGATATAGGCTATCTGCCCAATTATTTCCTCGGGTTGGAAATGTTGGCGCAGATGCTCCATGCTTAGTGATTGGTCTCGCTTGCTTAAGCGTCGCCCGGTTGTGTCGGAATAGAGTAGGGGCAAGTGAGCAAAACGGGGAGGAGTGAAGCCCAGGGCTCGGTATAAGAAAATCTGTTGAGCGGCTGAAAGGAGTAAGTCTGATCCACGCATAACCTCTGTCACTCCCATCAGTGCATCATCAACCACTACGGCCAATTGATATGCGAAGGCACCGTCGGCACGCCGAATAATAAAGTCACCGCATTGTGTCGCAAGATTTATCTGCTGCACGCCATAGACTGCATCGGTGAAAGTTATATCTTCGTTCGGAACGAGTATCCTCACTGAATGCGGTCGCGTGGTAGGCGCAGCCGGAAATTGTGCAGGTCGACAGGTGCCGGCGTAAATAATGCGTCCATCACTTTGGTGAGGCGCCTGTGTGGCCAATATATCTGCGCGTCGGCAAAAACATGGGTAGGTGAGAGGTGCAAGTTTGTTGATATAATGCTCATATATCTCAGTCCGCAAGCTTTGGCTGTATGGAGCGGCTGTACCGATGTTATCGAGACCTCCTTCATCCCATTCGAGCCCTAACCACAGCAGGTCATCTTCGATTAGTTTAGCGTACTCCGGACGGGAGCGCTGAGTATCGAGATCCTCTATGCGCAGAAGCCATGTGCCTTTACGGGCTTTGACGGAGAGCCAGGAAAGAAGGGCTGTATATATGTTGCCCAAGTGCATGCGTCCGGATGGCGAGGGCGCAAACCTTCCTTTTATTTTAGCTTGGGATGAACTTATTGACTGCATCAATGTTTTATGAGTAGAACAGTTGTAATAACGATATAAAAAACACTTAATACTATGGCACAAACTAAGAGCCTTAAAGGCACTAAAACTGAACGATTAGTCGCTGCTTCTTATATGGCAGAGACACAGGCTTTTGCCAGATACACTTTCTATGCTCAGGCAGCTGATAAGGAACGCTTGTTCCCGATAGGCGTCATTTTCCGT
This sequence comes from uncultured Bacteroidales bacterium, assembly GCA_947644715.1. GTDB lineage: Bacteria > Bacteroidota > Bacteroidia > Bacteroidales > Muribaculaceae > Lepagella. Next base: position 1,417 of record CANSAP010000017.1, read on the forward strand.
GAGACTGCTCAGAATGAAATTCACCATGCCAAGGTCTTTCTTAAGATGCTTGAAGACGCAGAAATTACTGAGCCTCTTGGTATTGATGCCGGCTTCCTTGGTTCAACGGAAGACAATCTGAAGATGGCTATGAAGGAGGAAAGTGCTGACGGTTATGAATTCTATACCGCGGCTGCTCAGACTGCCCTCGAGGAGGGTTTTACAGACATTGCATCTCACTTTAAGGCTATTGCAAGCGTAGAGAAGTCACACCATGACCGCTTCGCCAGATTCTTGGGTATGCTGACCAATGGCACTCTTTGGAAGCGCGAGGAACCGGTCACTTGGAAATGCCTTGTCTGTGGCTATACCTATGTTGGCAAAGAACCCCCGGCAAAATGCCCCGGTTGTGACCATCCCACAGAGCATTACGTAGCCCTTGAAGACGGGTATGCGCCTGTCGAAGACTTCTAAAGGAATAACTTGCCGATAAACGAATTACAGAGAGTGTGACGATCGTCACACTCTCTTTTCTTTATACATCAGCGTCGCGCCAAGCGGGGAACTTTTCTCTGAAGGCTTGCAGTTTCTTGTATTCAAGCAGCGAATAAATTATGCCCGTAGAGGAATCTTCAACTCCAATGTTTTTGCCTTTGAAATCGACGGCCATACTTTCGCCACCATATTCAAAGCCGCCGGAGTCAGTCCCTTTGCAATTGACCCCGGCCACATAGGATAGATTCTCCACGGCACGGGCCTGAAGTAATAATTCCCATGCGCTTACACGTGCCTTGGGCCAGTTGGCCACAGCTATGAGCAGGTCATACTCATTTCGGCGGTTTCTGCACCAGATTGGAAAGCGAATGTCGTAGCAAACAATCATGGATATGTTCCATCCGCGGAATCTTACACTCAAGCGCCGGTCGCCGCGAGAAAAAATCTTGTCTTCTCCGGCCATGGTGAAGAGATGGCGCTTGTCTGCAAACGTCTCTTCGCCGTTGGGCTCGATGAAGAAGGCTCTGTTACACAACAGGCCACCTGAGTCTGCTATGAAGGAGCCGGCAATGGCTACACCATAAGACTTAGCGAGGGCTTTAATGGTATCGATTGTCTTGCCTGTGTTGCGTTCGGCCAAGTTTCTGACCTGCTCTTTGTCGGATGTCGTTATGAAACCGGTGGAGAATGTCTCCGGCAGAATCAGCAAATCCGTTTCGGGGTGGAGCTTGTTCATGACCCCGATAAGTGTATCAATATTAAATGCCTTGTCTCCCCAATGAATTTCTTGGGGAAACAGGGCTATTTTCAAATCTTTGGTTGTCATTCAGAAAGGACTAAGCCAGTGAAGTCATCATGACTTCACTGTTTTAAGTTGAAAAGATTAGAGTGTGTCTAAAGAATAAATTTCTCTGGATAACGGGCACAATTCCCATATGTTCGATAGTATTGCTGCACATGTTCCAGATCAGCGGGAATATCTCCTGTGGGTAGGAATTCGTCTTTTATCACTATGCGCTTGCGAATGTAATCAATGATTCCAAGCTGAATCGGGACTCCGGCACCATGGGCAATGCGTAGAAATCCGGTGTGCCAGGTAGTTCTCCCGGAGCGTGTCCCCTCGGGCGTGACGGCGAGATTCATGTAAGAGCGTCGGTGGAAATCTTCCACTAAACTGGTGGTCAAATCCGAACTGTGCTTCCGAGAAACAGGGATACCGCCTAATGTGCTGAACAGATACTTGAGCGGGAAGAAGAACCAACTCTCTTTCATCAGGAAATTGGCCTCTCTTCCGAGGGATTTGTAAGCGAGCAGCCCAAGCAAGAAGTCGCGATTGGAGGTGTGGGGCGCCACGCATATTACGCATTTGTCCCGACGGGGCGCAGATATGTCTACACTCCATCCCATGAGTTTTAGCAAGCGCCCACACATGTTCATGCTCAATTCTCCTTACGCCTTCTGAGCCTCTTTGACCGCAGCCGGCACAGCTGAGTTAAACTTCTTTACCGCATCATTCACAGCTGCAGCAAACTCCTTATTGATGGTGCGATACATGTTGTGGAAGAAGCTGTCCTTGGCCTTCAGATAGTCATGCTGATTATCGAAGGCACGACGTGTCTTGTCGAACTTAACATTGCTCTTCATGATGGCGGTGGCACCGGCCTTGAGCACCTCGATTACTGCCTGCTCGATAAGATCCTTATTCGCATCCTTCACAGAGTAGCATGCATAGGTCATGTCGGAGATGATATTATCGGATACTGTGTTGATGTACTTCTTAAATTCACGTTTGTTAGCCATGATTTTTTGTTTTATGGGGTTATATAATTTTCCGCTAAGATAATACTTTTTTGCGGCTCCTGCAAATCATTTTTACGGCGATGCCGGGAGCTGCGTTCAGGTTTTATCTCAGGCTCTGTTTATTAAACAAATTTGAGCAATAAAGTGTTGAGAAAAAATCCGGCGAGGCATTCCTTTTATCCGTCGGAATGCCTCGCCGATATTTTACAGGAGATTGAAATGCTTATTTTGCAATCTTAGCGAGAATGTCATTGATCTGAGCATCATCAGGGTTCAATGCCTGATACTTCTTCAGCATAGAAGTAGCTGCTGCATAATCCTTAAGATTGTAGGCCGAAATACCGGCGAAGCGATACATTGCCATAGCGTCTTTCGCATTGTTGTTAACAACGCCTGCATCTTCCATAAGCTTGAGGGCCTGTAGATACTCAGCGGCTGCGGCTGCATCCTGCTTGCTTATCTGAGCAATATCACCGAGACGCTTGTGCACCAGATACTTGTACTGTGCTGCCAGCTTGGGTTCAGCTTTGATTGCAGCCTCTTTACTCATTTCAAAGTATTTTCCCTGCACGTTGGGGTCTTCGGCTTCCTGACCGGCAACCACCGCATACTGAGAGAGTGTCCAAAGATCAGTGCCGGACACGCCATCCTTGTCATTTTCCTTCTTGGAGGCATAGGCGGAAAGCATATCGGCAGCCTCTGCGTAACGATCCAGAGAAGCAAGTGCGGAGGCTGACTCCTTGAGCATGTCGAGGTTATCGGGATAGTTATTGAGGCCAAGGCGCAATACAGCGATAGCTTCATCAGTCTTGCCGGCCTTATTCATGTCGCGGGCTATCATGGGATAAACGCCGTAAGGGAGTTTGGACTTTGATGTCTTCTCGGCGGCGAGCAACTTATCGGCCAGTGTCAGCACGTCGGGGTGGTTCAGTTCATGGGCAAATACGTAGTTCCAGGTGCGGGCGCTGAAATGGTCGGGAGCGCCGGCAAGAATTGCTGCTGACTGATCATATCCGGCCTGATTATCTTTGGCGAAGTAGAGAAGCTGAAGATAGCGGTTCTCGTCACTCAGGAAGTGGTTGGGGTTCTTGATGAGTTTTGCGTACTCAGCTGTAGCCTGAGCTACCTGTCCATCTTTGTACAGAGCCTCGGCGAGCTCACGCTGACCGAGAGCGGAAGAGGGGGACTGAGCGAGCAATTCTTTGAGCTTGGCGATTGAGTAGCTGCGGTTGATGTCAAAATATGTGTCAGCATATTTTACGTAGGCAGCACCGTCAGCAGGGTCAACCTTAATGGCACTCTCGTATTCATTGCAGGCATCGCCGACAAGCTTTCTGTCAGCACCGGCAGTGGCAAAAGTCATGTCGCCAAGCAGGATGTAGTAATCCTGGTCATTGGGCTGGAAGTCGGCCTTACCGGGAGCAGCAGTCATGCGCTTGTACATCAGCTTCTCTGCAGAGGCAAGAGCTTTGTCAATCTGCTTCTGATAGAATGCGGGGTTACCGCTGATGCGACCGGCATTATAATATGCACGCGCAATAGCGGCATATACACCGGCATCCTTCTTTGCATTCTTCTCTGCTTTCTTAAAATTGTCTTCGGCTTCCTTGAGGTTGTTCTTCAACAGGGCAACCTGACCAAGACCTGCATAGTTGAATGCATAATCGGGGTTAGCCTGCACACCACGAGTGAAGTAATCAGCTGCCGCGGCCAGTTCCTTCTGTGCCTCAGCAGTGTTATTGCGCTGCAAGTCGTAGGCATAATAGTCAACTTGGATCAGGCCGAGGTAATAATAGGATGCAGCTTTGTCAGTATCAGCATTGCCAAGATTCTTTTCCAGCAATTCCTGAGCGAGTTCTATGCGTCCCGCCTTGTAATACTCCACACCATCGGTATAGCCTTGCGCCATAGCGGAGAAGGCAAAGCCGGCAAGTGCGAGTGCCATTAGAGATTTGAACTTCATTACGAAATGTATTATGGGTTTAATATTCTTTGTACTATATTATATTGATAACGCAAAGGTGGCATGGTTTATTTTTCGTCGGAAAAATATCATGCCACTATCTTGTGGTAAGTTTCAATCAAGTTCAACCACGCGAGCGTGATAGTGATAGGGGAGTACTCCGGTTTGCACCAAAATCTTTTGTCCGATGAAGCCGGTTACGAAGCTGAAGAATGATTGACCAACGGATTTACTGCCGGCGGTGGTGGCCATCCAAAGGGTGCGAACCAAGGGGTATTCACCGGTGTAAATATATGCCTGATAGGGAGCGTAACCAACTGGAGAGTCATCCTTGCGCACCTTCAACACGCGCACACGGTCAGTGAAATCAACTGCCGTGACTTCATCTTCATTCTCAAGATTCTTGATTCTTGTGGAATCCACTTTCTGAGTACTGATGCGCTCAAGGTGTTCACCAAGCCAGCTTACGCTGACGAAACCGATTGCGTACTTATCCTGCTCCACGACCTTTATTACGTCGGCATTGCTTTTCTGGGCGTATGTATTCTTGGGGAAGGGAGTGTCGCCGGGCAAAAACTTGTCGCGGATAAAGTTGACATTCGCCGAGCCTTCATGGTCAAACACAATTTTAATGGCAGTCGTGTCAGCCCAGGCAAGTTGAGTCCATCGATTAATTTTGCCGTTAAAAATCTCCTTGATTTCCTGCACGGAAAGGGTGTTCACCGGATTCTCCTTATTAATAATAAGCGCTACTGCGTCAACAGCAATCTCCTGCTGTCGGGCAATCTTGCCACGCTCTTTCTTCAGATAATCAAGTTGGGTTTGGTTGAGTTTTCTGCTGATTACTATGACGTTGCAGGAGTCAGCAAGCAGTCCGTTAATAGCATCGTTTTCACTCATGTATTTTGAGAGTACATACGCTTTGGGATATTGATACTCAAAGACATCAATTTCCTGCTCCATAAAGCTTTTGCAGCCTTCATCGGCATACATAACAGTGCTGCCCTCATCGTAGCGCTTTGTAGTGTTACCCGACCCGCAGGAGATGAGGCCGCAACAGAGAGCTGCAACGAGAGCAGACAATGTGTAGAGATATTTGATTTTCATGCGAGTTATGTTCTTGACATTACTGATTCAAGGTGAAAAATCCGAATCCTATCAGGGCATTCCCTTCTTAAGACGATAGGCTCGCCAAAGGCCATAAACAATCAGGAGGATGCCCAAGGCGAGGGAGATGCCGGGATTGCCGAAACCAAGCATGTCGTTAGCAACGTTGCAGATACAAAGAATGCCGATGCCAACATATATAATCACCATAAAGATGCCAAAAATCAGGCGGCCTTTTCCGGGGGTCGGATTGGCGGAGTTGTTATTTGCGCTCATAGTTTTAGTTGTTTTTAGTTGTTTTTAATTTCTTAACAACCAAGAGAGACTGTTCGTTCACTGCTGGAGGGAGATTTCGAGCGTAAAATTAACAAAAAAAGCCGTGCGCCGCAGCATTTTAACGAATGTTTTTTAACATATAGCCCTATTTTGAACGCAACCAAAGCCATCATTAATTGTTTAGGTGCTGTGTATCAAGAGTTTATACTAAATTCAGATTCCGGAGAAACAATATTTGTACTGGTACTTAAAGATTTTTGTGGAAATTCTTGGAAATATAAAATACAGTGCTTACCTTTGCATGATTAAAATGCTAACTATATGGATCCCATGAACCCGATAGATCGGCTGATTGCACTCAAGCAGCACACAGGCATGTCGCTCAAGCGCATGTCTGAAGAAGCCGGCATAAACACTTCGCAAACGCTATATGAAATCAAGAAGGGGCGTCATTCATTTTCGATGGAAGTCGCCAACAAGATTCATAAGCGCTGGCCAGAGATAAGCAGAGGTTGGCTTATGAGCGGAGAAGGTGATATGATACTGGGCAATCCCGGCTATGAACCGGAACTCGTTGCCACCAATATCTCTCGAGTGCCTTTGCTGCCGGTATCGGCCTTCGCAGGCCCCATTAAGAATTTTGTCAGCGATGGAATTACGGCAGGGGAGTGCGAGACTATTCTATCACCATCTCCCGGCGCAGAATTGGCCATACCGGTTTCCGGCGACAGCATGGAGCCTGTGTTGCATGACGGCACGATTATTTTTGTCAAACGCATAAATGACAGAGCGTTTATACCCTGGGGGCAGACAATGGTTATCGATACCGAGAACGGAGCCTTCGTAAAAGATCTCTTCCCCGGTGATGAAGACACAATCATTGCGCGCAGCAAAAATCCCAGGTATCCTGACATGCATATCCCTCATGCCAGCATTTACGGCATTTATAGAGTGGTGAATGCTATCCGCTCTTTTGGCGTAATGTAGTTACGGGATAATGGATGAAAGACAGCATCATAAATTTGGTGAATTTTTTCTACAAACTATACTAATCACCTTTTAATCAAAAGAATTACATGGCACAACCGGCAGTTACCTCACTGCGAGACAAAGCATCCATGCGATGGCTTGCTCTTGCTCTGCTTGCGGGAGCAATGTTCTGTTCATATATTTTTATGGACGTGCTTTCGCCAATCAAGGATTTGCTTCAATCCACCCGAGGCTGGGACTCCACAGCCTTTGGCACGATGCAAGGTTCTGAAACCTTTTTGAACGTATTCATTTTCTTCCTCATCTTCGCAGGTATTATTCTCGATAAGATGGGAGTGCGATTCACGGCACTGCTTTCCGGAGTAGTGATGCTCGTGGGCGCCGTGATAAATTGGTATGCTCTGACCGATGCTTTTCTGGAGAGCAGCCTGAACACCTGGTTTACCGATCATCTTAACTACATTCCGGGCTTTGATGAACTCGGCATCTCTCCTTTCTATAAGGGTATGCCTGCCTCAGCCAAGTTCTCCGCCATCGGCTTCATGATTTTCGGTTGCGGTGTGGAAATGGCCGGCATCACTGTCAGCCGAGGCATCGTTAAGTGGTTTAAGGGTCGAGAAATGGCTTTGGCCATGGGCTCGGAGATGGCTTTGGCGCGCCTTGGTGTTGCGACATGTATGATATTTTCACCCATGTTTGCAGAGATGGGTGGCACCGTCAATGTTAGTCGCTCCGTAGCATTTGGTGTGGTTCTTCTCATGATTGCCCTGATAATGCTTATCGTTTACTTCTTCATGGACCGCAAGCTTGATTCGCAGACTCATGAGGCAGAGGAGAAGGATGATCCGTTCAAAATCTCCGACCTCGGCAAAATTCTGTCCAGCCTTGGTTTCTGGCTCGTAGCGCTGCTTTGCGTGCTCTATTATTCAGCTATTTTCCCCTTCCAGAAGTATGCGGTAAACATGCTGCAATGCAACATTGAGTTTACCCCTCTGCCTTCTGACTCATTTTGGGCGACAGAGGCTGTCACTTACATTCAATACGTAATAATGATTATAGTGGCCGCCACAGCCTTCGCCGGCAATTTCGCTAAGCGTGGCTTGATGAAGGGTCTGCTCTTCGGCATCTCCATTGTTTCCTTGGTTGTCTACTGCTGGATGGGCTATGAAAAGCAAAGCGCAGGCGCAATCTTTGCTGTCTTCCCCTTGCTTGCCGTAGGCATTACTCCCATTCTTGGCAAATTCGTTGACCATAAGGGTAAAGCAGCTTCCATGCTCGTGCTGGGGGCTCTGCTGCTCATTGCCTGTCACCTCACCTTTGCGTTTATTTTGCCCATGTTCAAAGGCAACGCTATTGGAGGTGTGACCATTGCCTATATCACTATCCTTGTGCTTGGTGCCTCTTTCTCTCTCGTCCCCGCATCACTGTGGCCTTCTGTGCCCAAGCTTGTAGACGCAAAGATTATCGGTTCAGCATACGCTCTGATATTCTGGATTCAGAATATCGGTCTGTGGCTCTTCCCGATGCTTATCGGCAAAGTGCTCACGTCAACCAATACAGACATAGAAGCACAGGTGGCTGCCGGCACTATGACTGAAGAGGTTGCCTCTGTCAGCTATAACTACACTTGGGCACTCGTGATGCTCGCATGCCTCGGTGTGGCTGCCCTGTTCATCGGCCTTTATCTGAAGATTGTTGATCGGAAGAAGCATCTCGGCCTTGAATTGCCTAACATTCAGGCTCCTGAAGTTGAGGAAGAAATCAAGGAATCTGAAGTGGCTACCGCCGAGTTGTAAATTTCTCTGAATCAGATACACTTTTTGTGGAGTCAGACGTTATATATACATGGAGACGTCTGGCTCCACATCTGCTTATGACTAAAATTTTCCGACATATATCCCTACTGCTATTGCTCCTGACCTCTTTCTCACTGACGGCGGAGACTGTCAGCCAAAAGGAAGCCAAGCATATTGCCGCGCAATTTTTTAATGCAGCGTATGGTCAGGTGATGGCTCAGCCTGCATACGTCTACAATGGCAAGCGATTGACTACCGACCGTTTGTTTTCGCCCTTTTACGTTTTCAATCATCCTGCTGGAGGCTTTGTAGTTATTTCTGCTGAAAACAAAGCTTACCCCATTCTGGGCTATTCGTTGACCGAGACGTTCAATCCGGAGCAGATAGGGGAGGTCACAACTGAACTGTTAAGACTATATGCCAAGCATATAGAAAACATTCGCTACGATAGCCGGGTGCCGGAACAAGCGATTGACGCATGGCAAAATATTCCCCACTATATCGATTCGATTCTAAATGCAAAATACTCTGCCACCGATCCTGCAATTACTCGTGAAGAAGCAATGGTCGAGTTGGCATATACCGCCGGTACTGACGACGCAGAGGCTTCGACTTCCGGATTCTATTCGCCTGACCAATGGACAGAAATGATCAATCTCGAGCTTGACGATAAGCAGTATCTCCCACTCGGAATTGTGGCAGATAAGGGCATTTATCCGGTTATAGTGCATGGACGCAAGGGTGATTATTACAGGTTGCAGCTTGACGGAGTAAACCGACAATTCTGGCGCCTGTTGCCAACTGAAGTTCTCAGCCCGGGAGAAATAGCAGTGTTCGGCAACCCTCCCGCTTTAGCCGAAGAAATATTTGAGGAGACTCCGTTTGAATTTTATAATTCTTACATAGCGCTGACACGAGCTGAATATGAGGCAGACCGAGCCTCCATTGAAGACGCCTTAATAGTGAAGACTCCTGTCGTTCAATGGCATGGACTGGGGCATTATACGGTTCTGCTGCCGGAAGATGTGGCTGCGATGCGCGTGTATAGTCTTGACGGAGCTCAGGTGTATGCAGAAAAGTATCGTGACACATCAGCTGCGCATATTGACTTGTCGCAGTTACCATCCGGATTCTATTTCGCGGTAGCATTTGGCCTCTCCGGAAAGCCTTACGGTATAAAGCTTTTCCGGTGATAAATCAGTGGCTCAATCATAACTCACAAAATATAAACAGCTGAATACAGACACACTAAGAAATTCCCGTAATGAAGGTTTATAACTCGCCTGTTTGGGTAGGCATAGCATTAATAGTCATAATCGTCATCATCTGTCTCACGTTCACCTTGCGCGTAACATGGTGGAGCTATATCGACGTCTTTTTCTTCTTCATGGCAGCTTTCTGCCAGTTGATTGCAGTAACATTAGGAGTAAAAATTCCTCAGGTCGGAGCAAAACTGTCAATGATTGCATTCCTTTGTGCAGTGCTCGGCATCATAGCCTTGATTGGCGAGGCAATAGCTTGGAATATAGCAGCTTAAGTTCGGCTTCCAATAAAATAGAAGCTGCGGATTGGCGAAGTTCTCAAAAACCTTTGCTTTCCGCAGTTTTTTTATTAATTTTGTAGCCATAATAACTTGCCCGTAAATGTGCTGACTGTAGCCCACTGCATGCCTGCAAACATAAGGACAAGCGAATCGTTAATGCTACTATAATTCAAAAGTACTCTTATATCTACTACTCACATGAAAGGTATCAAAACTCGATTGGCCATCATGAACTTCCTCGAATTTGCCGTATGGGGAAGCTACTTGGTGTGTCTTGGCAATTATCTTGGAAGTGCCGGGCTTGGCTCTGATATAGCCTGGTTCTATTCCGTGCAGGGCATTGTTTCTATTTTCATGCCCGCAATCATGGGCGTTATCGCCGACAAATATATTCAGCCTCAGAAACTGCTCGGGTTCTGTCACTTCCTCGCCGCAATTTTTATGCTGGGTGCGTGGCACTACGGTTGTGCACATCCCACACTGGAGTTTTTGCCTTTCTTTACGCTTTACACCTTGAGCGTTGCTTTCTTCATGCCGACAATAGCTCTGGCTAACACGGTTGCATTCTCGCTGTTGAAACAGCGTGGCATGGATACCGTAAAGGATTTCCCTCCGATTCGGGTTTTAGGTACCGTCGGTTTCATTGCGGCGATGTGGTTTGTCAACTGTTTCTACATGGCTGACGGCACAGTAGGCTTCTCCCTCACAAACCCGGAAGGTGCGGGTGCGGATCCACGCTTCCAGTTCTCAGTTAATCAACTCTGTGTAAGCGCAATGCTGAGCGTTATTCTGTTTATTTACTGCATGATGCTTCCGACCTGTCCCTGCGCAGCCAAGGGAGTGCAAAACAAAGGATGGAGAGCAGCGTTGGGACTGGATGCATTCCGCTTGTTCAAGACTAAGCAGATGGCTTTGTTTTTCCTGTTCTCCATGCTGCTCGGCGTTTCTCTGCAGATTACCAATGGTTTTGCCGCTCCCTTTATCACGGGATTCAAGGCTTTGCCTGAATATATGGATTCTTTTGGAGCCAATAATGCAACACTCCTTACCTCTCTTTCTCAAATTTCAGAAGCCCTCTGCATATTGCTGATTCCTTTCTTCCTCAAGCGATTCGGCATCAAGCGTGTGATGATAATTGCTATGGCGGCTTGGGTTCTGCGCTTCGGGTTCTTTGGCGTAGGCAATCCCGGTAGCGGCGTTTGGTTATTTATCCTCTCAATGATTGTGTATGGTGTGGCCTTCGACTTCTTCAATGTGTCAGGAGCACTGTTTGTCGAGCAGGAGACCGCACCTGACATCAAAGCTTCGGCTCAGGGTCTGTTTATGCTGATGACAAATGGCATCGGAGCAACCTTCGGCACCCTGGCCGCAGGCGCAGTTGTAAATCACTTCTGTTCCTGGCAGGAAGTGGGTGGCGCCCTGTACCTGCTTGATATCCCTGAAACAGGCGGTTGGTCAGCAGCATGGATGATATTTGCAGCATATGCTTTGTGTGTACTTGTCCTGTTCAGTCTCCTGTTCAAGTATAAGCATAAGCCCGAGCGCATCACTCTTGAAGAAGTTGCTCCCGCTTCCGGTGATCCCGAAGCTCTCGTAGACCTCTGATTACTTTGATTTTTACTTAGAAATGATACAGTTCTATCTTCCGACGATTCATGAATCTCCGGTGTTGCCCCCCACGGAAAGCGGGCATTGCATACGCGTGCTCCGAATGAAGGAGGGTGATGAGATTGTCTGCATAGACGGGAGAGGTGGCAGATACCGCTGTACCATTTTAGAGGCACATCCAAAGCATGTATCCCTCCAAATCGAATCCCAAGAATTGATTGAGCGCAACTGGCCATGCAATATTACTTTGGCCTTTGCCCCTACCAAGAACTTGGATCGCATTGAATGGCTTGCTGAGAAATGCACGGAAATGGGTATTGATACGTTCATTCCCGTAAGGTGCTCTCGCAGTGAAAGAAAGGAACTCAAGACTGAACGTATTGAGAAAATTCTTATTTCCGCAATGAAGCAAAGTCTGAAGACCTATCTGCCGGCACTGCATGAGATGACACCCCTGAAAGATGTTCTGACGGCTCCAATAGCAGGGCAAAAATTCATCTGTTACTGTGGTGCTGAGATTGAGCGGCGGGAGCTGTGCAAGGAATATATACCGGGGAGTGATGCGACTGTGCTGATTGGCCCGGAAGGCGATTTCTCTCCGGAGGAAATAGAACTGGCACTCGCCCATGGCTGGCTACCGGTTGCATTGGGAAGCAGCCGTCTTCGAGCTGAGACAGCCGGCATGTATGCCGTGGCTGCAATTCATGCAATAAATCAACGACAACTTTAATTTGAAGATGCAACACTCTGATTTACAAAAATATCTCTCATCAAGTTCTACCGGCAATTTCTTCCTTTTAGCAGGCCCGTGTGCTATTGAAGGAGAGGAAATGGCTATGGAAATAGCTGAGCACCTTGTCAACGTTTGTGCAAGCTTGAACATTCCTCTCGTTTTCAAAGGGAGCTATCGCAAAGCCAACCGTTCAAGACTCGACTCATTCACCGGCATAGGCGATGAAAAAGCATTGAAGATACTTGGCAAGGTCAGAAAAGAGTTTGATGTGCCTGTGGTCACTGACATTCATGAATGTCATGAGGCAGCTATGGCTGCCGAATATGTTGACATGCTTCAGATACCTGCGTTCTTATGCCGCCAAACAGATTTACTTGTGGCTGCTGCCCGCACAGGAAAATATGTTAATATCAAGAAAGGTCAGTTCCTCTCGCCTGAATCCATGCGTCACGCTGTGGAAAAAGTCCGCAACATGAATAACCCTCAGGTGGCAGTGACTGAGAGAGGTACCACATTCGGTTATACTGACTTATTAGTGGATTTCAGGGGCATTCCTGTAATGAAAGAACTCTGCTCATGTCCTGTGATAATGGACATTACGCATTCTTTGCAGCAACCGAACCAAAGCAGTGGAGTGACCGGTGGTCTTCCCTCCCTGATATCAACAATTGGACGCGCAGCAATCGCTGTCGGAGCCGACGGACTCTTTATTGAAACCCATCCCACTCCTGCCACAGCCAAGAGCGATGGCGCCAACATGTTGCCTCTCAACCAAATTGAAGCACTCCTGAAACGCCTGTCAATCTTGCGCATGGCTGTGAATGAAATGAGTGTTGCACTCTGATTACTGTGATGAAAATGAAACTATACAGACCAATCCTTATGCTTGGAGCCGCTCTTTCTCTCGCGGCGTCAGCCCAGCAAATAAACCCTATAACCCAGGCAATGCTTGACGGTTATGATCAATTGCTTAAGGAAAATCCCAAGGACTACTTCACATATTACGAGAGAGCCTCTCAGTATTATCGACTGTCAAGGTATGACCTTGCGCTGAATGATATTAAGAAATCAATCGAATATACGCCTGCGAAAGAGAAGTCGCAGCTCGCCTCGGAATATTCCCTGTGTGCCGACATTTATACTCAGCTAAAGGAATACGACAACGCCTTAACTGCCGTTGACAAGGCATTGCAGCTCTCGCCCAACAATTATCCTTTACTTTATATGAAGGGTAATATATGCCTTTATCTCAATGATTTGCCCTCAGCCAAAAGTGCTTTCCAGGCTATGATGAGAGTGCAGTCGCGCAGTCAGGAGGCTCTCATAGGACTTGCCAAGGTGGCAATCATGGAGGGCAATAATTCTCAGGCTACAACATATATCGAACAGGCAGAGAAACTTGACCCGGCAAATTACCTGACTTATTGCCGCGTGGGAGATTTGCATCGTGACATGAAAATGGACAAGCAGGCCGCTGCTGATTATATCAGCGCTTTCTGCTTAAACACATCCAGCGAGCGCCCGATGAGTGCCATGCTGAGTCTTTCGCATTCTAACTATGAGGCCGCTATTGAAGCGGTTGATTATGCACTTTCTCAAACATCAAATTCCATCCCACTGAATTTCCTGCGCGGAAATATTGCACTTAGCAACGGTCGGTATGCCGATGCTTACGAATCCTATCGTCAGCTGACTGACAATAAAGAGAACGACACTTCCCGTCTGTCGCCGACAATGGCACAGATATGCTTGGGCTTAGGTAATCTTCAGGAAGCGGATAGCTATGCCAATGAAGCTTTGCGCCTGGCAGATAACGAACAGGCGAACCTGCTGAAAGCCCGCATTGAGGAGAGTGTAGGCAACTATCCGTCGGCCCTAATATATGCTGACAAAGCCTTGCGTATAAACAATCAGTCTGTGCCCGCAGCTATAGAATCAGCAATTCTTCAGATGGCGAGCGGGGATTATCAAAGCGCTTATCGGCAGCTTAGCGATGCTCTGTTGGTTAATCCTTCTGAGAGAGAACTATTGCTACTCCGCGCTTATCTGCTCAAGAATTATCTTGACAATGCAGCACAAGCAGCGTCCGACTATTCCCGTGCGGCAACCGGAGATGCTACGGAATCCATTGAGATTGCCTACAAAGCTGCCGCACAGAATCTCGCCGGGAGGAGTCTGGATGCGCAGACCACTATCAGCTCTCTTATTGAGCGCGCTCAGGCTGACGCAGAGAGTGCTCTCGCAGCTGCTATATATTTCATGAACATTGGCGACCCTGCAAATGCCGCGAAATATAAGGAATTAGCCGGCAACTTGGGCTACGAAGATGCTTACGTGCTCTCACTCAGCATTAATCCAGTCAGTGCCCTGAAAGCTGTGAAATAGCCTATGAGCGCCACCGACAAATATCTTATTGCGGACGCCGGAGGTACTTCGACGCAGTGGAGTCTTTGCCTAAACGGAGTTGCTGAACAGACTCTGTCAACCGGAGGAATCAATGCGTCAGTCACTCCCACCGATATTCTTACGCGTGAAATCTGGAACGCATGTGAATTGATAGAAAAAGCTGACCGGATATATTTCTATGGTGCAGGCTGCGTATCTAATGAGACAAACAATCGAATAGCAGAGCAATTATCACTTTACAATACCAATGCCTTGCAGGAGATTGCTTCTGATATGCTGGGGGCTGCGCGCGCATTGTTCGGAAATTCATCCGGCATTGCCTGCATACTCGGCACCGGATCAAACTCATGTGCATATTCTGATGGAATTATTCAGAAGAATATTTCTCCGTTGGGCTACATATTAGGTGACGAAGGGGGTGGTGCAGCTCTTGGTAAGCGCTTGGTCAAGGCCGTATTGCGAGAGGAAATAACAGACTCGGCAATACTATCTGATTTTCGAGAGGCGGCAGGGGGAGGCATTGCACAGGTTTTGCAGCATGTTTACCGCCTTCCGGGAGCCAACAGTTATTTGGCCTCGCTGTGTCCGATATTGAGCAAACACCGAAATCATCCTGAAGTTGCACGGATTATTCGTGAGGAATTCGCTTCATTTTTTGCCAACTGCATCGCGCGCTATGACCTGCGCCATTATGACAGTATTGGCTTTATCGGCTCCTTAGCCAAGGCATTTGAGGCGGAATTGGCTGAACTCTCAGAAGAGCATGGTTTAACAGGCTTTACCGTTGCACAGTCACCTATGAACGGTTTAATCAATTATCATTCAAAGAATTAATATGGTAAAACTCTATTCAACCATTATCTGCATACTTTTAGCAGCATTGTCCCTCCCGATGAGCTGCAACGCCGATAGTTATTATGACCGGAAAGTCTCCTTGTTCGAGCTTTTGCCGGTTGGCCCGGACGATATTATTTTCCTTGGAAATTCTATTACTGACGGGGGAGAATTTGCAGAGATGTTGCAGATGCCTAATATAAAGAATCGAGGCATCTCCTCCGACGTTATGAGCGGAGTTGAAAAGCGTCTTGAACAAGTGCTTCGAGGAACGCCAAAGAAGTTGTTCCTTCTTATCGGAATCAATGACGTTGCTCATAAGCTCACAGTTGCTCAGCTTGCCACTCGTTATGAGAGATTAGTCAAAAAAATACGTCAGTTATCGCCTGACACGAAAGTCTATTTGCAGAGCGTCATGCCGGTAAACAACGATTTCGGGCGATACAAAACACTGTTTGGCAAGGAAAAAACGATTAAGCAATTCAACGAAGAAATCCGAAGAATCGCTCAGTCAGAAGGGTGTGTATATATTGATTTGACACCTGCACTCGCGGATCCGTCAACCGGAAAACTTATGCGTAAATACACCAATGATGGATTGCATCTGACCGGCGCCGGCTACAAGGCATGGTTGGATTTAATAACCCCTTATGTTAAAGATTAATTTTTCTGCAATGAATAAATCCATATTCCTGATATTCTTCTCTCTTCTTCTGCTTTCCCCCATAACGATTAAAGCGCAGACCTATAATGCTCAAGAGCAGGAGGAATCATCCGGCCCGACCATTCTTCCGCCTCTGTTTGAGTATCCTGTTGCTCCGGATGATGTCACGGAGTGGAAGGCACGCAACAATTGGCTTGTGGAGCACTTTTGGGACAACTTTGACTTCAAGCAAAAGTCCGTCGGGCAGGCGCAACTGAATCATGCGTTCAAAACATATACCGTGCCGATGCGTTTTGCCGATGCAGAGGTTGCTCTGAAAAGTATCGACAAGCTCATCTCAAAGCTGAAAAAGCAGCCCGGCCTGTTGCTGCAATTCACCATGGCGGCAGAACGCAGCACTTATGACCCGGCAACATCCGAAGCCATTATCGACGAGATTTACCTCCCTTTCTTGAAGGCGCTCGCCGCAGATAAAAAACTTCCCAATCTTCGCAAAGCGCGATATGCAAGTCAACTTAAGGCATTGGACGGATGCCTTGTGGGCGACTACATGAAGAGCTTCGAATTTGATGACCGTAATGGGGTGCGCACCCGCTATAATCCCACTGCAAAATTGACTGTCATCGAGTTTGGAGACCCCACATGCTCCGAATGCCGCATAATGAAGCTGCGCATGGAGACTGATGCCCTTATCAAGCAGGCTGCCTCTGATGGCAAACTTGATATCATGTTTATTATACCTGATGCCGACCCCGATGCCGGCGATGATTGGCGTGCGGACGTAATCGACTATCCCCATTTCTGGACCGTAGGGGCTACCTCCGACCTTGAAGAAACCATCGACTTGAGATATACTCCTTGCGTCTATGTCATTGGCCCGGATAAGAGGATTGTCAGCAAAAATGCTGACATCGATGAGATTCGCTCTCTTCTCACAGCCGAGTCAACTTCAGTCGAACAGTAAAACAGTTAAGCCTTCCTCCGCGTTTTACCTATGGAGTAAATGGTGTGCCCGGACTGCATTTTGCACAAAGGAGGTATGCAAATATGCATTTTCAGCCCCGATAAATACACACTTTATCCCATACAGACAATATAATTCCATACAGATGACACGACACAATCGACGCCGCAAACTCCTTTCCCCGTTCAAGCGCTTTTATCTGCGCACTACGGGATATTCATACACAAATATGGGCAGGCTTTTCCTGCGTCTATTCGTAGGCTTTATGCTGCTGCAGTTCGGCATCCGCCAACTCCTGTCATTCGACCAAATGCAGGCGACATTCCCATCTGTCTTTGGACTGACGTCAGCTGATTCTCTTATCTTGATGACTATCATCGAGATTGGATGCTCATTCTTCATAATGATCGGGATGTTCACGCGCATAATGTGTATTCCTCCATTCTTATCCATGGCTATTGCTGAATATTACTTATTGAGCGATTCCCTGAGCCCGGCATCTTACGAATTAAGTTGGCAACAGTTGGGCTACCTGCCGGTAATGTTCATGGGCATCTATTTCTTTATCATCCTCGTGGGACCCGGAAAAATTTCCATAGACTATGTGTTGTCACTGCATATTATCCACACAGAAGACTGCAATGAGGATGATGAGCTTGAACAGGTATAATAAATGCAATTTACCCAAACACACTCTAAGATGACTTTACCCTCTAACCTCCTCTCAAAAGAATGAAAATAGCACTATTATTGTCAGGCGGCGTTGACAGTGCTGTTGCACTTCATCTGCTGCATGAGCAGGGGCATGACCTGCACTTGTTCTACATCAGAATCGGAATGGATAACGGCGAGGGTGATTGTAGTGCGGAAGAAGATATCGAGATGTGCACTCTGTTAGCCCGACGATATAATCTTCCGTTTGAGGTCATATCACTGCATGAGGAATACTGGGATAACGTAATGCAATACTCGCTCGATACAGTGAAGGCAGGTTTGACGCCACATCCGGATATGATGTGCAATAAAATCATTAAATTCGGATATTTTGAGCAGAGAAGAGGCCATGAATTCGATAAGACTGCTACGGGTCACTATGCACGCGTAATTGAGAAAGACGGTAAGTATTGGTTGGGCACCGCTACCGACCCGGTCAAGGATCAGACTGACTTCCTCGCACAGATAAGCTACGAACAATTGAGCCACATACTCTTTCCTTTGGGCGACCTTCCGAAAGCAGAAGTGCGCAGTATTGCTCAAAAACTGGCACTTCCAAATGCCGGCAGAAAGGACTCACAGGGGATTTGCTTCCTTGGCAAGATTAATTACAATGACTTTATCCGCCGACACTTGGGCGAGAGTCCGGGCGATATTATCGACATTGCTACGGGGCGAGTGCTTGGGCGTCATCGTGGCTATTGGTTTCACACCATAGGCCAACGAAAGGGACTTGGCTTGAGCGGCGGTCCATGGTTTGTAGTGAGAAAAGATGTCAAACATAATGTGATTTATGTGTCACATGGCTATGACACCCCTCTGCAATACGGACGCACCATTAACCTCGATGAGATGCACTGGATTACAGAGAATCCCTTTACTGAAGCCACTCAAGCAAGCATTCCCGTAACTTTCAAAAACCGCCATAATCCGGAGTTCCACAAAGGAGAGTTGGTTCACAACGGCGATAATCGCTATACACTCAAATCAGAAGATGATATCCAGGGTATTGCTCCCGGACAATTCGGAATAATATATTCGCCCGACCGGGCTATATGCCTCGGAAGCGGTGTGATAACCGGCGGGGAAGAGTAATTGTGCAATGGGACTCCTTACGTTATAACAGTCACTTGCACTTGAAGAATGATTCAAGTAACCCCGAAAGTTAAATTCAAGAAAGATTCAAACAGACTCTTAGCAAGACATGGAGAATAACGAACAAGACATGTGCCGCCTTGCGCTTGCAGGTATAACATATAGTCAGATTAACTCAGGTGTCTACGGCCTCATTCTTCAGGAAGTTGGAGGCGACAGACGTCTTCCCATAGTTATAGGCAATGCAGAAGCTCACAGCATCGAATGCAAATTGCAAGCAATCATCACGCCGCGCCCTCTCACTCACGATTTAATGGTGAACATTTTAAGGGCTTTCGGACTGAAGTTGGAAAAGGTCATCATTAAGAGACTTGACAGCGGAGTCTATGCAGCTGACCTTAACCTCATGCTTGATGACCGCTGCATCGTGATTGATGCGCGGTCAAGCGATGCAGTGGCTTTGGCAATTCGTGTTGGCGCTCCCATCTATGCCTCATCCAAACTCCTTGATGAAGTGGGGATTCGAAAAAAACAGCCGACATCCTCTGCTAAGCAGCAAAAACCGGTGGCAAAAAAGGCCGACTACTCTGCAAATACACTTCCTCAGCTGCAATCCATGCTGACAGATGCCGTTGAAAATGAGCGCTATGAGGATGCTGCTGAGATTAAGCGTGAGATTCAATCTCGACAGAAGAAGGAGACCGACGAGCTCACAGATTTATTATAGCTGATTCGAAAGAAACTGTTCTTACAGCATTTTTAGGCTGGTGAGTGTCAGAAAATCACAAATAAAGATTTTTTAACACATCCTATCTCATTGTAAATCAATGCAATAACTATTGTATTTGACAAATAGAAAGAAAAAATTAATCGCGCAAAAGTGTGCTTAAGATTTTTTTACTATATTTGCAAAAAATAAAATTACTTACTACATTTGGTCTAAAACATGAAAAATAGGAAACGTAGAGTTGAGCTCATCGTCGACCTCATCAAGAACAATTGCATCGGTAGCCAGGAGGAATTGAGCCGCAGGCTTTCAGAAAACGGTTATAACGTAACTCAGGCCACCTTGAGCCGCGACTTGAAAATGCTGAAGACCACAAAGGTTCCGACCGACCGTGGCACATACATGTACATCCTGCCTGACAGCAATACAATCAAGGACAAGCTTCTTGCATCCGGCCAGGCTGCCATGAGTTCTGCTTATCAGCTGGGCTTCATCTCTATTGCGTTTTCCGGAAACATGGCTGTAATCAAGACCCGCAACGGTTATGCCGCCGGCATGGCCTACGATATTGACATCAGTAATCCCCCTGAAATTCTTGGCACAATTGCCGGCACCGATACCGTCTTTGCTGTAATGAAAGATGGTCTCACCGAAGAGGAAACACGTGCAGTCTTCGCACGTCTTCTCCCCCTCGACGAGAAAATACCCATATACTAAATAGTGATACCCCTTTCACTTTCAGATATAATCTCTCATAATCAAGTGGCTTGTGCGCTCCTGCGGGCGTCCGGGTCACTTCTCGCATGTTTTTTAATTGACTCTCCGACACGAAAATGATTAACGTTGGTATAATAGGCGCTTCAACACCGCTGGCAGGCGAACTGCTGCGAATTTTGGTCAATCATCCTGACGTGACCATAAGGAGCGTGGTCGACAAGTCCCTCGCCGGATGCGACATCACATCTGCCCATCATGGATTGATAGGTGAGAGCTCATTGGAATTTTCCTCTGAGCTTGACACGAAGAAGCTCGATGTAGTGTTCGTTGCGTCGAACCGTGGCAGCTGTGAAAAGCCCGACCTCACCGGCTATCCTGACCTATGTCTTATTGAGCTGACAGGCGACTTCGCTGAGTCTCGTCGACAGGACGCGCTGTGCGTTTACGGTGTTCCGGAATTGAATCGCAAGGCTCTCGTGCGAGGAGCGCGTCATGCCGTTGTTCCATCTCCGCTGGAGTCAGTCGCCACTGTGGCACTCCTGCCGTTGGCCATGCGCTCCATGCTGCCTGAGCAATTGGAACTGACGGTTGAAGCCGAACCTGCTATTCTTGAAACGCAACCACTCCGACTCAGGTCGATGATTCAAGAATTAGTGGCCACCGGAGTTAATGACTTCAATATAAACACGACCTTCAAACCGGTTGAACTTAACCGCGTTATCCGAATTTCATGCGACATAAGCCTGCCTGTGCCAATTGATAATATCACTGACATGTATGAAGAGCTGTATGATGACCACAATCTGACATTCATAGTCGGAGAAGCGGTGGAGCCGGCAGAAGTCGAGGGCACGGATAAATTAATCATAAGTCTTGACAAGGGAGCCGACGGCACTCTTCAGCTGCGTGCTATTGCTGATGCAAGAATGCGAGGCGGAGCCGGCGATGCAGTGCATGTAATGAATCTGCTGATGGGACTGTATGAGAAAACCGGCCTGGCAATCAAAGCATCCAGATTCTGACTTATATAACTTGAAACAAATATATATATAACCTGATTCAGTCGTAAATCTGCAGTGTCAGTAAATAAAGCAATACTGTTAGGTAATACCGGTTCCGACCCCAAGATGTATTATCCGGAAAAGGGGTTGGCAATGGCCTTATTCTCGCTCGCGACAAACGAGCAGTTAGGTGAGAGCGAACGCACAGAATGGCATAACATTGTTATGACCGGCAAGCACGCAGAGTATGCCGAACGATATATCCGCAAAGGAACAAAGCTATATATTGAGGGCAAAATCCGCACCCGTTCCTACACCGACAAGCTCAACATCCAGCGTTATCGGACTGAGATTTACGTAGACTATTTTGAAATTCTCGGGAGAGGCAATTGACCTTGACCGAGAACCTATTCCCAAATCAGAGAATTGACATGAGAAAATGGCGAATTGAAGACTCCTCCGAACTCTACAATGTGCCCGGTTGGGGTCGTGATTATTTTAAGATAAATGAATCCGGACACGTTGAGGTCACGCCGCGTGAAGGATGTCCTTCCGTTGACCTCAAGGAGCTGATGGATGAATTGCAACTGCGCGACGTCACCGCTCCTGTGCTTGTCAGGTTTCCGGACATTCTTGATGATCGCATCCGCAAAATTCAATCATGTTTTGCACGCGCCGCTAAGGAATATGACTATGAGGGTAAGAATTTCATAGTCTATCCCATTAAGGTTAATCAGATGCGGCAAGTGGTTGAGGAAATCGTCAGCCACGGCAACAAATATAACATAGGACTTGAAGCCGGCTCCAAGCCTGAGCTCCATGCGGTGCTCGCCGTGAACACCCATGAGAATTCAATCGTGGTCTGCAACGGTTACAAGGATAAGGACTATGTCGAGCTTGCTCTGCTTGCGCAGAAGATGGGCAGACGTATATTCATTGTGGCAGAAAAACTCAACGAACTTAAAATCATTGCCGACATATCCAAGAAGCTTAAGATAGAGCCTAACATCGGCATCCGCATTAAGCTCACATCTTCCGGTTCCGGGAAATGGGAGGAAAGCGGTGGCGATGTCAGCAAATTCGGACTGAATTCCTCTGAACTCCTTGACGCGCTTGAGTTCCTTGAGAAGAACAAACTTGGCCATTGTCTGAAGTTTATACATTTCCACATCGGCAGCCAGATAACAAAGATTCGCCGCATCAAGAATGCTCTGCGTGAAGCCATGCAATTCTATGTGCAACTCCAGCACATGGGATTCGGCATTCAATTCGTAGACATAGGTGGCGGCCTTGGTGTTGACTATGATGGCACTCGCTCCTCGTCGAGTGAAAATTCAATGAATTACAGTATTCAGGAATATGTCAACGACTCAGTCTCAGCCCTTGTCGATGTCTGCACTAAAAACAATCTGCCTCATCCGAACATCATTACTGAAAGCGGACGTTCAGTAACGGCTCATCACTCTGTTCTGATTATTGAGGCTTTGGCTGCGACGGCGCTCCCGAAGTGGAGAGATGATATGGTGGTAGAGGAAGATGCTCATGAGCTGGCTCGCGAACTGTATAATATCTGGGATAAGATTAATCCCTCGCGAGTCTTCGAGGATTGGCATGATGCTCTGCAAATACGCGAAGAAGCTCTTGAACTCTTCTCCTTGGGGCTGCTTGATTTGCGCACACGCGCACAGATAGAGAAACTGTTCTGGAGTGTTGCTCGCGACGTCAACGACATCACACGCTCCATGAAGCATCCTCCGGAAGAATTACGCAAAGTGGCCAAGATGCTGCCTGAAAAATACTTCTGCAACTTTTCGCTGTTCCAAAGTCTGCCTGACTCTTGGGCTATTGACCAGGTGTTCCCGATTATGCCGATTCACCGTCTCGACGAAAAGCCCACTCAATTGGCCACGTTGCAGGACGTTACATGCGACTCCGACGGCAAGATTGCTCATTTCGTCTCACCGCAGGGTGTGTCTGATTCCCTGCCTGTGCATCCCCTCAAACCCGGCGAGCACTATTACTTCGGAGTCTTCCTCGTGGGTGCCTATCAGGAAATATTGGGCGACCTCCACAATCTGTTTGGCGACACAAATGCCGTCCATATATCTGTCAAAGAATCCGGACCTGTGATTGAGCAGGTGATTGATGGTGAGACGGTGGCAGATGTGCTCGACTATGTGGAATATAATCCTAAAAAACTGGTTCGCAATCTCGAAGGCTGGGTTACGGCCTGCATGAAGCAGGGCAAAATATCCCCTGAAGAGGGTCGGCAATTCCTGAACAATTACCGTTCGGGACTGTATGGCTACACCTATCTCGAATAATTTTGCAATGCGGTATTTCCTTCAATTGGCATATAACGGTAAACAGTATTGTGGCTGGCAGCGCCAGCCCAATGCCACTGCCGTGCAACAGATTATTGAAGATGCAATGGCAAAGGTTTTGCGTCGGCCCACTCTGATTACGGGTGCCGGG
Organism: uncultured Bacteroidales bacterium; assembly: GCA_947644715.1. Classification (GTDB taxonomy): domain Bacteria; phylum Bacteroidota; class Bacteroidia; order Bacteroidales; family Muribaculaceae; genus Lepagella. The sequence goes on from CANSAP010000017.1 coordinate 25,304, forward strand.
CGCACCGATGCCGGCGTGCATGCCCGTTGCATGTACGCACATTTTGATACCGATGCTCCTATTGCAGATGAAAAGTCATTCCTGCGCTCGCTGAACTACATGTGTGGCCCGGACATTGCGCTTCAGAGGCTGCATGAGGTTCCGGAGGATGCACACGCACGCTTCGATGCAACATCCCGCACATACAAATATTTTGTAACTGAAGAGAAAACTCCGTTTCTGAATAATCTCTGTTGGTACACACCACATCGGCTGGACTATGAGCTTATGAATAGGGCTGCCGAGATACTATTGACCGTCGATGATTTCACTTCATTCTCCAAGCTGCATACAGATGTGAAGACCAACATCTGCAAAGTGACCCAAGCCCACTGGGAGAAAGAGGGGGATATGTGGGTGTTTACCATTACAGCCGATCGATTCTTGCGTAATATGGTGCGGGCAGTGGTAGGAACATTAGTGGATGTGGGGCGAGGCAAAATCAGCCTTGACGCGTTCCGGAAAATCATTGAGTTAAAGGACAGATGCGCGGCCGGAACATCAATGCCAGGCCACGCACTCTTCCTTTGGAATGTCAAGTATCCATACATAAAATAATAGCAAGAAGTCATCCTTTTACGAAACGGAAAAAGATGACTTCTTGCAAATCAGCTTGCCTGCTCCCAGCGCTCCACAAAGCGCAGACGCGGAAGAAAGAGCTTTACTAATGGTCCCGTAAGAAGCGCTGCCAGGAGTGTCCCCTCACGAATCCCGTCAACCTGTCCGGCCAGTATCCATGAACACCCTACTGCTATCAATACAAGGGTGATGTCAAACATCAGCTTAACTGTTCCGAAGTGAAGCCTAAAGCGGTCTGAGGCCACATGCACAAAGTATTCACCCGACACCATTGCAACATCAGCCAATACCTCGAGCGACACTCCGGCTGCCATTGATATGCATCCTAAGGCCAATGAGGTCAGCTTCATCCAATAAGCTTGCGGATGATAACCGGAAAGAATCCACATAGTCAAATCTACAAACAGACCGAAGACTATCGATACCGGCAGCTGCATAATAAGCTCCCATTTACATTCCTTGATACCCTCGCGGCCGAGCATCAGCATTTGGCCGGCCATTAGCACCAGGTTGAGAATGAAAATGAAAGCACCCATAGTCAGAACTGAATGCAGACTCATTACATACGGAATACTGGAAATGGGGGAGGTGCCGGCAAGCGACCTTGTTATGAGGCTCACGCCTAAAGAAATGAAGAACAGAGAGAGTGTAAATACGCAGTACCTGCGCATAATTTCGTTTTTACATCGTTCTGTGGTATTCATACTTGCATCCTTAATTCTCTGCAAAATTACAAAAAATCGCCGATTAGGGCAATAATGAGCGAGAGCTGATGAAATTTGAACTTCTCAGCAAAATGTCTACGCGTTCGAGTTTGTAATTTTGTGGCCAAGAAAAAGAGAAGCCAGGGAGGCTTGTCATCATGTGTGACTGCTCAAAGCTTCTTCTGAAAAGTCACTTAACATAATAGCTTTAATACAATGATTGGAAATTTCGTTTATTCAAACCCGACAACACTTTACTTCGGCAAGGACGCATGCGCTAACCTTGCTGATGCGTTAAAAGCATTCGGGTCCAAAGTGCTGCTGACTTATGGTGCCGGCTCAATCAAGCGCAACGGCATATATGAGGATGTAATAAATGCGCTTACTGTCGCCGGCAAGGAGGTTATTGAGCTTTCCGGTGTGATGCCTAACCCCACAGTCGACAAAATGAATGAAGGGGCACGCATTGCCCGCGAAAATGATGTGGATCTGATTCTGGCAGTAGGTGGTGGCTCAACAATTGATTATGCTAAGGCTATCAGCGTAGCTGCCTGGTATGATGGCAATGCTTGGGACCATTTCTTCGTTGAGCAGAAAGACCCGCAGCCCGGTGAGAGAATAATTCCTGTCGGTGCTGTGCTTACGATGGTGGGCACAGGCTCTGAGATGAATGGTGGTTCCGTTATCACCAATCCGGTTCAGAAACTGAAAATAGGTAAGGTCTTCGGCACTGATGTTATGCCTCGGTTTGCTATCCTCAATCCTGAATACACCTTTACCGTTCCTCGAAAACAGATGGTTGCCGGTATCTTTGACATCATGAGCCATATTCTTGAGCAGTACCTTTCCGGCGATGATGACAATACATCAGACTATCTTGCTGAGGGACTGATGCGTTCTCTGATTACCTCCAGCCGCGTGGCAGTGAAAGAGCCTGAAAACTATGAGGCACGCTCCAATATTATGTGGACTGCCACCTGGGCACTTAACACTCTAATCGGCGAAGGCAAAAGCCAAGATTGGATGGTGCATATGATTGGACAGGCTATCGGCGCATACACCGATGCTACTCATGGTATGACTCTTTCCGGTGTGTCCATAGCATATTACCGCCATATTATGGCAGCCGGCCAGCAGAAGTTTGCACGCCTGGCAAGAAACGTGTGGGGAATACCCTCCGCTGGAAAAACAGAAGAGGAACTTGCCTCCGCGGCTATTGAAGCCCTTGCTGATTGGATTAAAGAAATTGGGGCAGCATCCGAAATCAGCTCCTTGGGTGTCACGGAAGAGATGCTCGACGGCATAGCTGATGCGACATTCATAATGACAGGTGGCTATAAAACGCTCAACCACGCGGAAATTGTCAATATTCTGCGTGAAAGCCTCTAACCTAAGAGTGTGTCTAAGAGTGTGTCTAAAAGCAGATGAAAAAGAAAGTATTGTTAATTCTCATTCTATTAGCAACATTCAACATGGCAAAACCTGAAAAAATCGTGCAAACCGCGGGTCGCGACCAGCTCGGCGACTTTGCTCCCGAATTTGCCCGCCTCAATGATGACATACTTTTTGGCGAGGTGTGGAGCCGTAACGATATATTCTCGCTGCGTGACCGCTCACTGGTGACCGTTACATGTCTCGTGGCGCAAGGCATTATAGATTCCTCATTGGAACACCATCTGCTGGCAGCCAAACAGAACGGAATAACCCGTACGGAAATAGCTGAAGCTCTCACCCAAATAGGATTTTACGCCGGCTGGCCTAAAGCCTGGGGCGCGTTCCGGTTAGCTACCAAAGTTTGGGCGGATGAGGCGGATTCAACTTCTGCCAAGGCGCAGTTCCAGCGTGAAATGATTTTCCCGATAGGTGAACCGAATGAGGCTTATGCCAAGTACTTTGTCGGCAACAGTTATCTTGCTCCGCTCGTAACCAGCGGAGTGCCAATATCAAACGTGACTTTTGAACCGGGATGCAGAAATAACTGGCATGTCCATAATGCCGAGAAGGGTGGAGGACAGACGCTGATATGCGTAGCCGGGCGCGGTTGGTACCAAGAATGGGGCAAGCCTGCGCAGGAACTCAACCCCGGCGACGTCGTCTTCATTCCAACGGGAGTAAAGCATTGGCACGGTGCATCCAAAGACAGTTGGTTCGCGCATTTAGCTCTAACCGTGCCGGGTGAAAAGCTCTCTAATGAATGGTTGGAGCCGGTCAGCGATGATGATTACAATAAACTTCCTTAACCCTCAGCATATGACACTGTTAAAAACAATTATACCGGCATTGTTAGCTCTATTTTCCCTGACAGCCTGCGCACAGAAGCAAAATTCCTCTGACCATATGATTCAATCAAACACTAAAGAGAGAAAAGTACTGGTGGCTTATTTTTCCGCAACAGGCACCACACGACATGTTGCCACACAGATTGCTGAAGCTGTGAACGGCACTCTGCTTGAGATTGAGCCTACGGAAAAATACACCTCGGCTGACCTTGACTGGCATAATGACCAATCCCGCAGCTCTGTTGAGATGAAAGATTCCGGAGCACGCACCTCAATCAAGCCTGACAGCGTTAACGCAGATGACTATGATTTGATTCTCATCGGATATCCAATATGGTGGGATCTCGCTCCGACCGCCATCAATACGTTTATTGAAAGCCACAAATTGCAGGGAAAGTGTGTGGCACTTTTCGCTACCTCTGGTGGCAGCTCAATTGATAACAGTGCAACAAAATTGGAAGAGACATATCCTGAACTGCATTGGATGCAACCGAAACTATTGAACCGCCCCTCTTCTCAAGAAATCCGTAACTGGTTTGAGGCGCTTCAATAAACAATAAGATAACTGCTGTTCACTACAAGAGCGTCGGGTTCAGTAAGAATTTTGACACGCACTCTTTTCCTTTATTTGTGTTTACTTCTGTTTTTGCCAAGTATATAAAGCGCGGAAATAAACTAAAAGTCTCAACTTATATAGCTGAGACTTTTAGTTTTATTTGAAAATGTCAAGTACTTTCGCCCTGTATGGGGATGTCACGAGATTTACTTTACATTGTGGCACGCTGAAAGGATGACCTCGCTGACAGTGGGATGCGAAAAAATTGTATCCATGATGTCTTTACGAGTTGATTTACGGCTCATTAAGTCAGCGCACTGCTGAGCAAGATCAGCAGCTTGAACTCCCATAATGTGAGCGCCAATCAGAGTCATGTCGTCTGCTTTGAAGATTAATTTACAGAGACCCTCTGACTCTCCAAGAGCAAGCGCTTTGCCATTGGCCCGGAAGAAGCTTTGGCCAATACGAACGGCAATTCCCTGTTCTTTGCATTGGTCGGCTGTCAAGCCCACCATGCCGCATTCCGGCTGAGTGAATACAGCTGAGGGCACAATGTTGAAATCAATTGAATCCTCTTTCCCTTCAATTGCGTTAAGAGCTCGCACTCCTTGATAAGTAGCTACATGAGCCAACATCATTCGGGCATTAACATCGCCGATAGCGAAAATGCCGGACACGTTGGTGCGCATATTGTCATCAACATTAATGCCGCGGGGTGAGAACTCCACGCCTGCTGCCTCAAGATTCAATCCGTCAATGCGAGGTGAGCGGCCAACAGCCATAAGAATATCGGTACTTATCACTGTTGCCGTCTTGCCCTTACACTCATAGGTTGTAACAACATCTCCCTCTTCATTGCGCTCAATCTTCTGCACAGCAGCGGAAGTGATAATCTCGATTCCGCGCTTTGAAAGCGACTGCTTCAGGCGCTTTGCAATGTCGGAATCAAACGGAGGAAGAATATGCTTGCAGTATTCCACTACGGTTACTTTGCTTCCCATAGCGGCAAAAATTGACGCGAACTCCATGCCAATAACTCCGCCACCGACAATAGTCAGAGACTCCGGTACGTAGTCAATCGACAACATTTCAGTGGAAGTCTTGATGCAATCAAGGTCTGCACCCGGAATCGGCAGAGACTTTGACACTGAGCCGGAAGCAATGATTATATTCTTTGCAGAATACTCTTCTCCTCCGGCGACCACAGTATTTGAGTCCTTAAAAGACGCATATTCGCTGATGACGTTCACTTTAGCCTGCTTGAGCATTGCAGCAATCCCGTCGCGCAATGTGGCTACCACATTATTTTTGCGCTCCATGGCCTTACCGAAATCAAACTCAAAGGAGAAGTCATCGATGCCAAATTGCTCGGCATCTTTGAATTGGGTGAGAACCTCAGCGTTGCGGCAAAGACACTTGGTGGGAATGCAGCCCTCATTAAGGCAGGTTCCACCCAAATGCGCTCCCTCGAAGAGAGTCACATTCATGCCACGCGAGGCAGCCGCCAGAGCGGTTTCATAACCGCCCGGGCCGGCTCCTATTATAATGATATCAGAAGTCTGCATATCAGGCTTGCTGCGCTTTAAGGGTGCGATAATTCAGAATGGGGTGCTTGGCTGCCGTGGTTTCATCCAGCTTGCGCACGAGTGTGGTCAGAGGTGCATTCTTGACATCGTCAGGAGTTTCTCGTGCTTCCTTGGCAACCTTGTGCATAACTTCGATAAACTCATCCAGAGTCTCAATGCTTTCGGTCTCAGTCGGCTCAATCATCATAGACTCGTGGAAAAGCAGGGGGAAGTAAATGGTCGGGGCATGGAAACCATAGTCGAGGAGGCGCTTGGCCACATTGAGTGTGGTTACACCTGTGCTCTTGTCTTTCAGTCCGTCGAACACGAACTCATGCTTGCAGACACCGTCGATGGGCAGCAAGTAGTCATCCTTAAGATTCTCCTTGATATAGTTTGCATTCAGAGTAGCCATGGGACCCACCATCTTCAGGTTCTCTTTACCGAGAGTCAGGATGTAAGCATACGCACGGAGCATAACACCGAAGTTTCCGAAGAAAGCAGAGATAGATCCGAGACTGTCAGCGCCGGTCTCAACATGGAATACACCTTCGGCATCCTTCGTGACACGCGGGTTGGGAAGCAGATGTTCCAGACCTTTGCGAACTCCTACGGGGCCGGAACCGGGACCGCCACCACCATGAGGCGTTGAGAATGTCTTGTGGAGATTGATGTGCATGATGTCAAATCCCATGTCACCGGGACGAGCTTTGCCCAACAACGGGTTAAGGTTGGCACCATCATAGTAAAGCAGACCACCGGCCTCGTGCACGAGCTTCGCAATCTCCAGGATTTCTGTCTCAAACATGCCGAGCGTGTTCGGGTTGGTCATCATAATACCGGCAATCTCATCATTCAGCAGGGGCTTGAGATCCTCTACATCAATTGAGCCGTTGGGTTTTGATTTAACCTCAACCACTTCCAGTCCGGCTACCATCGCTGAGGCGGGGTTGGTGCCATGTGCAGAATTGGGCACAATCACTTTTCTGCGCTTCGTGTCGCCACGCTGCTCATGGTAGGAGCGCATCACCATCAGACCGGTCAACTCACCATGAGCACCGGCATAGGGGTTAAGTGTAAACTCTCCAAGGCCGGCAATTTCAGAGAGTGCACGCTGAAGATTGTAGTAAACCTCCAAGGCTCCCTGCACGGTTTCTTCAGTCTGCATGGGGTGCAGGCCTCCGAACTGCGGCAGCGCAGCAACCTCTTCGTTGATTTTCGGATTATACTTCATGGTGCAGGAACCGAGGGGATAGAAGCCGGTGTCCACACCAAAGTTTTTGTTTGAAAGATTTGTGTAGTGACGCACCACGTCCAGCTCACTAACTTCAGGAAGATCAGCCGGTTCCTGACGCAGAAGATTGGCGGGGATGGCATCTATGGAGTTGCTTGTGAACTCATTTGCCGGAAGTTCATAACCCTTGCGGCCTTCACGTGACAACTCAAATATCAGTTTATCGTAGTATTTCATCTGGTCTTATTCAGTCATAAGGGTTATCAATCGGTCAATTTCGGCTTTAGTGCGCTTCTCTGTTACGGCCAGGCAGATTTTGCCGTCACCCAGGTCTACGCCGCCCATGAAGCCGTTAGCTGCCAGATGCTTGTTAAGTTCGGCAACGTTTCCTGCAGTTTTCACGACAAATTCCTTGAGGAAGGGCTTACCGGGGAATGCGGGTTCATATTTGCCACTCTCAATGAGTTTGTCGAACAGGTAGTGAGCACCGGCTGTGGCTTTTATATTTACTTCCTTCATGCCCTCCTTACCCATAAGCGCTACATAGATGGTGGCATAAAGCGCCATAAGGCTTTGGTTGGAGCAGATATTGGAGGTCGCTTTTTCGCGGCGAATGTGTTGCTCGCGAGCCTGAAGGGTGAGCACAAATGCACGTTTGCCATCAGCATCAGTAGTAGCTCCAACCACACGCCCGGGCATCTTGCGGAGCTGTGCCTGTGAGCAAGCTATGAAGCCGAGATAAGGTCCGCCGAAGCTCAGAGGCATGCCAAGAGTCTGACCTTCACCACAGGCTATGTCTGCACCCCATTCCTTGGGCGAGCGAAGCACGGCGAGGGCAGAGGGATCGGCATAAATGCCGAGCAACGCTTTGGCGGCATGAAGCTTATCAGCCACTCCGGAATAATCCTCAATAATGCCGTAACGGTTGGGGGTAGGCAGAATGGCTCCGGCCACATCTCCGGCCTCCAGCAATGTATCAAGAGCAGCCAAATCGGTCACGCCCTCCTTTTCAGGAATTTCGGTGATGTCAATGCCATGGAACTTCGCGTATGTTTTAACCACTTCCAACACGCGGGGCAGCAGTGTGGCGGAGACGAGCACACGGTTTTTCTTGCGTGCGCTGGCTACCATCATGAATGCGACCTCGGCGGCGGCAGTGCTGCCGTCATACATTGATGCATTCGCACATTCCATACCGGTCAACTCGGATATGATGCTCTGATACTCAAAGATATACTGCAGAGTGCCCTGCGAGATTTCAGGCTGGTAGGGTGTATATGCAGTGTAAAACTCACTGCGAGTCAGCAGGTGGCTGATTACGGAGGGAGAGTAATGGTCGTAAGCACCGGAACCGGCGAATACGGTCAATGTTTCATTCTTATTGCCAAGCTCATTGAAATACTTGCGTATCTCAATTTCTGACATGGCCGACGGAATATTATAATCCCGATTGAAGATTACTTCTGCGGGGATGTCGGCATACAGGTCATCGATGCTGCTTACACCTACTTTGGCGAGCATGCGTTCAATGTCGGCCTGAGTATGAGGGATGAATTTATTGCTCATTGTTTTGTAGTAGTTTCGTTCCCGACCGGGAACGTATAAAAATTTTGGTCATTGCCAATCCGGCGGGGACACTTGCATGTCTCTGCTGAACAGACAATGACCACTGAATTGTGATTGCGCCACGTCTATCAATAGTGTGTTGGGATAACAGCGTATCGCAGTCAGGAAGAGGGGAGTATTACTCTTCGCACACCTTGGCGTAAGCAGCTGCATCAAGAAGGTTCTCAATCTCAGATGCATCGCTGATTTTCACCTTCATAATCCAGTTGGCAAACGCATCCTCATTGATGAGTTCGGGAGCGTCTTCAAGTGCTTCGTTCACTTCGAGCACTTCACCGCTTACGGGAGAAATCAGGTCGCTGGCTGCCTTAACAGACTCAACTGCACCAAACTCTTCACCGGCAGTTACTTCATCACCGGCTTCGGGCATGTCTACATAGACGATGTTGCCAAGCGCATGCTGTGCATAATCAGTGATACCTACGGTGGCTACATCTCCTTCCACCAATACCCACTCATGAGAGTCGGCATAACGGAGGTTTTCTAATACTTTGCTCATTTTTGGGCTGAAAAATTGTGGGTTATAATCCGGGTCACCGGGAACTAACTCCCGGCGACAACGGAATGTGAAGGTTAATTATTTCTTATAGTTTTTGTCGTAGAAACGCTTTTTAACAACCACGCCGGGGAATGTCTTCTTGCGAATGCGAACCTCCACCGGGGTGCCAAGCTTGGTATAAGGCTTCTCAATCATAGCCATAGCAACGCTTTTGCCGGTAGAGATGGAGTTATAGCCGGTGGTGATTTCACCCACTACTTTACCGTCTACCTCTACGGGATAACCATGACGGGGCACTGCTTTGCCTTCAAGCTCAATGCCGACGATACGACGGGTCACGCCCTCTTCTTTCTGCTTGGCAAGAGCCTCGCGACCGATGAAGTCAGTAGGTTTGTCGAGCTTAACAAACATGCTGAGGCTGGCTTCGAGGGGAGTAATATCATCTGTGAGCTCATCACCATAAAGGGGCAATCCGACTTCAAAGCGAAGAGTGTCGCGACAGCCAAGGCCACAGGGCTTAACGCCTGCTTCCATGAGTTTGTCCCAAAGACGACGGGTGAAGTCATGGGAACCGTACACCTCAAATCCATCTTCGCCGGTATAGCCGGTGCGCGAGATGATTACCTGCTCACCATCGATGTCGAAAGTTTTGAAGTTATAGAATGCGATTTCATTCAGAGGCAGGTTCAGGATGCGCATCAGCATTTCCTCGGCCTTGGGACCCTGCACTGCTACCTCACCGTAATAGTCGCTTTCGTTCTTTATCGTTACATTGAAGCCTGCAGCGTTCTTTTCAATCCAGGCTACATCTTTTGCTATGTTTGACGCATTAATTACAAGGAAATACTCCTCGTCATTTACTTTGTAAACGAGCAGGTCATCCACAACGCCGCCATTTTCATGACACATCATGCCATAGAAAATCTGTCCGTCGGGAGCGCCGGTCACGTCATTTACAAAGATATGGCTGACATACTTGTAAGCATCGGGGCCGGAGATACGAACTTCGCCCATATGGCTTACGTCAAACACACCCACATCCGTGCGCACAGCCGTGTGCTCATCGATGATGCTTGTGTACTGGATAGGCATGTCGAAGCCACCGAAAGGCGACATCAGCGCACCTTGTGCTACATGGCGGTCGTGAAGACACGTTTTAATGAGATTTTCTTCCATTATAATAGATTTAAGATATTGGTCAATTAAAAATTCAGAGAATTAATAACCGGCGCATGAATTATTTCCAATCAGTCGGGATTAAATCCTCTCAATTTGCTTGTAAAGGTATATATAAGTTTTGGGTTACGCAAATTTTACACCGCAATTCCGCTGACTTTTTCCTGATTGAGATTGCAAAGATGCGGATTGAAAAGCAGCCTTAGTTAATTTACGGTGAACCGCAGACCATCATATGCCAACTTAACATGAGGAGGTAAAGTGGGGGAGACCTCCGCATGTAAACCCATGTCGTGACAAATATGGGTCAGGTATGCACATTCGGGCTTTATGCGCTCAATGACATCCAGGGCTTCTTGAAGAGTCAAGTGGCTGAAATGGGGTGTCTTACGCAGCGCGTTTAAGACAAGTACTTTAACACCCTGAAGTTTTTCATATTGCTCTTCGGGAATAGTTTTTGCATCAGTAATATATGCGAAATCACCTATTCGATACCCTACAATGGGAAGTGATGCATGCATAACTTTGATTGGAATGATTTTGAGTCCGTTGAAATAAAACGGCAAATCATCTATCACATGCATTTCAAATCCCGGAACACCGGGGTAGTTATGCTCACGGAAGCAATAGTCGAGTCTTCTGTGTAAATCTTCATTTACAGATTCTGTCACGAACAGCGGCATTTTCTTGTTGGTGCAATACGGACGCAAGTCATCAATACCTCCTACATGATCGTAGTGCTGGTGAGTTATCAGGGCGGCATCAATGTCAAATATCTTTGAGCGCAACGCTTGCTCCCGGAAATCAGCTGACGGATCAATCAGCAAAGTCATTCCATGCGTGCGGATCAGGGCGGAGGCGCGTAAACGTTTATCATGACTGTCGGAAGAGGTGCAGACATCACATTGACATGCCGGTTCAGGCACTCCCTTGCTTGTTCCGCTGCCAAGAATTTCGACATGCACAGCCGTGTCTATGAAATTAACTTCCGGTTGTAGCCAAATTCCAAATTTCTTATGAACGGTCAGCTGTATATGACGGCAGAGAGCTGCCACTGATTCTCCGGTGGCATTCCCTTTGTTGATTATCACGAGACACTGTTTGGTGTAAACCTGTGCTCCACCGATGAAACATCCCTTTAATCCGGCATGTTCAATAAGCCATCCTGCCGGTATCTTTACTTTATCATCCGGCAAGTCATAGCATGGCACCTCCGCACAGCGCTTTAGAATTTCAGCCTCATAATACTTGCGACGCACTACCGGGTTCTTAAAAAAACTTCCGGCACTGCCGATTCGCTGCGGATCGGGAAGTTTCTCATCACGAATCTGCGTGACTTCATCGCTTACTTCGCGGATGGAAGGGGCATGTCCGAGCCTTTCAGCAAGTGTCTTCAACGGACCATAATCCAAATTGCGGGCAATCGTGTCCGGTCGTAATTTGAAACAAACGCGGAGTACGTAATACCGTCCTCGCCCCTCATGCTTGAAAAAGCTGTCGCGATATCCGAATTTGCATTCTTCAGCAGAGAATGTAACTACCTTGTGCGCAAGGCGATCATAGCATTCTACCTTGAAAATCAGATCGCCGGCCTCTACTCCATAGGCACCCACATTCTGTATGGCCGATGCACCGGCCTCACCGGGTATTTCTGAAAGGTTTTCAAGACCGGACAGATTGTTGTCAACACTGAATCTTACCAGGTCAGCCCAATTCTCTCCCGCCCCGGCTATGAGATATACTGTGTCATCATTCTTCTTATAGATTGTACGCTCTTTGATGGCAGAATGCAGGATTAAGCCATTAAAATCATTAACGAACAACAAGTTGGAGCCGCCTCCGATATGCAACACTTCACTTTGCTGATACTCGGCGGTACGCATAATGCGCTCCAACTCCTTAACTGAGCTGTATTCAGCAAAATACTTGGTTTTCACCGGGATGCCAAATGTTGTGAATCCTGTTATGTCGACGTTTTCTGAAATCATTGCTGTATTTACTTTCTAAAATCTACAAGAATACCATCTTCGAAGCGAAGATATATGCCATTGGCATAGGTCCATATATCAATCGTCTTGGAAAAGTCACGTCCGCTTTCTGCCTGCGCAGGCGCTCCCAGGGCAAGGCGACACTCCTGTTTGGTCATGCCGGTTGAGATATTTCCTCGACGTATTTTCTGCCAGATTTCATCTGATATGCCGGAGTACTCCTTGCGAGGATCACTGAGTGAGAACAGGGTGTGAAACGGACGTGTGGCTAATGTGCCTTCCGTCTGACTCATTCTGACGAAATATAGTTGACCGGTTTCATCTTTGAATAACACGGAATAGGGGAGATTTTCACTCCCACCGACTACTCCGGTTATAGTTACCGCCTCAAACTTGCGGCCCGTGGCAGGCTCTCCGGCGGGAGTTAGCCAATCCGACGTCTTAGTCCATAGTTGCCTTCCGGTCAACTTGTCATTCAATTGCCTGACCAGGTCTATATCAATCAGCATCGGCAACTCGGTACTTGAAATATCGCCGGGTGCCTGTTTGGTTGACTGATACTTAAATGTGCGGCCCACAGAGTCTGTGAATATCAGGATAACCCGCTGCGTGCCGGCCGGAGTCTGCATTTCAGTCTGACCGGCATATTTTAATTTGACACCGTAGGGATTACCCGGAGGATTATCAAACAGAAGTGCCGACCTTTCTCCAACCACTCTGAATTCACGCCCGACATCCCATCGGTCAGCACTCAATCCTTTAATATCTGCCATAAAAGCCTCTTCAGTAGATATTTTTCTGGATATTTCTTTGTCCTTCTTTGACAGATCAATGTGGCCGGTATGTTCAATGCCGGTGAAGCAACTTTGCAAAACAAGACCCGCAAGCAACGCCATGACGGCAATGCTTACAGGTCTTGTCAGATGCTTTACAGATATCATTAAACTATCTGCTTTACAAATAGTTACTTTTTGAAATTCTCAATCCATTTACGAGCGTTTACGAACGCTTCAATCCATGGAGTGACCTCATCGTTACGACGGGTAGCAGGATAGAAACCACACTGCCAGGGGAAAATCGCTCTCTCAAGGTGAGGCATCATGGCAAGGTGACGGCCATCAGCGCTGGCAATACCTGCCACGGAAGCGTAGGAGCCGTTAGGATTGCCCGGATAGCCGCTATATGCATACTTAGCTATCACCTTATACTCCGACAATTTTTCGGGGAAAGAGAACTTGCCTTCGCCGTGAGCTACCCATATGCCCAGTTTGGTGCCGGAAAGGCTTCCGAGCATCACGCTGTCATTTTCAGGTATTTCCACTGACAGGAAGTTTGATTCAAACTTATGGGAGTTGTTATGCAGAAGCTTGTGGCTCTGTTTGTGCTCAGGATAGAGCAGACCCAGTTCGGCCATCAGCTGACAACCGTTGCAGATACCTAAAGACAGTGTGTCTTTTCGAGCGTAGAAGTTATCCAACGCACGTTTGGCATTCTCATTGAACAGGAAGCCACCGGCCCAACCCTTGGCTGACCCCAGCACATCGCTATTGGAGAAACCGCCGCAGAACACAATCATGTTGACATCTTCAAGGGTCTCGCGTCCGGAGGTAAGGTCGGTCATATGCACATCTTTCACATCGAAGCCGGCAAGGTAAAGGCTATAAGCCATTTCACGGTCGCCATTAACACCCTTCTCACGGATAATAGCAGCCTTCACGCCGGAACGTCCCTGACGATCAGCGGTGATACCAAGCTTCGACATCTTGCCGGACCAATCTTTGGGAAGGCGGAAACGCACCGGCTGCTTGCGATAGTTCATGAAGCGGTCATCAGCACATTTCTTGCCGCTCTGGTTGACGTCGAGCATCCAAGAGGAACGATACCAGACGTCGCGGAGTGCATCAATATCAAAGGTCTTACTCTCGCAACCATCTTTGTCAATCTCAATGGTGCGATTCTTAGCGGGAGCGCCGATAACATGATATGTCACCAAAGCTCGATTGAGCACATCGGTCACTAAATCCCACTTGGAATCGGCTACTTGCAGAACGATAGCAGGATTCTCAGCAAAAAGAACCTTCACCATATCATTGTCAGAGCCGAAGCAACTCAAATCTATCTTCAAGCCACCTTTGACGTTAGCGAAGCACATTTCCAACAGTGTCGTAATCAAGCCACCTGCACTCACGTCATGCTGAGCCAGAATCAGGTTACGCTCCACGAGCTTTTGCACTGCATTGAATGCGCGAACAAAATAAGCGGGATCAGTCACAGTGGGAGCATCGCTACCCAGCTTATTGAGCGCCTGAGCGAAAGCTGACCCACCAAGTTTCAGAGCATCCTTACTCATGTCAATATAAATGAGCTTGGAGGCCTTTTGCTGTATCACGGGTGAGGTTACACGACGAATATTGCGGACTTCGCCGGCAGCGGAAATAATCACAGTGCCGGGGGCGTAGACCTTTTCTTCGCCATATTTCTGAGTCATTGATAATGAGTCTTTGCCGGTCGGGATATTGATTCCAAGCGCACAGGCAAAATCGGAACACGCCTGCACTGCCTCATAAAGACGTGCATCCTCTCCTTCGTTTTTGCAGGGCCACATCCAGTTGGCTGACAGAGAAACAGACTTAATGCCTTCCTTAAGCAGTGCGCCTGAAATATTAGTCAGGGCTTCTGCAATAGAGAGCACTGAACCCTTGGCAGGATCAATCAGGGCTGCCTGAGGAGCATGTCCAAGCGAAGTGGCTATGCCATGCTTTCCTCGATAGTCCAAGGCTACGACGCCACAGTCTGAGAGGGGCAACTGCAGCTCACCTTGGCACTGCTGACGCGCAATCTTGCCTGTTACGGAGCGGTCGACTTTATTTGTCAGCCAATCCTTACATGCCACGGCTTCCAGTTGCAGTGTCTGCTCCAAGTAGGAGTTTATTTCAGCAGGGTTATACACTACATCGTCGTAGGTACGCTCTACCGTGTTATCTCTCATGATGGTCTTGGGAGAGTTGCCAAACATATCGGCCATTGCAAGATCGATTGGCTTTACACCATCTTTTTGCTCAAAAACGAAGCGGGCATCATCAGTAGTCTCACCTACAACGTAATAGGGAGCACGCTCACGCTCGGCAATCTTGCGCACCATATCTACATGGTCAGAGTGCATTACCAAGCCCATACGTTCCTGACTCTCGTTGCCGATAATTTCTTTAGCCGAGAGGGTGGGATCCCCCACGGGAAGGCTTTCAATATCAATCTTGCCACCGGTAGCTTCCACCAATTCGGAAAGCGCATTAAGGTGACCGCCTGCGCCATGGTCATGGATGCTAACACATGGATTATCTTCCATTTCAGCCAAAGCACGCACCACGTTGCTGACGCGCTTCTGCATCTCAGGGTTGGCACGCTGCACGGCGTTAAGCTCAATAGAGTTGTCATACTGGCCGGTCTCCACCGACGAGACAGCGCCGCCACCCATGCCGATACGATAGTTGTCGCCACCCATGACCACAACTTTCATGCCGGGCTCAGGTGTGCCTTTAACCGCATCTTTAAGTGTGCCGAAGCCTACACCACCGGCGAGCATAATCACCTTATCATATGCCAAATTGCGGCCATGTTCAGAGTGCTCAAATGTAAGAACTGAACCGCAGATCAGCGGCTGACCAAATTTATTGCCAAAATCACTCGCTCCGTTGGAAGCTTTTATCAGTATCTCCTCAGGCGTTTGGTAAAGCCAGGGGCGGGGGAGAGGTGCACCTTTTTCCCAACCGCGCTGCTCGTCAGGACGGGGATATGAGGTCATATAAACGGCGGTGCCTGCAATAGGCAGAGAGGCTTTACCACCACCCAGGCGATCGCGAATTTCGCCACCGGTGCCGGTGGCAGCTCCGTTAAACGGTTCAACCGTTGTGGGGAAATTATGGGTTTCAGCTTTAAGAGAAATGACGGTCTTTATGTCGCGCTCCTCAAAATAATCAGCTTTTTCAGGGTTAACGGGGGCAAACTGCTTTGCCTTTGGACCCCTTACAAATGCCACATTGTCCTTATATGCCGACACCAATGCATTCGGATTCTCCTGTGATGTTTTCTTAATGAGCTTGAAAAGCGAGGACTCCCGTTCCTGACCGTCAATGATAAAGGTGCCATTAAAAATCTTATGACGACAGTGCTCGGAATTAACCTGCGAGAAGCCGAAAACCTCACTGTCAGTCAAATCACGGCCAAGCTTAGCGGAAAGGTCACGCAGATAGGTGATTTCTTCAGAAGACAATGCGAGGCCCTCCTGCGCGTTATATGCTTCAAGATCAGAGATATATACGATATCTTCCGGCTTGCGCGTAACATTGAACACGTCAGCTGAAAGTCCTTCATACACATGTTGCAACATGCGGTCATACTTAGGAGATTCTGACGCGGTCTTGAAGTATTCTTCGATACGCTCAATTCCTGTGATGCCCATATTTTGGGTAATCTCGACTGCATTAGTGCTCCAAGGAGTTATCATTTCCTTACGAGGACCAACAAAGGTGCCGGATATCCGCTTGGATTTCAAGGGTGTTGCGCCATCAAAGAGCCATGAGAGACGGCTGAGGGTTTCTTGACTGAGAGCCTCTTTGCTTTTTACGGCAATTATGAGTGAACTGCCTTTCTTAAAGAATGTGACCATGCTATGCTTAAAGATGGTATGTGGTTAATTTTGTGCAAAGTTACAAAATTTAAGCGAGAATAAAAAGTGAGCCCGAATATTACACAGTTCTCTATAACTGCGATGAACTAAAACCGACGTTGCGGACGTTATATTATCATGGATGTAAAAATAACCTTCATATGGCATGATTGCTTCATTATCACGCTCCCTAAATGCGTGATAATCACCGATTATTGGCGCGATGTACATGACGGGACACCTATCGACACAGACGAACCGGAATTCCTTAATAATATTCCGCTGGAAACACCTCTATATGTGCTTGTCAGTCATCATCACAAAGATCATTTTACCCGTGGAATATTTCTATGGGCCAAACGTTTCAGCAACATTCATTATATCATTAGTAAGGACACGGCGCGAAGCATCAACTATATATTAAAAGAGAATAGCACATACAACGGCCCTTACAAAATATCGCCTGAGCACATATCCATTCTCAAACCCGGAGAATCATATGCAGACAGAATCCTGTCTGTAACAGCATTTGCATCCACAGATATCGGAAACAGCTATTTGGTTCAGTACGAAGGGAAAACAATATTTCATGCCGGCGACCTAAATGCTTGGCTGTGGAAAGATGAGTCGACTCAAAGGGAGATCGACCTGGCTCTGCTGCAGTTCCGAAGAATCGTCGAAACCATTCGTCAAAACTCTCCGAAGATTGATATAGCATTCTTCCCGGTTGATTCGCGAATCGGTACAGACTGGTGGGAGGGCGCTTCGATCTTTGTCAGAGCAATTGATGTGCGATATTTCATTCCGATGCATTTTTGTCTTGCTGACTCTGCCGCAGCACTCGACACTCGCATTAAAAATGCCGTTGATTTTAGTTTGTATAAAAACAGGGAAAGAGGAGAGTACGTCGCGCTGGTTAAACCATATACCTCATGTGAACTGCAAGTTTGAATCGTGGAGTGTATTATTATTTGCCATTCTGTTATATTTATTTTACATAACACGGATTATGATTTTTAAGCAACTGTGTATCAACGGCTTTGCGTTATGCAGGCTCAAATAGTATTACAAATATATACACTCTCAATATCGCGCGCCAGCCTTATTCTTGGTAGACAAAGTTATTTTTTGTAACTTTGCACCACTATGACCAAATCTATAGTTCTTCCGTCAGGAGCAGAAATACATTACGTTGAGTCCGGCAATCCCGCCGGACACCCGATTCTTCTCATGCATGGCTGGGGATGCAATCACACCACTTTGGCATCTGTTGAAAAGATTGTGTCGCCCGGCATGAGAGTCATAAATGTGGATCTTCCCGGACATGGCGACAGCCCGGAACCGACTCAGGTGTGGGGCGTGAATGACTACACCACTGCTATGGAACAGTTCTTAGATGCGTTGAAGATTGAGGAGCCCACATTGCTCGGTCACTCTTTCGGTGGTCGCATCAGCATACTGATGGGTTCCAGACGAAAAATTCATAAAATTGTTTTGGTCGATGCTGCAGGCGTAAAGCCTCGCCGGAGTCTTAATTGGTACGTAAAAGTATATTCTTTCAAACTTGCAAAGAAAGTTTATCCTATAATCTTCGGCAAAAAAGCGGCGCAGGCACGAATTGAGGCAGCAAGAAAAAAACGCAGTTCCGCTGATTATCAACAGGCTACACCTATGATGAGAGCGATTCTGAGCAAATGCGTGAATGAGGATCTTTGCAATGTTATGCCCAAAATCAAAGCTCCCACTCTCCTTATATGGGGAGAAAATGATACCGCCACTCCCCTATCTGACGCAAAAAAAATGGAACGTCTGATTCCTGATGCCGGACTCGTATCGTTTGACGGATGCGGTCATTACAGCTTTCTCGACAATCCTCGAGGCTTCAAAGCCGTATTGTCAACGTTTCTTAAAGATGAGCTAATGTAAAACATTAATATTCTGACTTTAATGGCTTTAATCATAACACTTTACTGCATTTGCGGAATATATCTGCTGCTGAATTTCAAGCGCGATATTCATGTCTTTCAGCAAAACTCTTACCGCATATCCCGCTATTGGAGATGGCTGCGAAGCGGCAATTTATTGCCAACATGGAGAATTGTGGATATTGCACTGATCTTCTTGCTACTCACTCCCTTTCTGTGGGTTAGTGTGATTGCAGTCCCAATCACTTTGATAATCAAGTGTGTCATGATTATCAAAGCAAAGCATAAGAAGCCGTTAGTCTTTACAAAACGTGTGTGGCGACTGTATGGAGCAACCGGTCTGTTAGCCGCAGCTTGTTATGGTGCGTGCATTGCAGGCGCGTTCATCTGTCCTGGAGCATTGGAGATTAACGCGTATTTCCCCAATGCAAAAGCCGCAATGCTCACTCCTGTTTGCATTGCGTTGCTCATCTCCCTGTTTTCGTGGGTATTCGTCATGCTCGGCAATGTATTGATGACTCCAGTTGAAAAACTGATTAACCGGCGCTATTACCGCGATGCTCAACGCCTGCTCCGCTCAATGCCTGACATGAAGATTATCGGTATTACCGGCTCCTATGGCAAAACAAGCACTAAGCACTATCTCCATAGAATTCTTTCCGAGAAATATGAAGTGCTGATGACTCCCGGCTCTTTCAACACCCCTATGGGAGTAATTCGCACCGTACGCGAAATGCTCAAACCCTATCACGAAATCTTTATTTGCGAAATGGGTGCCAAGCAGAAGGGGGACATCAAAGAAATATGCGATTTGGTTCATCCGCATTACGGAATCGTCACGGCCGTGGGTCCAATGCATTTGGAAACATTCAAGACCATAGAGACAGTGCAGGCCACCAAGTTTGAACTAACCGATGCCCTCCCCGCGAATGGTCTGGCCATCGTCAATAACGACTTCGAGTATTGCGCTACCCGGAAGGTAGATAATGTTGAGTGTATCCGATATGCTGTAACAAATACTGATGAAGCTGACTACACTGTGAGCGATGTAGAATACACATCAGAAGGCACTAAATTCACTATTAACGGGCCCGATGGATTCCTTCTGCATCTGCACACAAAATTGATCGGAGATTCCAACTTCTCCAACCTGACAGCAGCAGTCATCATGGCTCTACGTCTCGGCGTGAGCAATGACCAGATAATCCAAGCTGTCAGCCGCATGGAGCAAGTCGAGCATCGACTGAATGTAAAACGCACTCCGGGTGGTGTCACCATTATCGACGATGCTTATAACTCCAATCCGGTCGGCTCACGCATGGCAGTCGAGGCACTCGGACGCTTTACCGGAGGCAGACGCATAATTGTCACTCCGGGCATGATTGAACTGGGTTCACGCCAAGAAGAACTCAATAAGGAATTAGGCCGTCACATCGCAGCCAATGTGGATGTGGCCGTCATTGTCGGGCGTTACAACAGGCAGGCTATCCTGTCAGGCATTCAATCTGCTGCCAGTCTGCCTGAGGAATCTATAATTATAGTTGACAGCTTTGCTGAATCACAGACATTCCTCAGCAGTTTCCTCAACAAGGGAGACATCGTTCTCTATGAAAACGACCTGCCCGATACCTTTAAGTAATCGGATAACGGCATACGAATAACTGTTGTCAAAGCCAAACGAGTGTTAAAACAAATGACGCTTGGCCTTATTTCAACAACTCTTAACAATTTTTGGGCAATAATTCTTGGAAGAACAGAATTTATTGCCTAATTTTGTAAACCGAAAACAGCAGGCACAAATTCCCTGCTCTTGGTTCAATTACTAATCAACCCAATAAGTACAACCCAATACAACATCCCAAGCCTATCGAACTACTTCTACTTTAACAAAACAAAGGAAATAGTAATGGTAAAAATGATGAGCATGACCGACGAACAATTGGTCAAAGCTTATGGCAACGGTAACAACGAGGCTTTTGACATTCTGCTCAAAAGACACCAAGACCGCATCTTCAACTACATCATCCGTATCGTAAAGAACGATGATGTGGCTAACGATATATTTCAAGATACTTTCGTAAAGGCTATCACCACAATACGCCAGGGGCGCTATACCGAACATGGTAAATTCCCTGCATGGATTTCCCGCATAGCTCACAATCTCATAATAGACTTTTACCGCCAGGAAAAAGCTGAAAATATGCAAAGCAGTGATGCCGAGGAAGTCGATATCCTAAATCGGAAGGAACTGAGTGAAGAGACCATCGAAGATCTCATTATCACAGAACAGATTCATGAAGATGTGCGCTATCTGATTGACGAACTGCCCGAGGCTCAGCGCGAAGTACTCGTAATGCGGTATTACCGCAACATGAGCTTCAAGGAGATAGCAGACACCACCGGCGTCAGCATTAATACTGCGCTCGGACGCATGCGCTATGCAATTCTGAACATGAGGCGCATCGCTGCATCCAAAGCCTTGGTGCTCAACCCCTGAGAATGAAAATGCTAACAACATTCTCCAATATTAACCTGCGCACGCACACTCCCCACCCCAATGGATTGTGCGTGCGCAGGTGTTTTAGCAGACTCATTTTACCGCTCACGCTCCCCCGACTCCTCCTCATACTGCTGCTTGCAGCTCTCCCCTTTCAACTCTCAGCACAAATAGCATCAGTTGCACCCCGCCACAACGCTCTTACAATGAAAGAGGCAAAAGCTTGGTGCGACTCAATCTCCCTGCATAACCCTGAAGGAATATACACCTGCCCTGATTTGCGCACAATAGTTTTGGTTAAAGCCGTCAGAGGCCTAAGATCCAACATCAATCCCGGATACTGTGAAATCATATGCATTGAGAGCGAAAACATCAATCTCGCACCCGGACAAGTCATAGGTTATCTAAGCCCGACGGCCGATCCAAATACAATAAGCCTGATTCTATATGAAAAAATAACATACAAAGGAATATCAAAGCCGAAGGAGTACGCAGCCAAATATCATTCAATGCAAGGCACAATCAGCTACGAACGCCCCAAAAAGAAACTGCGCTTTCACTTCAACCCGCTCGCACTTATACCGAAAATAGGACGCATGGTCAGAATAGTCAATAACACCACCGAACACACCGTTCCCTCAGGTTTTAGACGCATATATCCTGAACCCACAGAAACAGGCCTCGGCTCTCCCCTATTTCCGAAATATTTTTAGAAACCGGTTCACATTAATGGATTGACTCACAACATATTACAAACATCATCCATTAAAACTTCAAAATAGATTTGTTCAATTCAAAATAAATGCTTAACTTTGCAGTACAAAACGATAATCAAGGAATCAAAATCCAAGATTAAACATTCGGAGAGATGGCAGAGTGGTCGATTGCGGCGGTCTTGAAAACCGTTGAGGGTCACACCTCCGGGGGTTCGAATCCCTCTCTCTCCGCCAA
>CANSAP010000018.1 GCA_947644715.1 uncultured Bacteroidales bacterium
TAAACCAGCAGATTTACAGTCTGCCCCATTTGGCCACTCTGGTATTCGCCCTTGTGCGCTATTCAGCTTTGATGGCTTATGCGCTATTGGAGCCTCTTGTCGGATTCGAACCAACGACCCCGAGATTACAAATCACGTGCTCTGGCCAACTGAGCTAAAGAGGCAGGTGGGCAAGCTGTCTGCATCGCACCGCTCAACCTCCTACCCTTGCTTCGGTCAAGACCTGGGGGATTCAGAGGGAGCTGGTCGTGTAGGACTTACCCGATGCAAAATTACTGCTTTTCTCCAAACTGACAAAATATTTCCGCAATTTTTTTGAAGAAAATTACGCACTTATGCGTTAATTGTTTTGCAGTCAGGCTGTTGCAGGTGTGTTAAAAATCGTAGCCGATGGTGAATGACCAGGCTTTATCGCGCCCTCCGGCGCCATATTTGCGGGCGGAGCGGAGTCCGGCTTCGTAGTGCACACCGATGTAGTAGTGCTCGAAGAGCTGGAAGCCGGTGCCCATTTTCATGCCCATCATGAATTTGTTGAACTCATTATAGTAGCCTCGCTTGTACTCCACGGGCACAGCCTCTGTGGGGTCGCTCCACCAGCTGTGGCCACCTATGCCGAAGTTGAAGACGGGGCCGAAGTCCACAGTCCACACCAGGCATTCGGCCGGGTGCAGGCGCAGCGAGAAGAGCACCGGAATCTTGAAGAGGGTGCGGCGAGTGTGGCCATATTCATTGAGCTTGGCGTCAGGGGCTGTGAAGATGGCCGGGTCATATAGATAGGTGTAGTTGTGGCTGCGGCTCTGGAAGAAGAATCCGGGCTGGATGCTGAACCAGTCGCGCAGATGCAGGTCGGCCACTACGCCGGCATCGAAGCCGGTGCCCCAGGAGTCGAGCGAGAATACCTTGCCGTCATGCGTGTCAGACATGTTGGAGGTGTTCAGCCCCACGCGGGCGCCGAGCGTAAGGAAGCTGCCGTCATATTCGCCGAAGTCGATGAACTCTTGGGCTGAGGTTGAGGCTGTGGTGAACAGTGCGGCGGCTAATGTGAGTGCCGATAGAGTCTTTTTCATTGTGAAGAGGGGATTAGGGTTTGGCGCGGAGGATGAGCATGGCATCACCGTAGGCGCCGAATTTGTAGCCCTCCTTGATGGCTTCCTGATAGGCTTTCATCACAAGATCATAGCCACCGAAGGCACACACCATCATGAGCATGGTGGAGTAGGGGAGGTGGAAGTTGCTGACCATGGAGGTGCAGACCGAGAAGTCGTAAGGGGGGAAGATGAATTTGTTGGTCCAGCCTTTGGTGGGCATGATGTGGCCATCCATGCAGACTGATGTGGCCAGGGCGCGGAGCACAGAGGTGCCTACGGCGCAGACGGCGTTGCCGCGGTCCTTGGCGGCGTTGACAATGTCCACGAGTTCGCCGCTCACTTCCATGTCTTCGGAGTCCATGCGATGCTTGGTCAGATCCTCCACATCAATCTCGCGATAGGTGCCGCGGCCGCAGTGCAGTGTGAGGAAAGCGCGTTCCACACCCTTGATTTCGAGACGCTTCATGAGCTCGCGGGAGAAGTGCAGACCGGCAGCGGGAGCCACCACGGCACCCTCGTTCTTTGCGAAGATGCACTGATAGCGCTCGGCATCGGCCGGCTCCGGCTCGCGCTTGATGTAGGGGGGCAGCGGTGTCTGGCCGAGAGCGAAGAGCGCTTCCTTGAACTCGTCGTGCGGACCGTCATAGAGGAAGCGCAGAGTGCGTCCGCGGGAGGTGGTGTTGTCAATCACCTCGGCCACCATGCTCTCGTCGGGTCCGAAGTAGAGCTTGTTGCCGATACGGATTTTGCGGGCCGGCTCCACGAGCACGTCCCAGAACTTGTTGTCGGAATTCAGCTCGCGCAGCAGGAACACCTCAATTATGGCCTTGGTCTTTTCCTTATTGCCGATGAGGCGTGCGGGGAACACCTTGGTGTCGTTGAACACCATCACGTCGCCATCGTCAAAATATCCGAGTATGTCTTTGAAAATCTTGTGTTCGATTTCGCCGGTCATGGCATTGACCACCATGAGGCGACACTCGTCGCGATTCTTTGAAGGATGCTGGGCGAGAAGATTTTCGGGGAGGTCGAATTTGAACTGTGAGAGTTTCATTGCGTGTGACGTCAGTTGTTTATTTCGGGTTCAATAACTATTTCTTTTTCGGGAGAAAGCCCGGCGGCATCATCAGGAATCACTCCCTGATAACCCTCGGGAAAGGAGAGGGGGGTGGTGCGGATGAGGTCGAGAGCCTCCTCCACGCTCCGGCAGCGGGTCAGGTCATAGTCCCCGACGCGGGTGCGGCGCAGAGCCGTGAGGTGGGCGCCGCTCTCGAGAGCCTGACCGATGTCGCGCGCAAGGGCGCGGATATAGGTGCCTTTGCTGCAGAGGATACGCACCTCGATTTCCGGCTCGTCGCCCTCCAGGCGGCAGGCCAGCAGCTCCATCTCGTCGATTTGCAGAGGCTTGGCTTTAAGCTCCACCTCAGCACCCTTGCGGGCGAATTTATAGGCGCGTTTGCCATCAACCTTCACGGCTGAGAAGACCGGGGGCACCTGCATGATAGTGCCGGTGAAGCGTTTCAGTGCCTCGCGTACCATCTGTTCCGTTATGTGGGCGGTGGGATAGGTGGCATCAATCTCTTTTTCAAGGTCGAAGCTCGGGGTGGTGGCTCCGAGCCGCATTGTGGCTACATACTCCTTGCGGCCTGCCTGGAGCCGGTCGATGCTTTTGGTGGCTTTGCCGGTGCAGATGATGAGCACGCCGGTGGCCAGGGGGTCAAGCGTGCCGGCATGTCCCACCTTGACTTTCTTGAGCTTGAGACGACGTGACAGGGCGCCCCGCAGACGCTTCACTGCGTCAAACGAGGTCCAGCCCAGAGGTTTGTCAACGGCTATAATCTCTCCGCTGATGAAATCCATGCTCATGCGTTTACCAAATAATACAGATTGCGCCCATTGCCAGACAATAGAGTGCGAACCACACCAGTTTGCCTTTCTTGACCAGGGCAATCATCCATTTACAGGCGGCGCATCCCACGAGGAAGGCGCTCAGGAAGCCTATTATCATAGCGCCGGCATCCAGCGCTCCGGAGGCTTGCTCTACCCCCGGCTTCAGCATCTTGCCCAAGTCGAGCAGAGCCTCGCCGAGAATCGGAAGGATGACCATTATGAATGAGAAGGTGGCCACCTTGTCGCGCTTGTCGCCGAGCATGATGCCGGTGGCTATGGTTGTGCCGGAGCGGCTCAGGCCGGGGAGCACGGCCACAGCCTGCGCGCAGCCTATGATGAAGGCGTCGAGCCAGGTTATGTCGCGTCCTTTGTCTGCGGCCACGGGCTTATGAGTGCGGCGGTCAATGCCTGAGAGCCACGCGAATGCAAGCAGCACGGCTGTGATGCAGAGGCATACCCCCACAACCATCAGCCCTTCGCCGAAGATGGCTTCCACCTGCTTCTTGAAGAACACACCCACAATGCCAACCGGGATGCAGCTCAACAGCACTTTCCAGACGTAGATGGAATCCTCGTTGCGCTTCATTGAAAAGAACCCGATGCATAGCTTTTTGAACATGGGCCAGAGGATGACAATGGTGCTGCACACGGTGGCAGCGTGCACCAGTATGTCGAATTGCAGGCTCTGGTCAGTGGGAAGGTGTACCCCGAGAATTTCGCGGAAAATTTGCAGGTGTCCGCTGGAGCTGATTGGCAGGTATTCCGATGCACCCTGCACGATACCCAGTATTAGAGCTGATAACCAATCCATTACTGCTTCTGCTGCTTCGGGGTGTAAATAATCGCGAAGGCCATGCCGACAAAGCCGAGGAAGGCGATGCCGGGACCGAGCACAATGCGGCGGAAAGAGAAAATGTCTTCATTAAAGCCGGGAACATCGCCATTGGCGCTGCCCACCATCAGGGCGAATCCGGCTACAATCATCACCAGCGCAACAGCCATGAAGATGAAGTTGCGCTTAACGAAAGGTTTCTGTGCCTCTGTCTCAGCTGTCAGCCCGACAGGGGGAGTGTTGTTTTTTTTCAACATGCAATTATTGTTAGTGGCCGGGTATTCGGGACGCAATTCCCGGAATACCCGGCACGAAATTACTTATAGTCGGCAATCTTGCCGTCAGCCACTTTCACTCGCTTGGTGCCCTTGGTGCCCATTTCGGTGAAAGAAACCTTGTACCATCCGTCGCCTTCGGCCACAACGTTGTTGACCTTGCTGACGTCGCTCGGGCCATCCTGATTGTCGGTGGTGAGCACACGCAGGTTCATGCTTCCATCGTCATATTCATTGGCTGCCTTCATGCGTGAGATTACGGCCGGGGAGAGCAGCTGCTTGATGGCAGACTCGTTCCAAGTAAACACGTAGGTGTAGACTTTGTTGATTACGGCTATGTCAGCCTCTTCAACAGCCTTTGCCTCTTCAGCAAGCTTGATGGAGTCCTGACGGGCTGCCTCGATGGAGTCCTGCTGGGCTTTGGCTGCTTCCTGAGCAGCTACTGCGGATGCACTCTCAGCCTGGCGGGCGGAATCCTCGGCATTACCGGCGTTGGAGCCGCCGCAGGAGGTCATTGCGCACATTGATGCGGCAATGGTCAAAGTTAAAAGAAATTTTTTCATGAAAATAAAGGTTGTTTAATAAAGGTGTTATCAACTGAGGAAGAGCTCGTCATAGTCTTTGCGCAGGTAGCGATTGGTCGCTATCAGAGCTGAGAGCACGCAGATGCCGATGCCGACGGCTATCAGTCCGACCCCCACAGGGAGTGCCTCCTTCCAGGAGATGTAGTTGGCCAGGTCAGGCATCTGTGTTGACACCACAAACTCCAGCGCCCCGCCAAGAAGCAGACAGGCAATGAGCGCCGCAATCAGTCCGGAGAGCATATTGTTGACCACGAAGGGACGGCGTATGAATCCGGGTGTAGCGCCCACGAGCTGCATCGTGTGAATCGTGAAGCGGCGTGAATAGATTGTGAGCAGCACCGTGTTGTTAATCAGCACGAATGAGATTACAATCATAGCCAGCGCCACTACGCCGAGCACAAGCAGCGTGCGGGAAAAGAAATTATCCATTGATGTGAGCATCTCTGCATCGGGGGTGACGACCTCCTCCACTTCCGGAAACTTCGCGAGACGGGCGGTGACCATCTTGACCGAGTCAGGGCAGGCATATGCAGCCCGCAGGGAAATCTCCACCTCGGGAGTGAAGAAGTTGCCACCGGCAATCACCGAGACATCTTCGCCGGTAGCCTCATTCCAATCAGCGAGAGCCTGCTCGCGGGTAATGACTCGGGCAGAATTAGCGTAAGGGGCTTTTGCCAGGCGCTTCATCAGCGAATCGGCCTGTGCATTGGTCACACTGTCGGTCATAATCAGGCTGACCTGTTGCTTCTGTTTCAACTCCACAGCTGCGTTTCCGGCGGCAATACCCATGAGAGTAATCACGCCCACGAGCAGCAGGAGCAGCGTAACACTCACGATAGTAGTGAGATGCGCTGCCCAATAAGATATTTTCGTGTCCTTGGGTTTCTTCATCTTGTTCCGGCTGCGCAGTTGAGATAAGAGCCTACGTAGCCAATATTTTGCAAAGTTAATAAATTCCGCACCCCCTTGTCAAGTTTTTTGCAAAGAAAATTTCGATGCCGGTTTTTGATCTGTAGATAGGTTTGTGAATGCCTGGTGATGTCTAACGTAAAAACTGTGTAAAAAAACTTCGCAAAAGATTTGGCGTATAGCTTTATTTGTGTTATCTTTGCAATTATTAACTCAAAAACAGCATTGCTATGAAGAAAGGACTACTTGCGATTACGGCGGCATTGGTTTGCCTGCCTGCTGCTCGAGCTTATGACTTCGAGAAGGATGGGATTTACTACAAGATTTTGTCTCCATGGGAGAGAACTGTGGCTGTGGCCTGTGGCAACACGGCTGAGCGCGCTGACAATGCGCCTGCTTCCGGGCAGTTCGCGCCTCAAAGGAGCATGATGGCTTGGGATTACTTGCTTTGGCAGGGTGACTCCTATTCCGGAGACCTGACAATTCCCGGAAATGTAGAGCGGCCCGGTGGAGAGTGGTACACTGTTACGCAGATTGACATGGGAGCTTTCTGCTATTGCCCAGACCTGAAGTCGGTGCAGCTGCCGGAGACTCTTACGCGTGTCTGTGTGGGTGCTTTTGCCAATTGTGCAGGGCTTGAGGAGCTTATCCTTCCTGACGGGATTACGGTAGTAGAGGACAATGCTTTTATCGGTTGCACCGGGTTGAAGCATGTGCACTTCCCTCTCGGGTGTGATGTTGTGAACTGGATGTCGTTCACCGGAGCCGGTTCTCCCGAGGGTATGGAGGTTAGCGGGACTGACAATCTGCGTACAATCTTTATGCAGTCATTCAATTTCTCCACGTTGAAGAAAATGCCTTATTGCCCGAATCTTAAATATGTGGAGTTCAGCGCCTTTGACTCTACTCTTTTGGAAGAGGCTGAGATTCCGGAGGGTTGCATTGCCGGGCATAGCATCTTTCAGAATTGTGGGCGGCTTCGGCAGGTGACTCTTCCCAAGGGTCTGGAGAATCCGCTGGATCTGTTTCGCGCCAATTCCAATCTCGCGCTGATTCGATATTATGAGCCTGTGCCTCCGGTGGTGGATAAGGCAGACTTCTTCAGCAACGTCAATGATGAGTGTGTGCTGGAGGTGCCGGCTGATGCTGTGGAAGCTTACAAGCAGGCTCCCGTCTGGAAGAACTTCTATGAGATACGTGCGATACCGGGCACGGAGTCAGGCGTGGAGAGTGTCTCAACGGTGCAGCCTCGCGTGGTGGCTGTGAGTGGTGGCATCATTGTAGCTGATGCCTCGTCAGTCAATGTGTTTACTTCGGCCGGCAGTCGGGTCTATTCCGGAACGTGCGGCGAAGTGCAATTGCCGGCAGGCCTGTATATCGTGCAGGCTGATGGGGTAAGCATGAAAGTCGCGGTTCGATAAAATCGGAAATAGCATATAAAAAAGAGGTGCAGGAGAGCCTGCACCTCTTTTTTATATGTCGGGAAATATGTTACTTCACGAGGAGCTTGAAGGAGCCGTCAACGGTCGATACGATGTACATGCCGGGAGCGAGAACGGCGGTCCATTGTGCGGAGTTGATGTCGCGCACACCGATTACGCGGCCATCGATGGTTGCGAAGGTTGCGGTAGTGCCTTCGTAGCCATAGAGGGTGATTGCGCCACGGGTGGCAGCCACACGGCGGCCGTTGGTGGATACGGAACCGACACTGCCAACAGTTGATTCCTTGCGGATTACGGAGTAGGAGTCGATGAGAGCCCAGTCGCTGGTGCCGCGTGAGAAGTCCACTTGGTCGCGCACTGAAATCCACTGCTTGCCGAGCAGAGCCTCGGGCAGCTCATACTCCACGTTCACCCAACCGGAACCCATAGAGGTGTCGAGAGTAGCAATCTCAATGGGGATGTTCTGGCTGTCGTAGCAGAGGCCGATGAACTGCATTGAGGGGGTGTATTCGCCCAGGAAGATGTCGAATGCCACGGCGTAGCCGTCTACTTTCTTGGTGTCATCCTCTGACTCCATCAGGGTAGAGAACTTGGGCAGCTCGATATGAGAGTCGCCGCTGGAGAAGCGAGTGTGACCCACGAGGGCGTAGCCGTCGAAGCAAGCAGCCACGGGGTTGATTTCAGCGGGATTCATGATTGACCACTCGGGAGCGTAGTTGGGAGTCTGAGAGCTGTATTCAGTCAGAGGCACGTAGTGATATTCCCCGTCTTCAAAGCTTTCCTCCATGGGCGCGGTGTAAGGACGACCGAGCACGGCAGAGGCGATAGCTGCAGAGGCTGACTTGGAGTCGGGACCGTTATAGGCTTCAATGCCGATATTATAGGTGGCGAGCTTGTCAACGGTTTCGGGGAGAGTGAAGGTGTAAGAGGTCTTGTCAGTGTCGTCGAGCAGGGTGTATTCCTCAGTCTCGGGGTCAATCTGATAGATGTGGTAGCGCATACCGTCGGGGTTCACGATGCCTTCGTTCACACCGGTGGTCACGGCACGCCAGCGGATAGCCAGAGAGTAGTTGTCTTCGCTGACGGTGGTGGTGAGGATGCGGGGCACAGAGGGCTGGTCGAGACCGCAGGTAACGTTTACGGAAGCGTAGAGGCCGTTGCCGTTTGCGCTGCTTGCAGTGAGAGTGATGGTGTTGTCGCCCTCTTCGGTGTCAACTGTCACGGAGCCTTTGGCACCGGGCTTGCCGGTCACGGAGGCAGAGTGAGAGCCGCAGGTTGCGGTTACGGTGATGTCGTCAGTGTCGTCGAGAGGAGTGCCGCTGGCGG
Source organism: uncultured Bacteroidales bacterium (assembly GCA_947644715.1). Taxonomy (GTDB): domain Bacteria; phylum Bacteroidota; class Bacteroidia; order Bacteroidales; family Muribaculaceae; genus Lepagella. Next base: position 8,347 of record CANSAP010000018.1, read on the forward strand.
TCACTGTGGGATAGGTGAAGGAGATGGTAGCCTGGAGAGCACCGGTCTGGTCAGCTTCAGCATAGAGGTCGGTGGGGGCGCCGGGGGTGCCGCTTGACTCTGAGGTTACTGAGAAGTCGAGGTTGGCCAGGTAGAGGTAACCCATGTCTGAGGGGCTGATTACGTGGAAGCCCACGATGTAGTCGCCTGCGGGCAGAGAGAAGGTCTCGGCGAAGGTCTTGTAGTCAGTGTTGTTAATGCCTTCGGCGCTGATGATTTTCTTGGTCATTGCCTCGGGGTTGTCAGCTGTGCCTACCCATACCTCGAAGGCCTCCTTGTCCATGCTCAGGCCGGACTTGGCGTCGATGGCGAGGCGGAGCAGATATGCCGCATTGTCGGAGGTAACGGTCACGGGGCGAGTGAAGAGCCAGTCGTTGGCGGCGGTCAGCGCAGAGTAGGAATACTTGATGGCGTCGCCGTCAGCCTGCCAGGTTACGCCGTCTTCGTTGGCGTCGAAGATGGTCATGTCGTCGAAGTTGGCGCCGAGGTTGAGGGTGAAGGGAAGAGTGTAGCGCAGGCTCAGTTCAGAGGTTACGGTGAAGTCGGCTGTCACGGGGTCGGAGTTTAGCTGAGTGCCACCGTCAACGTATGAGGCGTAGACTGAAACTGTGTGCTTTCCTTTGGCCAGGCCGGATACGTTAAGCACGGCATCGGCACCGGGAGTGGCCTGCACGTTTTGTTCCTGACCGCCGTCAATGCTGAAGTGGGCGGTGAGGGTTGCAGTCAGTTCTGAGCCGACGAAAGTGGTGGCGGGCATTTTGGCTATGATGGAGCCGTTGCCGCCATCCATATTGATTGCAGAGATTTCGGGAGCGGCAGGCTCGGCTGAAGCGCCCTTGGTCACAGAGAAGTTGCGCAGATAGAGGTGGTCAGCTTTGCTCTGCTGGCCAACACTGTTCACCATGAAGGAAAGATAGTGTCCGCCGGCTTCAGTGATGTTAATCTTTATAGTGTGAGTTTCCCACTGGCGATCAGTTCGGATGGGATTATATGCATCGAAAGACTCAAGAGTGGTTCCCTCCAGATCATTGATGTCGGAGCCGTCGCTGAGGTAGAGGTCATAACGCTCATTGGCTGAGCCGGTTGCCACATCGTAGGTGAAGATGTACTGGCCGGGGGCATCGAAATTGATAAGGGGGAGCACGAGGTAGTCAAGACCGCTCTTGTCGCCGCGCTGATAGCAGAACGCCTGCACGTTGGGGGAGAGGCGAGTTGTGGCGCCGAAGAACCAAGTGTTGCCGTCGCTGTTGCCGTCTTTAATTGTGAACAGGGCTGCTTCATCGCTTGTGGGGGCGAGAGAGAACGGAACCGTAAGAGCGTCAGAGGCGGCGTATGCCGGGGCCTGCACCCTGTCTTCGCCGACAGCCATAGTTCCGCTGTTCCGGAGCTCAGCAGTGGCAAAAGCTCCCAGCGAAATCATCGATGTCAGGGCTGCCGCAAAAATGCAACTTTTTTTTCTCATAATGGATGTAAGTAGTAAATAAAGTAAAAGAGTGAAACTTCCTGCAAAAAGTGGCCGGGAGGGATATCTTCTCGGGATAAGCAAGAGTGTTATCAGGTCGCAAATGTACGAAAAAAGTATTAAATCCACAAAAGAAAAAATAGCCCGGTGGTGAAAAAAGTTTAAGATTGTGGCTAAAACAGGGGGAGAGAGCAGGGTGTGTTTACAGGTTATGGATGGCGTTTGTCAAGCGGAGGCTTGCTAAATGCTATTAAAATATGTTGTAAAACATATAAATAAATTAGTCTCATAACCAAGAGTTTGAGTAATTTTGCAGGAAAGTTTACGCAATTGTGTTAGCCGATGGTGCCGAAAAGACATTAACTCCGCAAATGTTTGCGTCACAAACTTCGAACAGCTTAAAATTCTTACATCAAATAATCAACAACAATTTAACTTTTTAATCAACTGACATGAAAAAGCTTTATCTTTTTCTCATGGCAATGATTGTGGCCGTGGCAGCCAATGCAGCAAAGGTTTACTTTGACCCTGCAGGATGCACATGGACCAATGTCAATGCCTACGTATGGGGTGGTGAGTCCGGCGAAGTGAAAGGCTGGCCCGGTACCGCTATGACCAAGAATGCCGACAGCGGCCTTTGGGAAGTTGAGTTTGACAAAACTCCCGGATTCGTTATTTTCAACAACGGCTCCAACCAGACTCCCGGCGACATGCCCTTCTTTGATGGCGCTACTTATAAGGTAGACGGCACATGGACCGGCGGTGGCGAAGTGGAATATGTAACCATGAATGTTACCTATGATAACACTGACACTCAGTGGGACACTGTCTACATCCACTACTGGGGCAATGGCAACAACACGTCATGGCCCGGCGAAGCCATGGTAAAGGGTGAGGGTAACACCTGGACTTACAGCAAAGAGCTGCTCGCTCTCCCCACAGAGATTATTTTCAATAACCAGGGTAAAGGTGCGCAGTCTGACAATCTCACTTTTGAAAATGACAAGACTTGGGACGTGAATGGTGTGACCGGCGGTGTGACTCCTCCCGAACCCGGAAACCCCGTGCTTTACTTCCGCGGTGCCATCAACAACTATGGCGCTACCGATGAGTACAAGATGACTGAGGCCGACGGTGTCTACACTCTCACCCTCGACAAGCTCTCAGGCGCATTCAAGATTGCTGACGCTAACTGGAAGGATTCTTACACTACTTCCAAGACTGACATGGAGCTGGGCACACAGTACACTATGGCTGAGGCTCCCGCCACCGGCGGCGATATGTCTCTGGCTGGCTCCGCTTCCAATGTAACCATCACTTTCGATTACAATGCCATGACTTTGAAAATCGAAGGTACTCCCTATGAGCCTGTTGTGGGCTACAAGATTAACAGCGACCTCTCCGTAGCTACCTGGAGCATGGCAGAGATGACTGAGGCTGACGGCCTGTTCACTTACACCGTGACCCCCGCTCAGGCTGAGGGCGAGATGCAGGTTGTGAAGACTCTCGACGGCACTGCCACTGACTATCTGGGCAGCACCGCAACCATCAGCGAGGAGAATAACGAAGTGACTATGGCTGCCGGTGCCGGCAACCTGAAGTATAGCCTGGAGGCTGAAACTGCTTACACCTTCACTTTCGATCCCGCTACCTCAAAGCTCTCTGTTGAGAAGGCTACCGTTCCTCCGACTCCCGAATACCCCGTGCTCTATGTGCGCGGCGCATTCAATAACAATGTGGCTGACGCTACTTCTCTGATGACTCAGGAGGCCGGCGTTTACACTCTGAGCCTCGACAAGCTCACCGGCAACTTCAAGATTGCTGACGAGGAATGGGGCGTGCAGTTCTCTTCCAAGAACACTGCCATGGCTCTCGACACTGAGTATGCTATGGAGGATGCTTCCGGTCTCGGTGGCGACATGGCAATCGAAGGCGCTGCTACCGATGTGACCATCACTTTCGACTACAATACGATGAAGGTTAAGGTGGAAGGCACTGCTTCCGTACCTGAAATCGGCTACAAGATTAACAGCGACCTCTCCGTAGCTACCTGGAGCATGGTTGAAATGACCGAGACTGAGGGCGTTTACGAATACACTGTGACTCCCGCTCAGGCTGAGGGTCAGATGCAGGTTGTTAAGACTGTTGACGGCGTTGCTTCCGAGTATCTCGGCAATGGTGATGCCACTCTGAGCGAAGAGGAAAATGAGGTTACTCTCTCTGCCGGTGCAGGCAACCTGAAGTATAGCCTCTCAACCGAATCTGCTTACAAGTTTACTTTCAATCCCGAGTCCGGCGTGCTCACAGTAGCAGCCGTAGAGGTTCCCCCCACTCCCGAGATGCCCGAGCTCTACATCGTTGGTGAAGAATATGGCAACTGGGCTAAGGATGAGGCTTACAAGATGACCCGTGTGGACAACGTCTACACTATCTCAATGGCTGACGGCCTGAGCGGTGCCTGGAAGATTTTCGATGGTACCGAGAACTTCGACATCAGCTTCGGTAAGGGTGCTGAGGAGCCCGTGGCCGGCGAAAATTACGATGCTTGGTTCAATGCAGCCAACTTCACTTTCAACACTGAGAACGCTGTGAAGATCACCTTCACTCTCGTTGAAGGCAGCGCAGTGCAGGATTCTTCCATCCCCTCTATCCTGCTGATTGAGGAGGCTTCCGCTCCCGTTGTGGATATGCCCGAGAAGCTCTATCTGATCGGCAACGTTAATGGCAACGGCTGGAACACTGCTACCCCCGTAGAAATGACTAAGGTGGACAACACCTTCGTGGCAACCAACGTTCTGCTTGACAATGCCGGCGGTGATGTTTCTTACTTCTCCTTCGTGACTCTGACCGGCGAAGACTGGACTGCAGTTAACGCAAGCGACCTCTACGGCGCTACTGCCAACAACGCTCCTATCGCAGTTGGTGAATCAGCTGAAATGAAGCTCTTCGCTGCAGGTGTTGATGCAGGCTCCGCTTTCTCCTGGAAGCTCGCTTATGTTGAAGGTGGCGTTGACATCGTGGCTGACTTCGAGAATATGACCGTGAGCGTGTCTGCCAACACCGGCATCGAGGCTGTTCAGAGCAGCAAGAACATCAAGGTGTTCGGCGGCATGATCAGCGTGGAGGGTGCCGAGCAGGTAGCCGTTTACTCCACTAACGGTGCTCTCGTTAGCCGCGCAGCCGAGACTCAGCTCCCCGCAGGTCTCTACATCGTAGTGGCCGACGGCGTAGCAGCCAAGGTAATGGTTAAGTAATCATACTTTAGAATAACATATGTGGAAGCACTGCCCGAGCGGGTGGTGCTTCTTTTTTTTCAAGCGGTGTAGCTATTTCAATAATTATTACTACTTTTGCAGCCTAAATTAATTCAAGCATGTCTACCAATACAGTTGACAACAAACGCAAAGTGACCACGCGCCGTCTGATTGAGATGAAGCGTCGTGGCGAAAAAATCGCTATGCTCACGGCTTATGACTATTCTTCAGCCAAGCTGCTGGATGCGGCCGGAGTGGATGTGATTCTCGTGGGAGACTCCGCCTCTAATGTGATGGCGGGTAATGTGACTACTCTCCCGATTACTCTCGACCAGATGATTTATCATGGCAAGTCGGTTATGAAGGCCGTAAGCCGTGCTCTCGTGATAGTTGACATGCCTTTCGGCACTTATCAGGGCAACTCCAAGGAGGCGCTGGCTTCTGCCATACGCATTATGAAGGAGAGCCACGCCGAAGCAGTCAAGATGGAGGGGGGTGCCGAGATACGCGAAAGCATCGAGCGCATTCTCTGTGCCGGCATTCCCGTGTGTGGCCATCTGGGGCTGACTCCGCAGAGCATCAATAAGTTCGGCACCTACACCGTGCGCGCCCGCGAAGAGGAGGAGGCCGCCAAGCTCATCGAAGATGCCAAGATGCTTGAGGAGATAGGTTGCTTTGCCATAGTGATTGAGAAGGTGCCGGCGGAGCTGGCCAAGAAGGTTGCAGAGAGTGTAAGCATCCCCATCATCGGTATTGGTGCCGGCGGTGGCGTTGATGGTCAGGTGCTCGTGATGCACGACATGCTCGGCATCAACACCGGCTTCTCCCCGCGCTTCCTGCGCCGCTATGCCAACCTTGCGGAGGTGATTGACGGAGCTGTCAAGAACTACGTCTCTGACGTGAAGAGCAACGATTTCCCCAACGAGTCAGAAAGCTATTGACGGCCTGACCCCACACAATAATACAGTTCGCCCCGCCGACCGATTTACGGATGGCGGGGCGAACTGTATTATTGTGTGGGGAGTGGTTTTACTTCATTGTGAATTTGCGGGTGGCGAGGCACTGGCCGTCGCAGAAGATGCGCACGGTGTATTCACCGGGGGTCAGGGAGGTGTTCACGTCCCAGTAGACGGCCGTGGAGAGCTCTTCGTTGGCATACTCCACGGAGCGGCGGGCTGTGGCCTGAAGGGTGGTGCCTTCGGCGGAGAAGGAGCCGCCACCGGTGAGTTGCTGACCCTCGGGAGTCTTAATGGTGATGTAGAAATCCTTCATACCCGGCTTGGCAGTGTTGTTGGGGGTGATGGTGAAGGAGACTCCGAGCTTCTTTGCCTTGGTGATGTTTTTCTCGTTTTTGTCTTTTTTATTGTAGGCGTGCAGGCTGATGCCGGTCAGGGTGAGACGTTCGGCCACGGCCACCTTGGTGCTCAGCTCCTTATTGGCGGCCTGAGTCTGACCCATGGTCTCGCTCAGCACCCGGTTCTCTTCAGAGAGCTGCGTGTTAATCTGCACCTGCTGCTCATATTTCTCATTGAGGTCATGCAGGCGCTGGAGCAGATCCTTGCAGTAGGCTTTCAGTTCACCTATCTGCCCCTCAAGTTCTTTGATTTTCGCTTGGGATTCCGCTGTGAGCTTCTTGTTCTTGGAGCGCTCGGACTTCAGCTCGGCCATCAGCTTTTCGATGCGTTCGCGGGCGTCGTTATATTTACCGAGCAGCTCCTCCTGATCGGCTGCCAGGGTCATACCCTCGGTTTCAATCACCGGGATAGAGTCGAGAGAGCGCTGGAGGTTTTCGAGCTGCATGAGTTCGTTGGCAGCGCGCAGGGAGTCCAACTCCGCCTGCATGGCATCGTCAGAGTCAGTGCTGCCGGAGGTGTTGCCGCCGGCCAGGAGCCAGACCAGCACACCTATTAGAATAACTACAACTCCGATGCCGGAGAAGAGAACTATCTTCTGTTGTTTATTCATAGGGGTTTGTGGGGTGGAGAATTAGAACATTGAGGCTACCCGCTTGAGGGCTTTGACGAATTCGTCGACCTCGGCGCGGGTGTTATAAACTGCGAATGATGCGCGCACAGTGCCGGGTATTCCGAGGCGCTCCATGAGGGGCTGGGCGCAGTGGTGGCCGGTGCGCACGGCCACCCCGAGGCGGTCGAGGAGCATACCGATATCGTAGGGGTGCACGTCGCGCACAAGGAAGCTGATTACCGGCTCCTTGCCGGGTGTGGTCCCGAAGATGCGCAGTCCCTCGATTTCGGAGGTCAGTTGCTGCTCGGCATACAGGAGCAGCTCATGCTCATGAGCTGCAATCCGCTCTAAGCCAATCTCTTCAATGAAATCAAGGGCGGTGGCAAAGGCTCCGATGCCTACAAAGTCAGGAGTGCCGGCCTCGAATTTGAATGGAACTTCGGCAAAGGTGGTGCCGGAGGGGAGCTGCACATGGCCAATCATCTCGCCGCCACCCTGGTAGGGGGGCATCTGCTCGAGCAGTTCCTTGCGGCCGTAGAGGATGCCGACGCCGGTCGGTCCATACATCTTATGGGATGAAAAGGCGTAGAAATCGCAGCCGATTTCCTGCACGTTTATACGCATATGAGGTGAGGCCTGAGCACCATCTACAAGTGTAGGCACACCTTGCTCGCGGGCGTAAGCCACCATCTCTCGAACAGGATTGACGGTGCCGAGCACGTTGCTCACATGGCAGAAGGTGGCCATAACGGTGCGGGGCGAGAAGAGCGAGCGGTATTGCTCAAGATTGAGTGAACCGTCGTCGTGGATGTCCACCACCTTGATTTCGAGTCCGTTGCGAGCCGCCAGCAGTTGCCATGGGACAATGTTGGCATGGTGCTCCATGACCGTAAGGATGATTTCGCCTCCGCGAGGGAACGATGCGCCGAAGCTTGCGGCCACGAGGTTAATAGCTTCCGTCGTGCCGCGGGTGAAAATGATTTCCTCATGTGATGCCGCACCGATGTATTCGGCCACACGGCGGCGCGTATGCTCCTGAAGGTCAGTTGCTTCCTGCGAGAGTGTGTGCACTCCGCGGTGCACGTTGGCCTTCGTGTGCTCATAGCCGCTGACAATGGCCTCGACCACACGGTGCGGTGTCTGCGACGTGGCGGTATTGTCGAGATAAATCAGCGGACGCCCATCAGCCACAGTGCGTTCAAGAATAGGGAACTGTCGGCGTATGTCTTGAATATCAAGCATTTGAGTCAGTCTGTTCCTGCATTGCGCAGGTGTTGCAATCATGGTCAGAGGAATTTGCGGCGAAGCGCATGTCGACGAGCATCCGCAGGCGGTCGCGCAGCGGCTGGAGACGCACTCCTTCGATTACGTCAGCCATGAAAGCCTGCTTGAGCAGTGTGTGAGCCACCGGAAGACTCAGGCCGCGCTGCTGCATGTAGAAGAGTTGCTTTTCGTCCATCTGGCCGATGGCGGTGCCATGAGAGCATTTCACATCGTCGTTATAAATCTCCAGCTGCGGCTTCGAGAACATTCGGGCGCCGGGAGTGGTCACCATATTCCGGTTGGCCTGATAGGCTTCGGTCTTCGATGCCCCGGGAGCCACATAGATGCGGCCGGAGAAGGCGCCGGTAGCGTTGTCCTCCACCACATATTTCATCAGCTCGTCGGAATAGCAGCCGGGAGCCTCATGGCGAATCAGAGTGTAATTGTCGAGCGTGCGGGAGTCATCCTCGATGCCCATCCCGAGCAGGCGGAGCGTGGCGCCCGGCTCTGAGAGAGTGCAGTGATACTCGTTGCGGGTGCGTCCGTTGAAGAGGGTGATGCCGTCGAGCAGCAGATTCGCATCGGCCTCCATGGCCAGGTAAAGCGAGCTGAGGCGGGAGGTTAGGCGTGAAGATTCCTCCAGCTCATAGAGGTCGAAGCGGGAGCGCGCCCCGGCATGAATCTCAATGGTCTGGAGATTGAGCAGAGGTGTGTCGGCACCCTGAGTATGGTCGCAGCAGAGCAGTCGGGCCTCGGCCTCCTCCTCAAGCACAATCAGCAGTCGGCGCACGGCCATCATTGGAATCTCGCCGTTGAGGATGCTGACCAACTGAAGCGGCTTCTCAACCTTCACTCCACGCGGCACGTAGATGAACACTCCATCCTGTACGAGCATTGAGTTCAGCGCAACCAGCGGATTGGAGAGGGGAGCCAGTTTTCCGTAGTAACGGTCGACGAGCTGCGGGTACTCACGTGCGGCGTGTGCCAGCGAGCAGACAATAACTCCTTCGGGGAGCTGCGCGCGGGCACGGTCGGCGGCACCGAATGTGTCGCCGGTCAGGAAGAAGAGGGCTGTGCTCAGCGAGGGGACACGGCAGGAGAATGACTGAGCCGGGTCGATGGCCAGGTGGCGCCGCGCTATGTTCAGTCCGAAGTCCGGCGAGAGTATGGCGCTCAGGTCGGTGTGCTCATAATCCTCACTCCCTTTGCGTGGGAGAGTGGCGACTGAGAGCGCCTCGCAGGCAGCCGGGCGCAGAGCGTTGAGCGCTCCGGCGCTGCCGCGGTCAATCAGTTCGCGGTTAGCGAGATAGAGGTCAATGTATTGCTTGAGCGCGTTCATGACTTTTCTGCATTTTCAGCTTCGCGGATAATGTGGTCAAAGCCGCGTTCTTCAATTTCGAGGGCAAGCTCCGGACCGGCGGTCTTGATGATGCGTCCCTTATAGAGCACATGGATAATCTGCGGCTTGATATAGTCAAGCAGGCGCTGATAGTGGGTGATGACGATGGTGGCATTCTCGGGGGTGCGCAGTTTGTTGACACCCTCGGCCACTATGCGCAGAGCATCCACGTCCAGACCGGAGTCAGTCTCGTCAAGAATGGCAAGGCGCGGTTCGAGCATAGCCATCTGGAAGATTTCATTACGCTTTTTCTCGCCACCGGAGAACCCTTCGTTCACGGAGCGGGAGGCGAGTTTGCTGTCGAGGTCTACGATTGAACGCTTCTCGCGCATGAGCTTCAGAAACTCAGTAGCTGACATGGGTTCCTCTCCCAAGTATTTGCGCTTCTCGTTGATGGCTGCGCGCATGAAGTTGACCATAGATACACCAGGAATCTCCACCGGATATTGGAAGCCGAGGAACAGCCCCTCGTGGCTGCGCACGTCGGGCGTCATCTCCAGCAGGTTCTTGCCACGGAATGTGGCCTCACCGTGAGTCACTTCGTAGGCGGGATTGCCGGCAAGCACCATAGAGAGCGTGCTCTTGCCGCTGCCGTTGGGACCCATGATGGCGTGCACCTCACCGGGATGAACCTCCAGGTTGATGCCGCGCAATATTTCTTTGCCACCGATGGTGGCGTGCAAGTCTTTTACAGTAAGCATGATATATCAGCAGGGTCTTCCTGACCCGAAAAAAGTTTTTATGGTTGAGGTGACAGCATCGAGATGCACTTGGCTTCATCCATGCGGCGCATGTGGTCAAGTTCATCCGGCCCCTGAGTGCCCATGAGTGCCGGGGCGGCACTCATGACAACCTCCACGAGATTGCCATCGCCGTCGTCGCAATAATTAGCCAGTGAGCAATTGGGGGCGATTGCCAGAATCACATTATAGACGATGCTCATGATCATCACCCATTTCAATAGAGAGAACGCTGCGCCGGCCATAGAGTTCAGGGCGCCCACATGCAGCAGCGACATAGCCGAACGGAGCACCCCGGCAATGAGCGAGAGCACAGCGTAGACAGCCACGAAAATCAGTGCAGCCGAAAGCATCTGCACCTTATACTCAGCGGCAAATCCTTCGGCCAACGAGGGGTATTTACTGATAAGCCATTCACCCACAGGGGCGTAGAACATGCGGGCAAACACCACGCCGAAGCCTATGCCGAGCACCCCGGCCAGCTGATGAACCAGCCCGGTGCGCCATCCGCGCCATATGGCGTAGACGAAAACGATTATGAGAATGAGCATATAAGCCATGAGAGTGCAAAGTTACGAAATCTTACCCGAAAACCCAAGCCCTCACCCGAAAACTTCAGTTAACGAAAGTAAAAGGCAAGGCGAGTCGCAAATTTATCGCAAAACGCTTGTGGGTGTGCGCAGTTAGTAGTAATTTTGCAGTGCTGAAATAAGCATTTACTACTTAACTAATATCAACCGGATTTATTATGAGAAAAACTTTACTTTTAACCCTGTTGACGTGCTGGGTGTCGCTCATGACAGCATTCGCTGCCGAGGAGCACTACACCATCATGTTTAAGACGGGAACCAATACGCAGACGACGCTGAAAACGACTGATGCTGCCTCTGCGTACATCTCTTCGGGCGCCGAGTTTATAAGTGCCCCCTCAGCCATAACTAATGTTATACCGGAGACTGACAAGGGCATCTCGATTGGCTCAAATAACAACAAGGGGTCTCTTACTCTCACACTCTCTGAGGCAGGCAAGAAAGAGATAACAAAGATTGTATTGAAGTCCGCGCAAAGTAAAAGTGGCACGATTACCCTTACAGTCAATGGCGTAGATGCTTCTGCTACTAACACAGCTTCCGATTTGCAATATGTCTTTGCTGCTCCCGCACTTCAGTCGACTATAAAGATTGATGCCTCGAAGAAGTCATATATCTTGGGTATGGAAGTGTATTACGAAGGCTCAGAAACCCCCGGCCCGGCCACGGTTGCTGCTCCTGAATTTACTCCCGCAGGTGGCAACGTAACTCCCGAGACAGAAATCTCGCTGAGCTGCGCTACAGAAGGTGCTTCCATCTGGTGGCAAAACGGCGATGCCGAGGCCACAGAGTACGCCGCGCCGTTCACTCTTCCCGAGGGAACACACACCCTGACTGCCTGGGCAGCGAAAGACGGCATGACCGACAGCGAAATTGCAACCGCATCATTTGTGGTTAAAAATGCAGTTACCCCCCTATTCATGCAGAATCGTATAAGCTTGTTACGGACCCCTCACAGTTGGTAATCGGGGCAAAATATATTTTCGTTGCATCGCGCGAAGCAGGGGAAGAGATACCGGCGATGTCAACCACCCAAAATAAAAATAACCGTGGAGCTGCTAACGTAAAGGTCAATGCAGACTTAACAGTCACTGCCGGATCTGATGTGCAGCTCGTAACTCTTGAATCCTCTTCTTCAACTGATTATCCTTATGCGTTTTCGCTTATTGACGAAGAAGGGAATAAGCAGTATCTTCAAGGGGGTGGTACAAGTGGTACAAAGAACAGGTTGATTCTATCAGCTTCCATGTCTGACGCATCCAACGCAAAGATAGATTTAACATCAACTGCAAACCCTTCGATTACGTTTAATGGTGGAACTTATGGTAATTACCTCTATTACAATTACAACGGAGGCTCGCCGATTATTGCCGCCTATCAGAATAAGCAGACAGCTGTGAACTACAAGGTTCTATACCTTTATGTAGATGCAAGTGTCACTCCAGAGGAGCCGAAGCCTGTCAAGCTTGAAAAACCGGAAATAGAAAAGAGTATATCTGACGATCAGATAGTTATCTACAATCCCAACGGCGATGGCGAGGTGTGGTATAAGATGCACGCCAATCCTGTGGATGAAACTGAAGAATTCCAACTCTACACCAATCCCATCTCTCTTCAGGGAATGGCTACCGGCGTTGACTATTATGTTACCGCTTACGTGAAGTCAACCGACGAGGTGCGTTTCACTGACTCTGATGAGGCTGTATTCAAGTTCAGCATCGAAGAGGAGACCCCCGCTGTTACTCTCTATGCTCCGGTGATTACCCCCGGCGAAGGTGAGTATGAGGAGAGTGTGACTGTCAGCATTGATTATGCCGAGGAGAATCGCGAGCTTGGCGTGGACTATCGAATTGTTTACACCCTCGACGGCTCTGCCCCCGGCAAAGATTCTCAAATATATGTTGCCCCGATTGAACTGACAGAGGTGGGCGAATACACTGTGAGCGCCTGCGTTGTTTCTGACAGAGAGGATGTTGAGCCGGGTCCTGTGGCAACTGCAATGTTCACTGTGAAAGCCTCAGAGCCTACTCCTCCCGCAGAGCCGGTGATGGGTCTGGGTGAAGCCACTTTCGATTTCACCGATGCAGAGCTGTGCGCAACCTATGGCTTCCCCGCTCTCCCTGCGGGAGGCGCCGGAGCAAACCTGCATGAGATAACGATTGAGAATGATGGTATAAGCATGACTACCACCAATGTTTCTAACGGTGTAAAGTGGTGGAATGGCACAGGTAACGCCGGTTTGCATCTTCGTATCTATAGGAACAATTCGGTTACTTTCACAATGCCCGGCGGTATGATTGAAACCATTACCGTTATTAAAAATACAGAATCTAAGTATTCCGTTAGCTGCACAGGCACTTTGGTAAAAACAGGTACATGGGCAGTGAATGGTGAGACGGTTACTATATCTGCTCCCGATAATGGTAATGTTTATGTTGACCGTGTGATTATCACATACAAACCGACCACTGACAATTTCGCTCCCGGCGCACTCTTCTTTGAGCAGGAGCAGGCGTCCGGACGTGTGGAAACTGACGAGGATGGCAATATCCTCACCACTCGCGAGTTGAGCTTCGTGGGCACCATGCACCCCATCTTCGTGCGTTCAGCCGATGCACATGTGCAGGATTCCGAAGGTATGGATATTCGCCTGGAGCTTGCCGACGCTTCCGAAGCGGGTATAACTGTATCAAAGGCCATCAGCACACTGAAGGCCAAGGTTATGCTTTCAGCCGCCACCGGCAAGTATCACCTTATATATGGAGGCCATGAGGAGGCAGACCTTCCCTCAGCTCCTGTGGCTGCACCTATCTCGCTTTATGATCTGATGCAGGAGGCTGAGGCCAACTTGCACCGCTACGTAAAGATGGCATTCGTATATTATGATGCTGAAGCCGGCACCATTGCCTTCCCGGCAGTTGACGACCCGGCGGAGACAATGCGTCGCGTGGGTGGCCCCGAGAATCCCTCTTATGTAGTCAAATTGTCAGCCGAGCATAATGTGCAGCTCCCTGCATCGAGCGAGTATATCAGCTTGACCGGTGTGCTCGACAAAGAGAACGGCGAATATACCTTTGTGCCCACACTGCGCGAGGTGGCAACCGGTGTGCAGAGCGTATATGTTGCCACAGGCATAAGCGTCAGCGGTCGTGACATCGTGGCTCCTCAGGGTTCGATGGTGTTCACGGCAGCCGGTGTGCAGGTCGGCACCTGCGGCTTGCAACCGGGTCTCTACTTGGTCGTTACCCCGCAGGGTGAGACAGCCAAGTGCCTGATTAAGTAATCTGGGAATAACCTGTTTTGCGACCCCGCTTCGGAGCAATCCGATGCGGGGTCGTTGCGCATAAGATGGTTTTTGTCGTGAATTTTCGGGCGTTTATCGGTTTTATTTGCCGGGGGTCGGGGCTGATATTAATTTTGTAGCAGTTTAGTGAATATTGATGGGAGTTATGGGAGGGGCGGGAATGTAAGGGTTCCCTCCCTCCACCCATAACCTTTTAATAAGTAAATTATATGAAAAGTAACCCCTGTTACCGGAAATACCTCTCCGCGTTGTTTTTTGTCGGCCTTGCTCTTCCATTGATGGCGCAAGAACCGACTGACACCACTTCATATGATGAATTGGATGAGATAGTAGTCACCGCCACCCGCCCCGTGATTACCGCTACGGCTGAGAAAACCACCTATGATGTAGCGGCTGATCCGGAGGCTCGGGCGCTCACGCTGCTCGACCTGCTGCGCAAGGTGCCGGGTGTCACGGTTGATGCACAGGATAACGTAACGGTCAATGGTTCAGGTAATTTCAACGTTGAGATTGACGGTCGCACCAATCCGGCCTTTGCTCAGGATTCGGGCAAGATATTCAAGTCTATTCCGGCCTCGGTGGTGCAGCGGGTGGAGGTTGTCAGCTCTCCCGGTGCCCGTTACGATGCCGAGGGTGTTGGGGGCGTGCTAAATATAGTGATGAAGGGTGCCGGCGAGAATATGGATGGTTATTCATTGACCATATCAGCCGATGCCGGCAACCGCAATCAGGGTGGCAGCATCTTCGGCATGATGCAGAAGGGGCGCTTAGGCATGACCTTGAGTCTGAGTGGGGGCCGGGGCGCTATGGCTGACTTCGATATTGATATGCTGCGTGAGCAGGCCGATGGCTTCGGACTACTTTACTCCGGCTTTATGAAAAACAAATTTGCATATGGTCGCGCGCAGCTCGACGCCTCGGTGAAAATTTCCGAGGCTGACCGCCTGGTGCTCTCCGGCTCATGGAATATCTATGACTGGAGCAACCGCTTCCTGGCTTCATCCACCACCTTTCTGAGCGGGCAAGAGATGTCGGCTTATCAGATGAACAGTCTCAATAAGGGGCTGAATCATGCAATCAGTGCCGGCGCCGATTACACACATATCTTCCGCGGCGACTCTCGCAACAAGCTGCGCCTCTCCTATCAGTTTGACTCACAGCCGAATCATGGCACATCCGAAACCGTTTACTCTCTGTCAGAGATGGCTCAATACCCTCTGCCTGAGGATTATACGAGCGAGAATGACAACAATATGCCGCAGCACATAGCTTTAGCCGAATACTCACTCCCGTTTGGCGACAAGCATCTGCTGGAAGTGGGTGGCAAAATGACCTGGCGTAACTCCACCTCGACTGCTGAGGCACTGGATTACCGCCACCGCACCACCATAGCCGCCGGCTTTGCAAGCTATTCGCTCACAGCCGGGAACTTCTCAGGCAAAGCAGGTCTGCGCTACGAGCACACCGCGCAGCAGGCCAGGTTCTTGCGCGGGGCGGGGGAGGACTTCCGCGCCAATTACTCCAACTTCGTTCCCTCGCTCACGGCAGGCTGGAACTTCAGCCCGGTCTCGGCTCTGTCGGCCGCTTACTCCATGCGAATCTCGCGTCCCGGCATCAATTATCTGAATCCCTATGTTGATGACCTGAATCCGCTTGAAGTGCGCAGGGGCAATCCCTATCTGCACCCGGAACGCTATAACTCCGTGGCGCTCAGCTATAATGGTATGCATGGAGCCTTTATGATCAACTCGCGCCTGGACTATACATTCTGCAACGACGGTCTCACCGAGCTGACAACTATGCGCGACGGAGTGCAGTATGTGACCTATGCCAATACTCTGCATCAGAAGCAGATAAGCCTTCAGACCTATGCCAACTGGCGCATCGGCACCAAGACCACCGTCATGGCCACCATCACCCCGACATATGTTAATGTGCATTCCGGCAATCTGACCAACCATGGCTGGAAACTCAATATCTTCGGCGGAGTTCAGCAGAAGCTCCCCTGGAATCTGAATCTTGGCGCCAACATCTTTGCCTCCACTCCCGATGTCAAGCTTCAGAGCCGCGGACCCTCGCAGTTCGTTCACATGCTCTCGCTCAGCCGCGCGTTCCTGAAAGAGGACCGCCTGAATGTGACAGTGATGGCTCTGAATCCGTTCTATGGCAAGATGAACGTCAACATGCTTCAGACAGGTCCCGGCTTCACGAGCCGCACCACCGGCAGCATCAACCTGCGCATGGTGCAGGTGAGCGTATCCATCCGTTTGGGAAGCCTTAAATCCCGTGTGGAACAGCGTGAGGCTCTTGATACCGATGCGGTTGACTCCTCCGCCGGAGGCGCTGTACCTACACCCTCGGTCGGCATGTAAGCCGTTGAATAAATGTGAGATAACCCCGGGAAGTCGCTTCCCATAGTGATGTGAAAGCGTCAGGTCGTGTCAAGCGGTGTGACGCTTTTGCTTTATTGCGTTTTCGGCTTTCAGAGAAATTTTGTATTTTTGCACCTTATTAGCATCCGAGGATAGAATGAATGAAATAATTCCCCCCGAGAGTCGCGAGCTGCTACTGTCAGAACTGACGGCAGAGCGGCTGCTGCGTCATACCAATAAGGGAGACAACGAAATATATGTAGTCGACGCCCACAGCTGTCCGCACACGATGCGGGAAATCGGGCGTCTGCGTGAAATCGCTTTCCGTGATGCAGGCGGGGGCACCGGCCTTGAGTGTGACATCGATGAATTCGACACGATGCCGGAGCCTTGCCGGCAGCTGATAGTTTGGGATCCTCATGCCCGCGAAATAATCGGAGGCTATCGGTTTATTCTTGGCGAGAACGTAAAAATCAGCGCCGACGGAACTCCACACATCGCCACCTCCCACATGTTCCGCTTCTCAGAGCGGTTTCTCAAGGAACTGCTTCCGCACACCATTGAATTGGGTCGCAGCTTCGTGGCGCTTCCATATCAGAGCAGCAAGGCCGGAACCAAAGCGCTTTATGCGCTTGACAACCTGTGGGATGGACTGGGCGCCCTCACTGTGGTTTATCCGCAGATTAAATACCTCTTCGGCAAGGTGACCATGTATCCCGGTTACAACCGCGAGTGTCGCGACATGCTGCTGCATTTCATGCACAAGCACTTCCCCGATCCCGACGGGCTCGTAACCCCCATCGAACCGCTTCATACCGAGGCCGGCTCCGAGAAATTGACAGCTCTCTTCAGCGGAGCGGATTTCAAGGAGGATTACAAGATTCTCAACCATGAAATCCGTGCCCACGGCGTGAATATCCCCCCGCTGGTGAATGCCTACATGAGCCTGTCACCCACAATGCGCATGTTCGGCACAGCAATCAACCGCGAGTTCGGTGATGTGGAAGAGAGCGGAATTTTCTTCGCTATCTCAGAAATATTTGAAAGTAAAAAGAACCGACACATAGGCACCTATAATGGCAAATAGACTTCTCTCCCTGACGTTGGCCTCGCTGGCAGCCCTGTCAGCAGCCGCTGCAGAACCGGCTGACACCACCCTTCGCCCGCTTCTCCGATATGATGCGGCGCTTGATGTGTGGGGCAGCACAGGCGACTTTGCTCCTTATTATATAATGAGCAACCGGCATGGCCGCTTTACGCAGGGTGACGGAGTTATGCTCGACCTGAAAGCCGAGCGCACCCTCGAGCGCAAGAACCGCTTTGAGTATGGCTTCGGAGTGGAGGCACTCGCAGGGTATCAAACCGGTGTCGACTATGAGCAATACGACCCGGAGACGAAAGCCTTCGGAATGCATTCATGCAGCCCGGCTCCGGTGTGGCTCCAGCAGCTTTGGGCCGGAGTGAAATTCCGTGGCGTTTATCTGAAGGCCGGCATGTGGGAAAACTCCGGCAGCCTGTTCAATCAGAGCCTGGGAGTGGGCGACCTCGTGCTCAGCAATAATGCGCGGCCAATACCCCGAGTGGCCGCCGGATTTATTGATTTTCAGGATATACCGTTCACTAACGGATGGGTGCAGATTCAGGGGGAACTCTCCTGGGGGCGTCCAATGGACAGCAAATGGCTCGAAAATCATTTCAATTATTACAGCTCTTTTCTGACCACCGACACCTGGATGCACTATGCCCGCTGCTACTTCCGCACTAATCCGGAGCAGCCGTTCTCAGTGACCGTCGGTATGCAGCACGCCACCCAGTTCGGCGGCGATGCCCGTTGGTATCATTACGGCGTCAACACCAGCAGCGACAAAGCCTCCCTCAAGTTCCGCGATTTTGTCAATGCCATGTTCCCCTGGACCGGCGGCTCCTCAACAGTGAGCGGCGATGTGCTCTATTATGATGGCAACCATCTTGGATCCTGGGACTTGCGCCTGCGCTACCGCCTTCCGCAGGGGCATGAGCTGACCGCCTACATGCAGAGCCCTTGGGAGGATGGCAGCGGCATAGGCAAGCTTAACGGCTTCGACGGCGTGTGGGGCATTGAATACAAATCCCCGCGAGAGAAAGACTGGGTGACCGGCGCTGTGCTCGAATACATAGATTTCACCAATCAGAGCGGCCCGATGCACTGGGCGCCCGGCGACCTCCCCGGCACACAGGTTCCTTCGCAGGCCACCGGCGCTGATGACTACTATAATAATATGATGTATAACGGGTGGGCCTATTACGGCTTGGCTCTCGGCACACCGTTCGTCAAGAGTCCCATCTACAACACCGACGGCTATCTGCGCTTCACCGATAATCGCATCCGCGGCTTTCAGGCCGGAGCCGAAGGTTGGCTGCATCCCACTCTCAACTGGCGCGCGCTCTTCAGCTTCCGCACATCTTGGGGCACCCCCCTCATGCCGGCGCTCGAACGTGCCTCCGACACATCGATGCTCGTCGAGGCCCGATGGAAAGTGCCCGCTGTCGCCGGCCTGTACTTCGGCGGCTCCCTGGCCTGGGATGCCGGTAAACTCCTGGGTAACAACTTCGGAGCAATGGTCACTATCTCATATTCGGGTAAACTATGACAAAGTATGTACTCATAATCAGCCTCGGGCTGATCTTCCTCACTCTTATCTCCTGCACTCACAACAACGGCGGCGAACCCAGACTCTATGGCCAATGGAAGCTGCAGCGGATTGTGCGCGACGGAGTGACCGACCCCTCATATGACGGGGGTATCTTCTGGAAATTTCAGAACAAAACAATTGAAATGCAGGAGATGCTTCCAAACCATGAGACTTATATGACCTTCGGAAATTTCCGCCTGGCCGATGAGACTCTCTTCTTTGATTTCCCTGACGAAGACCGCGCACCGCTGCTCGGCCTTCCCCGCACATGCGAGATGGGCGTAGTGAAACTCTCCGGCTCGGAGATGGTGCTCACCTACGGCAACCCCGCAACTATATTCTACTTCAAAAAGTGGTGACATGAGCAAAGTTTTGGTAACCGGTGCCGACGGTTTTATCGGCTCTCATCTCACTCAGCTGCTGCTGCGTGAGGGTTATGAAGTAAGGGCCCTCAGCCAATATAATTCCTTTAATAACTGGGGCTGGCTTGAAGGCATCGAGCATCCCGGGCTGGAGGTGGTCTGCGGAGATGTGCGCGACCCGGACTACTGCCGCCATATCTCCCGGGGAATTGACACGGCTTTTCATCTGGCCGCCCTGATAGCAATCCCTTACAGCTATGTGGCTCCCGACAGCTATGTAGACACCAACATCAAGGGTACGCTCAACATGTGTCAGGCTGCCCGCGACATGGGTGTGCGACGCCTGCTCGTAACCTCCACTTCCGAGGTCTACGGCACCGCCCTTGAGGTGCCCATCAAGGAGACCCATCCGCGCCAGCCCCAAAGCCCCTATTCAGCTACCAAAATCGGAGCCGACGCGATAGCAATGAGCTTCTATAACGCTTTTGAACTGCCGGTGACTATCGTGCGCCCGTTCAACACCTACGGCCCACGGCAAAGCGCCCGCGCCATCATACCCACAATAATCACCCAGATAGCTGCCGGAGAGCGCAGCATCAAGGTGGGCGACCTGACCCCCACTCGCGACTTTAATTTCGTGGAGGACACCTGCCGCGGTTTCCTCGCCATTGCACGCGCTGAGGCGGATAAGGTGGTCGGTCAGGAAATCAATATCGCCACCGGCAAGGAGGTTACGATGGAGCACACGCTGCACACCATCGCCCGCCTCATGGGTGCCGATGTGGAATGGATCACTGACCCCGCGCGCCTGCGCCCCTCAAAGAGCGAGGTGCGACGCCTGCTCGGATGCTCCGACAAGCTCCGCGCCCTGACCGGCTGGAAGCCCGAATTCACTCTCGAGCAGGGCTTGCAGCGCACCATTGACTGGTTCACCAATCCCGAAAATCTCAAACGTTATAAATCAAACATCTACAACCAATGAACCGCAGCAACATCACCACCGTACTCATGCTCGGCGGCGCGCGTCGCGTCTCCATGGCCGAGCTCCTCATGCAGAGTGGCAAGCATCTGGGCCGCGAAGTGAGAATCCTCAGCTACGAGCTTATGGACAAGGTGCCGATAGCTGCTGTGGCCGATGTGATTGTCGGCAAAAAATGGAATGACCCTGAAGTGGTGGCCGACATTGTAGAGGTTTGCCGGAGGGAACAGGTCGACATCATTCTTCCGTTCGTGGATGGTGCCATTGAGATTGCAGCCCGCTGCGGAAAAGAGTTGCCGGAGGTATTTGTGCCGGCCAGCGAGGGGGATGTGGCCGCCGTCATGTTCGACAAAATAGCGGCCGCCCAAGCATTTAAGGAGGCCGAGATTCCTATCCCGACCACTTACTCCGCATTGACGGCCACGATGCCCGCCATAGCCAAGCCCCGCCACGGCTCCGCCTCGCGCGGCATAAAGGTGTTCCATAATATTGAAGACCTGATGCACCTCGAAGGTATCTCTGACTATCTGGTGCAGGAATACATCGAGCATCGCGAGGAATACACCGTGGATTGCTACGTGGATTCCACCGGCAAGATTCTCTGCACCGTGCCCCGTCGCCGCGAGGAAGTTATGGGTGGCGAGGTGACCCGCACCCGCACATGCAAGCTCCCTCAGGTCGAGGAGATGAGCCGCCGGGTGCTGGATGCTTTCAATCTTCGTGGAGCCGTCACTCTCCAGTTCCTGCATGACTTGGACCGCGACCGCTTCCTGCTCATGGAGGTAAACCCCCGTTTGGGTGGAGGTGTGGTCTGCTCCATATATGCCGGAGCGCCCATTACCGATTTTATTCTCAAAGAGTCGCTCGGAATGCAGCTGAATGAATGCAACGACTGGATGCCAGACACACTCATGGCCCGATATCAGAAGGAGGTGATTTTCTATGGCCGCTAAACACACAATAATCATAGCCGAAGCCGGAGTGAACCACAACGGCTCCATGGAGCGCGCCATGGAGATGGTGCGCGTGGCTGCCGAGTGCGGCGTGGACTATGTGAAGTTCCAGACCGCCGTGCCCGAACTCGTAATCTCGACCTTCGCACCGAAGGCTGAATATCAGAAAGATACTGATGGCGCTGCCCGCTCCCAACTGGAGATGTGCAAGGCAATCCATCTTCCTCTCGAGGCTTATGCCGAGTTGAAGAAGGAATGCGAGAGAGTGGGGGTGGGCTTCATGTCAACTCCGTTTGACCTTGTGTCGGTCAAACTCCTGACAGAACTGGGCCAGGACTACATGAAGGTGCCCTCAGGAGAAATAACCAATCTCCCTTACTTGCGTGCCGTGGCTCGCTCCGGGCAGAAAGTGATTCTCAGCACCGGCATGTCAGTCCTTCCCGAAATTGAGAAAGCCATTGAGATTCTGACTTCAGGCGTTCTTACACGCGAAGATATCATAGTGTTGCATTGCAACACCGAATACCCCACTCCGATGGAGGATGTCAACCTTCTGGCAATGAATCGCATTCGCGAGGAGCTGAAGGTGCGCGTTGGATATTCCGACCACACTCGCGGCATTGAGGTGCCGGTGGCCGCTACCGCTCTCGGCGCGTGCGTCATTGAAAAGCATTTTACGCTCGACCGCTCTTTGCCCGGTCCTGACCATCGCGCCTCGTTGATACCCTCGGAGTTGAAGGAGATGGTGCGCGTAATCCGCAACATCGACCTGGCTCTCGGCTCCCCCGACAAGCAGGTCTCCCCCAGCGAACAAAAGAACATGATAGTTGCCCGCAAGAGCATCGTCGCTGCCAAGCCAATCAGCAAAGGGGAACCCTTCACGGAGGATAATATAACAGTCAAGCGCCCGGGCAATGGCATCTCGCCCATGCGTTGGGACGACGTGCTTTATAGCCCCGCGCCGCGTGACTTTGAAGTGGATGAATTGATTTCACTGGAATGAAGATAGCCGTAGCCACAACCACCCGGGCTGATTGGGGACTGCTCTCTCCTCTTGCCAAAGCATTGAGGGAGAGGGGCGATGAGGTAATCGTCATGGCTGCCAACATGCACTTCAATCCCTCGCTCGGCATGACCGTGCGTGAGATTGAGGCTGATGGCTTCGAGCCGCTGCCGGTCAGTCGTTGTTGCGGCGCACCGGCAGAGATTGCCGCTGACTGTCTGCTTAACTTCCATTCAGCTCTTCAGCAGAGCCGACCGGACTGCATCATCTGTCTCGGCGACCGCTACGAGATGCTCTCCATTGCCCAGGGAGCAGTGATGGCTCGTGTGCCCATTGTGCACATTGCCGGCGGAGCTGTGAGCGAAGGTGCTATGGATGACTTCTTCCGCAACGCAATTACGAAACTTGCGTGGCTGCACTTCACGGAATGCGAGGATTATCGCCGGCGCGTAATCCACATGGGTGAAGACCCGGCACGTGTTGTCAATACCGGAGCTATCGGCATTCATAACATCCTGTCGCTGACCCCTGTGCCATGCCCGGAGCTGTCAGCCGACCTTGACTTCCCCCTTGACCGCGACACACTGCTCTGCACCATGCACGCAGCTACCCGCAGCAGCATCAGCCCCGCCGCACAATATGGGGAACTGCTCAGCGCGCTGGAGCAGGAAATGGCTGAGAATCCGAACCTTAAAGTACTGTTCACCTATCCGAATAATGATGTAGACCCTGCGCCGCTGATTCGCATTCTTGAAGAGTTTCGCGACTTCCATCCCGGGCGCATACGACTTATCCCGTCGCTGGGAATGCGCCGTTATCTCTCGGCTCTGCATTATGTGGGGGGAGTCATTGGCAACTCCTCCGGAGGCATAGTCGAGGTGGCGTCAATGGGTGTCCCCGTGCTCGATATAGGCGACCGTCAGCGGGGGCGCATGAGAGCGGCATCAGTGCTCCATGCCCCTTGCCATGCCGAAGAGATAGCTGCCGGAATACGTCGGTTGTTCTCACCTGAAATAAAAGCGCTTGCAGCAAAACGCGAGAATCCATACGCACGGCCTGACACACTCGCACTAATGCTCGCCCATATCACTCCGGAGTCACTTCGCGGCTCCGAATCCAAACCATTCTTCGACCCATGCGCTACCTCTATATAATCCCGGCCCGCGGAGGCTCAAAAGGTATTCCCGGCAAGAACATAAAACCGCTCGGAGGGAAACCTCTGATTTGTCATTCCATAGACCATGCTTTGGCAGCGGGCGCTCCCCTCTGCGATATTTGCCTTACCACTGATGACCCGGAAATCAGAAGGGTAGGGGAGGAGTACGGACTGACCGTTCCTTTCCTGCGCCCCGCCGAATTGGCCACCGATAAAAGCGGCTCGCGCGAAGTGATGCTTCATGCCCTTGACTTTTACGAGCAAATTAACGGGAACTACGATGGCATAGTATTGCTTCAACCGACTTCGCCGCTGCGCAAGGCAGAGGATATTATCGCTGCCCAAAGACTGTACAGCAAGGATATTGACATGGTGGTCAGCGTGACTGAAGCTGCTACGAATCCCTACTATAATGCGTTCGAGACAGCCCCCGACGGCACCCTGCACATAAGCAAAGGGGAGGGCCTGTACACACGCCGTCAGGATGCACCCAAGGTGTGGGAATACAACGGCGCAGTCTATGTGATAAACCCTGCGTCGCTGCGGGCCATGCCGATGGGAAGTTTCCCCCGCCGCTTGCCGTTGCCGATGCCCCGTGAGCGTTCGCTTGATCTTGACACACCTCTGGACTGGCTCCTGATGGAGCAACTCTTCAGCGGTAAAAAAGATTGATTATGAAGTACTTCGCAATGATTGACGGTGGGCAGACGGAGCCGATGGAGATTGAACAGCTTGTGGAGCTGGGGCTGCGTCCCGACACTTATGTGTGGTGCAAGGGAATGGCTGACTGGCAGCAGGCTCGCGAGGTTGCGGATATATGCCGCCATTTCCGTCGGAGGTTGCATGACCGATTGCATCCGGTCGTTGAGGAGGCCGAAGTGCTTCCTGCAGTTCCGGAAAATCCGGAGATAGGGGAGTTGAAAAATTACTGGCAGGTGAGAGGCGAGATTATCAATCAGCATCGGGAGGAGACGCCGGACACTCCGCCGTCAGCCTGTCCGCGTTGGCTGTTGCTGCTTGCCTTCCTTTGCTTCTTTCCGTTGGCGATAGCGGCAGTGCTCGCCAACCGAAAATCGCTGGAAGCTTGGAATGCCCGGGACAACAGCGAGGCGCATCATGCCGCTTCACGCGCAAAG
Organism: uncultured Bacteroidales bacterium; assembly: GCA_947644715.1. Taxonomy (GTDB): domain Bacteria; phylum Bacteroidota; class Bacteroidia; order Bacteroidales; family Muribaculaceae; genus Lepagella. The sequence goes on from CANSAP010000018.1 coordinate 32,996, forward strand.
ATGTTGGCGGGCATAGCCGTATGCCTCGGCATCATGATTGGTGCTACCTTAATCCGTATCCTCTGAAAGGTTGAAATACAGCGGATTGTCCGCTAACAAAGGAAGATTCTCAGCCGCAAAAATACGCCGGATGGAAGCCACCGGGCGCGCATAGAACTTCAGACCTGAATCGGTGTCAATACTCATCGTGCCATGCCAAACCCATCCGCTGCTCTGAATCAACTCCCCGTCGCCGAGGTATAGAGCCACATGATCCACCCGCCCCGTGCGGGAAGTATAGAAAAGCAGGTCCCCCCGTTGAGCCTCCTCAATGGAGGGAATCTCAATCCCTACCCGAGCCTGCTGCGAAGCATTGCGGGGAAGAATCACGCCCGCCTCCCGCCAGCATAATTGAGTCAGCCCCGAGCAGTCAGGTCCGGCCACAGTCGTACCTCCCCAAAGATAGGGAGCGCCAAGCATCGTGAATGCCCGCTCCACAACCCGCTCGACAGTCTCAGAACCGGGGCGTCTCTCAGACATCTCTTCGAGCGAAGTGAAATCGGCCTCATCGGCAACCACGCGTGTCCCGTCAGGCATAAGCAGCAATAATCCCGAGCCGGAGGTATGCCCGGCAAATTCCAGCACACTCCCGAACGGGGCATAGCCGGCCGCGCGTCCCGTAGCCTCATTAATCAGCGGCGCGCTTGCGGCAGTGCTCATCATCCGTCGGGAGGCGCGCCATCGGCCGGCCTCATCCTCCGTCAGAGTTTTGATGGAACTGACATGTATATATCCGTGATAGCCGCAGGGCATAGTCAGCTCCCACCATTCCCCGTCAACAATACGGTCAAGAGCAACCGGAGTGCCGAGCATGGCCTGCGTGCCCATCTCGGCCTCATGGGCAGGCTCCTCGCGCAGCGGCGCAACCGGAATCTTAATCAGCCCGAAGCCCGAAGCAAAGGTCTGCATATAGCAGCAGACGACAAATAGAACGGAAGATAGAAAGCGGAGTGCAGTCATAATTGATTCATGATTTTGACTGCAAAGATACAACCCGGCGCCCGTTTCTGCAAACGCTTTTTCAGGCTGTGGCAATAAATCAGGGAAAATGCAGTTATATAATAGCAAAGACATTGAAGAAAATGAAGCAATTACTCCACATATCACTCCTGCTGGCGTTGCTGGCCGTCTGGGTGCCTGCCCGTGCGGAGAACGACATCAAGGATAATGAATTCAACCCTGTGAACACCGGTGTGACCACGCTCGGCATTACGCCCGATGCCCGTGGCTCCGCCATGGGTAACCTCGGTGCTGCCACCGATCCGGATATCAACTCACAGTTCTGGAACCCCTCGAAGTATGCTTTCGCCTACTCCTCCGGCGGCCTCGGCATCAGCTACACCCCATGGCTGCGCAAGTTGGTCAACGACATCTTCCTGGCCGACCTTTCCGGCTACATGAAGCTCGGCTCCGGCGACAACCAGGCCCTCTCAGCCTCATTCCGCTACTTCTCCCTGGGCGAAGTGACCAGCAACGATGATATGGGCAATGTCATTCAGACCATCAACCCCTATGAGCTGGCCTTCGACGTGGGCTACTCCCGCAAGCTCTCCGAAAAATTCTCCATGGGCGTAGTGCTCCGATACATCCTCTCCGACCTCAGCTACAATGACGCTTACAGCGGCGAGCAGACCACCGCCGCCTCTGCCTTTGCCGCCGACATCTCCGGTTACTATGTTACCTATCCCATGGTAGGCCGCAACGAGTGTCAGTTTGCCTGGGGTTTCAACATCAGCAACATCGGCTCAAAAGTGAGCTATAACCATGGCACCAACAACGCCTTTCTCCCCACCAATCTTCGCCTCGGTGCCAGCTTCATGTTCCCGCTGGCTGACTATAACACACTGGCCTTCGGCCTCGACCTGAACAAACTCCTCGTGCCCACCAAGCCCCGTGCAAAGGATTACGATATGGACACCATGGAGGGACAGGAAGAATATGAAAAAGCGTTGGATGACTGGGAAAACATGTCGCCCATCACCGGTATTTTCAAGAGCTTCTCCGATGCTCCCGGCGGATTCAAAGAGGAATTGCAGGAGATTAACTTCTCCATAGGCGCCGAGTATGCCTACAACCAGCAATTCTTTGCCCGCCTCGGTTACTACTACGAGAACGCCAACAAAGGTGGCCGCTCCTACTTCGGTCTTGGCGCCGGCTTCTCTCTCAACGTAGTGCGCCTCGATGCCTCCTACATGATTGCCACGGCACAAAGCTCACCGCTTGACCAGACACTGCGCTTTACCCTTTCATTCGACATGGACGGTCTGCGTGACCTGCTTGGAAAACGACGCAAATGATGATACCCGATTTTCGCACCGGCCTCGGATATGACGTGCATCGCCTCGTGCCCGACCGCGACCTTTGGCTCTGCGGCCTGAAGCTTCAGCACACCCACGGCCTGCTCGGCCACTCGGATGCCGATGTGGCTCTCCATGCCCTCTGCGACGCTCTGCTCGGTGCCGCCGCCCTGCGCGACATCGGCTACCATTTCCCCGACACTGACCCCGCCTACTCCGGAGCCGACTCCAAGCTCCTGCTGGCGCGCGTAGTGGAGCTTCTGGCTGACCGGGGCTTCTCAATAGGCAACGTTGACATAACAATCATGGCCGAAGCCCCGAAAATCAATCCCCATATACCCGAAATGCAAGCCATCATTGCCGGCATAATGAACGTTGCGGCCGACCGTGTCTCCATCAAAGCAACCACCACCGAAGGCCTCGGCTTCACCGGCCGGCGCGAAGGAATAGCCGCCATGGCCTCCGCCCTTATATATAAGGTATAATCCACCTCTGTCAACCTCTCCCTCAGCCCTCAGAGAAATTCTGTCGGATAATATTTTTTGCAACCGTGTGCTACCATGTATTCACCCTCGCGTCATGACATCCTGGCCTCCGTGGCCTTTCTGCTCATAACAGCCCTGCTCATCTTTGCCGGCTGGTGGGGGGTATACTATTACCGCAACATGCCGGCCCGGGTGGATTTCAACCGTTATCCCGTCAGGGGCATTGATGTCTCCGCCCATAACGGTGCCATTGATTTCAGTGAAGTTAAACGCTCCGGCTACGACTTCGTCTGGATAAAGGCTAGCGAAGGGGAAACCTTCCGCGACACCCTGTTCACCCGCAACTTCGATGCCGCCACAGCCGCCTCGCTGCGCACCGGAGCCTACCATTACTTCCGCTTCGATTGCGACGGGCTGCTCCAGGCCCTCAACCTCTGCAGGGCCCTCGACGGGCGAGACCCTGAGCTGGGTGTGGCCATTGATGTGGAGGAGCAGGGTAACGCCACCGGCATCCCCACCCCCGTCATAGTGAGCCGGCTGGCTGCCATGCTTGACTATCTCAACATGCGCGGCTTCCCCATAACACTTTATACTAACAAGGATGGATACTACGAATATATTCGCGATGAATTTTCCGATTATCCACTCTGGATCTGCTCCTTTACCAACGATAACCCCATAGATGATGCGCCGCAATGGACCATCTGGCAGTTTTCTCACTCCGGAAAAGTTCCTGGCATCCGTGGCAACGTTGACGAAAACGTTATGCGCGCCAAGTGATGACGTTGTTCAACCTCTCTCCATCGGTGAAAAACCGAAATAATGGAAAAATTCACAGAGAGATTTTTCCGAAAAAATGTTAAAATCCGCAAAAAAGGTTGTGCGACAAAAAAATAATGTTAATTTTGCGACTGATTAGCTCCGAAAGGATAATAACTACTAATTTATCTACTACCATTAGAAACACCTTTAAATGATTGATTGTTAGGGAATTGCGCGGAGATTGCGCGCGTGCACCTATTCAATGTGATTTCATGAGGAGGGTAGGATATTTGTAGTGAGTCTTATCGTAACTAATGCAAAATAAGGGAGTTACCCAATCCCTAAGGCTGTATTGTTAAAAAATAGAAACATTCATAATCACTAAACAAACTAAAGTATGAGAAAACTGTTTTTAACCTCAATGGCTGTCGTGGCTGTTGCATGGGCTGCGGAGACGCAGGCACGCACCATCCAGGGCACCGTCGTTGAAGCAGGAACCAATGAGCCTCTCATCGGAGCCACAGTGATGCCGATAGGCGGAGGCCAGGGCGCTGCTGCCGACTACGACGGCCACTTCACGCTCAACGTCCCCGACAATGTCAAGAAGGCAAAGGTGAGCTATGTAGGTTACAAGGACCAGACCGTTGACCTTACCAACGGTATGACCGTCTACCTCGCTTCCTCCACCTCTAACCTTGACGAGGTTGTAGTTGTTGCCTACGGTACAGCCACCAAGGAATCCCTCACAGGTTCCGTGTCTGTGGTAGGCGCAAAGGAGATTGAGGATCGTCCCGTAACCTCCGTTACCGCCGCTCTTGAAGGTAACGCTCCCGGCGTGCAGGTTAACAACACCACCGGCGCTCCCGGTTCATCTCCCACAATTCGTATCCGTGGTTACGGCTCCATCACCGGAACCCAGTCTCCTACATACGTAGTGGACGGTATGCCCTTCTCCGGTGGCCTCGCTGACATCAACCCCGCAGACATCGAGAGCATGACCGTGCTCAAGGACGCTGCTTCCTGCGCACTCTACGGTGTGCGTGGTGCCAACGGTGTAATTCTCATCACTACCAAGCGCGCAAAGAACGTGGGCAAGGTGGATGTTACCCTCACCGTGCGTGAAGGCGCAATCTCCCGCGGCCTTTCAGAATACAACCGCCTCGGCACTACCGCATGGATGGAAACCATGTTCAATGCCTACGGTAACCAGCTGATGACCGTGAACCCCACAACTTATCCCGACCGTGCTACCGTCAACGCTTATCTTCAGCAGAACTTCGTGTCAGGTCAGCTGCAGGGTCAGAACGTTTATAACGTGCCCGGCAACGAACTCTTCGACGAAAACGGTAAAGTCGTTGGCCAGATTCTCCCCGGTTACACCGACCTTAACTGGTGGAACGCAGTGCATCGCACAGGCTTCCGTCAGGAATACAACCTCAACGTGGCCGGCGCTACCGAAAAATACAATGTATTCGCATCCGTGGGCTATCTGAACGAAAAAGGCTACCTGCTCGCTACTGACTTCGAGCGCTTCAACGCCCGCTTCAATGTGAACGCTCAGCCCACCTCCTACCTGCGTTTGGGCATGGACCTGCGCGGTTCATCTACCTCCGGCGAAATCAACGACCAGGCCGGCACCAGCTACGCTGAAAACCCCTTCGCAACCATGTATTATGCTCCGATTTTCCCCTACTACGAGCATGATGCTGACGGCAATATCGTTTACGAAAACGGCCAGCCCCTCTGGAACATGCGCGGACGTAACGACAACCGTAACGTTGCCTTCACCCTCCGTCATGACAAGAATGACTACCACAACCTCTCCGTGGACGCAAACGCATATGCCACTGCTGTGCTCCCCTACGGCTTTGAGCTGACAATGCGCGGCCAGATGTATCGTGTCTTCACCCGCTACACAACGTATCAGAACAACCTGCTCGGTGATGCTTATCCCGAAGGCCGTCTGACTGTGGAGAACGATCAGGGTCGTTATCACACCTTCATGCAGAACCTGACCTGGAGCCACAACTACGGTAAGGATCAGGAGCACCATGTAGATGTGCTGCTCGGCCACGAGAACACCACCACATATTCATCTGCCGAAGCAATCTACATGCGCGGCCAGATTGAAGATGACTACTATGCTGCCAACAACTTCACCGACATCGTTTCCAACCCTGCCGGCCAGTATGGCGAATCACGCATCGAGTCTTACCTCGCACGCGCACGCTACAACTACTTCGACAAATACTTCGCTGAAGCTTCTATCCGTCGTGACGGTGCTGACCGCTTCGCAAAAGAAAACCGTTGGGGCACATTCTGGAGCGTCGGTGCATCCTGGATTATCTCCAAGGAATCCTTCACTCATTCTCTCGAATGGATGAACTACCTGAAGCTCCGCTTCGCTTACGGTGCTGTGGGTAACTACCTTGCTGCTCCTGCACTCTCATGGGCCTCACAGTATGGCTACATGGCCCTGACCAACACCCCGATTCTGATCCGTGCCACCACGGGTAACCCCAACCTCAAATGGGAGGCTAACAAAACTTTGGATATCGGTCTTGAAGGTTCACTCTTCGGCAACCGTCTGAACTTCACAATCGGTTACTTCGACAAGCGCTCCTCCAACCTGATTTTCTCCCTGCCCACAGCTCCCTCAGTAGGCTATCTCATGGGCTCCGCTTCAGCAATGACCACCCCCATGAACTTGGGTGAACTCTCCAACCGCGGTTGGGAACTTTCATTCAACGGCACCATCATGCGCAACAAGGACTTCCTCTGGACCGCATCGATTGACGCTACCTTCCTGCAGAACCGTATCCACACCCTCCCCTATAACAACGCTGATATGAACAACGGTACTCAGCGTCTGTCAGTAGGCCGTTCCATCTATGAGTTCTACACCTACACCTTCGCAGGTGTTGACCAGCTGACCGGTCGTTCTCTCTATGAGCTGAACAAGGATGATTACCTCTACTACTATCAGACCAGCTCAACCAAGTACACCGATAAGCAGCTTGAAGACCTCTGGGCCAACAACCTTAAAGAGGCTGCCGAGAACGGTTCTCTCGTAACCATCAACGGTAAGACCTACACCACCAGCACCTCCTATGCTTCACGCACTTGGCACGGTTCCGGTATTCCTACCGTATTCGGTTCATTCGGCTCTCAGCTCTCCTGGAAGGGTATCAACTTCGGATTCCTCTTCACTTACTCCCTCGGCGGCAAGGTTATGGACTCCATCTACCAGCAGTTCATGTCAGTTAACGGCTTCACCTCCGCTTATCACCTCGACGTGCTCGACGCTTGGACCGGCGCTCCCGAAGGCATGACAGCTGACAGCCCCAACCGCATCGATCCCAACGGCACTCCGGTTAACAACCCCATGTACACTCAGGAAAACAACGCAACCTCCTCTCGCTGGCTGACCAACGCCTCCTGGCTCGTGCTCAAGAACATCATGCTCTCCTATGACCTTCCCAAGGCCTGGAGCCAGAAGCTGCAGCTGCAGAACATCAATCTCGGCTTTACCATCGACAACCTCTTCACCGTGGCTGCCCGCAAGGGTCTCAACCCCCAGCAGTCTTACTCCGGTGTGCAGTCTGATTCCGGTAGCTTCGTGACAACCCGCGTGTTCTCCTTCCAGTTGACCGCCCGCTTCTAATCTGAGTGATTAACACAATCTAAGTAACGACAAATTATGTTCATCAATAAATACATAAAGGGGGCTGCCATCATGCTGAGTGCGCTCACTCTCGGATCATGCGCGAGCGACTATCTCGATACCCCCACCCACGGCACTATCTCTGCCGAGGATATTTGCAAAACTCCCGAGACTGCACGTCAGGCTATGCTGGGCGTTATGGGTCGCGGCATGGCTGCTCCCTGGAGTGACTACGACTTCACCGTCGGACAGGAATTCTGTCAGGGTGAAACCGGCCTCTCTTACTACATCGGCGAGCTCCCCGGTTCTGACTGCTTTGTGAACTTCATCTATGACCTCGCTCCCAGCTGGGTAATCTACTATAACATGGAACCCGGTTATCTTACTGCCGGCAACTATGTGTGGAACATTCCCTTCTGGTATCATGAATATGCCATGCTTGCCCAGGTTAACGATGTGCTTGCAGGAATCGACAACGCCGAGGTGAACGATGAAGCTGACGAAATTGCCCTGCGTGATTTCACCAAGGGTCAGGCTCTGACCATGCGTGCACACCTCCTGTGGCGTCTGCTCCAGGTGTACGGCCCCCGTTGGGTTGACTCCAACAACGGCGAGAAACCCACCATCGTGCTTCGCACATCTCCCAACGATCCTCAGGATATGGCCGTATCATCCATGGCCGACGTCCTCAAGCGCTGCTACGAAGACCTGGACAATGCAATCACCTGCTTCAATGCTGCCGGCAAGAGCTTCCGTACACTCAACTATGAGGTTGACCTCAACGTCTGCTACGGTGTATATGCCCGTGTAGCCGCTCTGAAAAATGACTGGACTACCGTGCGCACCATGGCTCACAATGCCCGCCAGGGCAAGCGCATTGCCACCAGCGCTGAAATCTTCAACGGTTATACCTCCTACAACCAGAACGAATGGATGTGGTCACCCTCTTTCGAGGCTATCGACAACTTCATCTATGGTAACTGGTGTACCTTCTTCGCCTGCAATGCTTACGGCGCCCTCAATGACCGTCACACACTCACCATCAACCGCGACCTCTACAAGCACCTCCCCGCTACCGACGAACGCTCCAATTGGTGGATGACTTACGACAAACTCTCCGGTCTGCCCGCAGCAATGTTCTATTCAACCGTTGCGGTTAACCCCGAAACCGGTGCATTCAAGAACGACCGTCTGCTCAGCGCCGCACGCGCTTGGCTCAAGGAGCGCAAGCCTGCAAACATCACCGGTGCTGATGCTTATGCTAACGCAACCACCGGCGACCAGACCACTTCCATCGTGCGCGACGGCGCTCAGGTTAAGTTCTGGTGTAACGGCGAAACCGGTCAGGATGGCCTTTGCGAAATCCCCTACATGCGTGCCACCGAAATGTATCTCTATGAAGCTGAGGCTTGCGCCGAACTCGGTCTGACCTCCGAGGCTCAGAACCTGCTCAAGGAAATCAATGTGCCCCGCAACCCCTCCTACACCTGTGACCTCACCGGTCAGGCTCTGATTGATGAAGTTCGCTTCTATCGTCGAATAGAACTTTGGGGCGAAGGCTTCTGCTGGTTTGACCTGAAGCGCTGGAATGTGCCCATGGTGCGCACTGCCTGGAAGGCCGGCGACATCAATTCCGGCAACATGCCCGTGGGTGTTGAATGCAATGTGCCCGTTGACCAGAATCTCGGCTGGCGTCATGGCATCCCCTCCTCAGAGCTCAACCTGAACAACCTCGTCAACGAGCGTGTGCCCGGTGAGCAGATTTCTCAGGGTGCTGAGTAAAAATGCTGCGCGGCTCGATAGCCGCTTGACATAATCATTAGAAGAGGCGTGTCCCGCAAAAGGATGCGCCTCTTTTGTTTGTGTCAGGTTCGCATTATTGTTAGTGGCAGGCTCGGAACAAAGTCAGGATGAGGTCCCGATTTTTGCGCGCGTGCAAAATTGTTTTACGCTTTTTTTTGCGTCAAACAAAATTTTTTTGATGAAAAATTTGTGACTCTCAAAAAATAGCACTACATTTGCGCTTGAAATATCTTAGATTAGTCTACTACCTATACTATCGCATGCGTGTCATGCATCTGTAATGCTTACTCTTTCAGCGGAACACCTTCCGGAGACAGAGCTATTTTGAGAATTTTTACAACCAATTAACTATAACACAAAAATCACTACAATGAAGAAAATCTTTACCCTTCTTGTAAGCGCTGCATTGGCAGGATCAGCAATGGCTTTGCCTGTTGTGAAGCCCCTTGATGTGAAGCTGCAGCAGCGTGCAATCCCTTCGTTTGAATGCGTTGAGGGTACAACCAACATGACTTCAGCACTTCCTGCCTCAGACCTCAACGGCCCCCAGCGCTCCATGCAGGATGGCCAGGGTGTAGAGTGGAACGTAATGTTCTCCGTCTTGGGCACTTGCGTAGACCAGCTGCATATTACTGACAGGGAAGGCCACCTTTATACCTTCGAAGAGTTCCCTTTCTATCTTACCAGCATGGCCACCATCAAGTCCGGTAACGCTTGTAAGGTGCAGTATATCTTCCTTTGGCCCTGCCGCGCTTATTATGATGCAGATTGCGTTACCGAAGACGGTATTGACTGGGAGAAGGCTGCCCAGAAGTTCGGCTCTCTTGAGGCTGCTAAGGCTCCCGGCTCTATCGAGGAGACTCGTGAGTACATGAGCAACCAGTTCCCCGTGCTTGATGGCATCTACGGCATTCCCTCAATTATTCAGAATGACGTTATTGGCCTGACCGTAACCTGGAATGGCAGCACCAATCTCTCTCTCAAACCCTGTACTGTTACTTCCGACGGTCGTATCAGCACCGATGGTTCTTTCGTATTATGGGAGGAATTTGAACCTGACTTCGGTGATTCCACCATCGACTTCGACATCAAGCTGGGCACACCTTCCGCCTCCAACCCCGGTCAGGTAACCGGCAGCACCTCTGCACAGTATGTGCTCCGCGGCACACCCACTATGCTGGGCTTCACTCCCCTGAATCTGAACTTCGATGAGGTGCACGTATTCGACTGCGGCATCATGGATAGCAGTCTGAGCAACCCCTTCAGTTGGGTTTACACTGAGTTCGGCGAACCCGTTCACCGTTACTATGTAGCTTGGGTTGATTCTTCACTCTCATTCATGGGCAGCTCTGACGGCAATGCTCTTGATATCTTCGCTTGGGACTATGATTATATCAAGGATGCTGTCAACCTTCAGGAAATGGCTCCTATCGCCCGTCGTGTAGAAGTTCCCGTAATGAGCTACTTCTTGGCAGCCCTCTATGCTGAGGAAGGCAAGCCGCTCGAGGGTAAATGGACAATGCCTGAGCCTAAGCTCGTTCTCGATGATCGTGGTTACATCTCTTCTTGGGATTCTGCTCCCACCGCCGGCCAGCTCGTGCCCTGCCTCAACTATAGCGTAGGCGGTCAGGATGGTTTCTTCGGCACTTGGAACTCATGGTATGTATATCCCGAGGTTGACCTCTCATTCATCGGTATTGGCGATAAGAACCTTGGTTTCAACTTCCGTTTCGGTTGCGACGGCTGGGGTACCAATGAAATTTCCGGCTACTATGCAGGTAAGTACTACTTCCACCCCGAAATCGAAGACTGGAACAAGATGGAAGAGCGCTCATGCGTAGGCAATGTTGATGCTAACGTTCTCGCCCCTGAGAGCAACGCTGTTGAGGTTGTAGAAAGCAACGCTCCCGTTGTAAGCACTCAGTACTTCAACCTTCAGGGTCAGCGTCTGAACGTTGCTCCCCAGCAGGGCATCTTCATCCAGCGCGAGATCAAGGCTGACGGCACCGTTAAGGCTACCAAAATCGCTAAGTAATCCCGCCGGATAAAATCCGCTTTCAATCAGATTGCCCCTGCGGCATCTGACTCCCATAAGGGCATCCTCCCGCCGGAGGGTGCCCTTAGCTGTTCCCCCTCGGCGTTGCTTCAGATGGTTGTAAATCAACGCCGAGGTGAGTCGGCCGGATTGTTGACACCATATTTTTTTGCTTCCCTGTTGCGGTCTATTGTCTGCACGATTGAAGGGCAACTCATCCTGAGTTGATTATAGCCACGGCTTGACCCCGGGTTCGCACCTTGCCGGCGCGAACCCGGGGCTAATAATTGGTATGTCGCTCCGCGACAGTGTTTGCAGCTATCCCGTAGACCAACTGACGACGTCCACCCCCGGAAGGTCGGTTCAATGTTATTGGCTATCAATGTATAGGGCAGCCCTTCCGGGGCTGGCTCCGTCGGCCGGGCTACCGGGGGGCTGAAGCCCCCCGGCTAACAATGGAAAGGCGCTCCGCGCCAAGCCGCGTCGGGTCACCTTTTGCGCACCCTCCTAATGGGATGTCGCTCCGCGACGGTGTTTGCCGCGGCCTGTAGACCAACTGACGACGTCCGCCCCCGGTCGTTGCTTCTGATGATTGTGAATCAACGCCGAGGTGAGTCGGCCGGATTGATAACACCATATTTTTTGCTTCCCTGTTGCGGTCTATTGTCTGCACGATTGAAGGGCAACTCTTCCTGAGTTGATTATAGCCTCGGCTTGACCCCGGGTTCGCACCTTGCCGGCGCGAACCCGGGGCTAATAATTGGGATGTCGCTCCGCGACGGTGTTTGCCGCCGCCGGAAGACCAACTGACGACGTCCGCCCCCGGAAGGTCGGTTCAATGTTGTTGGCTATCAATGTATTGGATAGCCAAGGCGGGCGTACCCGTTTGCTGGTCTGCTTGAGGGGCAAAATGTAAACCCGTCGCTGCATGGCGCGGAGCGCCTATCCATTGTTAGCCGGGGGGCTTCAGCCCCCCGGTAAGCATGTAGCGACGACCCAGCCCCGGAAGGGCTGCCCAATATCGTTGATCGTCAGTGTATTGGGTGGCTACGCCGGGCTGGTTCCGTTGGTTTGGCTACCAGGGGCTGTAGCCCCCCTGCTAACAATGGAAAGGCGCTCCGCGACGGTGTATGCCGTTGCCGGAAGACCAACTGACGACGTCCGCCCCGGAAGGTCGGTTCAATGTTGTTGGCTATCAATGTATTGGGTAGCCAAGGCGGGCGTACCCGTTTGCTGGTCTGCTTGAGGGGCAAAATGTAAACCCGTCGCTGCATGGCGCGGAGCGCCTATCCATTGTTAGCCGGGGGGCTTCAGCCCCCCGGTAAGCATGTAGCGACGACCCAGCCCCGGAAGGGCTGCCCAATATCGTTGATCGTCAGTGTATTGGGTGGCTACGCCGGGCTGTCTCCGTTGGTCGGTCTACCGGGAATCTGAAGCCCCCGGCTAATAATGGAAAGGCGCTCCGCGCCAAGCCGCATCGGGTCACCTTTTGCGCGCCCTCCTAATGGGAAGGCGCTCCGCGACTGTGATTGCCGCCGCCGGAAGACCAACTGACGACGTCCGCTCCCGGCGTTGCTTCAGATGATTGAGAATCAACGCTGAGGTGAGTCGGCCGGATTGATAACACCATATTTTTTGGCTTCCCTGTTGCGGTCTATTGTCTGCACGATTGAAGGGCAACTCATCCTGAGTTGATTATAGCCACGGCTTGACCCCGGGTTCGCACCTTGCCGGCGCGAACCCGGGGCTAATAATTGGGATGTCGCTCCGCGACGGTGTTTGTCGCCGCCGGTAGACCAACTGACGACGTCCGCCCCCGGTAGACCAGCTGACGACGTCCGCCCCCGGAAGGTTGGTTCAATGTTGTTGGCTATCAATGTATAGGGCAGCCCTTCCAGGGCTGGCTCCGTTGGCCGGGCTACCGGGGGGCTGAAGCCCCCCGGCTAACAATGGAAAGGCGCTCCGCGCCAAGCCGCATCGGGTCACCTTTTGGGCACCCTCCTAATGGGAAAGGCGTTCCGCGACGGTGTCTGTCGCCGCCGGTAGACCAACTGACGACGTCCGCCCCCGGGAGGTCGGTTCAATGTTGTTGGCTATCAATGTATTGTGTAGCCAAGGCGGACGTACCCGTTTGCTGGTCTGCTGGAGGGGCAAAATGTGAACCCGACGCTGCATGGCGCGGAGCGCCTATCCCTTGTTAGCCGGGGGGCTTCAGCCCCCCGGTAAGCATGCAGTGACGACCCAGCCCCGGAAGGACTGCCCTATATCCTTGTGTGTCAATGGATTGGGATGCCTGCCGGGGCTGGTGTCGTTAGTTGGCCTACCTGTGGTGTCACAATGTGAACCCGTCGCTGTATGGCGCGGAGCGCCTATCCCTTGTTAGCCGGGGGGCTTCAGCCCCCCCGGTAAGCATGCAGTGACGACCCAGCCCCGGAAGGACTGCCCTATATCCTTGTGTGTCAATGGATTGGGATGCCTGCCGGGGCTGGTGTCGTTAGTTGGCCTACCTGTGGTGTCACAAATTGAACCCGTGGCTGCATGACACATCTTTGTTAGCAGGCTTACAGACGGATTTTTGGGGGTAGCTTACGGGTCAGGCCACGCTTATTAGCTCTATCTCGAAGATTAGGGTGGAGCCGCCGGGTATGCCGGGTTGGTTGAATTTGC
>CANSAP010000019.1 GCA_947644715.1 uncultured Bacteroidales bacterium
CAGCCGCGGGGAATCCCGGCTAACAGGGGAAAGGCGCTCCGCGCCAGGCGTTTGCATCGGGCAGCCGCGGGGAATCCCGGCTAACAGGGGAAAGGCGCTCCGCGCCAGGCGTTTGCTTCGGTGGCATTTTGACAAGCCACCTCTTAATTAAACATGTAACAACCACCCTGCCGGGCGAATGGTCGCTTGGCAGGGTGGTTATTCTGTTGCTCTCGCGAGGCGGGGACTCAGAAGGTGAAGGTTTCGAGCTTCATGGCGGCGTGGTCGCGCATGTAGCCCACCTCTTTCTCGAATTCGGCTGAGGCGCTGTGGGCGTCGAGAGCAGCCTGGTCGCGCCAGGTCTCGCAAATCATGAGTACGTCGGGGCGGGTGGCACTCTCGAAGATGTCGTAGGCCACGCAGCCCTCCTGCTTCAGGGAGGCTTCGGTGAGACGACGTGCGGCGGCCAGAACTTCGGCGCGGTTTTCGTTGGATACTTGAATGAAACAGTTGAGTCTGAGCATAGTATGTAAATTAAAATAGTATGTAAATTAAATTGGTTATATCAATCGGAGCATGTGCATCTCTTCGGCGAGGGCGCGCCCGGAGAGTTCGCGTTCGCGACGGATTATTTCGGCCAGGTCGTTGAGCACCGGCACAAGTCGCGGATTGCCGAAGATGCGGCGGGAGCGGGAGAGAATGTTGGAGATGAAGTTGTCCAGTTCATCCTCTTCGAGCCGGCATGTCTCAGCCCCTTCGGCTCGGATTGTCTCGAAGAGGGAGTTGAGCATGTCGGTGGGGTCGGTGCCTCCGTCGCGCAGCAGGCAGCGGGCGAGCACGTTGCCCACGGCCAGCGACGATGTGAGCTGATAGTTTTCAATCAGGCGGTGCCAGGTGGCTTTAGGGGAGACGGAGGGTGAGCCGCCGTAATAGAATTCGCCGGTGAATCGCACCATGGGTCCGGCATAGTCGATGGAGACGGATGCCACGCGGTCGAGGGCGTCGAGACCGGCCAGACTGATGGCCATGCCGGCGAGGCCGTGGCAACGGTCATCCTCGCCACGGTAGCCGAGAATATTATTTGAGGTTTTATTCTTTTTCATCGTTAAGTTCTTTCAATTACTTAACCGCTAAATGACTCTATTTGTTTTCAGAACACTACGGAGAAATGGCCGAGGAGAGTGAAACCTTCCAGGGGCATGTCGGGGGTTGTCCAGGGGTTTGAGGAGAGTATGTTGCGGGCGGAGATGCCGACGGTGTAGCGGGAGAGGAAGGTGTAGTCAGCGCGGGCGTGGAGATCGTAGAGGTCAGGCAGGCGCAGGGAGGCTACGGGGGCCGAGGGAGAGGTGCGGAAGTATAGGTTGCGCACTCCGCGGTAGTCGTAGCCAACTGAGATGGATAGCGGAGAGATGGGGCGTACCGTTGCTTCGGTTGCGAGCACCCAGCGGGGGCGGTCGATGCCGTTGAAGCTGCCTCGTGAGCCATGCTGCGGGGTGTAGGTGAGGGTGCCTGTGGCGGTCAGGATGTTGTCGAGAGCGAAGCGCAGGTCGGCGCCCATGGAGAATCCGCGCACGTCAAGATAGCCGGGAGTGGCCAGGCGCATTGCGGCCGCGCCGGGAAGGTTGAAGAGGTAGAGGGGATAGGTGCCGGCCAGCGGAGTGTTACGCATGATGGCATAGGTGGCAAACAGACCGGCGGAGAAGCCGCGGAAGTTGCCGAAGCCCAGGCGCAGACGGGCGTTGACGGGGGAGTAGAGGGGGGTGGTGGCCGTCAGTGTCGGGGTGGAGTAGTAGTCGAGCTGATGCAGGGAGGAGAGGGTGTTGGGCTGCACACCGCCGGTGGCGCTCAGCGAAGCTGTGAAGCGGGTGGCTGTGTAGCTCACCGAGAAGTCAGGGGCGGCATGGAAGGTGGCGAATTTCTCGTAGCCCTCCACGGAATGAGAGAGGTCGAGGCGCACACCGAGACGCAGGCGCAGGTGCGGACGCATCAGAGTGTAGGCCGGGGTGATGGAGTAGAACCCGGGGGTGGAGAGCTCAGAGTTGGAGTAAGGGAGCCAACGTCCTTGCAGGGCGAGCGAGAAGGTTGAGACGCGGGTAGTGTTGTAGCCGAGAGTGGCATTAACCGTCACGTCATTCTCGCGGGCCGGGGTGTGGCTTACGTATGAGCCGAAGGCCTCCGGCGCATGGTCATAGATGCGGCGCAGGCCGAAGTATCGGTAGGTGGCGCCGGCATGGTAGTTGAACCCGATTTTGCGGTGGCGTCCCTCCCATTCGGCATTGAAGAGGAAGTCGTTGAGGGTCTGGGAGCCGGGGAGCGCGGGAGCAGGGTCAGCGGCGGGGTCTATGGCTCGGTAGTAGTTGAAGTAGCCGAGGTGGTAAGCGGCTGAGAGAGAGAGCGAACCGGGGGCAAATTTCTGTGAGAGTCGGGCGCCGACGGTCTCGTCATAGCGGCGTCGGTAGGGGGAGTCGTCGTTGGCGCGGAAGAGGCTTGAGGAGTTATGCTGCAGCCAGATGCCGAGGGTAGTAGATGAGTTGGAGATGGCGCGGTAGCCGGCCGAGAGGGAGGTGTTGAGGAATGAGCCGGCCAGGAGGTCGATATAGCCTCGGCGCTGCTCGGGGAGGCGTGTGCCCCAGGAGGGGGCATCCTGCTGAGCGAGCTTGGAGTCGACATCCACCGGCTCACCCTGCGTGGCGAGCGGCAGAGAGGCCTCCGGCAGCGGGAGGGAGAGGCGGTCGGGCAGCGGGCTTATGCGCTCATGTTTGCGAATCACCGGGTCATAGGCACCCTGCACGGTCATTGACTCGTTAAGCTCCTGAGCCGATGCGCAGAGTGAGGCTGCGGCCAGGAGGGTGGTCAGGATATATTTTGATGATGAGTGAAGCATGGTTATTTCCATTTGTTGAGACGGAGGGTGATTGCATTGGCTATTTCAGCGGGAGCCTGCGGATAATTCTCCCGGAGAGCCTCGAGGTATTGGCGAGCCATGGAGGTACGGGACTGCGCCGCGTAGGCGTCAGCCAAAGCTATGTAGCCCTGTGCGAGCCAATCCATATCGTCGCATCCGCCGGCTGTGAACTTAGTCATAAGTTGTTCAGCCTTAGCCGCTTGATTGTTTTTCAGATAGATGCGGGCCATCATGACGGCAGCTTCACCTCCGGTGGCGGAACGCATGTCGGAAGCGAGGGGGGTGTAGGCGCTCAGCGCCTCGCTGTCGCGCCCCGTCATGGCCAGCGCGTTGGCCCGGATGAGCTGCGCCTTCACTCGCTCGGCGGCGGGGATGTCGGGCAGGGCGAGGAAGTTGTTGGCATAGGTGAGCGTCTGCGCCGGATTCTCTGAGGTCAGCATCAGCCCGTGGTAGGCTTGGCGCGCATAGGTGGTGCCGTAGCTGTTGAGCAGAGTGGTGTAGGCAGCGGCGGCCTCGGCGTTATTTCCACGGGCAGTCAATAGGTTACCCTTGATTATCAGTGCCGAGGGGACACCCTTGCTGTGAGGATAAGCTGAGAGGATTCGCTGGGCGGCCTGAAGAGCTTTGTCGGTGTTCCCCTGGGTCATATAGTCGTCGGCAAGCTCTATGAGCGCATCGGGGGTGTCGGTGGCATTGGGGTATTCAGCCACGAATTTCTCGAGCGGAGAGAGGTCTCGAGGGTTCTTTTCGATAGCGTTCATCGCAGCCTGATAGGCGAGTTTGGCCACACGGTCGGCGTCGGGCTGCGGCGCCTGCGGCACACTCTTGATGAACGTGAGGTATCGGTCGAGCTGCCCCTGCTCGGTGCAGATTGTCTGGAGATTTTCGGCGGCCACACGCGCCTGGGGGCTTGTGGGCCAGCGGCGCACGAGCTGTTCGTAGGCAGCGATGGCCTCGGAGGTCTGCGCCTTGTCGGCCAGTGCATCGGCCATGCTCAGGGAGGCTATGCGGAGCTGTTCGCTGTCGGGGTATTCGCGTTCGAGCCGGGCTATTGTGGCGCGGGCGGCTGCGAGGTCGCCGGAGGCCTGCTGTGCCTCGGCCAGTTCAGCTAAAGCAGCTGAGCACCAGGAGCTTCCGGGGCGCTCGGAGAGGAGCTTTTGAAGTGTGGTGGCTTTTTCGGAGTTGCGACCCAGAACGCCGAGCATGTTGGCGGTCTGGAACATGGCATAGTCCGTGGCCGTTGCATCATTCATGGCGGCTGCCCGGCGATAGGTTTCGAGAGCGCCGGAGACATCGCCTGTGAAGTTGCGGCAGTCGGCTATGCGCAGGGTGGCGTCAGAGCGGAGCGTGGACGAGAGATTGCCGTTGAGTGCTGACTCGAAGCCGGTGCGCGCCTGAGAGTATTGCCCGAGCTGGAAGAGCGTGTAGGCGCGGTTATATTCAGCCAGCGGGCGCTGTGAGTCGGTGCGAGGAGCCCGGGAGAGGTATTCGTTATAGGCCGTGAGGGCGGCGCGATAGTCTTTGAGCCGATAGAGGCAGTCGGCCAGCCAAAGGCGGGAGGTAGTTGCCAGCGATGCGTTGGCCGAGGAGTTTGCGGCCTGCGTCAGATAGCTCTTGGCCTCGGAGGCGCGTCCGCTGCTGAGCAGGTCGGCACCCAGCTCAAACTGAGCGCGCTGTTGGAGGGCAAGCACTGAGGCCGAAGGGCGCTGGATGCGGGCTATGCGGTCGAGCGCATCGGCATAGCGGTGCTCGCGGTAGTAGCCGGTGGCCAGATACTCCTCAACGGCGGGTGCATAGGGGCTTTGGGGGTACTTGCGGGCGAACTCCTCCAGCAGGTCGGTTGCGGAGCCGAAGGGTACGTTTCCGCCACGGGCCAGAGCGGCTGCGTAGTCATAGAGAGCGGTCTCCGAAACCTTCGGGTCGTAATTCATTCGGGCGGCGCGGTCGAAGTTGATGGCTGCTGTGGAGTAGTCGCCTGTGGCGGCTGCACACTGACCGAGATAGAGCAAAGCGCTCTGTCCCAGAGCATTGTCGAGCGATGCTACGGGTGTCAGCCATTCGGCGGCTTTCGAGTAGGCGCCCTCGGCATAATCGGCTGCGCCGAGAATGTAGCGAGCGGATGGCTCACCGCCGGCGTTGTGCAGCTCCACGTGGCGGCGCAGGCGGGGCAGGGCGTAGTTGTCGTTGCCGGTGGCATGGGCGCTCTCGCCGAGCAGGCGATAAGCCTCAGCCGGGGCACCCTCGGCATCGTTGATGCGTGCGGCGGCGCTCAGCAGCTGCGGCTCCATGGCGAGCACCTCCTTGTATTGTTTCCCCTCGAAAAGAATCTGAGCTATGTAGAAGTCGGCACCCATGTCGAAGGCCACCTCCTTAGGCAGGTTGCGCAGGTCGATGAGCGCGCGGCGATAATCCTCCTGCTTGTAGGAGATGTAAGCCAGGTAGAAGCGGGCGATGCCGTTGTATCCCTCCTCACTTTTGAGCGCAGCGAAGGCATCTGCCGCTTCCTGGTATTCACCGAGTTGCAGCAGCGAATACGCCTTGCGGAAGAGGAGTCCGGAAGCTGTGGGCGCAGGCATTGCGTTGATGTCGAGCTCGCGGTAGACATCGAGAGCCGGGCCGAACTCGCCGGCGAAGAAGTGGCTGTCGCCGAGCAGTGCGCGCGCGCGGAAAGCAAGCTCCGATGCGGGGGCTATGCGCATGAAATCTTCGTAGACGAGGCGCATCTGCTCACGTTCGCCATTGAGCAGCAGAGCCTGCATGAGCTTGAGCCGGGCTTCATCGTCGAGGAGAGAAGCGTCAGCGGCAAGGTGCTCATGCTCATCAAGATAGCGGCGGAGCTGATCGGAGGAGCCGACATAGTCGAAGCATTGCTCCATCAGCTCGGCGCGGGCTGAATAGCCGGGCGCAAGCGGCGCTGTGGGGGGCAGGGCTGAAGCGTTCAGCGCAGCCGCCAGTGCGAGCGCAATTGTATAGCGGGAGGGAAACATATTAAGTCGTGAAATAAAAAAGGAAACGCACCCGGGCGCAAGCCCTCGAAAGGGGTGTGCCGAGGTGCGTGTTATTGAGAGCCTGTCTTGGATTAAACCGAATTAACAAATATAGAGCTGATGCCGGATTCTTATTGTTATCCCAAAGGTAAATTTTGGTGATTTTCGCCGAGTCTCATCAGTCGCATAGCCCGCTATGCTCCCTTTTCGACTCGCGAAAATCCCTCAAAATTTCCTCTTTGTGCTAACAACATTTAATCCAAGACAGGCTCTGAGAGTGAGGGGCTGATTATTCAGCCTCTTCCTTCATGTTGTGGAAGACGTTCTGCACGTCGTCGTCATCCTCGAAGCGTTCGAGCAGCTTCTCGATTGCTTCGCGCTGTTCGGGGGTAACCTCCTTGTAGTCAGTGGGGATGCGCTCGAACTCTGCGCTGGCGATTTCAAAACCACCCTCCTCGAAATATTTCTGCAGGGCAGCGAACTGGTCGAAGGGAGCATAGATTACCCATTCCTCCTCATCAATCTCAAACTCGTCGGCACCGAAGTCGATAAGCTCCAGCTCCAGTTCCTCGAGGTCCATGCCCTCTTTGGGCTTGATGTGGAAGACGCTCTTGTGGTCGAACATGAAGGAGAGTGAGCCGCTGGTGCCCAGTGAACCGCCATGCTTGTTGAAGTAGGAACGCACGTTGGCCACGGTGCGCTGGTTGTTGTCGGTGGCGGTCTCTACCACGATGGCAATGCCGTGGGGGCCGTATCCTTCATATACAATCTCCTTATAATCAGAAGAATCCTTGTCAGTTGCTTTTTTGATTGCACGCTCAATGGTGTCCTTGGGCATGTTGGCAGCCTTGGCGTTGTGAATGAGCATACGCAGGCGCGGGTTCATGTCGGGGTCGGGACCGCCGGCCTTTGCGGCGATGGTGATTTCCTTACCGATACGGGTAAAGGTGCGCGACATGTTGCCCCAGCGCTTCAGCTTGCGGGCTTTACGGAATTCAAATGCTCTTCCCATGGGAAATATTCTGTTGTTATGCTTTTATGATTAGTAATTGTCGAAAAAAGTTATCGCAGTGAGGCGCCGAGCTGCTTCTCAAGATTGGTGATTACCTTGCGCATCACGGCATCAATCTGCTTGTCCTGAAGGGTCTTTTCGGGGTCTTGCAGGGTGATGGTGATGGCATAGCTCTTCTTCCCCTCGGGCAGGTGTTCACCTTCGTAGACATCGAAGAGCTTAACGTCGCGGAGCAGCTTGCGCTCGGAGCCGCGCACGCATTGCAGCACACTGTCGAAGCTCACGCTCTTGTCGAGCAGCAGAGCCAGGTCGCGCACCACGGCCTGAGTGCGGGGCAGGTCGGTGAACTGAACGTTGCTCTTAGCAGTCAGGCGCATGATTTCCGGCCATACGATTTCGGCGTAGCAGACCTCCTGCTCAATGTCGAATCTCTTCAGCTGTTCGCGACGCAGGATGCCGAGCGTGGCCAAGTGATGGCCGTCGCGGGTGTCGATGCTCAGTGAGGCTGAATAGAGCGGAGTGCTCTCCTGCTTCATTACGAGCATACCGGCGGGGATGCCGAGACGCTCGAAGATGCCGAGCACGGTGGCCTTCAAATCGAAGATGCCGGAGGGAGCCGCCTGCTGATTCCAGGAGGCCGCGCGCAGATTGCCGGTGAGCCACAGACCCAGACGCATCCCCTCGCTGAAGGGAGCAAGAGGCTTCTCTGTGGTAATGGCGCTGTCGGGGTTATTGGTATAGACGTTGCCGAACTCATAGAAGCGCAGGTCAGTGGAGCGGCGGTTGATGTTATGCGCAACCGATTCCAGGCCGCCGTAGAGCAGAGTCTGACGCATTACGCCCAAATCCTGACTCAGCGGGTTCATCAGCTTTATGCAGCGGTCGAGAGGATAAACCTCATTATCAGCGTAATAGGAGATGGCTGTCAGCGAATTGTTCAGAATCTCGCGGAAGCCCTGGCCCGTGAGCTGACCGGAAATCAGCTCCTGCAGGCGGTAGCTCTCATCGGTCAGAGTGCGGATGGAGAGAGTGGCGTGCATCTCATCGGTAATCTCCACATTATTATAGCCATAGACGCGGAGAATCTCTTCCACAACGTCGCAGGGGCGCTGCACATCCACTCGATAGCGGGGCACTTCCAAGCGAAGCGTGTCCCCCTCGCGGCCGGTGATGGTTATGTCGAGAGAGCGCAGGATGCTCTCAACCTCGTCAGAAGGTATATGTTTGCCTATCAGGCGATTGCAATAGTCGAGCGACAGCTCCACGGGGAAAGGCTTCACCGGCTCGGGATATACATCCACCGGCTCGCCGCAAATCTCGCCCCCACCAAGCTCCTTGATGAGCTGAGCGGCCAGCTTGGCTGCGTAGACGGTTATATTGGGGTCAGTGCCGCGCTCATAACGGAAGGAAGCGTCGGTGCTGAGGCCATGGCGGCGGGCCGTCTTGCGCACACGAGTGGGATTGAACCAGGCGCTCTCGATGAACACATCGGTGGTCTGCTCCGTCACGCCGCTGTCCAGGCCGCCGAACACACCGGCTATCGCCAGCGGCTTCTCCGTGTCGCAAATCATCAGGTCAGCCTCATTCAGAGTGTGCTCCTTGCCATCAAGGGTAGTGAACTTGGTACCCTCTTTGCAGGTGCGCACAACGATATGTTCATCCTTCCCCTTGCCAAGGTCGAAGCAATGCAGCGGCTGACCGAGACCGAGCAGAATGAAGTTAGTGATGTCCACAATATTATTGATGGGGCGCTGACCGGTGGCAAGCAACAGATTCTTCAGCCATTCCGGGCTTTCGGCAACCTTCACTCCGCGCACAGTCACCCCGGAATAACGGGGGCATCCCTGCGCATCCTCCACCGTCACCGTGGCCGCACCCTTGTCAGAGTCAGGAGCGAAGTCAGCCACAGCCGGGAGCATAACCTCGGCGCCTGCATCGCCATGACGGCGGAGCCAGGCTTTCAGGTCGCGCGCCACACCATAGTGAGAGGCGCCGTCCACACGGTTGGGAGTCAGCTCCACCTCCAGGCAGAAGTCACTCTCCACCTTGAAATATTCGGCGGCGGGAGTGCCCGGCGCAGCTGCATCCTCCGGGAGCACCATGATGCCGTCATGCGCAGAGCCGATGCCAATCTCATCCTCGGCACAAATCATGCCGAAGCTCTCCACGCCGCGAATCTTCGATTTCTTAATCTGGAACTCCTTGTCGCCGTCATAGAGCGTAGTGCCCACGGTAGCCACCACCACGGTCTGACCGGCAGCCACATTGGGCGCGCCGCAGACAATCTGCACCGGTTCGCCTGTGCCCAGGTCGCAGGTAGTGATATGCAGGTGGTCAGAGTTCGGATGCTCCTCGCAGGTGAGCACCTTGCCGATGACTATGCCGCGCAGACCGCCGCGGATGGTCTCCACCTCCTCCACCGTGTCGCATTCAAGACCGAGCGAAGTGAGAGCCGCCGCGAGCTCCTTCGGGGTAAGAGAGAAATTAATGTAGCGTTTCAGCCACTTATAAGAGATGTTCATAACTTTGCTGACAATAAAAAATTTCAGTGCGAGATTTATGCCATGGAGCATTAATGCTCTGAGAATAAATCGTTTAGCGAAGGAGCCGGACTCGAAAAGTCACAATGCGCCATATTAGGAAGCAAAATTACAAAAAAAATTCCGAACCCCCGCAACAATCCCCCGGAAACCATCTTCCGCACCCCCTCCCCTCCCCCTCCTGCGCACCCCTTCATTCCCTCCCCGCACAGAAACCTTCACAGTCAAAAACATGTTATAGAGCATATTTAACCAAAATTAACAGTTGGGGGGGAGAAATGGCTGATTTCGTTGTATCTTTGCACCGCCTTAGAGATATGATGGTTTAGTTATGCAAAAATGTACATACTAATTTATAAAATATTCTCCAAGACAGCAACTGCCCGAAGACTGATTTCTTGACACTTTGACTTACCACATCGGAGACTTTAACTGAGACTTTACACCGAGCCAAGAACAAGAACTGACGGACGCTACACCTCGCCGCGCAACCGGGGGGAGTAAAGCCGGGCTTTGATAGACTTAAGAAAGACAAAAATAAATACTTTAACTAACTAAAAAAACTCTTACAAATGTTACGAGAAAAACTAAAGAGCAGGTTCCTCCGACCCCTGCTCCTGCTCGCAGCCCTGTTAGCCCTGTCGCAGACCGCCTCGGCTTGGCAGGGAGCTCGTCTTGTGGCGTCAGACAAGACGACGATTTTATGCGAATTGGTGACAAATAAACAGGTCATAACCGATGCTCAGTACACTCCTTCAGAGGATATTGAGTGTTATGTAACCGCCTATGATCCGAATAATGCTCCTGCTACTCAGTGGTATGGCGCAAGCACCGGTCAAAATGAAATCATTACTACCTCGTCACAGTTCGATCTGTCCTATCTGTCCTATCAGAAAGGGGCATTTACACTCAAGAAGGGTGTGACTTATAAAATGACGGTTACATTTCCCACGGATGGAGAGCCTAAAGCCATAAAGTTCACCGTAGGAAATTCTTCTGTTGTGGATCCTGACCCGACTCCTTCAGAATACAAGTATTATCTTGCCGGTAGCTGGGATTGGAATAACGGAAAATGTCAGTTCACCGGTTCAGGTCGTGCCCTTACTTACGAGTTTAAGGATTTTGATTGCTCCAACACGTTTAAGATTAATACCGATTTTGGATCTCAGTGGTATGTAGTAACAGGCAACAATGTTACCACAATCAAAGAATCCAACAATACCAACATGAAGCTCAAAACGCCTACTTCAGGCGTGCATGACGTTATTTTTACCTTGAATCTTGGCGAACTCGGCACACCCGTGAGTCTTGATGCCGTTGTTGTTGGCAGTGATGTGCCTGTTACAGGAAAGAAACTCTATCTGCAAGTAGGGCCGTCCTCAAATTGGATTAAGAGCAACGCAACATTCAGTGTGCAATTTAGCTCAGATGGTCCTCAATATTTCTTCTCCTCAGTGTCCGGAGAGACAAATATTTTTGTTTGTGAGGCAACTCTGCCCGCCGATTGTTCCAAAGTGAACTTGCATCGTTGGTCTACTGATAAATCAACTTGGTACAATAAGATTGAAAACATTACTGTTGATACAAGCAAGAATCTGATTATAGTTTGGGATGAGGCTACTACTCACTCCGATGGCTCAAACTGTCATTGGGACACATACATCCCTAAGAATGACATTACAAAGGCCGGTCAGGTTTACCTCCTGGCTCCTCAGCTTAACGGTGGTAACATTTCTCCGGAATGGATGATGGAGACTCAGGATAATGGCATAACCTACACTCTTTCTAATTTTGCCATGCGTCCCGTGAGCACTACAGGAAATGAGTGTTTAGCCGATTGGCCCACTGTGGTGTGGTATGATGCTGATGGCAATTACCATTCCAAGAAGTTTGAGAATATTGCCAATCTTCCCACCGGAACAGGTGATATGCTTCCGGGTTGGGCGTATGCCGCTACCTTTACTCCTGCTTCAGAGTCTCTTGTCATGACTCCCATGAGCAGCACTTCATTTGACTACAACGGTAAGGATATTCTTCCCTACATCGGCATTCTTGGCCGTAACTTCGTGCAACGTAATGAATATAAAACTCCTCTCGGCGACTATTCCAGTGGCGACGAACACCGCATGGGTAACACCAAGCTTGGATGGCAGGAGGCTTATATTCAATATGATGCCGCCGGTTATCCTTTGCTTGATGACAACCGCCAGGCTTACTATAACACTTATTGGCCTCCCCGCAACAATATCCTTATGCAGGCTGATATCAGCACTGAGTCCGAGAAGGTTGACCCGCTGAATATCTCTGTGGATGCACTCACTTTCTCTTTGGATGAGCAAAAGGCAATGAGCGGTTCTTTTTGGATGTCTTCACTTAAGGAACAGGATGAAGATGCTTACTCACAATTGAGTCTGGATGTAAATACAAAGTATTATCGTTATGTGATACCCTCCATGTGGATGCTCGGTGAGTTCAAACTGTGGACCGGTTGGGCCGGCTATAAAGCTTCATGGGGTGCTCAGTGGAACTCTCACCTCTATTGGGGTCCCACAGCTGATGCTACGGTAAAGGCAAAGGAAACCTACTATCCTTCAATCGAAACTTCGACTAAAAACTACAACACCAACAAACAGCGTCTCTATTTCCAAACGATGGAACTGTTTATACCTGTTGATGCTTCAGCCGAAGGCGCTCAGGCTTCCTCATTTAATTTTGGTGCCGCCCGCCTTTACATGACTGAGGCTGACGGTCAGGCTCAGATTGACTCCAAGACGCTTGAAATGCATGGTGGCTACTATCCCTCTCTCGGCGTGTTCCCCTCAGGGTATAAGCTGACAGGCTACACTGTAACCCGCTACAAGTATGACCCCAACGCAGTCGCCGATACCTATCTCCCTTGCGACCGAAACGGAAACACCGGCAACGACGGCGTGGTTGTTGCAAAGACAGGTATCAGTTATTCAAATGCGACAGAATTTGCAGCCGATTTTGAG
Organism: uncultured Bacteroidales bacterium; assembly: GCA_947644715.1. Classification (GTDB taxonomy): domain Bacteria; phylum Bacteroidota; class Bacteroidia; order Bacteroidales; family Muribaculaceae; genus Lepagella. Next base: position 12,417 of record CANSAP010000019.1, read on the forward strand.
AAGGGTGGCGTATTTGAACGTTATGTAGATGATAATCTTTATGCTCCCGGTCTTTACATCTACTCTCTCGATGTTGTGTTTACTGCAACCGATGGTTCTCAGAAAGTACGTAAATCCAAGGTTTGGAGTCCTTATATTGAAATTCTTGACTCTAAGGTTAACCTTGACCTGAAGTGTGCCCAGCTCATCGAACTGCCTGCTGATAATAACTTTGGCGGTTACTCTCATGTGACTTATTCCACTACCGGTGACCGTGTGCTTGTAAAGATTGAGGGTGACAAGGTGACTAAGGCCGGACGCCTGAATGACCTTGTTAGTGCATCTGAGCTTCCCGCTGTCGTGGCTGATATTTATGAGAATACCGGTGCCTGGACTAATATTACTCTTCTGCGTACTGCCAAACCCTCTCTCTATGTGCAGAATGGTGGTAAGGACTCTGATATTGAGGTGTTCTCTATATCCAAGGATGGTCTTGTGATTGCTGACCTCACTGAGGTTACACCTATTGACGGCTACCGTTATACTTTCTATGACAATGGTACTACATTTGGCGCTCAGGAATTCACTGCATGGTTCCGTGGCATGTATTACACAGAAAACGGTGAAGGTCAGACAGCTAAGCCCGATGTGCCTGCCCGCACTACCTATCAGCCTCGTTTCATGCTCCCCGGTTTCCGTGACGGTGGCATTGGCTTGAGCGGCGCTCAATTTCCTTATGAGGACTCCTTCACCGGCACTCATGACATGTTGAAGGCTGAAGGTGTTTCCGCCTCAACTCACACTGTTAGCCTCATGGCTACTCTCGGCATAACTCTGCCTAAGATTAGCAAGAACACCGAGGGCCTGCGTGAAGCCGTCTACAATGCTATTGCCATGCAGCTCAGCCTCGACGGTGCCGCTGCCAAATCGCTTACAGTCAAAGCTGATGAGTCGGTTGACAATGCACTTGTGCAGTACGGTTACCAAAGCCCTTACGATTGGATGGAGCTTGTTAATCCCAACGCTGCTCTCGAGGAGCGTCAGTGGAAGGCTATCCCCCACTCCTGGAGCCTCGACGGCACTCAGTTCACCGGCGGTATCGAAGGTGTTACCCCCACCCTCTCTACCATTGATAAGACTCTTGAACTGAATCCCGCATTCTTCGCGCCCACTGTGGAATACTTCAACGCCTACAAGGTGAATGTACCCGTAGAGGACAAGGAGAACACTTATGTAACCAAGGTTATGATTCGCTCCGCAAAGGTTAACCACACCGATGCAGAGACCGGCGATGCTGACCGCGTGGCAGACAATGACTTCATGCCCGTAAATCAGTATAGCGCTTATGTGGCAGTGGCTAAGTCAAACATTGACGACACTCTCTACGAGGGTGACCTCATGAGCAATGCAGCCGCCTTGAGTGAAAGTGACCACACGCTGATCTGGACCTCTGACGAGTTCAACTGGTATGCCGAGATGAACGACTTCAAGCCCAACCTGACCGCTTATCTCAGCTACGCTTATGTGTTCAAGGCTAAACCCGGTCGCACTGATGAGACCTATTTCGTTGGTCTCGAAGGTGACTTCCCCTACATCCGCTATGACCGCCGTGCTGCTGCCGGCGAAGCTCCCCGCCGAGTAGCCCCCGGCACAGCTTCAACTACATTGGCTGCCGATGATGATGCGTTCATCTTCACTCCCGTCTATAAGGCATTCAGCCTCGACGAGATTCAGACCTCTGTAGAGGGCATCGAAGCCGAAGGTGCAACCATCGTAGTCGGAAAGGGCTTCATCGACCTGATGGGCGTACAGGGCAATGTATATGCCGCCGATGGCCGCATCGCATACTCCGGTGCTGACCGTGTGGAACTGGCTGCCGGTGTGTATGTTGTGAAGACTGCACGCGAGACTCTGAAAGTGATTGTGAAGTAATTTCTGCAAACTTTCCCCTATAATTCAGGCTGCGGGCGATTGAACCCGCCCGCAGCCCCCAAGCACAAGAAATTAGTTTAAGTTTAATTTTTTATAGTCAAAGCCAAGGTGGCTGCGTCGTGATGACGCGGCCACCTTCATTTTCCCCGTCCCGGGGGTTGCGCCGTGGGGTTACGCCTGACGGCGCAACCCCGCGGTTAATAATTGGAATGTCGCTCCGCGACGTAGAAATGTATGGTTGTTAGAGGATGTCATAATCGGGATGTTATCGGGGTTGAAGGCCAACCCCTCGCGGGGTTAGGCTGCGGGTGTTCGACATATCCGGGGGTTACGCCTGGCGGCGCAACCCCGCGGCTAATAATTGGAATGTCGCTCCGCGACGAAGAAATGTATGGTTGTTTGGGGTGTCATAATTGGGTTGTTATCGGAGGACGTAATCGGGGTAGTTATCGAGGTTGTTATCGGGGTTGTTATCGGGGTAGTTATTTGGGATGTTATCGGGGGCGATTGATATTGGGGGGATTTGGTGGTGGTGGTCGGAGGTATTGGAGTGTATTGAAGATTCAATGGGATGTGGTAGGCGGGGCGACGAGCTGCGGTGCAAATCGCGTCGCGGAGCGACATACCAATTATTAGCCGGGGGTTGCGCCGTCAGGCGTAACCCCCGGTCATGTCGGGCGGCCGTGGTGCAACCCCGTGAGGGGTTGGCCTTTAACGGTGATTATTCCCAATCGCTGGGATGCCACATAAGCCCTTGTCTGGCACACAAGGAACGGCTTTCTTCAATGAGCGATGTGTGTACGTGATGCGTTTCCTGGTTCACAATATATTCGATGCATTCGCGAATTTGATCTTCACCGATAGAGTGTGCGAAATAACCCTCATTCCAACCATTGAAATCGCTAAAATCCGGGTTATGCTGCATCCATACGTTGCTGCTCTGTTTTAATTCTTTTACTAAATTTGATAGAGAAATAGTCGGATGTAAATCAATTAGCATATGCACATGATCGGCTACACCATTAATTCTATAGCACCAGCACTGGCGTTTCTTAAGTACCCCAAACATAAAGCCATATAAATCGCGTTTGTGTTCACGGGGTATGGAAAGTGTTCGTTGTTTGGTGGAGAAGACTATGTGTAACAGATTTTTTACTTTGCTCATATCGTTGTCGTTATTGTGAGTTGGTTTATTGAAGGCCAACCCCTCGCGGGGTTAGGCTGCGGGTGTCCGACATATCCGGGGGTTACGCCCGGCGGCGCAACCCCGCGGCTAATAATTGGAATGTCGCTCCGCGACGGAGAAATGTATGGTTGTTTGAGGATGTCATAATTGGGTTGTAATCGGGGCTGTTGGTATCGGGGGATTTGGTGGTGGTTGGAGGTATTGGAGTGTATTGGGATTAAATGGGTTGCGGTAGGCGGGGTGACGAGCTACGGTGCAAATCGCGTCGCGGAGCGACATACCAATTATTAGCCGGGGGTTGCGCCGCCGGGCGCAACCCCCGGATTTGTCGGACACCCACAGCCTAACCCCGTGAGGGGTTGACATTCAACAGGGGTGGGTTATTCTTCTGAGGCCCAGTGGGTTATTTCGCGGCGCGCGGGGGAATAGCTGATGCCGAGCTTGATGATGCGGCGTCCTGCGGCGCGCAGCCCTTTGTCGTAGGCGCGTTCCTCAATCTGGTCGAGCGCTTCGAAGGCGGTTTTCTCGTTTTTGAGTTCGATGATGTAGAGGATGTCGGGGGTGGTGACGAGCAGGTCGATGCGGCCCAGGTGAGTGTGATGTTCAGCCTCCACCTCGAGACCGGAGGTGAGCAGAGTGGCGAAGAGCAGGCGCTGGAAGTCGTTTTCGCAGTCGAGGTGCATGTCATAGGGATAGCGGGGTAGCAGGTCCGAGAGGCGGGCCATGAATTCAGAGACGCGCCCATGCTCGAGGCAGCGGGTCATCTCCAGCCCCGGGAAGCTGCGCTGAGCCTTTGGGCGCATGTACTGCGGTTCGCTGCGATAGTCATATCGGTCGCGCTCCCACTCGAAGCGCGCGGGGTCGCGGCGGAGCAGCGCATCGTCGGCCAGTGGGTCATAGCTCTGCATGATTTCATAGGGGGTGATGGAGCTGACGGGGCGGTAAGGCTCCGGAAGATCCCACACCTTTATCCCCTTCTGCTGCGGCTCTTCAGCCAGGGGGAGCGAGAAGTGGCGGGCAAGGTTTTCGAGCACCATGCGTGTGGCGCGCTGCTTTCCCTGAAGCGAATAACCGGCAATGTGAGGGGTTGCAATGAGGCTCATGGCGAGCTGGTCGGGGTTCAGGGCGTCGGGCTCCCCCTCCCAACAGTCGGTTATGAGGCGAATAGAGCCTCTCTGAGCGGCTTTGAGGGCTTCGGTGGTATGGATGACCGGCCCGCGTGCCGCATTGACGAGAATGGCGCCCTGACGCATCAGGGAGACCTCGCGCTCCCCTATCATATGGAATGTGGCGTCGGCCCCTTCGCGGGTCAGCGGGCAGTGGAGGGTCACGACGTCGCTCTGCGCGAGCAGCTCGTCGAGCGGGAGATACCCCTCCCCTCCCGCGCGTTGTTTCGGAGGGTCGCAGAGCAGCACGCGGGCGCCGAGATGGCGTCCCCATTCGGCCACGATGGTGCCGACGTTGCCATGCCCCACAATGCCGATGGTCAGGTTTCGCGGATCGAGGCGCAGATGCAGCAGGGAGCTCCAGACGTATTGAGCCACCGCGGGCGCGTTGCATCCCGGGGAATTGAATGTGGCTATTCCGCGGGAGGCGCACCAAGGGAGGTCAAACTGGTCCATGCCAATAGTGCCGGAGGCTATGAACTGCACGCGTGAGCCGGCGAGCAGCGGTGCGCCGCAGCGGGTGCGGGTGCGTATGAGCAGCGCGTCGGCGTCAGCCACGGCAGCCGGGGTGATGTCGTCGGGGTGCAGGTAGGCGATTTCGCAGTATGGTTCAAGCCTCCCTTTGAGGAAAGGGATAAAGCGGTCGGCGATAACTTTAATCATCGTGAGGTGTCAGAAGAGGTATCAGAAAAGGAAATAAAGAATAATGAAAATGGCGCAGAGAGAGGCCGGGAGCACCCATGCTCGCGGTGAGCGGGAGATGGTGAAGGTGCGTGTGGCCACGAAGCTCAGGCTCAGCAGCATGGTGGCCAGATAGGTCAGGAAGTTGGCTGTGTCGAAGAGCATGAACCAGATGCAGGCGAAGCCGAGCAGATTGACGAATGAGTGGTAGGCACGCATTTTGACACCGGCCGAGAGCATATGCAGCGCGTTGTAGAGCATGAGCATTATGAGCGCCAGCGCGGCCACGCCTGCAGTCACGAGCAGGCCTATGAGCATCTGAGGGTCGCCGGCTATGTGGGTGATGTTCAGCGGCAGCTCGAAGTGCAGCTGCTCGGGGGAGACGATGCCGAAGCCGAGCACAATCCAATAGGGGGTGATGATGCCCAGCAGGGAGGCTATGAACTCTCGCGGGCGGCAGACCTGCAGGAAGACCGTGCCGAGCAGGAAAATGGGCATGAGCAGCAGGCAGGCGCTCTGCATCATGCTTCCCCAGGAGAGGATGGAGAAGAGGCTCAGGCAGGCTGTGGTGGCATTTCTGCGGCCATAGAGCTTGAAGAGCATGTAGGTGCAGAGGAGCACTATGAGCGCGGTCAGCAGCGAGGGTGAAAGCCCTGCGTTGAGCTGCGGGAAGGTGCCGCACAGGCAGAGGAAGAGGGTTGAGAACAGGAGTCCGGGCAGGATGTTGAAGGCCTTGTTGATAATCCATAGGCCGGAGGCGCACAGGGCGGTGGCGGCCAGGTTGAGGATGCAGGAGAGGGTGTAAGGCATTCCCCACTGCGAGGGTGCGGGCAGAATCACGCCGCGCGACTCGGCTATGGCGGGTGCATCGCCGGCCATGGAGGTAATCGAGAGAATGAGCCACACGATAGCGGCCAGCAGGAGCCCGGGGGCCCCTGCTGTAATCCGCATCATGGGAGTGTTGTCGTTGCGACGCACTGTAATAGCTGTGTTATCAGTTGGTTACTTCTGAAGGTCGCGGGAGATGTCGTGGCGGAAATATTTGCCGTCGAAGTCTACGCGCTCAGCCTCGGCCAGGGCTTTGGCAGCGGCCTCGCGGATGTCGGCGCCGTAGGCGGTGAGCGCCATTACGCGTCCGCCGGCAGTGAGCACTGCCCCACCCTCGCCCGGCTTCGTGCCGGCATGGAAGCGGAGCACATCGGTCTGCGCGGGCAGCGTCATGAGTTTTCCCTTCTCATAGTCGCCGGGATATCCGCCGGAGGTGAGCATCACGGTCACGGCCGCGCGTTCATCCTCCTGCACCTGCTTGATGGAGAGAGTTTCGTCGGCCACCCCTTCGAGCAGGTCCACCAGGTCGCTCTTCAGGCGGGGCATCACCACCTCGGTCTCCGGGTCACCCATGCGCACATTATATTCAATCACCTGCGGCTCACCCTCAACATTGATGAGACCCAGGAAGATAAAACCTTTATACTTGATTCCTTCGGCCTTGAGACCGGCGAGAGTGGGCTCCACGATGCGATCCACCACCTTCTGCATGAAAGCCTCGTCAGCAAAGGGCACGGGGCTGACGGCACCCATGCCGCCGGTGTTGAGGCCGGTGTCACCCTCCCCTACCCGCTTATAGTCTTTGGCCACGGGGAGGAGCTTGTAGTCCTCGCCGTCGGTCACTACGAACACGGAGCATTCGATTCCTGAGAGGAATTCCTCAATCACGACAGTGGCGGAGGCGCTGCCGAACATGCCTGAGAGCATGTCGGAGAGTGTGTCCTTGGCATCAGCCAGCGAGTCGAGGATAATCACCCCTTTGCCGGCGGCCAGTCCGTCAGCCTTGAGCACGTAAGGGGGCTTGAGGCTCTCCAGGAAGTGCATACCCTGCTCGAGGGTCTCCTCCGTAACGCTCATGAAGCGAGCTGTGGGGATGGCGTGGCGCACCATGAATTCCTTGGCAAACTCCTTGCTTCCTTCCAGGCGTGCCCCCTCCTTGCCGGGGCCGATTACTTTCACGTCGCTCCCCTCGAAGAAGTCGGCAATGCCGGCCACCAGAGGATTCTCCGGACCGACAACAATCATGTCAATACCCTTCTCCTCCACAAAGTCCTTTACGGCGGGGAAGTCCATGGGGTCGAGTGAGACGCGCTCGCCGTAGGGGGCGGCGTTGCCGGGAGCTACATAGAGGGTCTCCAATCGGGGGCTCTGAGAAATTTTCCAAGCCATTGCGCATTCACGGCCACCTGAGCCGAGAAGCAGTATGTTGATTTTTTCTTTCATAAGCTGATACTGAGGAGATTAGTCTTCTTGTTTCTTCCAGCCCTTGCGGGAGCGCATCACGGGGGCTTTGCGGGCGTCGTCGAAACGCACTTCATGGTCGGCACCCAGCGAGGGGGCTTTGTGTTTGAGGCTCACGGGCTGCTGCTCGCGCTTAGGCATTTCGTTGCGGCGGGGCTTGTCGCTCTTGAAGGTGCGGCCGGCGCCCGGCTTTCCGGGGCGAGGCGAGGGGCGTCCGTCAGTGCGGCGGGCATCCTCGCGGCGGTCGCTCTTGAACTCGCGGCGCTCATCCTTGCGGCGCTTGTCGGAGAAGGCCTTCTTGCCCCCTGAGAATGAGCGGGCTTCGGCGCGCCACTCACCGTCAGAGAGATGCTTCATCTTCGGCTTGGATTCGCGCACGAAGTCATCGTTGCCCACTGAGCCACCCTCGGCGCGGAAGGAGGCGTAGGAGCCGTCGAAGAGCACATACTCGCGCAGCTCGCATTCGAGCTTGCCGTTGAGGATGGGATACTTCACGCTGGCCTTGAGGCCGATTTCGCGGAAGTGCTCATCCTTGTATCCGAGAATCCAGGCGTGATACCCCTGGAAGTAATGTTTCAGAGTGAATCCCAGCGACTTATACAGTCCTTCGAGATCGCCGGGACGGAGGCGTTCGCCGTAAGGGGGGTTGGTAATGAGCATTGCGTCCAGCGGCGGCTCTGTCCAGTCCTGCATCGGCTTGCATTCCACTGAGACGAATTCCTCCACGCCGGCGCTCTTAATGTTCTTGGTTGAAATCTCGACCGCCTCGCGGGCTATGTCGCCACCGTAGATGCGGCAAGTGGGTGTGCGCTCCTCGCTGTCGTCGTTATACAGTTGCTCGAAGAGCTCCTTGTCGAAGTCCGGCCAGGTCTCGAAAGCGAAGTTCTGGCGGAAGATGCCGGGGTTGATGTTGGCGGCAATCAGGGCGGCCTCAATCAGGAACGTGCCGGAGCCGCACATGGGGTCCACCAGGTCACACTCGCCGTGCCAGCCGGTTTTGAGCAGGATGCCGGCAGCAAGCGCCTCATTCAGAGGGGCTTCGGTCTGCACCGTGCGATAGCCTCTGCGGGAGAGGGGTTCGCCCGAGGAGTCGAGTGAGATGGTCACGCGGTCCCCGAGGATATGCACGTTCAGCTGCATGTCGGCGCCGGTGAGGCGGATGGAGGGGCGGCGGCCATACTTGTCGTTGAAGTAGTCGGCAATGCCATCCTTCACCCTGTAAGTCACGAACTTGGAGTGAGTGAATTCGGTGCTGTTCACCGTCGAGTCAATGGCGAAAGTCTTGTCAGGGGTCAGGAAGCGATCCCAGTCGAAGTCACGCACGAAGTCATAGAGTTCATCGGGGTTGGCGGCTGTGAACTTCGCGATGGGTTTCAGAATGCGCAGGGCAGTGCGCAGGCTCAGGTTAGCCTTATACATCAGGCTGAGGTCGCCACGGAAGCTGACCATGCGTCGGCCGGCCTGCACATCCTCGGCGCCGAGAGCCATCAGCTCTTCGGCGAGCACATCTTCGAGACCCTGAAAGGTCTTCGCCACCATTTCAAATGTTTCCATATCAAGAGGGGTATGGGAAGAGGTAGGGGAGAGGTAAGAGTTTGTATATTAATGTGTTATCAGAATACTATGGTAGAGTCGGAGGCCGTCTGTCCGGCAGCGCCCTGTTCAGTTTTGCCGGCCGGCTTGGTTTCCGTCCGGTCCCCCTGACCGTAATTGCGGATGCTCTCCTTGAGATGCAGGTCGCGGGTGTAGGTGGGGGTATGCTCGAACATGTAGATTACCTCATCATCATCAAACTGCGAGGGCTTGAGCACGACATACTTTGTGCGGGCCATAGCCTGCGCATGAGCCGTCATCTTCCCTTCGCCATACTCGATGGCAATGCGGTCGCGGGTGGCTGATTCATCCTCCGGGGTGGAGGCGGTAGCCGTGAGCGGAGCGCGTTCGGTGTCGCGCTCGCGCCCTGAGCCGGGGAAGGTGATTACCGGGCCGGAGTCCTTGCGCGAACCGTCGGAGATGGTCAGGTCGAAGCCTGAGGCCAGAATGGTCATGCGCACTTTCTCCCCCAGCGAGCGGTCATAGCAGGCACCCCACTTGATGCCGATGTTCTTCGAGAGATTCGAGGAGAACTCCGTAATCTCGTTCATCTCCTCCATGGTGACTACATTCTCTGCCTCGGGATTGAAATAGAGATAGAAGAGCAGTCGCTTCGAGGAATTGATGTCGGAGTTGCGCAGCAGCGGGGAGTGGAGGGCATCCTGAATGGCCTTCGTCACACGATGTTCACCCTCGCCAATGCCGGTTGAGATGATAGAGGTTGAAGACTTCTGGAGCGTCGTCTTGACGTCGTTGAAGTCAGCGTTTATATAGCCTCGGGTGTTGATGATGTCGGCAATGGAGCGGGCTGCATTGGCCAGCGTGTCGTCAGCTTTCTCAAAGGCATTCAGCAGGTTGAGGTCATGATAAATCTCAGTGAGGCGTTCATTGTTGACGATGAGCAGTGAATCCACATGCTTTCGCATCTCCTCGGCACCTTCCAGCGCCTTGAGAATTTTTTTCTCCCCCTCGAAGAAGAAGGGGATGGTTACGATGCCGATTGTGAGTATTCCCATCTCCTGAGCCACACCGGCCACGACGGGGGCAGCGCCGGTGCCTGTGCCGCCACCCATGCCGGCGGTGATGAACACCATGCGGGTGTCATCGGAGAGTTCGCGGCGGATGTCTTCAGCCGAAGCCTCGGCGGCACGGCGACCCAGGTCGGGGTCATCGCCGGCACCCAGGCCGTGGGTTATTTCCGGACCGAGAATGATGCGGTTGGGCACCTGCAGCTCGCGCAGCGCGTGCATGTCGGTGTTGCAGACCATGAAGGTCACATTCTCTATTCCCTGGTTATAGAGATAGTTAGCGGCATTGCCACCGCCGCCACCCACACCAATCACCTTGATGATGGGGGGGATGCGGTCAGAGTCAAGAGGGTCGGGGGTGAAGGCCGCAGCATTCTGTATGTTGAAGTCGTCAGACATTATCGTTCAGTCTTAGAGGGAGTTAAAGGAAAGTTAAGTGGCTGTTCAAATTAAGCAAGCTCTATGTTTTGATTTCAGTTGAACATCAGCTTAATCGATTTCGGTGTCATCGTCGTCGTCATCATTGGAGGGGCGCCAGAAATTGGCCAATCCGCCACGAATCCTGTCGACGAAGCTTGGGCGGCGAGACTCATTGCTCTGCTTCTCCTTGCGGCGCGGCTTCTCTTCCGGCTCATCGTCATAGGTGTAGTCTTCTGCGGGAAGTTCCTCTTTAACAGGGATTTCCATGCAGTCGGGAGCGCCGGGAGCGGTGCCGGCGTGCATGATGCCGGCCACTTCGATGGTCTCATAGGTGGGTGCCTTCGTGTCTTCGATAATCACGGAGGGGGGCAGTGTGCCGCGGCGCACATTCAGATTGCTTTGGCGCTTCAGCAGCTCGGTCATGCGGTTGAGGTTAAAGCCGCCGCCGATGGTAACAATGCCGCCGGGGAGCTGCTTGTCAGAGATTTCGGCGTATGTCAGCTGCTCGATTATGTTGGCGATGATTTCCTCCGAGCGGGCCACCACAAGGTTGGAGACGTCAGAGAGTTTCACGCCGTCGAGGTTCAGCGTCGAGGGGTTCTCGGCGGGGATTGCGTTGCCGGAGGTGGTTTTGATTTCCTCGGCGCGCTCTTCGAGCACATTGAGAGAGGTGATGTCGGTCGTAATGTTGCGGCCACCCATGGGGAGCACGGCCAGATAGTGTAGGGCGCCTCCACGGTAGATGGCCACGGTAGTGGTCTCTGCCCCGAGGTCAACGAGCATACAGCCCAGGCGCTTCTCTTCGGGTGAGAGGATGAGGTCAGCCACAGCCAAGGGGGTAATCACGAGCTTGGCAATAGGTATGCCGGCCTTGTCGCGCACGACTCTCTCCAGATGCTTGCGCAGCAGCGGGCGGCAGGCAATCAGTTGATACTGAGCGCGCACCGATGAGCCGAAGGTGCCGACGGCGCTGCGGGTCTCGGTCTTGCCCACGAAGTAGGTGGAGGGGATAGCATCAATCACCTCGAGCGAGGAGTCGATGTGAGAGTGGAGGGCATCGCCACGCAGGCTCTCGAGGATTTCCTCTGTGATTTCAGTGTCTTCGGGGAGGTTGCGTGAGAGCTCGCGGGGCACGTTGCGCAGGGAGCGGCCGGCCAGCCCCACGTAGGCGCATTTGATTCTGCGCGGAGTGATGTTGGTGCGCTTCTCCACGCGGGCTATGAGGCGGCCGATGATGGCTGCCGTCTCCTCGACGTTATGGATGACACCGTGACACACGCACTCCACCGTGTTCTCCTGCTCGACGGCCACAATGGAGAGGCGACCGTCGGCGCTTGCGCGACCCACGGCTACCGTTATCTTGCTGCTGCCTATCTCGATGGCAGCTATATATTTTTCTTGGCTCATGATATGCTTGGGGGAAGGAATATGCTTGCTGTGAGAGGGTTAAGGTTTCTTGGCGGGAGCTTTGTCGCTCTTTGGCTTCTTGGGGACGCTCTTTTCGGCGTCCGGCTTTTCAGCCGGTGGAGCGGCAGGCTCTTCGGCAATGTCGGTCACCGGCTCGGTCTGCTGTATGGCAGAAGCCTCCTCCGGGTCGGGATCCGGGTCATCGAAGTGGGTGGAATGCACTGCACGGGTTTTGTTGGCGCGTGTGGCCACCACCTGACCTTTGTATTTGACCGAGATAGTGTCATAGACACCCCAGCCCTTATGCGGCATCACGCGGCGGTAGAAGAGCCGCAGATTGGCTATCTTCTCGTCCAGCCGACCGGTGTCGCCCAGGTTGATTACGTGGCCGCGGATGCGGGGGATGAGAATGATGTTGGAGGGGGAGCGGTAGTCAATCATGCTGACCAGGTCATGCAGCAGAGAGTCCTGTTGCACTTTACGCACCACCGGGAGCGCCCACTTGGCCGGCATCTTGGTGGTGAAGTCGCCGCGCACCACAGGGAGGTTGACGAAGTATTCGGCGTGGGCGTCGAGGCGCTTCCCCTCTTTGTTGATGTAGTAGGTGCCGGCGGGGGTGAAGATGCGCGCCTCAGGCACTATGGGCACCACGCGCACGAGCAGATAGCCGTCAGAGGTTATGACGCACTCCACGCTCTCGAAGTTGTTCACCTTCATCAGGTGCTTCTCCAGCGCATCGGTGTTGATGGCCGAGAGGGGAGTCCCCTTTGCGCGGGCGGGGATGTCGCCTAATTCGCGCTCCACAGCCTTGGGGGAGAGGAACATGGGCGCACCCTCGGCGGAAGGCACCACCTCCACACGCAGGCCGGCGCAGGGACGGGTGTGTACCTGCGAGGCCGCCCAGGCCGCCATGAGGCAGGCATAGGCAAGCAGAGCGATGAGCGACAGCCACTTTATCAGGGTGCGTGACATTACTTCTTGAGTAAAAGGTCCTTGATGTCGGGAAGCAGCACATTGATGTCGGCGGCTCCCAGTGTCATTAAGATTTCAAAGTTACGATTTTTTACCAAACTGAGCAAATCTTTCCGCTCGATTACCGAAATTTCGGCTGATTTCACATCTTTGGCGATGATTTCTGAGGTGACTCCGGGGATGGGAAGTTCGCGCGCGGGGTAGATTTCGCACAGGATGACTTCATGGTCGCCGGAGAGGGCTTCGGCAAATTCGGGGGCGAAGTCGCGGGTGCGGGTGTAGAGGTGGGGCTGGAAGACCACGGTCAGTCGTCGGCCCGGCCAGAGTTTCTTGACCCCCTCGATGGAGGCTTTCACCTCGGCCGGGGAGTGGGCGTAGTCGTCAATGAGCACTGTTCCGTGTCCGGCAGCATAGTCCTCATCGCGCAGCCATATCTCGAAGCGGCGTTTGGGACCCATGAATGTGCGCAGCCCTTCGCGCACCTCCTGCTCGGTGGCTCCGCTGAGCAGGGAGGCAGCGGCGGCGGCCACCGCGTTGTCCACGTTAATCTCCACAGGCACACCGAGTTCGATGTCGCGAATCTCCCCCTGCGGGGTCATGAGGTCGAAGTGCAGGCGCCCTTCGGAGTGACGGATGGAGGAGGCGTGGTAGTCGGCCTCGGAGTCGAAGGCGGAGTAAGTGAGTGTGGTCACCCCCTCGCCGGTGCGGGGATGCAGTTTCAGGCCGCTGTGGAGCAGCAGATAGCCTCCGGGGGTGATGAGGGAGGTGAAGTGAGCGAAGCCCTCGAGATAGCCCGCCTCGTCGCCGTAGATGTCGAGGTGGTCGGGGTCGACGCTGGTCACTATGGCTATGTGAGGGGTGAGCTGATGGAAGGAGCGGTCATATTCGTCAGCCTCGATTACGGAGTAGGGGGAGGAGTCGGAGAGGAGCAGGTTGGTGTCGTAATTGCGCAGGATGCCCCCGAGGAATGCGTTGCAACCCACATGGCCGGAGTGCAGGATATGGGCGACCATGGAGGAGGTTGTTGTCTTGCCATGGGAGCCGGCCACGCAGATACCCTTGCTGTGGCGGGTGATGCGGCCAAGCAGGGCGGCGCGCTTGATTACCCGGAAGCCCCCGTTGCGGAAGAAGGAGAGAATGCGGTTGTCGGCGGGCACGGCCGGAGTGTAGACCACCAGGCATTGCTGCGGGTCGCGGAAGGGGAGAGGTATCTCGGCCGGGTCGTCGGTATAAGTCACCTGTGCCCCTTCGGCCGTGAGGGCACGGGTGAGGTCGGAGGGGGTGCGGTCATATCCGGCCACGGCAGCCCCCTTGCTCATATAGTAGCGGGCGAGGTTGGCCATCCCGATGCCTCCGATGCCCACGAAATATACTTGCTTGTCCATCAGTTGATTACTTCTTTATTAGCTTGTCGATTTCATCGCCGATGATTCTGTCGCTGTCCGGCAGAGCCATCTTGCGGATTTCCGCGCTCATGTTGGCGCGCTGCTTGTCGTTGCGAATCAGCTCCATGCAGGTGTTGGCCAAGATGAGGGGAGCTTCGGCGTCAGGCACGAGTATGGCTGCTCCGCGCGAGGAGAGGGCGCGGGCGTTGTGGGTCTGATGGTCTTCGGCCACGTTCGGAGAGGGGACGAGCACGCAGGCCTTACCCAACAGTTCCAGCTCGGAGATGGAGCCGGCACCGGCGCGGCTGACCACGAGGTCGGCGGCGGTGTAAGCGGCTGCCATGTCGGCAATGAAGGGGGTCACCACGATACCCTTCATCCCCTTTGCGGCGCCCTGTGCCTTCTCGGCGTAGCTCTTGCCGGTCTGCCAGATTACCTGCACACCGGCCTCGCTGAAGCGCCCGAGAGCCTCATGAATGCTCTCGTTGATGGTGCGGGCACCCAAGGAGCCACCCACCACGAGCATTGTGGGGAGATTCGGCTCGAGGCCGAAGCTGCGGCGCGCCTCGCCGGGGGTCAGCTTGCAGTCGAGCAGCGCCTTGCGCACCGGGTTGCCGGTGAGGATAATCTTCTCGGCGGGGAAGTAGCGGTCCATGTTCTCATAGGCCACGCATATCTTGGCAGCCTTCTTGGCCAACAGCTTGTTGGTGACACCGGCATAGCTGTTCTGCTCCTGGAGCAGGGTGGGGATGCCGACGCGCTGGGCGGACTTGAGGGTGGGGCCGGAGGCATAGCCACCCACGCCGATGGCAGCGTCGGGCTTGAAGTCGCGGATGATGCGGCGGGCCTGCGCCAGGGAGCGGCGCAGCTTGAGCAGCACCGAGAAGTTCTTCAGCAGGTTCTTGCGGTTGAATCCGGCCACGGGGAGCCCTTCGATGCGATAGCCCGCAGCGGGCACTTTCTCCATTTCCATGCGACCCTGTGCGCCCACGAAGAGGATTTCGCAATCGGGGTGGCGGCGGCGCAGCTCGGCTGCTATGGAGAGGGCGGGGAAGATGTGACCGCCGGTGCCTCCGCCGCTTATTATGAATTTAAGTTGCTTCATAGAGGTGTTCAGAGAGAGGTGTATGTGAGTTGAGTGGGGTTTTCGTTAGTGTCGTCGCGGTCGGCGAGAGCCTCCTTGAGCTGTGCGTTCTCATCCTGCTTCTTGCGCTGCTGCACAGCGTATTTGCTCACGGAGAGCATCATGCCCATGGCGGCACTCATGACTATAATCGAGGTGCCACCCTTGCTGATGAAGGGCAACGGTTGGCCGGAGACGGGCATGATGCCGACGACGATGCCCATGTGTATCAGCGCCTGGAAGACTATGAGGGTGGCGCAGCCGGTGATGAGCAGCGCCGGGAAGGCCTTGGAGCAGCGGGTGGCTATGATGCCGGCGCGCGCCAACAGACAGAGGTAGAAGATGAGCAGCAGTGTGCCTCCGACGAAGCCTATGTCTTCGACTATGATTGAGAAGATGTAGTCAGAGAAGGCGAGCGGCAGGCGGGCGCTTTCGCGGGAGTTGCCGGGGCCGTTGCCGATTACTCCGCCGTGAGCCTGTGCTATCTTGGCGAAGATTACCTGGCGGTTCTCGTCGGTCACGGAGTCGTCGGGGTCTACCCCCTCCATGAAGGCGGCCATGCGCCCTTTACGCAGGTCGCTGCGGTCAACTGCGTTTTTATCTTGAGCCACGACCACTACCTGCGATGCATTCCCCTCGTCGTTCTTTTCTTCCTGATTCTTCACCCAAAGGTAGCCGAGGCCGAGCAGAGCCACGGCTCCGGCTATGATGAAGAGTTTGCGCCACTGTGTGCCGCCGATGACGAGCATTGCGAAGCCCACGCCGCCGAGCAGGACGGTGTTGGTCAAACCATGCTTGATGAGCAGTCCGGCAAAGAGGCCGAGCACGCCGAGCGAGAGGATAATGCCGGTGTTGTCAACACCATGCCGCATCTGATGCTTGCTCATGATTTTGGCCAGCACGAGCACTACGGCTAACTTTGCTATCTCCGGGGGCTGCACTGTGAATCCGGCCACGCGGATGGCGCGCACGGCGCCG
This sequence comes from uncultured Bacteroidales bacterium, assembly GCA_947644715.1. GTDB lineage: Bacteria > Bacteroidota > Bacteroidia > Bacteroidales > Muribaculaceae > Lepagella. The sequence continues at coordinate 28,556 of CANSAP010000019.1, forward strand.
TTGATGTTGATGCCGAAGTAGGTGGAATATACCACGAGTCCCACGGAGAGCCAGAACACGGCCCAGGCGCTCTTGCGGTAGTATTTATAGTGGATGTTCTGCATGAGGCAGACCAGTCCGAAGCCGATGACCAGAAAGATTACGTGGGAGATGAGCGGGGAGTAGACGTTGTCGCTCTTCACCTCGGTTGAGGAGGCGGAGAACAGCTCCACGATTGAGAAGATGAGAATCATGATGTAGATGCCCCAGAGGTAGCGGTCGGCACGCAGACGCTTTTTCGACTGCATCTGCATGCGGCGCTCTTCGGCCTCGGTGGGGATGGCTACACCATCGACTGTGCGGTTAAGGCGTATTTCCGGCATAGGGGCAACCTTAATGGATGAACGATTTTACGGCTGCCTTGAAGCGGTTGCCACGGTCGATGTAGGACTTGAACAGGTCGAAGGATGCGCAGCAGGGGGAGAGCAGCACTGTGTCGCCGGGGCGGGCGGCGGCGCGGCAGGCGGCCAGGGCATCCTCAAGCGTGTGGGTGTCATGCACAGGGAAGCCATGTTCCTTGCAGAAGGAGACTATCTTCTTGTTGTCCAGACCCATGGCTACGACCGTGTGCACCTTCTGCTTCATGAAGTCGAGGATGTCGGTGTAGTCGTTTCCTTTGTCGGTGCCGCCGAGAATGAGCACCGTGGGGCGGGTCATGCTCTCGAGGGCATAGAAGGTTGAGGCTACGTTGGTGGCCTTGGAGTCGTTGATGTATTGCACGCCGTCGATGTCGGCCACATGCTCCAGCCGGTGCTCCACGGCTTTGAAGTTGCTCAGGGCTTCGCGGATGAATTCCGGCTTCACTCCGAGGCGGGTGGCGGCTATGGCTGCTGCCATGGAGTTGTAGAGGTTATGCAGCCCCTTGATGGAGATGTCGGCACGTGGCATTGACCAGTCGGCCTGCGGGGTGCGGATGTGCATCCGGTCCCCTTCGAGCCAGGCGGCGCTCTGCTCGGTCTGCTCCACGCCGAAGGGGAGTCGCTCGGCGCCGATGCCGGTGCGGGCTATGGTCTCCATGCTGACCGGGTCCTCCTGCCAGTAGATGAAGCAGTCGTCGGCGGTCTGATTGCGGGTTATGCGCAGCTTGGAGTCGGCGTAGAGGTCCATTCGGTGCTCGTAGCGGTCGAGGTGGTCAGGGGTGATGTTGAGCAGGATAGCCACGTCAGCCCGGAAGTCATACATGTTGTCGAGCTGGAATGAGCTGAGCTCCACTACGTAGATTTCATGCGGGTCGCGAGAGACCTGAAGGGCGAGCGAGTCACCCACGTTGCCTGCCATGGAGGCATCCATGCCGGCGTGGCGCAGGATGTGGTGAAGCAGGGTGGTGGTAGTTGTCTTGCCGTTGGAGCCGGTGATGCAAACCATCTTGGCATCGGTGAAGCGTCCGGCAAACTCTATCTCCGAGATGATGGGTATCCCTTTCTCCTTTGCTTTGAGAATGATGGGGGCGGTCAGGGGTATGCCGGGGCTTTTGATTATGAGGTCGGCAGCCAAGACATCCTTTTCCGTGTGGGGCATTCCATGCTCAAACGAGATGGAGTTCTCGATGAGCATATCGCGATACTTGGGGGCGAGCTGTCCGCAGTCGGAGAGGAGCACCGAGTAGCCTTTGTCTTTAGCCAGGATTGCAGCGCCGGTGCCGCTTTCGCCTCCACCGAGCACTACTATGTTGTGTATATTCTTGTCCATGAGAATATTATCTTACTTTGAGGGTGATGAATGTTACTGTGGCCAGCAGCAGAGCCACGATCCAGAAGCGGGTTACGATTTTCGGCTCCGGGATGGGGCGCTTGGGGAAGTTCAGCAGCGCTTTGATTGAGGGGTCGCCGGCCTTCTGGAAGTGGTGGTGCAGCGGGGTCATCTTGAAGATGCGATGCCCTTCGCCATATTTGCGTTTGGTGAATTTGAAGTAGCCCACCTGAAGAATCACCGAGAGGTCTTCGAGGAAGAAGGTGAGGCAGAGCACGGGAATCAGCAGCTCCTTGCGGATGAGGATTGCGAAGACGGCCAGGATGCCCCCGAGGGTGAGGGAGCCTGTGTCGCCCATGAAGACCTGTGCCGGATAGGCGTTATACCAGAGGAAGCCCACCAGTGCACCCATGAAGGCGCCGGCATACACTACCAGCTCGGCCGAGCCGGGAATGTACATTATGTTGAGATAGGAGGAGTAAATGACGTTGCCTCCCAGATAGGCCATGATGGCGAGCGCCAGGCCGATGATGGCGGAGGTGCCGGCAGCCAGACCGTCGAGTCCGTCGGTGAGGTTGGCGCCGTTGCTCACAGCGGTCACCACAAGGATGGTGACGAAGACGAAGACGAGCCAGCCGGCGGTCTTGGCAGCCTCTTTGTCGGCAATCCAGGAGGTGAGCCACTGATAGTTGAAGTTGTTGTTCTTGACGAAGGGGATAGTGGTCTGAGGGGTTTTCTGCACAGCCCCTTCATGCACAATCTCCACCTCCTGCACCCCTTCGCGCAGCACCTCGTGGTTCTCCTGCATCACTACCGAGGGGGAGAGCCACATGGTGATGCCTACGATGAGACCCAAGCCCACCTGTCCGGTGATTTTGTAGCGTCCTTTCAGCCCCTCCTTGTTGTGATACTTCAGTTTGCGGTAGTCGTCAAGGAAGCCGATGGCACCCATCCACACCGTGGCTACAATCATTAGAATCATGTAGACGTTAGAGAGGTTGCCAAGCAGCAGGCAAGGCACTAATATAGAGAAGATTATGATGATGCCACCCATGGTGGGGGTGCCCTTCTTGCTCATCTGTCCCTCGAGGCCGAGGTCGCGCACAATCTCCCCCACCTGGCGGAGCTGCAGGCGGTCAATCACCTTGCGACCCACCACGAGAGCGATAATCAGCGCCAGGGCGAAAGCCACGCCGGTGCGGAAGGTGATATAGGACATCAGGCCGGAGCCGGGCATGTCGAAGGAGAGAGAGCGGAATAAGTCGTAAAGCATCGTTGGATTTGATTAGCGGTAGGGGGTTAAGCGAGTTCCTTGAAGCAGTCGGTGAGCACTTCGCGGTCGTCGAAGTGATGGCGCACACCGTTGATTTCCTGATAGGTTTCATGACCCTTGCCGGCCACGAGCACCACGGAGCCGGGTGAGGCCAGAGTGCAGGCGGTGCGTATTGCCTCGCGGCGGTCGGTGATGCAGAGCGTTGAGGGGAGATGCTCCGGGCGGAGTCCGGTTTTCATCTCGGCGATGATTTCCTCAGGCACTTCGGTGCGGGGGTTGTCGGAGGTAAGTATCAGCCGGTCGGAGCGATTGGCCGCTTCGAGCGCCATCATGGGTCGCTTGCCACGGTCGCGGTCGCCGCCGCATCCCACTACGGTGATGATTTCCCCCTCGCTTCCCACGATGTCGCGGATGGTGGAGAGCACGTTCACCAGTGCGTCGGGTGTGTGGGCATAGTCCACAATGGCTGTGAAGCCCTTGGGGGAATGGAGGGTCTGGAAGCGTCCGGCCACAGGCACGAGCTTGCTCATGTTGATGAGCACCTCCTGCTCGGGGAATCCGGTGAGCACCGATGCGCCAAAGACGGCCGTGAGGTTATAGGCATTGAACAGGCCGGTGAAGAGCACCTCCACCTCGCGGCCGTTCAGGGAGAGCAGAGTGCCGTCGAGGCGGGTCTCCAGCACCTTGCAACGGAAGTCGGCTTCGGTGCGCAGTGAGTAGGTGTATTTGCGGGCGCGGGTGTTCTGAAGCATGTATGCTCCCGCCTTGTCGTCGGCATTCACCAGGGCGAAAGCCTCGGCCGGCAGGGAGTCGAAGAAGAGCTTCTTGGCATCCATGTAGTTCTGCACGGTGCCATGGTAGTCGAGGTGGTCGCGAGTGAGGTTGGAGAATATGCCCCCCTTGAAGTTCAGTCCGGCTATGCGCTTCTGGGAGCAGGCGTGGCTGCTGACCTCCATGAATGCGTAGTCGCATCCGGCCTCCACCATGCGGGCCAGCAGGGCGTTGAGAGTCAGAGGGTCGGGGGTGGTGTGGGTGGTGGGGATGGCTTCATCGTCCACGTAGTTGCAGACGGTGCTCAGCAGGCCGGCCTTGTAGCCGAGCGCGCGGGCCATCTCATAGAGCAGGGTGGCTGTGGTTGTCTTGCCGTTGGTGCCGGTGACCCCCACCAGCGAGAGGCGGGATGAGGGGTGGCCATACCAGGCTGAGGCGAGGCGGCCGAGGGCTTCGGCGCTGTCGGCCACACGGATGTAGGTGATGCCGGTGCGTATGGCTGCGGGGAGCTCTTCGCAGACGATGGCTCCCACGTTGTTGCTGGCCACAACGGGGATGTACTTGTGACCGTCGGTGCTGACGCCGCGCACGGCCACAAACATGCCGTCCTTCTCTACCTTGCGGGAGTCGGACTGAAGGGACTGTATGTTTTTGTCGGTGTCGCCGATGATTTCGAGCACACCTATGTCTTTCAGTAAGTTAGAGAGTTTGTGTATCATGGAGCTGAGTGATTATTTCCATTTTAGAGTGAGACGTACTTTACCCCCTTTTTCAATCTTGCTGCCGGCGGCGGGGGTGATTGCCGCCACGTAGCCTGTGCCGTCGACGGCTGCTACGTTCAGCCCGGCCTTCTCAATCAAGGCGAGGGCGGAGGGGAGGTCGAGCCCCACGGGGTCAGGCACGAAGCCGGGGGTCACCTTGTCGGAGGTGCGGAATTTGCGTGCGTTCTTCAGCCCGAGGCGGTTGACCAGAGAGGCTATGCTTGCCACCTTCGAGCCGTAGATTTGCGGACTCTTGGGTGAGGCTTCGGCGGTGTATTCCACCGGGTCGGAGAGGAGCCCGCGGGCATAGAGCTTGAGGGCTGTATTGAGCAGCACGCGGCCTGAACCACGGGCGGCCGAGGTGCTTCCTGCCGGCGCTGTCATGAGCACCATGCAGGAGTAGCGGGGGTTGTCGTAGGGATAGAATCCGGCAAAGGCGAAGCGGCGCTTGGAATGGTCGTAGGCATGAGTGTGCTCGAAGTCGTAGGGGATGGCGGTGCCGGTTTTGCCGCAGATTTTCACTCGGTCATCCTGAAGGGCGCGGGCTGTGCCGCGCTTGTCCCAAACCACGTCGTAGAGGCATTCCTTGACCTGCTGTGCGGTCTGTTCGGAGCAGAGGGGGTCGCGTATGTAGGTGATATTCAGCACTGAATCGCGCCCCTCCTCATCGCGCAGTGCGCGCACGAGGTGCGGACGCACGTAGCGCCCCTTGTTGGCTATGGCGTTGTAGTAGGAGAGGGTGTAGAGCGGAGGGACCTCGGTGTTGTAGCCGTAGGCCTGACGGGCCAGGTCAAGATGGCGCGCGGTCATGGTTATGGGTGCGCCGGTCTTGGGATGGCGGTCATAAAGGATGGGCACACGCGGGAGCTGCTCGCCGCCGATGCCGGAGTGCATCGGCTCGAAGAAGCCCATGGTGGCCAGGCGGTCGCGATACTTCTCGGGGTGTTCGCGGTAGCCGCGGAAGATTACTCGGGCTATGCCGGTGTTGGAGCTGGTGGCTATAATCTGGCGCATGGTTTTGCGACCGCCGCCGGCATGGTCGGAGGTGCGCATGAACGGGGAGCAGTCCTCGGTGTCGGTGTTGCGCTTCACCAGTCCATCTTCGAAGGCTACCATGAGGGCTATGGGCTTCATTACCGAGCCCGGCTCGAAGGGTTGCACGGCGCGGTTCATGGCCTCTTCATAGACTCCGGTCTCGGGGTTGCGCTCCACATTGCTGATGGCTTTGATTTCGCCGGTGGCCACCTCCATGATGATGGCTGTCCCCCAGTCGGCATGAACGGAGTCGCACATGTTCAGCAGCTCCTCCTCGAGGATGTCCTGAATGTCGATGTCGATGGTTGAGAGGATGTCGTAGCCTCGCACCGGGGGGATGTCCACCCAGTTGGCAAAGCCGTTGTTCATGGCTACTTTCTTGGCGCGTCCCACCTTGCCGTAGAGCAGGGAGTCGAGGGCTTTTTCGAGACCGGCATAGCCTGTGATGCGCCCCTCTTTATTTTCGTAGACGCGACCGATGCTGAGGCGGGCCATATCGCCGAAGGGGTAGATGCGCACCACGTGGTCTTCGGCATATATGGGGCAGCCGCGTCCGTTGCTCTTTATCTCTTTGAAGAAGGGCCAGCGGCGGATGCGCTCAAACTCCTCTTTGGGGAGCTTGAGGCCCACTTTGACCGTCTTGCGGCGGTCCTTGTTGCGGCGGGAGAATTGGTCATGGAAGAGCGTGCGCCAGGAGTAGCGGTCCATGGAGTCGGCGCTCTCGAAGATGTGGGGGTTGCGCGGATAGTATTTGTTGAGAGAGTCGGCGAGAGTGTCGAGCTGCGCCCATTTTTCGGCGTCGAGTTTGCCGAGGCCGAAGCGGGGATGACGCATGTCTATGCGCACATCGTAGAGGGTCTGGTTGCAGGCAAGGATGTTGCCGTTGGAGGCGAGGATGCTTCCGCGCTCCGGATAGAGGGGCACGGTTTTTTTCATCTCTTTGGCGGCGCGCTCGTTCCAGGCCGGGGCATCGATGATGGTTGTGATGGCCAGCTTGGCGACAACGCCGAAGGCCACCAGCAGAAAGAGCGACACGATACATCCGTAGCGTGCCATGATGTGCTGGCGGTTATTCAGGGTCTTTTTTTTCTTTGTGGCTGGACGGGGCATGGCAGGTTATTCAGTTAGTACAAAAGGTGGTTGCTCCTGGTAGTCGAGGTCGAGGCTGTTTTGGCGCAGCAACCGCCGCATCTCATTCTCTCGAATGAGACTCATGTAGGCGGCTTTCTGAGCGATTTGTTCGCTTTTCAGTGTGGCCAATTCGTTTTCCAAACGCTTGATTTGCTGGCGCTTGGATTGGTTGGTGTATCGCTGTCCGATAAGGGCGAGCACCACCACGACGGCTATTAGAATCAGCCATGCGTGGCGGCGGAAGAACTCCACTGAGAGGAGTCTTCCTTCGCGGATGCCGCGCAGCGAGGCGGCACTTTCTGATTTTTTGGTTTTCTTCCCTTTGCGGGGAGTCTTTTTATTGTTGGTAGCCAAGGCTTTGGAGTCAGTTAACGGGTGAGAGTGGGGGAGAGAGCGGGGCGGGAGAGAGGTGGTGCAAATCAGGGATTTGCATCAGGGAGCTTTTCTGCCACACGCAGTTTAGCACTGCGTGAGCGGGGATTGCGCTCCACCTCCTCGGGAGAGGGGGTGATTGGTTGGCGTGTGATGATGCGCCAGGGGGTTGAGACATGGCCGAAGAAGTCTTTTTCGAGGGTGCCGTCGATGTTGCCGGCGCGCATGAAGTTCTTGACCATGCGGTCTTCGAGGGAGTGGTAGGTGAGCACCACGAGTCGTCCGCCGGGGCGGAGCACGCGGGCTGTGGCTTGCAGGAATTCTTCGAGAGCCTGCATCTCTGCGTTCACCTCAATGCGCAGAGCCTGAAAGACTTGCGCCAGCTCTGCTTTTTCGCGACGGGGGTTGATGACCCCTTTGAGCACTTCCAGCAGTCGCCCGGTGGTGGTTATGGGTGCCGAGGCGCGTGCGCGCAGTATGGCGCCGACGATGGGACCCGGCTTGCGCAGGTCGCCCCAAAGGCGGAGCACTCGCGCCAGGTCATGGTCGGAGTATGTGTTGATTACCTGCTCGGCCGTGACGGGTGCGCGCTGGTTCATGCGCATGTCCAGGGGGGCATCGGCGCGGAAGGAAAATCCGCGTGAGGCTTCGTCGAAGTGATGGAAGGAGACCCCGAGGTCGGCTATGATTCCGTCGACACTCTCCACTCCGTAGTAGCGGAGGAAGTTTGTCAGGAAGCGGAAGTTGGAGCGCACGAAGGTGAAGCGCTCATCGGGCAGGGCGTTGGAGAGGGCGTCGAGGTCTTGGTCGAATCCGTAGAGATGTCCTTGAGCATCAAGCTCTTGCATGATGGCACGGGAGTGCCCGCCACCTCCGAAAGTGGCATCAACGTAGGTGCCTCCTTTGCGGATGTCGAGCGCCTCGATGCACTCAGAAAGTAGGGCGGGAATATGATATACGGGTTCGGCCATGACTGCTTGCAAATTTGAGAATGTAAAGTTAGCTAAAATCGCGTAGAGTGAGGGTAGGGGGATGCGATTTTTTTACAATATTTAACAGTGAGGGTTATTTGTGTGCCTCACGGAAATCGCGCAACGCATGTTCGTAGACGGCATGTGTGGCCGAGGCCACATCGGCGTTGCTGAAGCGAGAGGCGTGAGTGAGTCCGCGCGCGGTCATTTCTTTTTGCAGGTCGGGGGAGTCGAGGATGCTGCGCAGGGCTTCGCCGAGGGCGCGCGAATCGTCGGGGCTGACATAGAGGGCGGCATCGCCTCCGGCTTCTTCGAGGCATGAGCCTGTGGCTGCCACGCAGGGTGTGGCGCAGGTCAGCGCTTCGATAACGGGTAGCCCAAACCCCTCATAACGAGATGGATAGACGGCTGCTGAGGCAAGATGATAGAGCAGTGGAAGGTCCGGGAAAGGGACGTTGCTGAGTATCTTGATGCGTGGACTGAGCCGGAGCTTCCGGGCTTCGGCGAGCACTTCTTTCAAGTAGGGTGTCTCGCGCCCCACGAGCACCAGTTCGACCTCCTCAGGGAGTGCCGCCAGACTCCTCACTGTGAGCAGCGCGTTCTTGCGCCGCTCGATGCTCCCTACCTGGAGGATGAAGCGCTCGGGCAGCCGGTATTTTGTGCGTGCTCCGGCGAGGGCGTCGCCTCTGACCGGTTGCTTGAAAATTTCGTCGCATCCCTGATAAATGACATCTATCTTTCCCTCCTCCACATCGTAGTAGCGCAGTATGTCGCGCTTGGTGCACTCGCTGATGGCTATGATGCGGGTGGCTATACGGCATGATGCGCCATACTTTATGTTGTAGAGCACGCGGTCGATGGATGAGTAGCATTCCGGCATGGTGCGGTAGATGACGTCGTGCATGGTGAGCACCGATGGAATCTGCGCGCGACCGATGTTCAGGGGGAGTTCGTTGGAGAGTCCGTGGAAGAGATCAATCTTTTCGGCCGGAAGCAGGCGGGTGATTCCGCGGGTGCGCCACCAGGCTCGTCCGAGTGGTGCTTCTCCGGACCGGGGGTAACGGAAACTGACGTTGGGCATCATGAGCAGTTGGCGCAGGCGAGGGTTGTCGCGTCGGCGCGGTGCGAAGATGGTCAGGTGGTCCTGCGGATATTCGCCGGCAACAGATTCGAGGATGAGTCGGGAGTAGTTGCCGAGTCCTGTGAGATTTTGCACGGCGCGTTTGCCGTCGAAGCCGATGTTCATGTGTGTTGTCAGTTTTTCGTTTCTACAAAGTTAGCACATCTTTGTTGACTCTCCAATTTTCCCGGGTGGAAATTAACTCGATTTGGGTTGAATTTTAGTGTGCAGCTGTAAGGCGAGGGCTGAATATTCAATTCTCAGAGGGTTAAATAAGGCCTGTCAGGGGTGTAATTGGTTGATTATGTGGCTGAAATAAGCGAATGTTCTTGTGCATGTTTTCTGATAAAATAGAGTCGAGACTAAAAACCACGGGTATATTTTTGTGATTTTGGGAAAGAATTAGTATATTTGCGGGTTAAAATAGAAAAATAGTTATGATTGGATTTCAAACATACGATGTTGAGATGCCGGAGCTGGATGTGGCTCTGGTGCGCGAATGGATTGGTGATGTGTGCGTGAAGCATGATTGCAAGCTGGGTAACATTAACTATCAGTTCTGCTCTGATGCACATATTCTTGAAGTGAACCGCCGATTCCTCAATCATGACTATTACACTGATGTTATCACGTTTGACTATTCGCGCGGCAACCGGGTGAGCGGCGATATTGTTATTTCGCTCGAGACGGTGGCTTCCAATGCCGAGGAGGTAGGGGAGAGCTATGAGCGCGAACTCCATCGTGTGCTCATTCATGGTGTGCTCCACCTCTGTGGCATTGATGACAAGGGCCCGGGTGAGCGCGAAATCATGGAACAGCATGAGAATATTGCTCTCCAGCAGCTTGAGGAACTGAGAAATCCCTGATACTCAATGAAATACGAGTTTGACGTTATAGTCATAGGTGGTGGCCACGCCGGTTGCGAGGCTGCCCATGCCTCGGCGCGCCTCGGCGCGTCGACTCTTCTGTTGACTTCTGACATGAACCGCATCGCGCAGATGTCATGTAATCCGGCAGTTGGCGGTATAGCCAAAGGTCAGATTGTCAGAGAGATAGATGCGTTGGGCGGCATGATGGGTATTGTCACTGACCGCACTGCTATCCAGTTTCGCATGTTGAATCGGTCGAAGGGCCCGGCTGTTTGGAGCCCTCGTTCTCAGAACGACCGTACCCGTTTCAGCGATGAATGGAGGCGTGTGCTCGACTCCACACCCGGTCTGAGTATCTTCCAAGACACTGTTACGGAACTGATTTTCGACGATGAATCCGGAGCTGTCAGCGGTGTGCATACCACCCTCGGATGCACTTTCAAGGCAAAGAAGGTGATTCTGACGGCCGGCACTTTCCTGAATGGAGAGATGCACTTCGGGCCGACGCGTGTGCCCGGTGGCCGAATATCCGAAACCGCTTCTTACGGACTGAGTGAGCAGTTGAAGCAGCGGGGTCTGGAGGTGCAGCGAATGAAGACAGGCACTCCGGTGCGAATTGATGGCCGCTCGGTGGATTTCTCACTGACTCAGCCGCAACCCGGGGAGGATGCCGTGGACGCTGAGGGTAAAGTCGTGGAGCGCGATTTTCATAAGTTCTCGTTCCTGCCTGAGGTGAGAAGGGTGCTCGCGCCACGCGATTGCCATATACTCCACACCAATCCTGAAACGCACTCAATTCTGCACGCAAACCTCGATAAATCACCGCTTTATAACGGTCAGATTCAAAGCATCGGTCCTCGATATTGCCCTTCGATTGAAACCAAGATTGTGACCTTTGCCGACAAGGAGAGTCATCAACTCTTCCTCGAACCGGAGGGTGAATCCACGGAGGAATACTATCTCAATGGTTTCTCTTCATCATTGCCGATGGATGTGCAAATCGATGCTTTGCAGACGGTTCCGGCGCTGCGCAATGTGCAGATTTATCGACCGGGCTACGCTATTGAATATGACTTTTTTGACCCCACGCAGCTCCGCCACTCCTTAGAGTCGAAGCTCGTTCCGGGGCTCTATCTGGCAGGGCAGGTGAATGGCACCACCGGCTATGAGGAGGCCGCCGGCCAGGGATTGATGGCCGGCATTAATGCCGCTCGTGCCGTCAAGGGTGAAGAGCCGTTGTTGCTTGCCCGTGACGAAGCCTATATAGGTGTTCTTATCGATGATTTGGTCATAAAGGGTGTCGATGAGCCCTATCGCATGTTTACCTCACGCGCCGAATATCGCATCCTGCTCCGTCAGGATGACGCCGACATGCGGCTCACTCCCAAGGGCTATGAAATCGGCCTTGCCACCCGCGAGCGCTATGATGCCATGGTGGAGAAGCGCACCCTGCGCGATGAGCTGATTGCGCTCTGCCGCGAAGTGAAGGTGACGGCTTCGATGGCTAACGATATGCTTGCCCGCAAGGGTAGTGCACAGCTCTCCGGCGGAGTGCGTGCCATTGATTTAATCGTGCGTCCCGGCATCAGTTTTGCTGATGTGAGTGAAGTGGTGCCTGATGTGAAGAACTACGCTTCCCGGCTGAAGGAGACGCATCCGCTCACAGCGCTTGAGATAATCGAGGCCGCAGAGATTCTGATTAAGTATGAAGGATATATAGAGCGAGAACGCCAATTGGCTGACAAACTTCATCGTTTGGAGCATGTGAAGCTCCCCTCCGATTTTAATTATGAAGGGGTGAATGCCATCAGCATGGAGGCTCGCCAGAAGCTGAGCCGGATGCGTCCGGAGACGGTAGGACAGGCCTCTCGAATCCCCGGCGTTTCCCCGGCCGATATCAACGTCCTCCTGCTCCTGATGCACCGTTAAACTCTAAACAAACGCAAAAGCAAGACCCCGCATTAATAAAGAGCTTTCGGCTTGTTTGTTCCACGTGGAACAGCGCTATTCTCCCTCTCGCAAGAAGATATTAATTACACAACATATAAAACTATTACCTGATGAAAATCGAAGACCTGAAGACTACCATCCGCGACGTAGTGGATTTCCCCTCAAAGGGTATCGTATTCAAGGATCTCACCACCCTGATTAAGGATGGCGAAGCTCTCCACACCATGAGCGAAGCCCTGAAAGAACTTTATGCAGACAAGGGTGTTACTAAGGTAGTGGGTATTGAAAGCCGCGGTTTCATCGGCGGTTCTATTCTTGCCTACGAGCTTGGTTGCGGTTTTGTGCCTGCCAGAAAGCCCGGCAAACTTCCCGCCGTGACTATTAAAAAGAGCTATGCAAAGGAGTATGGCGTCGATACAATCGAACTTCACTCCGATGCAATCAACGAAAATGATGTAGTCGTTCTTCATGACGACCTGCTCGCTACCGGTGGAACCATGGCTGCTGCCTGCGAACTGGTGAAAAGCATGAACCCCAAGAAAATCTATATCAACTTCGTCGTTGAGCTGGAAGCATTGCATGGCCGCGACAATCTCCCCAAAGATTGCGAGGTTTCATCGCTGTTGAAATTCTGAACTATTATCGGCAAAGGCCGAATTAATCGAAATAATTAGGAGTGGCATCCGCTTATGCGGGCGCGCTCCTATTGTCGCATTTCAGAGATTCCCATCTCTTTCCGCCAGCCCATTCTTGCGCAGCTATGATTGACGATAAAAACATAAATAACTTCGATGAAAACGGCGTTTCCAATGCCCGAAGGGCAGGGGAGAGCCTGTTGCGTGAAGTGAGTCGTGAAATCAACAAGGAGAGCGAAATGCCTCTCGAGGTGCAAGGAAAGCGTACCCGCGCCGAAATCTTCGAGAACCGCCCGGGAAAGTATCTCAGGGAGAAAATACTTTCGTTGCCCGATGAGCCCGGTGTGTATATGTATCTCGACCGGGAGGGGAAAGTGATATATGTGGGCAAGGCCAAGCGCCTCAAACGTCGTGTCAGCTCCTACTTCAATCGCCACCATGACTCTACGAAGACTAACCTGCTCGTCAGAAATATAGTTGACCTGCGCTTCGTGGTGGTTCCCACTGAAGAGGATGCCCTCCATCTTGAGGATGCCACAATCAAGGAGTATCAACCCCGCTATAATATCCTGCTAAAAGATGACAAGAGTTATCCCTGGATAGTTGTAACCTCCGAGCCTTACCCGCGGGTCTTCATGACCCGCGATAAAGGGGATGTGAAGGGGCGCTTCTACGGCCCGTATGCCAACATCTCAAGCGCCAAGGCTGTGCTCGAACTCATCCGTCAGGTTTTTCCGCTCCGTTCCTGCCGCCATTTCATCGACGGCAATTTCATTGCGCGCGGGAAGGCACGTCTCTGCCTGGACTACCACATAAAGAAGTGTGACGGAGCCTGCCGCGGCCTGATATCCGTCGAAGATTACGGCGCCTACATAACCCAGGTACGCAAGATTCTCAACGGCGACACAGGCACCCTCCTGCGCTATCTGGAAGGGGAGATGACACGCCTGAGCGAGCAGTGGAAGTTCGAGCAGGCAGCCGAAATGAAGCGGCGCTACGACCTCGTCTCCCGCTACCAGGCCAAGTGCACAATCGTTCCCCCCGATGAAACCGAATACGATGTCTTCGCCTTCGACGAGAACGGAGCCTCGGCCTATGTGGCATTCATGCACATCCGTCACGGCGCCGTAGTGCAGAGCCTCACTCTGGAATACCGCCGACGCATGGAGGAGACAAAAGAGGAAATCCTCTCCATGGCAATAGGGGAGATTGAGCGTCGCTTCGAGAGCAGATTCCGGGAAGTGATAGTCCCCTTTGAGCCTGACATGCCATTTGAGGGGGTGACGTTTACAATCCCTGTGCGCGGCGACAAGAAGAAACTCCTCAGCGTCGGGCAGAAGAACGTGACCCGCTATCGGCTTGACAAAGAAAAAGAGGCCGACAAGCGTGACCCGGAGCAGGCCGTCAGCCGCCTGATGCAACGCATGAAAAGCGACTTCCGCCTGAGCGAGGAGCCCCGCCACATAGAATGTTTCGATAACTCAAATATCCAGGGCACGAATCCCGTGGCCTCCTGCGTAGTCTTCCGCAACGGCAAACCCGCGCGCCGCGACTATCGCCATTTCAACATCAAAACCGTAGTTGGTGCCGACGACTTCGCCTCAATGAAAGAAGTGCTTCATCGCCGCTACACACGCATGATGGCCGAAGGGGAAGAGCTGCCGCAGCTCGTGGTTGTCGATGGTGGCAAGGGGCAGCTCAGCGCCGCCGTCGAAGCATTCGAAGAGATGGGCATCCGAGGTAAAGTCGCGCTCGTAGGCATCGCAAAACGCCTGGAAGAAATCTACTTCCCCGGCGACCAAATACCTCTCTACATCGACAAGAAAAGCGAGAGCCTGCGGGTAGTGCAGGCTCTTCGTGACGAGGCTCACCGCTTCGGCATAACCCACCACCGCAACCGCCGCAGCAAGGGGCAGATTGCATCGGCGCTTGATGGAATAAAGGGTGTCGGTCCCGCCACAGCCAAAGCTCTACTGAAGCAATTCAAGAGCGTGAAGCGAATCAGCGAAACACCCATAGATGACCTTGCTGCGGTAGTAGGTCCCGCAAAAGCGCGCCTCGTCGGTGAAGCCCTCAGGCGGCAAAAAACTGAAGAGCAATGAGCGAGATACTGCAAGGAATAGTATTGAACTGCATCCGACACTCTGACCGTGCGTCAGTACTCACTGTCTATACGCCCACACATGCGTGTCTCCCCCTGATAGTACCGGCCGGCAGCACCGCCCGCTCGCGCACAAAAAGCGCCTCAAGGTTGCCGTTGGCATTAGTGGAATTCAATTGTCGGATAAAAAACGGACAGGAGCTGCAACGCCCCTCGGCCATGACACTTCGCCGCCCTTACGCCAACCTTTACTTCCACCCTGTGAAGAACCTTGTGGGAATCTTCCTGGCCGACCTGCTGACCAAGCTGCTGCGCGACACACCTCCCGACCCGGCTCTGTTCCGCTACATAGAAGGATCACTTCTGTTGCTGGATGCCATGCCCGGCTCTGTGGCAAACTTCCACATCACATTCCTTTCCGGACTCACGGCCATGCTCGGCATAGCCCCCGACGTCAGCCGCCCTACCGGCATCTTCGACATGCGCGCCGGCTGCTACGTCACACTCCACCCCGGCCACTCCGATGTGCTCCTTGGCGAACATGCTCGCATCCCGCTCATTCTCTCACGCCTCACCTTTGCCGGAATGCACCGCCTGCACCTCACCCGCACCCAGCGCGCCGAACTGCTCGACGGACTGCTCCGTTACTACGCCATGCATCTTCCTCCCATAGGCAAACTCAACTCAATGGATATCCTCAGTCAGCTCTTTGATTGATTTAATACCTTGATTATCAGCGTATTAAATTTAATCTTGGGTAGAAATAAGATAAAACACTCATTTTTAGCGTTATATATTAAAGCGTTATATATTAAGAAGTATCACACACTCTCTCACACAGAATAACCCAAAAACATATATGAACAAAGAGAATACCGCCAAGCCGCGCGCACGCCGCCTGAGCAAATCAGAGCTGGCCGAGCGCATCGTGGCTTTCCTGCAAAAGGAGTCACGCCAGGCTTTCAACTATAAGCAGATAGCTTTTGCTATCGATGCCACCGCCCCCTCGCAGCGCATGGACCTGCTCAACGTGCTCGACGAGCTGGCCGCAACCGAGTCAATCACCGAGGTGAGCCTGGGTCGCTACAAAGCAAACTCCAACCGAGGCACCGAAACCGTAGGCACCTTCGTGCGCCGCTCCAACGGCAAGAACGCAGTCATCCTCGACGACGAACCTATCATGGTGGCCGAGCGCAACTCAATGCATGCTCTGAACGGAGACACCGTGCGTGTCGTGGTCTCAGCCGCCCGCAAAGGGCAGGATCCCGAGGCTCGTGTTGTGGAGATTATCGAAGCAAAGGACCAAGTGTTCATCGGAACCCTCAAGGTCGAGGGTAACTACGCCGCTCTCATCACCGACTCCAAATTCCTGGCTGCCGACATCGTTATCCCCCGGGGAAAACTCAAAGGGGGTAAGGATGGGGACAAAGCCATAGTGCGTATAACCCAGTGGAGAGACGAGGAGATGAACCCGCGTGGCGAGGTGGTTGACATCCTCGGTCGCAAAGGTGAGAACACAGCCGAAATGCACGCCATCCTGGCCGAGTTCGGATTGCCCTACCGCTATCCCGAGAATGTGGAGAAAGCCGCCGACAAGATAGATGCCGGAATCACCCCCGAAGAGATTGCCAAGCGCGAGGATTTCCGCGGAGTCACCACCTTCACAATCGACCCGCGCGATGCCAAGGACTTCGACGATGCGCTCTCCGTGCGCCGCCTGGCCAACGGACACTATGAAGTGGGTGTGCATATCGCCGACGTTACCCACTACGTCACCCCCGGCTCCCTGCTCGACAAAGAGGCTCAGAGCCGCGCCACGAGCGTCTACCTCGTTGACCGCACCATCCCCATGCTTCCCGAGCACCTGAGCAACGGCATCTGCTCCCTCCGTCCCAACGAAGAGAAACTGACCTTCTCAGCCATCTTCGAGCTTGACGAGAATGCCAACGTGATTAATTCCCGCATAGGACGCACTGTAATCTGCTCTGACCGCCGTTTTACCTACGAGGAGGCACAGGACATCATCGAAGGCCATGACGGCGATTACGCGGAAGATGTGCGCGTGCTCGACGCCCTGGCGAAGAAGTTGCGCCGCCGCCGCTTCGACATGGGCGCAATCGAGTTCGACCGCGCCGAGGTGCGTTTTAATATCGACGACGACGGAAAGCCCACTCACGTCTACTTCAAAGAGGCCAAGGACTCCAACAAACTCGTGGAGGAATTCATGCTGTTGGCCAACAAGACCGTGGCTGAATTTGTGGGTCTCGTCAAGAAGGGTGCGAAGAAACCCAAGACCTTCGTCTACCGAGTGCATGACGCGCCCGACCCCGAGAAGCTGGCTGCCCTGGCGCTGATTGCCCGCCAGTTCGGATTCAAAATCAAGACCGACGGCTCCTCTCACGAAATCAACCGGAGCATCAACCGTCTGCTCAAAGACATCAAGGGCACCCCGGCTGAGAATCTGCTGGCCATCCTGGCCATCCGCTCCATGGCCAAGGCTGTATATACCACCGACAATATCGGCCACTACGGCCTGGCCTTCCCGCACTACACACACTTCACCTCCCCCATACGCCGCTACCCCGACATGATGGTGCACCGCCTTCTGGAGCGCTATCTGGGCAAAGGACGTTCCGCTGACAAAACCAAGCTGGAGGATCAATGCCGCCATTCCAGCGACATGGAGCAGCTTGCCGCCAATGCAGAGCGTGCCTCAATCAAATATAAGCAGGTGGAATACATGAAAGAGCGTCTGGGTGAAATCTATTCAGGCACCATCAGCGGTGTCACCGAATGGGGGCTGTACGTGGAGCTTGACGAGAATATGTGCGAAGGACTCGTGCCCGTGCGCGACCTGGCCGACGACTTCTATGACTACGACGAGAAGAACTACTGCCTGAAGGGTCGCCGCACCCACACCAAATACACCCTTGGCGACAAAGTGAAGGTGCAGGTGGCTCGTGCCGACCTCGACAAGAAGCAGCTCGACTTCGCCCTGCTCAGCGACGACGGCCGCCCCCTCAACCAGCGTCCCAAGAAAGATGGAGGCTCCAAGCCCAACCCGCGCCATAACGGCAAGGGTAAGCAGCGCAGCCGAGGCTCCAAGCGCACCCGCCATCCCAAAGCCAAGTAAGGCTCGAGAGAAGCACACACATAATTGAGGGTGAGTCGAAATAGGAATTCGACGCTGATGGCGCGGAGCGCCTATCCCTTGTTAGCCGGGGGGCTTCAGCCCCCCGGGAAGCGTGCAGCGACAACCCAGCCCCGGAAGGGCTGCCCTATATCGTTGGTTATCAATATATTGGGCAGCCCCGCCGGGTTATAGTGGTCGGAAGACTTTTTGTTGAGAGATATTCCCGGATTGAGAGTT
>CANSAP010000020.1 GCA_947644715.1 uncultured Bacteroidales bacterium
CCATCTTAAAGCTGCGGCCTCAGTCTTAACATATATTTTTAGACACACTCTTAGATGAGAAAAAGGGTGCCGACGGTTTTGTCCGGCTGAGTTTTTTTCGTACATTTGCAGCATGAAATTCACTAAGGCGCGCAAATTTTTCGGAATGTACAGCGAGGGGTTCCGTTCCATGACCGTGGGACGCAGCCTTTGGGTGATTATCATTCTGAAGCTGATTATCATTTTCGCCGTGCTGAAAGTGTTCTTTCTGCCCAACATGCTTGGAAGCTATGACACCGACGAGCAGAAGGCGCAGGCCGTGCGCACCAATCTCATAGCCCCCTGACCGATATACTCAAGGAGAGCGGCCGCCCCCTCTCTCTTCCCGTGTTAACCCGCAAACTCATAACTTCTTAAACACACATATTTATGAATGACATTCTCAGCACCGTAGAATGGTCGAGAGCACAGTTTGCGCTGACAGCCATGTACCACTGGCTGTTCGTGCCGCTGACCATCGGCCTCTCGCTGATTGTCGCCATCATGGAGAGCATCTATGTGCGCACCGGCAAGCAGCGATGGAAAAGCATTACTAAATTCTGGATGACCCTGTTCGGCATCAACTTTGCCTGCGGTGTTGCCACCGGCATTATCCTGGAGTTCGAGTTTGGCACCAACTGGTCCAACTACTCCTGGTTCGTGGGCGACATCTTCGGCGCTCCGCTGGCCATCGAGGGTATCGTGGCCTTCTTCATGGAGGCAACCTTCGTGGCCGTAATGTTCTTTGGCTGGAACAAAGTAAGCCGCCGTTTCCACCTCGCCTCAACATGGCTCGTGGCTGTCGGTGTGTCGCTTTCAGCCCTCTGGATTCTCGTGGCCAACGCCTGGATGCAGTCCCCCGTCGGCATGAAATTCGATCCGGAGCAGATGCGCAACGTCATGGACAACTTCTGGGCGCTCGTGCTCAGCCCCGTGGCCATCAATAAGTTCTTCCATGCCGTGACGAGCGGATGGATTCTGGCCGGGGTCTTCGTGATTGGCGTGAGCAGCTGGCTGCTGTGGCGCAAACGCAATGTGGAGGTTGCCCGCGACTCCATCAAGGTTGGTGCCTGGGTGGGACTCGTCGGCATTCTGCTCACCATGTACACCGGCGACGGCTCCGCCGTGCAGGTGGCTAAGGTGCAGCCCATGAAGCTCGCCGCAATGGAGGGCCTCTATGACGGCAAAATCGGTCAGGAGCTGGTGGGCTTCGGCCTCGTGAACACCGACAAGCAGCCGGGTGACAGCCTCCCCGCCATTCATGGTGAAATCTCAATCCCCTATGGACTCTCGGTGCTCGCCAACCATGACCCGAACACATTCGTGCCGGGCATCAACGACCTCATTGCCGGCGTGGCTCTCACTCCGCAGGGTGATACAATCAACACCGTCTCCTACGCCGAGCGCATAGCCATGGGTCGTCAGGCCCGCGCTGCGCTGGCCGACTTCGACGCCGCCCGCAAAGGGGGCGACTCCATAGCCATGAAGGAGGCGCTCACCCGCATCGACGCCAACTATGAATTCTTCGGCTACGGCTTCCTCGACAAGCCCGAAGATGCCGTGCCCAATGTGCCGATGACCTTCTATGCCTTCCGCATCATGGTCATGATAGGCACTTACCTGCTGCTGTTGGCGCTCGTGGCCATCGTAGCCACCCGCTGGCGCACATCCTGGCTGGAGAAACGTTGGTTCCATTTCGTAGGTATAGCTTCCATTCCTCTGGTATGGATCTGCAGTCAGGCCGGCTGGGTGCTGGCCGAGGTGGGCCGTCAGCCTTGGGCCATTCAGAACCTCATGCCCACCAACGCCGCCATCTCCTCCATCCCCGCCTCATCAGTGCAGTTCACCTTCTGGCTCTTCGCCGTGCTCTTCACTCTGATGCTGGCCGCTGAAATGAGCATCATGCTCCGCTACATCAACCGCGTCTCAAAGACCGATATGCTTAACAACCCTAAACTCTGAAGGCCATGACAGAACTTGAAATGTATCAGAATTATTGGTGGCTGCTGATAGCCGTGCTCGGCGCAGCCCTCGTCTTCATGCTCTTCGTGCTCGGAGGCCAAAGCATGCTCCTCTCCCGCCTGAGCGAGCAGCACCGGCAGCTGATGGTCAACTCCCTGGGTCGCAAATGGGAGCTGACTTTCACATCGCTCGTAGTCTTCGGCGGCGCCTTCTTCGCCTCCTTCCCCCTGTTTTATTCCACGAGCTTCGGGGGCGCCTACTGGCTCTGGATGTCCATCCTGCTCTGCTTCGTCTTTCAGGCGGTCAGCTACGAGTTCCGCCGCAAGCGGGGCAACCTCTATGGCCGCGTGAGCTACGATGTGCTGCTCTTCATCGGGGGCATCCTGGGCTGTGTGCTGCTCGGAGCCGCCGTCGGCATGTTCTTCTTCGGCGCGCCGTTTGAAGTGACCCGAGGCAACCTCGTGGAGGGCACCAACCCTGTCATCTCCCAGTGGGCACCCACCCATGGTCTGGAGGTAATCACCTGCTGGCAATGCCTGCTGCTCGGCTTCACAGTCTTCTTCCTGGCCCGCACGCTGGCAGCCATGTACTTCGTCAACAACATCCGCACCGACGAAGGCTTCGAGCGCCGTATGCGCCGCGCCTGCCTGGGCAACGGCCTCGTGTTCGCAGTGCTCTTCGTGCTCTTCGCCGTAGTTCTGATTCTTGCTCCCGGCTATCGCTGCGCAGCCGATGGTGAAGTGATTCAGGAGGCAAACCTCTATCTGAACAACCTCATCGGCATGTGGTGGTGGGGCGTAATATTCCTGGTGGGGGTAGTGCTTGCGCTCTACGGCATCGGAGTGACCGCCTTCACGCGCACCCGAGCAGGCATTTGGTTCAGCGGCATCGGTGCCGCCCTCGTAGTGATAGTGCTGTTCGCCATAGCCGGCTACGGCAGCACCTGCTACCTGGCCTCGACTACCTATCCGGCCAGCTCCCTGACGCTTGCCAACTCCAGCTCCTCGCTCTTCACGCTGAAGACCATGAGCATCGTGAGCTTGCTGGTGCCCTTCGTGCTCGCCTACATCGTCTACGTCTGGCGCAAGATGAACGCCGCCCCCCTGACCGACTCCGACGTAAGCAAAGACTCCCATCAATATTGATTGAAGAATAGCACTGAACTGACAGCGCCCGCGACATTCAAATCGTCGCGGGCGCTGCCTGTATATCGGAGTTAGGGGTCAGAAGATTATCTGGAAGCGGGTCTGTATGGCTCCGAGGTTAACGTCAGGGGCGCCTGAGCGGTCGAAGCGGTGGGTGTAGGCGGCTCGCAGGCGCCAGATCATGTATTTGTTCAGGTGCCAGTTGGCGGTGAGGCTTACGTCACCCACGCGGCCACCGTAGATGCCGGTGCTCTCGGAGGAGAGGCAGGTGTAGTTGTAGCAGGCCACCAGCTCCAGGCATTTCTTCTGAAGGGTGTTGAGGCAGGCGCCGGCCTGATTGTAGCTGTAAGTGCCTCCCCAGGCGAGCCAGCGGAGCATACCGTAGGCGCCATAGGCGCGGTAGGCCGGCAGCTCCTTGCGCGACACCTGAAGCCAATAGTATTGACTCTCCAGGGCGAGATTCCCTTTGCAGAGCAGCAGCTCGGGTGAGAACTTGAACATGTTGCGGGCATCGGTGACAGTGGCGTTCACGGCGCTGATTTGGTCGATGCGGGTCGGGAAATTGGCTGTGACCTCATAGATTTTATGGTTCAGCTCGGGGTCGTCGTTATACTGCGCTCCTGACACAGCAGCCGAGAAACCTACCTGAGCCACATCGAGGCCGTCATGAATGGGGCGGTAGACGAGGCGGGTCATTGCGCCGTAGCCGGTTTCGCCCATTTCGTTGGCGCGCAGATTGATGGCTTTGCTTTCGGCATGGGCGGAGACTGAGGCGTGGAAGTTCTTGTCGTTGAAGTTGTACATGACACCCAACAGGCGACCATCAGTGAAGGCTTCGCTCACGGTGGGTTCCTCCATGGTGACTTTCAGAGCGGAACCGCGCATGGATTCCAGGCCGAATTGATGCACGAAGTAGCCGAAACGCAGAGTGTGGGCCGGGGTGAATTTCTTTTCGACGTAGACATCTTTGAGGGCAACTTTTCCGAAGGCGTAGCCTATGTCGATGCGGGCTGTCCAGTCGCCGTAGGTGCCGAGCACGCCCACCCCTACGTCGGGCACATCCACACCATCCTTGAAGTCCTGAGTGTCGTTAGTGATAAACACGCCACCATCCATGAGCAGACGCCCCGTGGGGACGATCTTGAATTTGGTTTTCTGAGTGGCGAGGGTGTCAGTCGGAGACTGAGCGGCACATGCGCCGGCTGCGAGCATTGCGGCTGCAGTGAGTGCGAGTGTCTTAAGATTCATTTTGGGTTATAAATTAGTTGAATGCGGTTAATGGTCTTATTAAGGCATCGGGCTTCGATGCTTGATAATCATTTTCAGCAGGGGGCGAGGGAGCCAGGCCAGGAGAGCGCCGAGGCGGTCGCGGCGGCGGGCCGCCCGACAGAGGAGGACGTCGGCACGGCTCTGGTGCAGGTTGCGGAAGCAGCGCTCTTCAAGCTCTTCATTCTCGCGGCCTGAGCGGAGCAGGAGTGCCAGCGCATTGTAGCTGGCGGCAAGGGTGCGGGAGCGGGCAGCCCGCTTCACGCGGCGTGAGTAGAGCTGCGTGTAGCAGAGCATGCGGTCGCAGACATCAAGAGCATCATATCGGCCGGGCGCGTCGGGATTCTGAATGAAGCTCTGCGGGTGGCGCCGGTAGTAGTAGACGTTGGCGCGCAGGCGGCAGACGCGGCGTGCGCGGTCGTAGATGCGGTAGATGATATCGAGGTCTTCGAATCGGCCGGGGCGGAAGCGGAGCTTTTCGTCGAAGACCGTAGTGGCATAGAGCTTGCCCCAGACGCTGTTGTCCAGCCCCTGCTGGTGGAGGCAGCGCACAATGGCTGTCTCGCCGCTCATGAGGTCGACCTTCGTGCGCGCGGAGCTTGCGGCGGGGGCGGGCATGGAGTCAACGATTTCATAGTCGCCGACGGCCACATCGGCATGAGAGCGGCGGGCAGCCTTACGGAGCATCTCGAGGGCGGAGAGGGGAAGCGCATCGTCGGCATCCACGAAGGCGATGAACTCGCCCCGGGCCAGCTCGATGCCCATGTTGCGGGCACCGGAGACCCCTTGGCGTTCCCCTTCATGCAGCTCGATGCGGGAATCGGCCGCGGCCGCACGACGCAGAATTTCGGTCGAGCCGTCGGTGGAGCCGTCGTCCACGACAATCACCTGCAACTCGCGATGCGTCTGAGAGAGCACGCTGTGCAGGCATTCCTCCAAATAAGGTGCTGCGTTGAACACCGGTATGATAACGCTTATTAATTCATCCATAAATAAAAAGCTGTTTAGAAACTGTTTAAGTTTATGTCGGAAATATTTTTATAGCTTGTTATCAATGAATTTTGAGGCTGTTTTTGGCGCTTTTCGCCGAGTTTCATCGGTCGCATAGCCCGCTATGCTCCCTCTTCCACTCGCGAAAATCACTCAAAAACACCTATCAAAATTGCATTGACATAAACTTAAACAGTTTCTTATAGAGGTAACAATATTGCAGAAGAAATAGTCACAGCTTTTTCAAGTCAAAAACAGTGAGAGGTTAGGTTCTCAGTCAAAAATGGCGTCCCAGTCCTTGAAGACCGGTTCGAGGCCATGGTTGCGTATCGCCTCCACTACTTGGGCGGGAGTGCGGTCGTCGCTCACCTCGAACTGCTCGAGGGCGTCGGGGGTTGATGCGTAGCCGCCGGGTTCGGTCTGTGAGCCGGCGCTCATTGAGGTCACACCGAGTGTCATCATTCCGTCGCGGAAGGCGGGCGCCTCGCGGGTGGAGTAGGAGATGTCCACGTCGGAGTCGAAGATTCGGAATGCCAGCGTGAGGCGCACCAGCTCGCGGTCGGTGAGGACCACGTTGGGCTGATAGCCGCTTTCGCTGGGGCGCATCCGGGGGAAGTTCACGGAGTAGCGGGTGCGCCAATAGTGCTTCTGCAGATAGCGGAGGTGGCGGGCGAGCATTGCCATGTCGGCGCGCCAGTCCTCAAGGCCGATCAGCACTCCGAGGCCAATCTTATGCACTCCGGCGCGCCCCATGCGGTCGAAGCCGTTCAGGCGCCACTCGAAGTGGCTCTTCATGCCTCGCGGGTGATACTTCTTATATGCCTCGCGGTGGTAGGTCTCCTGAAAACAGATGACGCCGTTGAGGCCGGCATGGGTGAGACGTTCGTACCACTCGGTGCGCATCGGTTGCACCTCGATGGTCATGTTGTTGAAGTAGGGGCGGCAGACTCCGAGCACCTTCTCCAGATAGTCCACGCCGCAGAGCGCCGGATATTCGCCGCTGACAATCAGAATATTGTCGAAAGGAGCCAGCTTCTTGATGGCCTCGCATTCGGCCTTCACCTGGTCGAGGGTGAGAGTGGTGCGGGTGAAGGGGTTGTCGTGGTTGAAGCCGCAGTAGACGCATTTGTTGGTGCAGGCGTTGCTGACATACATTGGTATGTAGAGACTCATGGTCTTGCCGAAGCGGCGGCGTGTGGCAGCCTGCGCCATTGCAGCCATCTGCTCCAGGAAGGGGTCGGCAGCCTCGGAGATGAGACACATGAAGTCTTCCGGAGTGAGCTGCGTGCGGCCCGTGGCGGCCTTGGCCAGCACACGGCGCACGTCAGCTTCCGTCGTGGAGTCTACGGCGCGGATGGTTTCATCCCAGTCATATCGGTCGATTTCCTGAGCGAAACCTTCGCCGAACGGATTTATTTGTTGCATTCCTCAGTGATGTTTTGAGATATGCGCATTGCGCAGAAGTTGGGTCCGCACATGGTGCAGAACTTGTCGTCGGCATCCGGCGCATCGCGGCGTCCGGCCAAGTAGAATTCCTTGGCGCGGGCCGGGTCGAGCGAGAGGTTGAACTGGTCCTTCCAGCGGAAGTCGAAACGGGCTTTTGAGAGAGCGTCGTCGCGCACGTTGGCGCCGGGATGCCCCTTGGCCAGGTCGGCGGCGTGGGCGGCAATCTTATAGGTAATCACACCCTCGCGCACATCCTCCAGCGTGGGAAGCGAGAGGTGCTCCTTGGGGGTCACGTAGCAAATCATGGCTGTGCCGAGGTTGGAGATGATGGCGGCGCCGATGGCTGAGGTGATGTGGTCGTAGGCGGGGGCGATGTCGGTGGTCAGAGGGCCGAGGGTGTAGAAGGGAGCCTCATGGCAGCACTCGAGCTGCTTGGTCATGTTTTCGGCAATCTTGTGCATGGGCACATGGCCGGGACCTTCGATGATTACCTGCACCTCATGTTCCCAGGCGCGCTTGGTCAGCTCGCCGAGCACCTCCAGCTCCAGGAACTGCGCGCGGTCGTTGGCGTCATGCGTGGAGCCGGGGCGCATACCGTCGCCCAGGGAGATGGCCACGTCATATTTGTTGAGGATTTCGCAGATTTCGTCGAAGTGAGTGTAGAGGAAGCTCTCCTGCTGGTGGAGCACACACCACTGGGTCATGATTGAGCCGCCACGGCTCACGCAGCCGGTGAGGCGCTGCTCGAGCAGCTTGGCATGTTCGCGCTTCACGCCGGCATGGATGGTGAAGTAGTCCACACCCTGCTCGGCCTGCTCGATGAGAGTGTCGCGGAAGATTTCCCAGGTGAGGTCCTTGACGCGTCCGTTCACCTTTTCGAGCGCCTGATAGATGGGTACAGTCCCTACGGGCACCGGGCAGTTGCGTATGATCCATTCGCGGGTCTCATGGATATTGTCGCCGGTGGAGAGGTCCATCAGCGTGTCGCCACCCCAGTAGCAGCTCCAGACGGCTTTGCTGATCTCCTCTTCGATGCCGGAGGAGAGGGCGGAGTTGCCGATATTGGTGTTGAGCTTCACTGAGAAGGCGCGGCCGATAATCATCGGCTCTGCCTCGGGGTGGTTGATGTTGGCAGAGATGATAGCGCGGCCGGCAGCAATCTCATCGCGCACGAACTCGGGGGTGATGTGGCTCTTTATGCCGCGCGCCTCGTTGTCGAGGTTTTCGCGGATGGCCACATACTCCATCTCGGGGGTGATGATACCCTTGCGGGCGTAGTGCATCTGGGTGACGCGCTTTCCCTCCTTGGCGCGGCGGGGATTATGCAGGCGGGGGAAGCGGATTTCGTCGAGACTCTTGTCTGCCAGGCGCATACGGCCATATTCGCTGGTCATTGCGGGGAGCTCTTCAGTGTCGCCGCGCTTTTCCACCCACGCTGTGCGGGTGCGGGGGAGGCCGGCATAGAGGTCGATTTTCACCTCAGGATCGGTGTAGGGGCCGGAGGTGTCGTAGAGGGTGATGTCTTCGTTGGGATACTCCACTCGCAGACCATCCTCAATTTTCACTGTGGGATATTGATGCACGCGGCGCATACCCACCCGAACTTCCGGGTGGAGCTTGCCCTGCATGTAGATTTTTTCGCTATTGGGATATGACGATACGTCGATATTGCTGATTTTCACGGCGTTATATGCTGTTATGAGTTAAGAAACGAGGTAAGGGGTGAGGAGGCTTGAGCTGATTGAGAGACGGCGCCGGGTCCGGCCAGGTAAGCCTGACGGCCGGCTTTGACAGCCATGTCGAAAGCACGGGCCATTGCCACGGGGTCGCCGGCTACGGCGATGGCTGTGTTGACCAATACGGCTGAGGCGCCCATCTCCATGGCATCAGCTGCATGGGAGGGTACACCTATGCCGGCATCCACGATTACGGGCACACAGCTCTGCTCGATAATGATTTCCAGGAAGTCGCGGGTGAGCAGCCCTTTGTTGGTGCCGATGGGGGCCCCGAGGGGCATAACGGCAGCTGCACCGGCCTCTTCCAGACGCTTGCAGAGCACCGGGTCAGCCTGAATGTAAGGGAGCACCACGAAGCCGTCGGCTGCCAATTCTTCGGTGGCCTTGAGAGTCTCCACGGGGTCAGGAAGCAGATACTTGGGGTCAGGGTGAATCTCCAGCTTGATGAAGGGTGTGCCGAAGATTTCGCGGCTCATGCGGGCGGCGAGCACCGCCTCCTTGGCGTCGCGCACACCGCTCGTGTTGGGGAGCAGCTGCACGTGGTCGCGGTTGATGTGGGTGAGCATGTCGTCGGTAGCTTCATTGAGCATGTTCACACGCTTCATGGCCACCGTAATCATCTGGCTCTGAGAGGCGAGCACGGCATCGAGCATCACCTGCGGCGAGGAGAATTTGCCGGTGCCCACGAACAGGCGTGAGCTGAACTCGCGGTCACCGATTATCAGATTGTCATTCATATATGGTACTAATTTAATTCGTTAAGAAATTCGCGCGTAGCCTCTTGCGGAGAGGGGGCGGCATGGATGGCGCCGCTGACGGCCACCCCCTGCACACCGCTCTCCATCACCCGGCGCACATCAGCGGGCAGGATGCCGCCGATGGCTACCACCGGGAGCAGTTCGCCTGCCTTCAGAAGCGCCTGCGATACTTCGCGCAGTCCTTCGGCACCGAGCACGGGAGCAAGATTCTTCTTGGTGGTGGTGAAGCGGAAGGGACCCACGCCGAGATAGTCGCTCACCGGGGCGAGGCGCAGAGCCTGCTCCGGAGTGTTGGCCGTGCTGCCGATGATTTTGTCCGCTCCGAGCAGGAGGCGTGCCTGCTCGCGGGGCATGTCGGCATGACCGAGGTGCACTCCGTCGATTTCCGGCATACGGGCGGCTAATTCCACTCGGTCATCCACGAGCAGGATGGCGCCGCTCTCCTTTGCATAAGGAGCGATGAGCCGGACCGCCTGTTCCACCTCACTGTCCGGCGCATCCTTCATGCGCACCTGCATCCAGCGGCAGCCACCTTCGAGCGCCTGACGCGCTTGGAGGGCGGTCTGCTCCGCATCCGGAGCAGAGGTGATGAACTGAAGCCGGAAGCCCTCCACCATGCGGCGGGCGCGCAGCAGTCGGGCAGTCAGTCGGTCGAGGTCAGCAGTCTGCTCCCAAATTGCGCCTAACATAGCGGCGCCCCGGAAGCCGAGTCGCGCCACCTGCGGCAGCCGCTCGGGGGTGATGCCTCCCAAGGCGACGGCGTTGGGCGGAAGCTTCCCGACTAACTCCGCCGGAGCGAAGGCAGCCCGGTAGCCCTGCTTGGAGATGGAATCGAACAGGGGGGACAGAAATGCGTAGGCGCACCCACCGGCACTCTGTACCCCCTCAAGCGAATGGCAGGAGCGGGTGGTGTCGAGCCCATCGGGAGCCGGTTCGCCGTCAGCCGCATGATAGGGGCAACCGTAGCGGCGGGCAAGCTCCGGGAAGCGATGCACTCGCAGACGCGGATGCAAATCCTGCGGAAGCAGCTCGAGCAGAGTCTCGACACGCGCAGGGTCGGAGGGCTTGCGCAGATGCATGAAGTCAATCGCTCCGCTGCGCAGCAGGCGGGTGATGCAGTCGGCCTCCCGCTCCGGGGGGAGTGGAGACGAGGGTTCAGTGAGTGCTATGAGCAAGAAGTTATCCACCGTAGGCAGCACTGATTATCAGTACGTCGTCGCCGTCAGCCAGGAGGCGGGTCTCCCAGTCCGGCTTGCGCACTACGGCGCCGTTCACAGCTACAGCCACTCCACCCTTGCCGAGCAGATTTTCCTGCTCAAGCAGTGTGGCTACATTCACGGGGTGCGCAAGCTCGCGCTCCTTGCTGTTGAGTGTTATAGTCATTTGCTTTGAATTGTATAAAGGTGATTAACCGGACCATGTCCATGTCCGGTTTGGTAATGCGCGCCCGCCTTGATAGCTCCATGCAGCCACTCGATGCCGCGGCAGACGGCCTCTTCCCCCTCCGCGCCAAGCGCCAGGAAGGAGGCTATGGCTGAGGAGAGGGTGCAGCCGGTGCCATGCGTGTTGGGGGTGTCGATGCGGGAGTGCAGGTTCTGCGACTGCCGGTCTGCGCTCAGGTAGAGGTCAATGATTTCATCGGCGCTGTCGCCGTGTCCCCCTTTCACAAGCACACTGCGTGCGCCGGAGCGCAGCAGGGTGTAGCCGGCTTCAGTTATTTGGAGCATGTTATCGGTGGGAAGCCCTGTGAGCGCCTGAGTCTCGGGGATGTTCGGAGTGATTACCTCGCACAGGGGAGCCAGCTCCGCGAGCAGAGCCTGCACAGTGTCTCCCTCGGAGAGAGCATCGCCGGAGGTAGCCACCAGCACCGGGTCGAGCACAATGTTTGTCAGCTCATGGCGACGCAATGCCTCGGCAATCACGCGGATATGTGCGGCAGAGGGCACCATTCCGATTTTCACGGCATCAGGGCGGATGTCGGAGAGCACGCAGTCAAGCTGCGCCTCCAGCAGGGGGAGCGACACCGGCTCGAAGCCACGCACGCCGAGGGTGTTCTGTGCCGTGACGGCAGTGAGGACACTCATGGCGTAGACACCGAGCGCTGTGGCCGTCTTGATGTCGGCCTGGATGCCGGCGCCCCCCGAAGGGTCGCTTCCGGCAATCGTAAGCATTGATTTGTAGCGGGATACAGTCATGGTCTTAGGCGCAAGCGCGCATTAAATACATAACTGCGGGGGAGGAGGACCGTGCTCCCTGTCTCGGCATTATCCGTGTCAGGTTCGGAGGGTATCATCTCAGCACAACCGGACGTTCCGGCGGCACCCCTGCGGTTACGACCGCAAAGGTAGCAAACAATTCGCAAACCACCAAATTCCCCGGCAAACCAACACCCTCGGAGCCGGAGCCCCGAGGGTGGGATATGCATGTATAAAAAGTAGGGGTTACATAGCAGAGGATTCGGGTCCTGAACTTTGGCGCACCTCGTTCTTACGCTCGGTTGGTTTGCCGTAGCCTATGGTGTAACTCACGCTCACGCTGAACGTACGTCCATAGCCATTGCGCCCATAGTTTTGGATTACAGTACTGTAATACGGTGTATATAGCCAGGACTGTGTGCCTTTACGTGTGTTGAATATATTAGCCGCAGAGGCAGATATGGCCAGCTCACCTCGTTGCCAACCAATCTCTATTCCGTATTGGTGAGGAATTTTTGTGTAGTAGGTGTCGAGCATTTTCATCGGGGCGTAATAGTAGGCTGAGACAGACCATTGTCCGAAGAACCCCCTGACATCGATGTAAGGCAACAGCCTGGTCAGGTTGGCACGCACCGCCCCTCGTTGCCAACGGGATAAGTACTGGAGTGTCGGAGTCAGGTACAGGTGTCCGCCACACAATTTAATGGGAACATTCAAGGTTGCACTCAGCTCCTGATAACGTCCCGTAGAAAAAAATGTCTGCACCATTTTGTCCCCTTCCGGCATATAGACAGGCATAGTAAGATCAAACAGTCCTTCGTACCCCACTTGGAATGAGCCGGACACCGCATCTGAAAAAATATGAGTGTAGCCTAAGGTGATATTAGACATCTTGATGTTCTTCAAGTCAGGATTACCACGCATCCATAGCAGCTCGTTGACCTGACGCATAAGTTCGTTTGAAGTGTTAGCCTGCGGAGTGGAATTGCCCCATGCCGCACTCAGACCCAGATAGTCGGTCTGTGCCGGGGAGTAATTGACGCTCATGAACATACGTGGATTCCACTGATTGATGGCTGCTGCAGTGGAGGTCTTGGAATAAGTGTAGGAGATGCCGGGGCGTATGTATAGCTGTATGCCGGCCGGCAGGCGTTGCTGATAGATGAACATCAACAGGTTTTCACTTTTCGTCAGCTTCTGAGTCGGGTCGGAGTCAGCGGAAATATTTCCGGAGTATTCCGTGTGGTAGATGGTGGTTATGGAGCGCGCCATCAGTTGCACCGAGTTGTTGTGCCCCAAATTTTTAGTCACGTTTACTGTTACATCGGGATTATAGGCATCATCCTTCGAACCGTTGATGATTGAAGGGAGTCCCTCAGGCAGGTAGTTTGAGAGTGAATTGTAGTGACCCCATGAAAAAGATGGTGTTAACGATAGAGAGAAGCCATTGCTGAGAGGCAGATAGGCATATGCATCCCAGCCCAGCGAGAGATTTCGGCTATGGGAGGCGGAGTGAGTAGATGCGCCTTGGAATATGCCGGGAGCGAAATTCAAGGTGCCGACATCGTCGGAACCGCCGGTATATCGGTTAAAAGAGAAAGTCGTTCTTAGCGTGCGACCGTTTTTTTGAAAATTCATGATACGCAGCGAGGCGTAGTATTTATGCGAATGGCTGTGGGTGTAGGAACCCAAGGTGCGGATTATGTCATCGGCCGGTGTAATACCTGCGGCCGGAATATCCAGGCCGCGATAAGTGTCGGTGGTAAGCGAGCCTGCGGATTTATCAGCCATCCAGGTCATTCCGGCAGAAAGGTCATAACTCATCGATCCCTTCACATGCTTCACATACAGGGGATATGTGCCATATGTCAATCCGAAGACCTGTTTGGGAGCGAGACGCACGTAGCCACCCCAGTCAAGCTCTTTCATAACGAAGTTGATGATGTTGCGGGCGCCGCCGAAGCGGGGATCGGGATTGTCGTCAAAATACTCTACTCGAATCACCTGCGAGGGGCGCAGGGCTTCGCAGTCAGTGGCTGAGGCGGGCACGCCATTGATGAAGTAGCTGACACCTCCACCTCCCACCCTGGAGACCTCGTTATTACGCACCGTGAGCATAGGCAGATTCATATTGCGCAGCAGCGTATATGCATCTGTGGCATGAGCTTTTTCCTGCTTTGTGGGCAGAATTGAGAACCCATATTCGGTGGTTGTGATGTTCTTACCCTCCACCACTATCTCGTCAAGCTGAGTCACGGTGGAATCAGCGGGGGCAGTCTGTGCCATCATGCCGATTGCACATGGAATCAGCGATAATGCAAGTATATATTTACGCATTGCAGTTGCAGTCTTGTCGGTTACACTTGGAGGTCTTGTAGTAGTCGAAGAGAAAGTCGTAGAGAGCCTCGCCGTCATTTTGCGAGTAGATATTGCAGAGGTCTATGCGATGCACCGGTTTCGATAGATTGTGGATTCGGTGGCGCGGACATCCCCCTTGGCATATCGGGAGCATAGCGCAGCGGCGGCAATTGTCATCGGCAAAAGCTGTGCCGAGCAAATGCTCATTATGCAGACCAAGCACATAATTATCATCCTCCTGTTCCGATGCAATCCACTTCAGAGCGGGCATCTGTGCAAGTGTATCCTCATCGAGCTGGGCCGCATTCTCGGGCGAGAAATCCTTGAGAATCTCGAAGAGCGCTTCGTTGACCTCATGGAAATTCCGTGTGCGCGAATTGAACACAAGTTTGTGCCCCTCCCTCTCGAAAGGGAAAGTATAACGGGAGAGCCGGGGCTGTGCACCCTCGTCGAGGAGAAGAGGATTAATGTGCTTAGTCGTCATAGTCGTAGGGGTTTAGTCAGTGAGTTGCAAAAAGAGCATTACATAAATATTTGAGGCTTACATAATTGAGGTTGAAATGCCGGAGCCTGCTTGAACTTCGTCGCCTCTCTCCACTTTCTTGCCGAAGTCAAGAGTGTAGCCCACACGGATGTTGAAGCCACGTCCATAGGAGGAACGCCAAAGAGTCTCCCGTCGGGTGCTGTAGAGGTCGCAGTCATACCAGAATACAGGGCCGTTGTTGGTCTTGAACCAGTCATGGGCGGATGCTGATATGGAGAGGTTACCCTTGAACCATGAGACGGAAACCCCATATTGGCAAGGACTTTTCTGAAAGCCTAAAAAATTGATGTATTTAGAAGGGCTGTGGAAATAGCCGGAGAAGGACCAATCTCCGCAGAAACCGTTGGCATTCAGTCCATAATCTATGTAGCTCACATTACCCGCAATCGGACCACGCTGCCAATAAGACGAATGTGAGACATTTGGGGTAAGGGACAGTTTGCCATTAAAGAGCTTTATTGGAACGTTAAGTGTAAAATATAAGTTTTGCCTGCGACCATCTGCAGAGAAAGATTGGATGATGAAATCGCCTCCATTAAGATATGTAGGTGTTAACTCATGGAATTCTCCGCGATATTGTGCGACCGCGCTGAGTGATAGAATTTTATTGAAAAGATAAGTGTAAGTCAACGATGCCGATGCTAAATACTCATTCCTACGATTTGGATTTCCTGCTACCCACAGCAATTCATTCTCTTGGCGCATCAACTCATTGCTGCTGTAAGGTGATGGCGTGGAGGCTGAGAAGCGTCCGCTTAGTTGCAATGCACTTTTTTAAGAAAATGGATAACGGAAATCAACCTCAGCCAAAGGGTCCACTAAAGTCACGGCATCGGCTGAAGCTGTTTTGGAGTAAGACAGCATTCCGCCGAGCATAACTTTGTAATATGCGTTTCGTGGCAAGCCGTGATACAAATATGCCCGGAGCATATTGCGACTGGTGGTCAGAGTTTGATGAGGAGCTGATTCTGCTGAAATATCTCCGGAATAGTCAGTTGAATATATGGTAGTGTTGGAAGATAATACGACTGCCAAGCTGATCTTCTCATTTATAACTTTTACATATTGAAGCAATACGGATGGTTGCCATGCGATTTCTTTCGCATTATTCAAAATTGGAGAAAGAAGGAGCGGGGAGTATAATGAATTGTTTCGGCTATTGGAGTACTTAAGCACAGGCACAATATGCAGATATTGGTTTTGGGGAAGAATTAACATCGCATAACCGTTCCATGAGGCTGAGATATTACGATTGTGAGTTCGGGTGTTTGCAGAGCTTGTCGGGAACAATTCCGGAGAAAACGATAAGTAGCCGTCGTTATTATTTCTGTCAGAACTGTAATTAAATGCCAAGGTGCTGTACAGATAACTCCCGTTGGCGCGAATATTCAAGGCGCGGAAGGCTGCGCGATATGAGTGATACTGCGAGGATTCGTTCGTGTTATAGTCACGCGTAACAGGTTCTTTATCGGGTGTCAAATCGAGGCCGCGGAAGACTTCTGTTTTTCGCTCCCCGCCGGAATGAGTGGAATTCCAATCGGCCGATGCGACCAAATCATAGTGCATCGATTTTCTGACGAATTTTGCGTATAACGGATATCCTCCTCCCGTATATCCCATGTATTGCACCGGATTAAAACGCACGTAGCCACCATATTCCATCGGCTGCATAACGAAGTTAATCACATTATTAACTCCGGCAAAACGAGGGTCGGAAGAGAACGGGAAATACTCAACTTTCAGAACTCGGGATGGTCGCAAGGATGCACAGTCTGCCTCCGTGGCAGGGATCCCATCAATGTAATAATTCACATCTTCTCCGGACACAGTTGTAACCATATCATTTTTGAATGAAAGCATTGGAGGTGCCATATTGCGCAGCAATGTCTGCGCATCATAGGCATGCGATTTTTCATCGCGGGTAGGGAGCATCGTTATACCCTCCTTGGTAACCATCTGATTCTGACCCTCTACTACAACCTCCTCCAACTGTGTAGCCGTAGAATCAGCCGGTGCGCTCTGCACCTCGGGATTATCGGCAATGGCTATACCACACCCCGTCAGCAACATACCTGTCAAGAGTACGGGTTTTAAGAATAGTTTTGCTGCTTCAAATTTCTTCTTTTTCATAGGAGAAGGGGAATTTGAGGTTGATAAAAAGGGATTAGTTAACACTTAAGAGTTGTGTCTTTGAAATTTCCGTAATGAATTGTATAGAGAATAAACGGCTTAACTATTTATGAATAAATCGATTAGCAGGTTAAAAGCTATAATTGCGTTTTGGAAACAAAAAGAAATGTTCTCTTAGGCTGCAAATATAGGCAATATTTTTAATTCATGCAAATAATTTTTAGTGTTTTTTATCACAATAAAAACATTGACTTGAAAAGTCCTTTAATGAAGTGCTGAACGGGAGGTATAAACACTACTAATATAATGAATATGATAAGCAGGAATATTGGCACAAACCAACCGATAATTTCGAGTGAAAGCGGCAATCGGCTCAGGAGCTTCTCTATGCGTGGTGAATGTTTCATGGCAGGCGGGGAGTTATTGAGGAATGTCAAGTTGATCTTTCACGAGGTTCCAATATGCTCCGCGGCGTGCAATCAGTTCCTCGTGTGTGCCCTGTTCACAGATGCGCCCCTTGTCGAGCACCACGATGCGCGAGGCGTTGCGCACGGTGCTCAAGCGGTGAGCCACAACCACGCAGGTGCGTCCGCCGGTGAAGCTGTTCAGGCTCTCGACGATGGCTCTCTCATTGGCGGCATCGAGTGAATTGGTAGCTTCGTCAAGCAGCAGTAGGGGCGCACCGCGATAAAGTGCACGCGCTATCAGGATGGGCGTGCACTCCGCCGATGCGCTCCAGCGAAATGCGCACATCCTGAAGGGAGTAGACCAATCCGATGAATTGCGCAAGCGGGGAGATGAGCTATCCTATATCGTTGGTTGTCAATGTATTGGACAGCCGCCGCCGGGGCTGGTTCCATCCGCCGGGCTACCGGGGGGCTGAAGCCCCCCGGCTAACAAAGGACAGGCGCTCCGCGCCATGCGTTTGCTTCAGTAAGAATTTTGATACACACTCTTAGTAAGATGATGAAATCCTTGGAGCCATTTATGTCTTGTTATTCTTAATGCGTTGATAATTACATTGAGCTGAATGTGGCGATGTATTGGCGTAACAATACACGCATCCATGAGGACAAGTGTTATAGGCACCGATATCTTTTGCTGTTATACATCCGCAAAATTTGCGCTGTCCGGAATCCTTTTTAGCCAGTAATAAATATTCAGAAAAACCAGCATCCGAACCTGCTATTGCCTTGATTCTTTCAGGGTCGATACAACGGTTATGCTCTATATCAAACTCCTCAAGATGAATCGGTTCCGCACACGTAGCTAACCTAAAATTCCATCGCTGCCTGTTAATTTGTGAGATGCGGGCAGCAAATCTAACCATTTCCTCAGAAGTCCATTCCTTATACCTCACTCCTTGGCTTTGCATGTTGCGCACAACTTTAGCATACGATACTATATCAGCGAAGCTAAAGACTAAAACATCGGTATAGCCATTCAAGCAATCTGCTATGCCGGTAATCTTTTGGAGTAATTCCTCAATTCCCAAATTGTCGGCTAAAATTAGAGGATCAAACCTCCACACAACGCTCTTTGCACCAAGTTTTGCAGATAATTGCTGAAAGCTCTGAATCCTCTCTTTCAGTGTTGGTAAATTTGGTTCAAATTGCTCTGATTCATAATCATTTAATGTAAATTGAAAATAGCAACGTATCCCATACTCCTGCAAAAGATCTATATACGGAAGAATAGGTTGGGGATTCTTTGTCCAAAACACAATGAAACGCGTTTTGACATATGACACATAACTGATTTTTCCATTAAACGGGTTTCTCCAAAGCGAGTATCCGCGCAGCAAATCCGCGAAAAATTCTTTAGCATAAAACGCGGGTATATCCGTAGCGCGGCTTGCCGAGATTATAACCGGAGCAATAGCCTTGACCTTCTCACCTCGTTCCGTTATTATTTCTATGGTTGTGTGCTTCATTTACAGTGCAAAGGTAGTTAACAGTTTATGCACAGAACAAGCACATAAGAGTTAAGCATTGTTAAATCGATTGACACTCCTGAATCAACAATATTCGGGGGCGGGGAGCGTTAAATAGTTATGGCTCGTTGCGCGCGCATATATTTGCTTCCGGCGGTGGCTCTTCTGCTGCTGTGCTGTCTGTCGTGGGCTTGCTCCACTAACAAGAATACGGCTGCCTCACGAAACTGGCAGGCGTTCACCACGCGCTACAACGTCTATTACAATGGTTCGGAGCATTATAAGGAGACGCTTGCCGAGCTGGAGAAAGCCTATCAGGATGACTATTCGCGTACGGTGCTGATGCACCCGGCCGAGGCGCGTGCCGACCAGCAGATGCCGCAGCCAACGGGTGACTTCAAGCGTACCATTGAGAAGATGCAGAAGGCCATCCAGCTTCACTCCATCACCAAGAAACCCAAGAAGCGCACGAGCTCTCCGAAAGACAAGGCTTTCCGCGCACGCGAGGAGTTCAATCCGTTCCTGCACAACGCCTGGCTGATGATGGGGCGTGCGCAGTATTTCAACGGCGACTTCCTCGGAGCGGCCTCCACATTCTTCTATATCTCCCGCCATTTTACTTGGCTGCCGGAGGTTGTGGATGAGGCAAAGCTCTGGCAGGCACGCTCTTATCTGGCACTCGACTGGCTCTATGAGGCTGAGAATATCCTGACGCATGTGAAGCCCGATAAGTTGCCTAAGAAGCAGCTGGTGGAGCTGTATGATTTCGATATGGCGAATCTCTATGTGCGCTCCTCCCGCGAGGCGGAGGCAGTGCCTTTCCTGGAGCGCGCCGCTGCCAAGGCTTCCGGTTCGCAGAAGAACCGTCTGTACTTTCTGTTGGGGCAGGTGCAGGCCAAGCTCGGCAACCGACAGGCCGCCTATCAGGCCTTCAGGAAGGCCGGCTCCGGCTCTTCTACTGACTATCGCACGAAGTTCAATGCCCGAATCAAGCAGAGTGAGGTCTTCACCGGAACGAATGTGAAGGGGGAGGTGCGCGCCCTGAGAGCCATGACCCGCTACGAGCGCAACAAGGAATATCAGGATCAGATTTTCTATGCCATAGGCAACCTCTATCTCTCGCGCGGCGACACGACTGAGGCTGAGAAGAATTATGCCGAGGCCATTGAGCGCAGCACGCGCGGAGGCATCGACAAGGCGCTCGCTCAGCTTGCGTTGGGCAAAATCTATTTTGCCCGTCAGGACTATGTGAAGGCGCAGCCGCTCTTCTCGGAAGCTGTCTCGCAGCTGAATGACAAGTATCCTGACTACAAGGTGCTTAAGCTCCGTTCCGATGTGCTCGATGAGCTTGCCACCTATTCAGGCAACGTGCAGCTTCAGGACTCACTGCTGACGCTGGCCAAGATGCCTGAGGAGGAGCAGATGAAGGTGGCCGAAAGGCTGGCCAAGGAGTATGAGAAGAAGAAAAAGGAGGAGGAAGAGGCTGCCAAGCGCGAGGAGTATCTGGCGCAGCAGGCGGCGCAGGGGAATGCCAATACCAATGCCAATGCCCCGACGCAGTTCCAGATGAATTCCGACAAGAGCTGGTACTTCTACAACGCGCAGACCAAGGCGCAGGGCAAGACCGAGTTCCAGCGCCGCTGGGGCTCACGAAAGCTGGAGGATGACTGGCGCCGCCGCAATAAGAATACTTTCTCGTTTGATGACTTTGAGGACTCCGATGATGAGCAGGCTTCTGCCGGTGAGGCCACCGATTCAATCTCCCCCGAGGAGAAGGTCAAGCTCGAAAAGGAGCAGGATCCCGCCGCCCCGGAATACTATCTGAAGGATATTCCCCGCACTGAGGAGGAGATTGCAACCAGCAACGATATCATTCAGGAAGGACTCTACAACATCGGTGTCATTCTCAAGGATAAGCTTGAGGATTTCCCGGCCGCGCGCACAGACTTCAACGACCTGCTCACCCGATATCCGGATAACATCTACCGTCTCGACGTGTACTATAACATGTATCTGATGGATGTGCGCACCGACCGCAAGGCCGATGCGGAGAAATACCGTCAGCTGATTATCTCCGACTTCCCGGAGAGTCCCTATGGTCAGGCCATGCTCGACCCGAACTATTTCGAGAATCTGCGCCGCATGGATGATGTGCAGGAGGAGATGTATCAACAGGCCTATGACGCTTATCTGGACAACGATAATACCCGTGTGCGCGAGCTTACGGCACAGATGGAGAAGGAGTTTCCGCTCAGTAAGATACTGCCGAAGTTCGTATTCCTCGATGCTCTCTCGTATGTCACCGCCCGCGATGAGGACAAGTTCAAGGAACGCCTGACGGAAATGCTGCAAAAGTGGCCGGAAACTGATATGACCGATATGGCCTCCGACATGCTTCGCTACCTCGGCCAGGGACGTCATCTCAATTCCTCCTCCGGCAATACCCGCGGAATGCTGTGGGAAACACGCCTCACCTCTGATGCCGAGGCCTCGGATTCCCCCTCGAATCCTGCGAACTTCGACCTCGACCCAACGAAGCCGCAGCTGCTCGTGCTCGCATTCCCGCTTGACTCAATCCATCCGAATCAATTGCTCTATGATGTGGCACGCTTCAACTTCTCATCATTCGTGGTTAAGGACTTTGACCTGGAGCAGATGAATTTCGGCAACGTCGGACTGCTCATTATCAAGGGCTTTGCCAATGTCAAGGAGGTTGAGCATTACCGCTCGGTGCTGGCTCGATATGAAGGCTTTAAGCTCCCCGCCTGCGTGCGGCCAATCATGATTAGTGTCGACAACTTCAACACTCTCATCACTGAAGGTCGCAGCTTTGAGGAATACTTCCGCGCCGAAGAGGAGGCCGCCATAAAGGAGAAAGAAAAACTCGAGAATCCCCCTGAGGATATGGAGGAAACTGAGGAGGAAGAGAACCCGGAAACCCCTGACGTGGGCGAAGAAGCAGAAGCCGCCGAACCCTCTGTCGGGGAAACCTCCCCGCAGCAGGAAACTGAAGAGCCTGCGGAAGAAGAGACCGAAGAACCGCAAGAAGAGCAGACCGAAGAACCCTGAGAGTATGGCTAAGAAACAGAAATACTATGTGGTGTGGGTGGGCATCGAACCGGGTGTCTACGACAACTGGGAGGATGCCTCCGAGCAGGTGCTCACATATCCCGGCGCCCGCTACAAGAGCTTCCCGACACGCACTGAAGCCATTCGTGCCTTTCGCGGAGAAGATGCCACTGAGGCACGCACCCTCCTGAATCTCTTCGAGCGCCCGGCGCGCGTGATTAACTACGAGGCCTTTCCGGAAATAGACACAAAGGCCATCGCAGTGGACGCCGCCTGCTCAGGCAACCCCGGCATGATGGAATACCGGGGAGTGGAGGTCGGCACCGGGCGCGAGCTGTTCCACAAAGGCCCGTTCCCCGATGGCACCAACAACATAGGTGAATACCTGGCCTTGATTCATGCTCTCGCCCTGTGTGAGCAGCAGGAGGACACCTCCCGCGTTATCTACACCGACTCAATGACCGCCCTGGCCTGGCTGCGCAACCGCAAGAGCAACACCAAGATAGCCCCCACCGAAGCCAATGCGCAGCTGCTCGACATCCTTCAGCGGGCCGACCGATGGGCTGCCACCCACACTCCCCGCAACCCCATCCGCAAATGGGACACCCCCAACTGGGGCGAAATCCCCGCCGACTTCGGCCGCAAATAACCGAGGCTTCGTAAAGAATTAATTGCGCGCGGAGTCAGAACCCACATTAGATAGCTGTGCTCGATTTACAAGCGTTACGTTTCTGATATGTCTTCACTGTATGATAGCAGATGAAGAACGCATTCACAATTTAACAACAACAGAAAAACAGAAAAAGAAGTTGAGATTTGGAGGATTAGAAAAAACTTTGTAATTTTGCACAAAGCTTCAAGAGCGAGGCTCTAAATTCTTATTATTGCTCACTTTCCACTACGAATTGCGACCTCGGACAGGATGTTGGAGCATAACAAAACACAAGTGACTGCGTCAGTATTTGGCGCAGGCTGACCATTTGTGTTTTGAAGGCCGTCGCAAGCCTCGTAGTGGAAAGTGGTAAGCCTGGGCCTTTTTTATGTCCCGGCTTCACCGATGAAGTTACGGAGGCAAAGTAAGAATCTAAAGACCTGATAACTTGTCCGGAGATTATATGGATGGTTCTTTAGCCGTTTTGCTGTTCGTTTCTTAGAGTAGATAGTAAACTATATCAAATAATACTTTATGGAACAGAAAAACTACATGAAACTAATCTGGCTG
The DNA here is from genome assembly GCA_947644715.1 of uncultured Bacteroidales bacterium. Lineage (GTDB taxonomy): Bacteria > Bacteroidota > Bacteroidia > Bacteroidales > Muribaculaceae > Lepagella. The sequence continues at coordinate 22,773 of CANSAP010000020.1, forward strand.
CTGGCGTTCGTAGCGTTTGCCGGTATCAGCTGCTGGGCCACAGCAGAGTCACTGCACATGTTGCTGTCGACATGGCCTAAATTCCTGATTTGGATTCTAACTGTCGGCTTCTTCATCATAGCTTCTCTTGGCACAAAGCTGATTGTTGACAGCATGAATCAGAACATCTATGTGGAAAAGAGGGGGTTGCGTTTGACGGGTGGTATCCTGCTTCTGATAGTATTTTGGCTGATATGCAGTTTGCCGACCAATACCCACACATTCTTCTATCGCACGGTGATTAATGATAAGGTGGTCACAGATATTACCACCACGCGTGGATATCTCACTCAAATAGAGGAAAATTCCGGTAATAAGGCGCAAGCTAAACTGAAAGTGGACCAGTTGGGCTCACAGGTAACAGCCCTTGTGGATGAGCTTACAGGTGAAATCATGAATGATGCCAATCCCGGTTTTGGCGACCACTCCAAGAAAATCCTCGGGCAGCTGGCTACTGTGTTAGGTGTGAGCAAAATAGAACCGCTGAGTTTCACCGGAACCAGCATGCAGGACAGACAGCGACTCTGTGATGCCTACCGAAAGAAAATATTCCTGATGGCAGAGACAAAGGCACAGGAGATAGAAGCAAATGTGGTTCAGCCGAGCGCAAAGAATGTGCAGGAGGCTAAAGTTATGAATTCCAACTTGGCCAAGATGATGAAATACATCAATGATGGCACCATTAATCTGAACAATCCTGATAATGTTGTTGGTAATGACGGGGTCTGCGCCAAATTAAATGAGGCGTATAACATCATCAAGAAGAACAGAAACTTTGTTAACTTTTCATCTAAAGAGGATGAAGATACTTACACAGCACAGGACCCGGTGACCAAGGTAAAGAGAATGGTAAGTGTCGTAGACGTTTGGCGCGATTATAAGGATGGTCGTTTTGAAGGCTATGGCTTTATTTTCTGGATTGTGATATCAATTTTAGTAGATATAGCAGCTTTTATTTTCTTCGACTTGGCATTCAAGAAGACCGAATACTAATAAATACCTAATACTCATAGATTTATGGCTGATGAATTAAAAATTGCCGGATTGGACGAAACGTCGCATACTACGGAAGATACTCTGACTCCCGGCACCACATATGAAACTCCGGGTAATGACCCTTACGGAGCAGCCTCGACAGAGAGCATTTCAGGGCTGACGGCAGAAGAATTGAATGACCCCAACAAGATAACAGTGACCATTGTGGACAAGCAGGTGCCCATTGTTGTATTCTTCGGCTCTCCGGCATGTGGAAAGACAATGACCCTGATACGCATGAGCCGCTACTTGCGGAGCATGGGTTATGATGTGACTCCGGTGACAACTTTCCGTCCCCATTATGATACTAATTACGCAGGGATGTGTGCTGATTTCGATCTGATGCTCAACAGCGATGATGCCGCTCAATCCACAAGCCGAATAAGCTTTATGCTCGTAATGGTATCCAAAGGGGGCAGGCCGATTTGTCAGATTCTGGAGGGACCGGGAGAGTACTACTTCAATCCCCGCAGACCAAAGGAAGAATTTCCCGCTTACGTTAACACGATAATCAACAGCGACAACCGCAAGATATGGGCTATAATGCTCGAGCCTGACGGAACTAACAGTGATATGGGACATGTGGACCGCCGCAACTTTGTCAGCAAGATTCATATGCTGAAACAGAGAATTCGCTCCCGCGACAAAGTGGTGTTCATATACAACAAGATTGATGCCACGCCATATGTAATCAGTCCCGGACAGGTGAAGCTCGGATTGGCCCGCACATCGGCTTCTCAGCTATATGAGGATATTTTCGTGCCTTTCAGCAACGAGAATCCGATCACACGCTTCTGGCAACCTCACAAGTTTGACTTCGTAGCCTTCCAAACCGGCACATATACCCGGACGCTCGGTAATTCAGTTACCTTCCAGGAGGGTCCGGCTGAGTATCCCCGCCAATTGTGGAATCTTATATTGAAACGCGTAAGAGGATAAGGCTATGGATTCAAAACTCTTTATACACGGAATAGTCAACGGCGAAGACTTCTGGTGCGACACTCCGGCAGAAGGTGAGATTGAGCAAAGCTATATGTCGTCATTCTATCGGGATGACATAACACGTGTGTACGGGCCTCGGTTAATGGTATATGGTCGCAATAATGGCGCAGGAGACTATTGGTACTACACATATGTTGTGGGAGGCAATGTTCATGGTATCAGCCGTCCCGGATCATATTTTGCCATGACACTGCGATTGGAAGCCTGTTGCATCTCCATCGGCAAGATGTTCAGAGTCCTTGACATGGTGTTCAATTTGCTGGTTGTGGGCCGGATACTTCATAAAACCGGAGACACCTATCAATATGCCATCAGCAGCTTCAAGGGGGCGGAACATAATCTTATAACCTGCTACAACACTATCCGGAAAACAATCGGGGAATGCTTCACAGCGGAAGATTTTGATATGTCTATCAAAAAGACAGGCAATTCATCCGTGGGAGAGATTGAAGAAAACCTCTATGATTGCAACGAAGCAGCCCTTGTTCAGAAACTACGTGCCGGATACAGAATCATAGTCTCCCCAACGGCGATTTCCGCAGCTCAACGTTCTATACAGACTGAGTGTCAGAAACGTATTGAGGATATGCGTAGGGATTGCGATGTCAAGCTGAAAGATGTGGCGCAGAAAGAGTCCTCGTTATTGGCAGTCAAGGCGGACAAAGAACGCCTTGAGCAGGCCAACAGACAGCTTCAGAGCCAACTTAAGGCGGTGGCCAATATGAAAAAAATCGAAGGATTGGTTGGCTCAATCCGTCAACCGGTCAAAGAATTGGCTGACAGCCTCGCCACGTTGGATAACGGAGCCACTCATGACAAAAGGAATAAGGTTGTTCCCCCTGTCGACACAGACTCAAGGAAGAGCCGCAATGATTCTGACAATCGACTATGGTTGCAGATTGCCACCTTGGCGTTGTTGATATTCATTGCCTTCTGGTTAATATTCAGCGGAACCGGCCAAAAGAAATCGCAGGAAATCAGCGAAGCTGATACTATTCAGACCGTGATACCGGAAGAAGAAACGCCTATCAGTTATGATGAGGTTGACGAACGGTCTATTCCGGAGATTGACCCGAAAACACTCAGATGCAACATTGAAGGCTATGGTGGGGAGGGACCGTTAAGCCCGGCCAAAACCTATACTCTTCAGCTGAGGCAAAACGGAATGCATCCGACCACAGCCCTCCCCGTGGAGTGGGTTGTAACAGGTGCAGATACACATGTTTCTCCTGACAACCCCAATGATTGCAAGATTGTGCCTGTTGCCGGAATGGGTGAAGTAACGATTGCTGTCAAAGTAGATGGTAAAGAATATTCCCTTCGTGAGCCTATCGAGATACAATGATGAGAATGAGTAGAATCTTATTGACAGGTGCAGTGGCCGTACTTATGGCCACTGCCGCCTGCAGCTCCAATAAACGGGTACCGGTGTATAGTGATGTATCGGATGAGCAACCGGAAGAGGTAGAGGTTATGGCTGCGGATGAAGTGCTGGTACCTTTCCGAGTAGAGAATGGAGTCAAGTATCTCAATGTCACGGTCAATGGCGTAGGGTTGGAAATGATATTCGACACCGGCTGCTCCGGAGCGCTCATATCTGTGGCTGAAGCCAATTATCTGTATCAGAAAGGGAAACTGACGGATGATGATATTCTCGGGATGGCTCATTCCCAAATAGCCGACGGCAGTGTGGTGGAGAATATGGTTATAAATCTCAGAGAGCTTGTGATTCATGATCAGATAGTGTGCCGGGACGTGCAGGCGACAGTCTCGGGAAATATCAATGCTCCGCTGTTGCTTGGAAATGCAGTGCTTGACAGAGCCGCGACTGTAACGATTGATAATGAACGTGAATGCCTGATATTTACGGCAAAGTCTGATGAATAGTACGATTTATTTTTTCGGAAATTTTACTGCCGGATATTCGCAGTATCCTGACGACTATACACGCGCTACATTTTACCGGTTCGATGAATTGGCTACCGCGCCCACCCAGTTACTGATTCACAGAGACCGGAATATAATGTATTATGCGTATGTGCGCAGATTCCCGGAAACCGGACAATGGTTTGGTTGTTGCGTGGTGCTTAACGGTATTATGCTCACGTCAATTCACAGGTTGTTTGAGATTTTCGAAGGTTTTGTGGCCTATATTTCAGCAGCGGGGCTTCTGCTGAAATATTCTGATACAGGTGAGTTGACGGCAGCAGTACCGACATTGGATGACGATGAGGAGCAAATCCATAAGGCAACGCGAATATTGTCGGAGTCTCTTGATATCATGGAGCTTGGGGAGAAGAGACTACCTCCGGAAAAATTTGGAATATCGGTGGACTCAGTGAAGGTCTTCGATGAGAGTGAGGATACTAAGAGGATAATCAATGCCATTGCTGATTACAGTTATACCGTTATCCTCAAAGATAGTGATTACAAGCATCTCTCGGAACAAGGACATTCCTCAACTCTGCATTCGTTGAATGAACGGAATCGGGATCTCACTGTGCAATGCGAAGAATTGAGGGCATACGTAGACTCTCTGGCAAGACAGAAGAAGCAATATAAACGTGTAATCGGATTGAGTATCGCGGTTGTGGTGTGTGCAGTCGGTCTCTTTTTTCTTAAACACAACCTAAGCACAACTCAGGATGCTCTGTCTGTGGCAAATGCTGACATTGCCCGCCAGTCCAATGATATCAGAACGTTGAATGATACCATAAATCAGCTTCATTCCAATCTCAAGGCCACAGTTAGTGCAAAGGATAAGTTGCAGAACGAGTTCTCTTCGTTCAAAAATTTATGCGAAAGTACGTTCCCGTTGATAATCACTAATATAGAAGTGGCGAATTGCTATCGTGGTGGTGAAATTGAAACTGCCTTTGGCAGTTCGATTTACAGCAGTAGCACGATGTTTCTGACACCGCGCATAACATATACCGGTGTTAAAACCGGAGAATCTGTGACCTTGAAAGTGAAGCTCTATACTCCACGAGGCTTGTCAACAAGCAGCGGAGGGAGTTCCGCTTATTCATTCTCCGAGTCAGTATATATCTCCAACGGCAGCAATACAAAAACCTTTCAGGGGTGGGGTGGCAATAGTTACGGCCATTTCTCCTCCGGTTCCTATCGCTTTGAGATTTGGTATGAAAACACCTGCCTGCGGGCAAAGACCTTTACCATCTATTAGGTGACAGGCTTCTGTCATTGCGGCTTCGCAAGAAAAGCGGCGGTTTGCTTCACGGCGCGGTTGAAGGCTGTCGGTTGACCGGCTACGGTTATGAACAGGTGGACGGCGCCCTCGTAGACTTCCCGATGAACTTGGATGAGGTTTGTTTTTTGGTCGGCAGGTACAACTTTACAATCAATCAATACGTTTTAATGATGAAAGCTGTTTTTAACTGCCTGAAAATTTGGCTCAATAGAAAAAAAACATTAACTTTGCAGTCAACAATCAAACTAACAGATATGACTCGAACCATCACCATTAAAAAACCCTCTCAAAGGATGATTCAAGTCTTTGATTCCTTGAGAGAAAAGAAGCGTCAGCAAATTGAAAAGCTGACGAAAAAAAAGGAATGTGTCTTTACAGTAAAAGTGTAACATGGACATATCTTTTGACATACATAACGATAAGGGCGATCAGGTAAGGGTCGCCCTTTCGTATTACGATACCGAAAGTCTGCAAGCGTTCACCAGCGACCCTCTGACACTTACTCTTGTGTTTTATGATGTGACATTGGTTCGAATTTCGGGAGGGGAAACTGTTGGTGTAAAGACGCTGAAGGCCATCTGCGATGTATTATTCAGATTTATGAGTGATAATGATACAGCTGTGCTGTGTTTCTATTGTGATGATTTGACCGAAGTCCCCCGTAACCATATGGAACTCACACCACAGGAATATAGAAGCCGTTTATTTTCTCGTATGTTTGACATGTACGTCAAAGCCAATGGAATCTCAGACATAATAAACTATGGAATCAAGATTGAGGATGACAATACATCTCGATTCGCTCATTTTATAACTCCCGAGAAGTATTTACCCGCTGTAAAATTATTGGGTAACATCATAATGGAGAAATAATAAAAGAGAGTGTGTTATTGTAACACACTCTCTCAGGCATTGTACCCCCGTAGGGAATCGAACCCTAAACTGAGGAACCGGAATCCTCTATTTTATCCATTAAACTACAGGGGCATTCGTGCGAGCCGAAGGGCTTCGCGTCGAGTTATTTCCATTTCTTGGTGCAAAGTTACGAAAAAATTCCTATATTTGCACTATGAATGTGAAAATTGAAGAGTCTTGGCAGCGACTGCTGGCTGATGAATGGGAGAAGCCCTATTTCGCCTCTCTCACGCAGTTCGTGCGTGCGGCTTATGCCTCCGGACCGGTGTTTCCCCCGGCCGGGCGAATCTTCGCTGCTTTTGATGCCTGCCCTGTGGAGAAGATAAAGGTGGTCATCATAGGCCAGGATCCATACCATGGGCCGGGGCAGGCCAATGGTCTCTGCTTCTCGGTTAACCCCGGGGTGCCATTCCCCCCTTCGCTGCGCAACATCCTCAAGGAGGTGAGCGACGACACCGGAGCGCCCGCCCCGACCAATGGCGACCTCTCCCGCTGGGCCACGCAGGGTGTGCTCCTGCTCAACTCTACGCTAACCGTGGCTCAAGGCTCTCCAAAGAGCCACAGCGGCCGGGGCTGGGAAGCTCTCACCTCCACCGCCGTGCAGCGGCTGAGCGAGGCCCGCAACGGACTCGTCTTCCTGCTGTGGGGTTCCGATGCTGCCCGCATCTGCGAGCATGTGGATCGTCGTCGGCACCTCGTGCTGACCGCTCCGCATCCCTCCCCGCTCTCCGCTTACAGGGGCTTCTTCGGCTGCCGACACTTCACTAAAGCCAACGAATATCTAATCTCTCAGGGGCTCTCCCCAATCAACTGGTAATCCTCTTATGACTATCGACGAACGTCTGCAACTCGCGCGCTCTGTGCGCGCACAAGGTTATAACTGCGCGCAAAGCGTCATGGCTGCTTTCCCCGATATTATCTCCCTTCCTCAGGATGTTACGCTGCGCCTTGGGGGTGCTTTCGGCGCCGGTATGGGAGCCACGGGAGGCATCTGCGGAGTGCTCTCGGCAATGGCCATGGCCGAAGGAATGCGCACTCAAGGGCGCCCCGCCGACAAAGTGACCGCCTCCAAGAATTTCCATGCCCTGCATGATGAGTTCCGTGCCGAACATGGTGCCACCCTCTGCCCCGACCTGAAAGCCTTGGGTCGTCCCTGCAACGAGCTTATCGAGGAGGGGATACGCAGCTATCACGCTCATATTGCTGATTGCTGATGAACTGTAAGCCTCTGATAATATGCGGCATGATTCTGTCGTCGCCCCTGCTGAGCAGGAGCGACGATACTGCCACACGCACCCTCGCCCCCGACTTCAAGACGCTGAAGGTGCAGCTCACCGACGACTTTTTCTCTCCCCCCGTCCTGCTTCTCGGCGATGACCGTGTCACCCTCACCGTCAGCTTCGACGAACTGGGGGATGAGCACCGCTACCTGCGCTACGGTATCGAACACTGCACCCCCGCATGGCAGCCCTCAAACCTCGTTCCGAGTGAATATGCCTCAGGTTTCGATGAAGCCCGTCTTGAAGACTACGCATATTCTCAGAGCACGTTCCGCCACTACGTCAACTATCGGCTCACAATCCCCGATGCCCAACTCTCGCCGCTCCTCTCCGGCAACTATCTGCTCCGCGTCTGGGATGAGGATGAACCCTCAGAACCTCTTGTGCAGGCCCGCTTCGCTGTGGCTGAAAACATCGGCTCAATCTCCGGCAGCTATTCACATATAACTGACCGGGGTGCCGACGGACCCTATCAGCAACTCTCCTTTACCTACAATCCCGGAGACTTCGAGATTCGCGACCCGTTCGCTGACCTGCAAGTGATAGTCATTCAGAACTCTGACCCCTCCACCGCGGTTACTGTCAAGCCACTGCGCACCCAGGGCAAAACCATAGTTTATGAGCACCGCCCCGAGTTGCTCTTCATGGCCGGCAACGAGTTCCGCCGATTCGAGACCACCCGCACCGACTACACCGGCATGAACATTGACCGGAACCGATATGAAGGGGAGGGATATTCCACATGGCTGCGCACTGACCAAGGACGCGCCGACTCGCAATACATCTACGACCGCACCCAGTGGGGACGCTTCAAAATTGATGAATACAATTCCTCCGATCCCGACCTTGGCGCAGACTATCTGCTGACCACCTTTACCCTCGACTTCCCTCGCGTGATGAACGGAGAGGTCTATGTCGAAGGGGAATTCACCGGCTACCGTCATGACGACTCAACCCGCATGACCTGGGACGAAGAGACCCGCACCTACACCCTCCCCATGCTCCTTAAGCAAGGATCCTATAACTATCGCTACTCGCTGGAAGGGGCTGACGGGCGCCATGTCTCCTCACCCGTGGAGGGTGACTTCATCGACACCCGTAACGAATATACCATCTACGTTTACTACACTCCGCCCGGTGCCCGCTACTCGCGCCTTCTGACGGTTGACACCTTAATGCCCTGACCAATGCTGCTGATTAAGAATACATTAGTATCTCTCGACCTCATAGAAGAATACTTCGCTTGCGACCTTGATGCCTGCCACGGCGAATGCTGCATTGAAGGTGATGCCGGCGCACCCGTCACCCGCGAGGAGCTGGATGCCATCGAGGCCGTGCTCCCAGCCGTGATGGACGACCTCACCCCGGCCGCCCGCCGTGTGATAGAGCAGGAGGGCACAGGCTATGTAGATGAAGAGGGGGATTTGGTTACCTCCATAGTCTGCGGTCGCGACTGCGTCTTCACCACCTACGCTCCCGGCGGCCTATGTCTCTGCGCCCTTGAGAAAGCCAGCCGCGAGGGGCGTGCCCCGCAGACTAAGCCAATCTCCTGCCATCTCTACCCCGTGCGACTCAAAGAGCTGCCCGGAGGAATGACCGGAGTAAACTTCCATCACTGGAAAATCTGCCACGCTGCCCGCGCCCGTGGCCTGCGCGAAGGAATCCGCGCCTACGAATTTCTGCGCGAACCCCTCACCCGACGCTTCGGTGCCGACTGGTACGACGAACTCGCCCTCGCCGCCCGCGAGTGGCTCGCCGCCCACCCCGATTGACCTAAGCCCACCGTGGCAGCACTGCCTTAATTAATATTTATGATTCACGATAATTTCTCAGCTGAAATATTCGACAGAACCAATCCGTTGTCCATCTTCAATTATAGCAGACATCTGATTGGCAATTCATTGCGCACATTATTAGGCGAAGAAGTCATATCGCACCTTCGCAAAGGTAAGGGTGGTTTAGGACAGATGGTTGAGGAGCTCTTTTTTCATTATGATGTCAATTCCAATCGTGAGGCCGATTTTGCTGAGGCTAAATGCGAATTGAAATGCACTCCGCTGTTGAAGTCCAAAACCGATGGTTCTTACAGGATAAAAGAGCGACTTGTCTGCACCATGATTGACTATAATGAAATTGTCAATACATCGTTTGAACAGTCGCATCTGTTGTCTAAGTGCAGCCTGATGCTTCTACTGTTTTATCTCCATGTGAGTGGCGCTTCAATATTCGATTATGAATTTTTATATAGAGTCCTCTGGCAATTGCCTGAGAAAGACTTGTTGCTTATTAAAAAAGATTATGACGCAATAGCCGAAAAAGTGCGAAGGGGAGAGGCGCACTTACTTTCAGAAGGAGATACATTATATTTGGGCGCTTGTAGAAAGGGTCAAAAGGGAGACAAGCCTCAGTCCCAACCAAACTCCTCAGTTAAGGCAAACAAACGGGCGTTCAGTCTGAAACCGGCATATATGCGCTACGTCTTAAAGCATGTAGTTGGGTCAGAATCAGGTAGCTATACTAATTTTGCCGGGGCTGAGACGTCTCAATTTGAGTTGGTCTCAACCGAAGAACTTACTGCGAAAACATTTGAAGAAGTCGTCTTGGATCGTTTTCGTCCTTTTATGGGCCTGGACTATCTTCAAGTTTGTAAAAAGCTTGGTATAGAGGCAATTCAATCCAAGAGTAAATATGCAGATATTGGTGCATTGATTGCATCCAATGGAAAAAGCAAAAAATTATCCACTGCCGAAGAATTTCAAAAGTCGGGTATTTCTGTGAAGACGGTTCGATTGAGACAAAACGGTATGCCTAAGGAAGCAATGTCATTCAAGAACATTGATTACAATGAGATAATTGAGAATGATGATTGGTTGAAGTCTGAACTCTATGAGATTTTCACAAGCAGATTTATGTTTGTTGTGTTCAAGCCGGTGGCAGATAGAACCATATCGATTTATAATGAACGCACGAAGCAACCTGAGATAGAACCGGCATATGTGTTGGATAAAGTGTTTTTTTGGACTATGCCGGGAGAAGATTTAAGGCTTGCCGAAGAATATTGGACGGATATTCGTGCAGCTGTGCTTGCGAATAATATTTCAGCAGATAATTTCTGGAGCATAGCTGACAAACGAAACTTTCATGTCCGTCCCAAAGCTAAAAACAAGCAGGACAAAGCGGTTAATCCTAACGGAGGCTTGTGTAATAAATTCAGTTATTGGTTCAACGCCGATTATGTTAAACGTATAATTGACAGTAAATGCGATGAGTGATAATATTGAGATTGAAGATAATATTCTGTGCGAACCACTGACTGCGTACAGCTCTTCATGTCATCAACAATCTTTGTTTCCCGAGGAATTGGTTGCAGTCTCGAAAGAAGACATCAGGGTTATTGAGTTGTTTGCAGGTGTTGGTGGCTTCAGAATTGGTCTTGAGCGTGCCTCGGACAGATTCGTAACCGTATGGAATAATCAGTGGGAACCGGCGACAAAGAAGCAGGATGCCTCCATTGCATATTGCAAGTGTTTTGGTACTGCCGGCCACAGCAATGTCGATATTGCAACCGTTGATGTCAGAGAAATACCCGAGGCCGATATGCTTGTAGGCGGATTCCCCTGTCAGGATTATTCAGTGGCTACAACGCTGAATCGTTCCGGTGGAATCGAGGGAAAGAAAGGAGTGTTGTGGTGGCAGATTCACCGCATCTTGCGAGAACATACGGCGCCTCCGAAATATCTTATTCTTGAAAATGTAGACAGATTGTTGAGCTCTCCGGCATCGCAGCGTGGCAGAGACTTTGCGATAATTCTTGCATCATTATCTGATTTAGGCTATTGTGTGGAGTGGCGTGTCATAAATGCGGCTGAATATGGTATGCCGCAGCGCAGACGCCGCACATATATCTTCGCTTTCAAGCAAGATTCCGGTTTTGCAGGAACGAATATTTCCGCATCTGATTGGATTATAAAAGAGGGTGTCATGGCCAAGGCATTCCCCGTAAATGAAGATAATGTTGGGATACGGGAGTTTGAAATTATCGGAAATTTATCTGAGATATCGGAGACATTTAATAAAGGCAAGACACTATCTCCATTCAAAAATTCCGGTTTCATGCGTGACCGTATTGTACATACAGCCTCATGTGAACCTGAATATAATGGTCCTTACGTTAGCCTCGGAGATATTATTGTACCCGAGGCAGTCGTGCCTGAGGAATTTTTTATAGAAGACGCACAACTTCCTAAATGGCAATATGCCAAGGGGGGGAAGAAAATGAAACGAATCAATAAAGCTACCGGTTTTGAATACAATTATTCAGAAGGAGCAATGGCTTTCCCCGATAGTACTGAGAAGCCATCCCGGACAATTATTACCGGAGAAGGAGGAGCTGCCCCGTCAAGATTCAAACATGTGGTAAAAACGGCAACAGGTCGGTACAGACGATTGATTCCAATAGAATTGGAACGCCTTAATATGTTCCCGGATAATCACACCTTAGGGTCGTCCGACATGCGTCGTGCATTTTTAATGGGGAACGCTTTGGTCACCGGTATAGTGGAGCGTATCGGATTGGAGTTCATCCGCCGTTACCGAGGATGATGCGGGCAATCAGTCGAGCAGGGGGCGGTGGGCGAGGCGGCGGAGGCGGGCGGCCTCGGTGCGGAGCGCTTCGCGGGTGGCGGGGGTGAAGTAGGTCTCTGTGAAGCGGGTCCAGATGTAGTCGACGGCTACCGGGGAGGGGTGAAGCATGTCGGCGGCGTAGAAGCGGTAGTCGCGCAGGTCATCCATCAGCAGTTCGTAGGCCGGGAAATAGTCTGCCGCCAGGGGTAATCCGCTCTCAAGGAGGTCAGCTATGGCTAATTGCAGTGTGGCTTTTGAAAGGGTGTTCTCGTGGGCGCCATCTTTGAAATGACGTATTGGGCTGACGGTGAAAATCAACTTCAATGCCGGGTTAAAGCGATGCAGCGCATCCACTAATGTACGCCATTCATCGGCAATTTCCTGCACGCTCATGCGGCGGCGGGAAAATCGGGTGGCCGGCACTTTGTGGCAGTTGGAGACGATGCCCCGGTAGCCTTCTGCGATGTGCTCGTATATCCATGCAGTACCAAGAGTAATGATAAGAGCTTCAGCATGTTGCAGTGAGTCGGTCAGTGCCTTCAGCGCATCGTGGCAAATCCGGATGCATTCCTCTCTGTCAGAGGATGAGAAGCGGGTGGGCATCAGCCAGCAGCGCCATCTTCCTTCATGCTCGAAAAACAGTGAGTCCTCAATCTCTCCGGCAAGGGCGCAGCGCAGCAGCGCGGCTATCGAGGCCGGATTATATTGCACACCGCAGGGGTTAGGCGAGCAGGGATAGCCGCAAGCCTGCAAGCGGGCGCCTATCTCATCGGTGAAGCAGCTGCCGAGCAAAAGCAGTTCCCCCCGCTCCGGCGCCAAAGTGAATGGCGCGCGGGGCAGAGGGAATGTGGTGCGGAAATCAGTACATGTCATAGTCAATGGCGGTTACCTGGAACTCGGTGCGACGGTTAATCTGGTCAGCAGCCTCCTGATCCTCCTCGCTTAGAGTGAGTATGAACTCAGGAGTGAGCACCGTGCCCTCCTCAAACTGCGGGAACTCGCGGGCCACACGCTTGGTGACGGTCTTCGGACGGGTCTTTCCGTAGCCCTCAAAGTGCAGTCGGTCTTTGGGTATGCCGGCGGCCACAAGATAGTCCACCACGCTCTTGGCGCGCCGCAGCGACAGGTCATTATTGTAGGCATCAGTGCCCCAACGGTCAGTGTGGCTGCTCATTTCGATTACGATATTCGGATTGTCGCGCAACATTTCGGCTAACTCGTCGAGCGCCTGTTTGCTCTCGGGGCGCAATGTGGCGCGGTCGAAGTCGTAGAAAATATTCTCCACCACATTAGGCTTCGATATGGAGGAGAGCACGAAGTCTACCTCATATTCGGCATCCTCCTCGGCTGAATCGCTCGTAAACTCCTGCTTGACATTGAGATAGCCCTTTGCGCCGGCCATCATCACGTATTTTACGCCGCGCGAGAGGCGGAAGCGGAACGAGCCGTCGTCGCGCGCCACCTCCTTCTGATTCGAGCCATCGTCGCCCACGATGCGGATTACGGCACCCGGCACCGGCTCATCGTCGCGGTCCACCACCCAGCCCGAGATGCCTATGTTCAGCTCCGGCAGCTGGAAGGAATAGATATGATCATAGCCTCGCGCGTCGCCGCGGTTGGAGGAGAAGAAACCGCTTTCCCCCTCGCCGAACGTTATGCCGAAGTCGTCACCCTGCGAATTCATGGGGCGCCCCATGTTCTCCACACTCCAGCGGGAGCCGGTGGCATCCAGCCGGGCGCGGAACAGGTCGAGACCGCCGAAGCCGGGATGGCCGTCAGAGGCAAAATAGAGCAGAGAGTCAGCTCGCGAATAGGGGAACATCTCGTCGCCCGATGTGTTGATTTGCGGGCCGAGATTCTCCAGCGAACCCACCTTGTCGAGCAGGTTGACGCGCCAGATATCTTTGCCGCCGTAGCCCCCCGGCATGTCGGAAGTGAAGTAAAGATACTTGCCGTCGGGGCTGACCGCCGGGTGACCCACGGCCGAGATTGTGTCATTCAGAATCTCATATTTCACCGGGGCGCTCCACGTGGCCTCGCTGCGCTGCGAGGTGTAGATTTCCACCGACGTGGGTGCAGTTTCATCGCGCCGGGCGCGGGTGAGATACATCGTCTGGCCGTCAGGGGAGAAGGAGACAATTCCCTCGTCGAAGTCAGAATTAAGCTCACCCTCAACCGGTTCGGGTCGCTCCCATTCCCCTTTCTCATTCTTCTTGGCGAACCACACGTCGCCGTTCTTCATGCCGGTGATGGGACTCTTGTTCGTGCCGGTGCTCTTCTCGTTGGAGGAGGTGAAATATATCTGCGTCAGCTCCTTGTCGAGATACATGGGGGCATAGTCGGCACGGCGCGAATTGAAGAGCTTTGCTTCGCGCACGATATAGCGTGTGTTGCGTCCGTCGGTCACCTCCATAGCCTGTCGGCAACCGCGGATTCCCTCGCGGGCGAGGCCGTCAGAGGGCTTCCACATCAGATACTGCGTGTAGGCATCAATGGCCTGCTGATACTTTCCGCTCGCCTGCAACTCGCGTCCCAGCCAATAGAAAGCCATTGAGTCCGGGTATTCATACCTGATTGCATTCTGATAGGCGGCAGCCGAGCGCTCGGCCATATTCATGCGTCGGTAGCAGGTGGCCATCTCATAGGCCACCTCTCCGCGCAGCGGGCGGTCCTCTTTCTTGGTCAGCTTGTTATAGACCTTGCGGTAAGTCTGAGCCGCATCATAGAACTCGCCGCGCGCCATCTGCTCCCGAGCCTGAGTCAGCTTGGGAGTCTTGCAGGAGGGGAGCAGCAGAATTGCTGTCACCAGCGCCACGAGCGAAAAAATATATCTGAGTTTCATTGCGTGCGTGTTATTTATATATAACGCGCGGAGCCACCGCATATTACATCCCGGCAAAAAAGAGGGAGCGACTCATGGCGAGCCGCTCCCATCTCAGTAGGATATGGGAATTAATTATTTCACAGTCACTTTGAAGGTGGCGCCGTCAATGTTGACGAGATATACCCCCGGAGCCACGGGGATGCTCCGCTCTCCGCTCAGAGTGTAGAGATGGGCACCGTTGAGAGCATAAAGATCGAGGCGGGTATATTCGCCGCTGATGTTGATGACTCCCGTGCCGCCCCATGCGCGCGGTGCGCCGGAGTAAACGGAATCAACGCCGGAACTGAGCAGACTAACCAGAGAGAGAGGACTTTCGCCCAGGTCGTAAAGTGCTGACACACCGTAGGACTGTTCGCCATCTTCCACATTCTTGTGCACATAGCCGGTTGAGGTCAAGGAGGGAGCCAAAGGTTCGCCATTGAGGTAAACGTTGTAACCCATGGGCTTCAGGCGCTCGTCGCCGCCGGCCGTGTAAGTGATGTCGTCCAACAGGAAGACGAAACCGCCTGCCGAGCAGTGTTCGATGGCGAAATGCTGAGTGCCTTCCGGAAGGGTGAACTCATATTTTGTCCATTCGTCGCTGATATTCTCGCGGCTTTCCAGCAGAGTGAAGGTCGAGGGATTAGTCTGATTCATCTCAGTGTTCACATGCACCTTGAAGCTTTCAGGAGTGGCGATGTTCACACTCTTGGCATAGAAGGAGACAGTCTGTTCCTTGCCGGTGAGCACGGGTGACACAATCCAGTCAGAGGTAGGCACCTGCTGCGGATAGTTGGCAAGAGCAGCCAGACATTGCCCGCCGGAATGAGGCGCATAGTATTGATTGTCGATGAAGACGGGGATAGTGGAGTCAAAGACGAAGAATGACTGCTTGGTGTAAGGCGCAACCTTTGCGGGCAGCAGGGAGATGCCGTCACGCATGATGCCGTTCAGGTCGCCGCCGTCAACGTCATACATCACCCAGTCACCCATCTCATCATTCATATTGGTCCAGGGCGCGAAGCTCTCCAGATCCTCCTCCACAGTCACAGGCTCAGTCGGGAGCACGGGTGCGTCCCAGGAGAGCGTCACCTCACCGGGAGCACTTTGCGTGGCAGCGAGATTGAGCACTGAGGCAAACTTGTTCTCATTCACAGTCACGGCGATGGACCTGACATCGTCAGAGGCATCGGCGTCGGCGTCGTAGCGCACGCGGGCCTCGTAGGTGTGAGTGCCGGTCAGGTTGGCTCCAAGGCTGTCGGTGAAGCGCACGCGACCCTTGGTGGTGAGGTCAAGAGCACCACACTCCTTGGTGGCTAGCAGCTCGCCGTCGCGATAGAGATCCACGGCGTAGGCCTCGGCATAGTTGGCGCCGATGTTAAGCGTGGTGGCAGTCAGAGCAAATGGTATGCCGGGCACAGCCTGCTCCGGAGCTTCCAGCGAGAGCATCATCAGATTGTCAGATGCAAACTCATTGATTTCGATTTTGTCAATGATGGTGTAGACATGGCTGCGGGCCGTTGCATTGAGACCCAGCTGGATAATCTGTCCGGCCAGCGGAGAGAGGTCAGCCTGCATCTTTACCCAGCCATGAGTGGAGGCTGTGTAGTCAGCCACGGTGCCGAAGCGCAGCGTCTGCCATTCGCCTCCGAACGGAGCTGCTTCGATAGTCAGCTCATTGAGGTTGGCAGCCGGGTCAGTGGCTACATTGAAAACCCAAAGGGTGATGCCGGGATGCGTGAGCTCGCGCAGGTCAATCTTGCCTGACATGAGACGGGAGCCGCCGTCGCGGAACATTACCTCCATGATGGCCAGACCACCGTCGCCATCCACCGGCTCGATGAACTCGCCTCCATCAAGATAAGGACTGTAGCCCCATGCTGCCGGGGTGCCGTCGCCGGTAGTGGTAGCCATGAAGCGCATGGCGGGAGTGCCACCTGCAAACGATTCAGTGAAGGGTGCTACGTCAGGCTTGCCCACGCTGACATAGTTGGTCAGATAGCCGGGAGAACCTCCGAAGCTGGTGCGGGCGCGCACGCCAAAGCGCATGAAGTCCTGTTTGGCATCAGCCGCTTGCACGCGGATGGTGAAGCTCTCGGTCGTGAGATTCTCTGCAAGCATGGTCTCGGTGCCCTCATCGGGATGGTAGCGGAACACCTCATAGGTAATCAGATCCTGATTGATGGGGAAGCCGTCATAGTCAGTAGTGGGTTTCTCCCATTCCACAGTCACTTCGCCATAATTATCAGTTTCAAAGGCGCGGGTAGACTTCACGGCTGCAGGGCGGTTTATGCCGAAGAAGGCCACATCCTCTGCCTCGCGTCCAATGCCGTAGCTGTTGGCGCAGATGAGGGTAATCAGATGCACTCCGGCCTGCTCAACTGCCACCGGCACAGTCAGATGCTGTCCGGCTGCATTGGGACCGAGGTCCTGGAAAAGCTTGCCGTCGATATAAAGATAGACATTAGTGGGAGCGGATGCGAGCGTCTCGCCGTTAATCTGAAGCGAGGGCACGGTGAATTCCACATTGCCATGCAGCTCACCCATGCGGTCGGGAGTGATGGTCAGGTCAGGGGTGGCGCCGGGCACACGCGGGTCGATGGCCGCGGAGATAGAGAAGTCATCCACATACAGCTCCGAACCCTGAGTCTCGGCCTCAGCATGGAAGCCCAGATAGTATTCGCCGGTTTCGGCCACAGTGAAATAGTCCTTCACGAGAGCTGCGCTGTTGCGGTCCTGTCCTTGGATGTTATAGGTCTCGGTGACGGGCGTGGTCATACCCTCGGCGGTAGGCTCGCTGCCGAGCCAAAGAGAAATGTAGTTAGAGAAAGAATTTGCGGCACCCCAGGTCGTGAAGCTCGCCTTGTAGTACTTGCCGGCCTCCAGATGGAGCGGGGGAGTGATCATCCAGTCGTCGAGCTTGCCTCCGTCAGGATAACAGCGAGCCGATGCGTTTTGGATACTCCAGGTGTAGAAGCTCATCGGGTCATCGTTAATGATGGTGTAGCCGGCGATGCTCTTTTCATCATTAAATGTCTGAGTGTAAGGGGGTGATATGATAATCAGATTGATGTCGGTGCCGACACCTTCGCCTGCCTCATTGACTGCATAAACGGTATAGGAGAACTGCTCCGTGGCGCTCACTTGGGCTTCGAAGCTTGCCTGTTGGCCGGGAGCTACGGAGGTTATCTCGGTGTAGGCATCGTGATCCTTCAGCACTACTATTTTGTCGATGGAGTTAAGTTCCGTGCCGGCAATATTTGTGGTGGGGGCCGTCACGGTCACAGTAGCCTTGGTCGGGTCGTCGGGAGCGAACGTAATCTTGTAGTCGCTGATAGCGCCCGGCATGTCGTTGCTCACTTCAACTACTTGGATAAGAGGGATATGCGAATAAACGCCGCTGGCGGCGGAGGTGTACAGACGCACGGCGGGGAAGTACAGTCCGTCGGCCTCCACTGAGAAGTAACCGCTGGAGCGCAGCCCGTCGGGGGTCTGCTTGGCGGTGTTCTTTATCAGTGTTTCCGGTATGATTTCCCGGGTCTGAGTCCCGGGAGTGTTGTCAGTGCCGAGGGTGGCACACATGTTCACCGGTGAGGAGCTGACCATGGCATCCACATCCATGCGGTAATACTTGCCGGCCTCCAGCTTGATGCCGGGCAGAATGGCCATATGGTCGCTGGCACATACGCCCAGAGCCTGCACACTCATCAGGGACGATTGCCAGAAGGAGGAGGTGTAATTGTCGCTCAACACATAGCCTGTGATTTGATTGACGTCGGCATTCGATGATGCCGAGTAGGCTAAGGGCACAGTGTTATTGATGGAGACGATGTTGGAGCGTGCATGGTCATAAGAGGTGCCTGCGCTGTTCACATATTTGATCTGATACCAACGGGCGCAGGGATCTGCGGGCAGAGCCTGTCTGTCAGTAAAGCTGCATTCCGTCAATCCTTCGGCCAAAGTCTCGCCTGAGGGCATTGAAATCACGGAGTAGGATTCCGCGCCTGATTGCTCGTCCCAAGTGATGCTGATGGACTCCTGCGACCATACGGCGAGAGCCTTGTGATGGGCGCTTACGGAGCCATAGGTGTAGCCGGTCTGAATGTCACCCATGGTGCCACCGACGCTCACGCGAATAGCTGTTTTCGCGCCCTCTCCCTTACTGTTGACGGGCACAATGTTGAAGGTCACCGTGCGGCAGACCGGCACTCCGATTTCTGCTGAAAGTGTCTGGCCTGGAGTCACATTCTCCAGCGTCTTGACCGGAAGACCGTCGGCATAGATGTTGATGGATGTCAGGTCGGTGAGGTTATCCCCTGAGACGGTCTTTGTGGGAGCCTTGAAGGTCAGTGTGGTTGACTTCAGTCCTGGAGTGGAGCTGGTGGCCTCAAGGTCGGTCACCTTGTCCGGCAGAGCTACGTCGGCATTCTCCACTTTCAGGTCGTCAACGTAGATGTAGCTGCCTGCGTAACCTTCCACAATTCCTTGCAGGGCAAGTCGTTTCAGCCCCGGGGCTGCGATGAAGTAGGCACCATAGGTGCCGGTCTCCTTTGCCGCAAGCTGGAAAGTGGCCACTTCGCCAATCTTTGTGGAGGTGGATGTGCCGCTGAGCTGATGCACCTCCCAACGCATGTCCACGGAGATGGCGTTAGTGGGCACCGTAAACTCGAAGTAATAACATGCGCCGTCGGTAAAGTTGAGCTGAGGCATGATGAGCGTGCGGTTCATGCCGTTGGTGGAGCCTCTCACTCTCAGTTGTCCTGAGTTGTATTGCCAATACCAGGAAGCGGAGGTGGAATAACCGTCGGAGCACTCCTTGTAGTAGCCATCCTCGCTGTTGAGAGCGGGTGTGGCCGGGAAGTTGTCCTGCCAGGGTATGGTCAGCTCAGCGCGAGCCGTTGCCACGATACCTGCGAGGGCAATAAGCAGAGTAAGGAAATGTTTCTTCATGCTTTGTGGTTTTTAATTAGTTAATACTGTTAGAGTTGTCTTGTGCTTTTTCGCTTTTGGGAAATAAAAAAATGCTCAACCTCCGGTGGCGTCTGTGTCAAAATAAGGTATAGGAATGACATGCTCCCCGGCCTTCGATGGGTGGCTGAGGGGCTGGACGCTGTGGGGTGAGCCGACGTGTCTATATGTTATGTGAGCTTGCTGAGAGCGTTCCCGCGGAGCAGGCAGATGTCATCTCCGGGGTGCGAAAGGCTTGGCAAGTGGGGCGGAAGGGAAGGTCCCGCTCATCGGCTCACCAAGCCGGAGGCAATCCAGTCGCAATTCAGGATTGCGTGTGAAAGTGGGTGTAACATAAGCAGTTATCTGTTTACACCTATAATTAAATAGGAGGAGTCAGGCAGAGACTCGTGGTGAATAATGCCACAAAGATACAAATTATTTTTCAGTATGCAAATTTTTGTGAAGAAAAATTTTCAATTTTAACATTTAACGCAGCTCTTGGTGCGCACACAGTAAAATCATTGTCGCCCCGCGGTTCAAAAATTTTTCTTATATTTGCAGCCGAAAAAATATCTGAATATATAATGAGTCTTAAATGCGGCATAGTCGGACTGCCGAACGTCGGCAAGTCCACCCTGTTTAACTGCCTGAGCAATGCGAAAGCTCAGAGCGCGAATTTCCCTTTCTGCACTATCGAGCCTAATGTCGGCGTGATTACGGTGCCTGATGACCGGCTGACACGTCTCGTGGAGATGTGCAATCCGAAAAGCACTGTCCCCGCTACGGTGGAGATTGTCGATATAGCCGGCCTCGTGAAAGGTGCCTCCAAAGGTGAGGGACTGGGCAACAAGTTCCTGGCTAACATCCGCGAGACTGATGCTATTCTGCATGTGCTCCGTTGCTTCGACGATGATAATGTGACCCATGTGGATGGCTCTGTCGACCCTGTGCGCGACAAGGAAATAATCGATGCCGAGCTGCAGCTCAAGGACCTCGAAACTGTTGAATCCCGTCTGGCCAAGACTCTCAAGCAGGCGCAGACCGGCGGAGACAAGCAGGCAAAGCTTCAGGCCGGCGTGCTCCAGGCTTATCATGACGCCCTCTCGCAGGGCAAGAGCGCACGCACGGTCACATTCGAGACGAAGGATGAGCAGAAATTCGCCCGCGAACTGTTCCTGCTCACTGCCAAGCCGGTGATGTATG
This sequence comes from uncultured Bacteroidales bacterium, assembly GCA_947644715.1. Classification (GTDB taxonomy): domain Bacteria; phylum Bacteroidota; class Bacteroidia; order Bacteroidales; family Muribaculaceae; genus Lepagella. The sequence goes on from CANSAP010000020.1 coordinate 43,891, forward strand.
TCTGCAACGTAGACGATGCCGCCGCTGCATCAGGCAACGCCCATGTGGAGGCTGTGCGCGAAGCCATCAAGGATGAAGGCGCCGAGCTGCTCGTCGTGGCTGCCCAGTCGGAGAGTGAGATTGCCGAACTGGACACCTATGAGGAGCGCATGGAATTCCTGAAGGAAATAGGCCTGGAGGAAAGTGGTGTGAGCCGTCTGATTCGCGCTGCATATCACCTGCTCGACCTTCAGACATATTTCACTGCCGGCCCCGACGAAGTGCGCGCCTGGACCTTCATGCGCGGCTCGAAGGCTCCGCAGTGTGCGGGCATTATTCACACCGACTTCGAGAAAGGCTTCATCCGCGCCGAGGTAATCAAGTATGACGACTACGTGACCCTCGGCGGCGAACAGGCCGTCAAGGAGGCCGGAAAGCTCGCCGTCGAAGGTAAGGAATATGTAGTGCAGGATGGCGACATAATGCACTTCCGTTTCAATGTATAACCTGTTAATCTAATATTCATAATGAAAAAAGTTCTGTTGGCCGCAATGCTCGCGGCTCCCGCGTTCGCTTTCGCTGCCGAACCCGAAAATCCCGATTCCACCGGATTTACTTTCACCGATGTGAAGGTTATCCCCCACTCACCCGTGCGTGACCAAAACAAGTCAGGCACTTGCTGGTGCTTCGCCGGAACCTCTTTCTTCGAGAACGAGATTCTGCGCAAGACCGGCAAGGAGGTAGACCTCTCCCAGATGTTCACTGTGCGCCACTGCTACAATGACAAGGCTGATAAGTATGCCCGCATGGGTGGAACCATCAACTTCGCTCAGGGTGGCTCTATCATGGATGTTCCTTACGTGTGGGCTCGCTACGGCGCTGTGCCTGCCAACGTTTATCAGGGTCTCGAATATGGCGAGACAAAGCATGACCACTATGAGATGGCTGACCTGCTCGGCACTTACATGCAGGCTGTCGCCGATCCCAAACGCAAGAAACTCTCCCCCGCTTGGAAAGCAGGCCTGACCGGTATCCTTGACTCTTACCTCGGCGAGCTCCCCGAAACGTTTACTTTCGAGGGTAAGACTTACACCCCCCGCTCCTTTGCCGACGCAATGAAGCTCGATATGGCCGACTATGTGCCCATCACCTCCTTCACTCATCACCCCTTCTATGAGGCTTTCCCCGTGGAAGTAGCCGACAACTGGCTTTGGGCTTCATATTATAATGTACCCATGGAGGAGATGAAAGCTATCGTTGACAACTCCCTGGAGAAGGGCTACACCGTTGTCTGGGCTGCCGACGTTTCCGAACCCGGCTTCAAATGGACCAAGGGCTACGCTCTGCTCCCGAAGGGCAAGGATGCCGCCGACATGGAAGGCACTGAACTCTCCCGCTGGGTGAAGCTCTCCGACAAGGACCGCGAGGCTGAACGCTACACTATCACCGGCCCCTGCGAAGAGCAGGTTGTTACCCAGGAAAGCCGCCAGCTTGGTTTCGATAACCGCGAAACAACCGACGACCATGGCATGGTAATCGTGGGCACAGCCACCGACCAGGAGGGTAACCGCTACTATAAAGTCCAGAACTCCTGGGACACAAACCAGCTCTATGACGGTTATTTCTACGTGTCAGAACCATATTTCCTGGCCAAAACCATCGACATCCTCGTCAATAAAGCTGCAATTCCCTCCGCAACTCAGAAAAAATTAAACCTCAAATAAGGCCTTACAGACCTCAAAAAGGAATAAATCACACTAAAAAATCCGGACATCGACACCCCGATGCCCGGATTTTTTAATTTAATTTTGAGTGATTTCATGTGTAGTAGCCAAACTTGGCTCAAAAAAAGATGTTTTAGAGCATAAAATTATTTTGCTGATACACAGGGGTTTGCGAA
>CANSAP010000021.1 GCA_947644715.1 uncultured Bacteroidales bacterium
TATTTCTTAAACATATTAACAAATTCAAAAAGTCAAGATGACTTCACACTCTTAAGCAAAACCTAAAATTGCATCTTGAGGAAATCTCTCAGTCGGACGTGATTGATGCCGGGATAATCCTCGACTTCTCCTCCTATTGGATCCATAGACACTACATATTTGGGATACCGGTCATTGATGGCTTTGAGATTCCCGAATTCCCGATCAATGGTCTCCTGCGACCCCAAAAGATATGTCACTTGAAAATACATCCGTTTCTCACCCCTTTCTGCCACAAAGTCAACCTCACCATTGCGGAGTTCGCCTATGGTAATCTCAAATCCCTGCATTTGCAGATAATTCCAGACGACGGTCTCCATGATTTTTTCGATAGACTGCCTGACTTTGAATCCACAAAGAAAATTACGGATTCCATGATCCGTAAAATAATATTTGAAATTCTGTTCAAAAAGACGTTTCCCATGAATATCATAACGCAATACCGGTTTGAAAACGAGAGCATTTGCCATATATACCAAATAATCAGAAGTGATGGCCTTAGTTATCTTCTCTCCCTGACTGCGCAGCGTGTTAGCTATATTTGTAGGCGATACCGGCTTTCCGGTTGTATCTGCCACAAACTTTGCAAGGTTAGTAAGAAACGCGGCATTTCTGATTTTGGCTCGTTCCACAACATCGCGCATCATAATTGTGGTGTAGACGCCTTGGATATAATCTGAGACCTGCCGTTCATCAGTTATGTCAAAATGCCTGAGACCCGGTAATCCTCCCACACGCAGATAGAAATGCAGACTCTCTTCCGAGTCCGGAAGATTATGAAATACAAGAAACTCAGCGTATGAAAGACTGTAAATCGGAATTTCAATGTAGCGTCCGCCCAGTCGTGTGCCGAGTTCGGAAGAATAGATATATGCGTTGCTACCGGTCACAACTATCTGGCACCTATGTTCAGCATAAAGGCTGCGGAGCGCATCTTGATAATTTTCGATGTTCTGAACCTCATCAACCAGCAGATAGTTGTGTCCTCCTGATGGGAGTTTTTCAGTTGCAAGACGGTAAAGTCCGTCAGCATTCATAATTTCATCTCCAATCTTATGCTCCTTGTCAAGATAGAGAATATTGGAGTCAGGCTCATTTTCTTCGATCCATCTTTTGAGGTCAAGAAGGATATAACTTTTGCCGACGCGACGCTGTCCAATCAGAACGAGCATCATGTCCTTGTTGATGACTGACAGGATATGGTCGATGTATTGTTGTCTGCGAATTATTTCCATAGGTCGATATTTTGATTGCAAAGATACGCATTTATATCTTCCAATCCAAACAATACGGTAAAAATAAGCAGATATACATGCCGATTATTGCGGCGATGTGAATCGGTACACATAACCACGCAACCTTTCAGCAGGTTATGAAAAGAGGATGTGCATGAATTCCCACCGGATATCCCCCCTCTTTCGAGGAGGGACGGGGTGTCTCAGGGTAGCAGTTCGAGGAGCTGACGGGTGGTGACGCCGGCCTGCTTCATTGAAGCGAGCAGGCGGCGCTGACGCATTACGCCCACGAGCCACAGCGGCAGGCTGAGCGGGAAGAGCACCATGGCTGCCACGCTCTGCCAGCGGGCGCGCGCAGGACGGTAAATCCATTGCGATGAGATGACAGGGAGGTCGAGCAGCTTGTTGACCACGGCCTTGTCGCGGCTGTCGCTCAGATAGTCGGCCAGGGAGTCAAGCTCCGCGCCAATGGCTGAGATGCGGCTCTCGTCCATCCCCCTCCACCAATAAGTGAAGAAGAGTTGCGGACGCTTGTAGCGCTCCGTGAAGGCGCTTGTGGAGGCTGTCAGCTGCTCCACATCCCGGCGTGCCTTCAGCGGGTCGATGTCATTGATGATAACCTCCTTGAAGGTGACGGAGCGGGTCAGCTGACGGCCGGTGATGCGGTTGAGCAGTGCGAGCCAGGCATCGGGGTTGAAGACGGCTGAGTCGTTCATAGCCTTCCAGGTGACGTAGATGCCGGTGGGGGCAAGGATGAAGGTGGAGATCCACATACCCTCCCACACGGGCCATTTGCCGTCGCGTGCGAGCTTGTAGCCCGAGTTGTCGATGATGTAGTAGACAATGAAGATGAACACCGAGATTACGAGCGGAGTGCCCAGGCCACCCTTTCGGATGATGGCACCCAGCGGGGCACCTATGAAGAAGAACAGCAGGCAGGCCACCGAGAGAGTGAACTTCTTCATCAGCTCAATCTCGTGGCGGCGTATAGTGCTCATGTCATCCTTCATGGCCTCAATCTTGAACTGCACGTCGGCACGGTTCATCTCAGCCTTGCGGGCTGCCTGACTCAGAATCATCTCCTGTTTGGAGGCGGGGGCGGCAGCCAGCAGCGAATCAATGTCGGGCACACGGGCAGGCATCTTCACGGCCTGATAGGGGAGCGGATTGCGCCCTTTCTTGTCGAGGCGGGTGCGCACACCGCCGTAGTCGCGCGAGCGCAGATAGGCGGAGTTGACTTTGCCTACGGAGTCTACGCGATGCTGAACCGAGTCGATGGTGTGGCGAAGCTGCGTTATGTTTTTGCCTACATACTGATTGCGCATTCCCTGCTCGTCAAGGCGGTTGAAGTTATTGTTGAAGGGGATGAAAATCTGTTTATCGTCAAATGTCTCGCGGCGGAAGGGGATGTTCTGTCCCGGTGTGCTCTGGTCAGAGAGATTGTCGAACTGCTCCCCTTGCCAGAGATGCAGATAGAGGTAGTCTCCCGCCTTGGCAAAGGCCAGACGAGCGGAGTCGGCCAGCAGGATGGTGCCCTTGTCGTAGCCCTTGGAGATGTCGTAAATCATCACCTCGCGCAGGATGCCCGTGTCGTGGTTCTTCTCCTTGACATAGAGGTTGAAGCCGGGTATGCGGTCATAGAACACCCCTTCGGGAATCTCCAGCTCCGGGCTTTTCTGCTTGACGGAGAATAGGAGAGTCCACATCTTCACCTGTGCCTTCGGGAGCACATCGTTCTGGAAGAAGAAGGCACCGACGGCCACCATTGAGATGAATATAATCAGGGGTGACATTGTGCGCAGCAGGCTCACTCCGGCAGCCTTCATGGCTGTCAGCTCAAACTTCTCGCCAAGGTTGCCGAAAGTCATCAGCGAGGCCAGCAGAATGGCCAGCGGCAGGGCTGTGGGCACCATGCTGACGGCGGCGTAGAAGAAGAGTTCGGCAATGATTTTGATTTCAAGCCCTTTGCCCACGAGGTCGTCGATGTATCGCCACAGAAACTGCATCAGCACAATGAAAAGCACGATGAAGAAGGTCATGACGAAGAGCGGCAGGAAGGTGCGCAGCAGGAAGATATGTAGACGTTTGAATATAATCACGATGCAAAATTGAGACCTCAAAATTAGTGATATTTGCCCACATAGAGGGAATTTGTTCGGGGAATTTTCACGCAGGGGAATTTTTTAAGGCTGAGGCTGCGGGCTATTGGGCGAAAATTTGTAACTTTGCGGGAAGTATATAACTTGGTTTATCGAACCTATAATACCATATAAAAATGACACTGTTTGAACGATTGGCCGCCAAGGCCAAGGAGCATCCGCAGCGACTGGTGCTCCCCGAAGGTACCGAACCGCGCACACTGCGCGCCGCCGACAAGGTGATTGAGCAGGAGCTTGCCAAGGTAATCCTCATCGGCAAGAGAGAGGAAGTGCTGGCAGCAGCTGCCGAGAATGGCCTGAAGAATATTGAGAAGGCCACCATCGTTGACCCCGATGACAAAGCATTCACCGAGCCTTACGCCAATCTTTTCTACGAACTGCGCAAGAAGAAGGGTGTGACCCTCGAGGATGCGCGTTACACCGTGAAGAATCCCCTCTACCTGGGTTGCCTCATGATTAAGAACGGCGATGCCGACTGTCAGGTGGCCGGTGCTCTCTCAACCACAGGCAATGTGCTGCGCGCAGCCTTCCAGGTGCTGAAGACCAAGCCCGGAATCTCAGTAGTGAGCGGCGCCTTCATCATGCTGCTCCCCGAGCATCTCCCTTACGGTGTGGACCACATGCTCGTCTTCGCCGACTGTGCCGTAGTGCCTGACCCCACCGCCGAGGAACTCGCCCAGATAGCCATCTCCACTGCTGCCACCGCCAAGAACATTGCCGGCATCGACCCCGTTGTGGCCATGCTCAGCTTCTCCACCAAGGGCAGCGCCAGCCATGAGCGTGTGGACAAGGTTATCCGCGCCACTGAGATGGTGCATGAGCTTGCTCCCGAAATCAAGATTGACGGCGAGCTGCAGAGCGACGCTGCCATCGTCCCGGGTGTAGGCGCCAGCAAGGCTCCCGACTCCCCCGTGGCCGGACATGCCAACACGCTCGTCTTCCCCTCGCTGGAGGTGGGCAACATCGCCTATAAGCTCGTGCAGCGTCTGGCCGGTGCCGGCGCCGTAGGACCCATCCTTCAGGGCTTGGCCGCTCCCGTGAACGACCTGAGCCGCGGCTGTCTCGACGAAGATGTATATAACACCATTCTCGTGACCTGCAACCAGGCCATCGGCGAGAAAGGACTCTAACCCTAACAACCTATTGCAAAAGATAGACATGAAGATACTCGTGCTCAACTGCGGAAGCTCTTCCGTGAAATATAAGCTCATCGACTCCGAGAGCGAACAGGTGCTCGCCGAGGGTGGCGTGGAGAAAATCGGTTTGCCCGACTCCTTCCTGAAATACAAGCGTCCCGACGGCTCCAAGGAAACCATCGTGACCCCGATGCCTGACCACAAAAGTGCCGTTGGCAACATCCTCAACCTCCTGACTGACCCCGAGAAGGGTGTCATCAAGAGCTACGACGAGATTGGCGCCGTAGGCCATCGCGTGGTGCATGGCATGGAGAAATTCAACAAGAGCGTAGTAATCACTCCCGAGGTTATCGAAAAAATCAAGGAGTGCTACACGGTGGCTCCGCTGCACAACCCCGCTAACATGACCGGCATCGAGGCTGTGAGCGAACTGCTCCCCGAGGTGACTCAGGTGGGTGTATTCGACACTGCTTTCCATCAGACGATGCCTGCCAAGGCTTACATGTATGCCCTGCCCTGGGAGGCTTACGAGAAGTATGGAGTGCGCCGCTATGGCTTCCATGGCACCTCTCATCGCTACGTGTCTCGTCGTGCCTGCGAATTCCTCGGCCTTCCTTACGAGAAGCAGCGCATCATCACTGCCCACATCGGCAATGGCGGTTCCATCACAGCCATCAAGGATGGAGTGTCTGTTGACACCTCCATGGGTCTGACCCCCACCGAAGGTCTGATGATGGGCACCCGCTCAGGCGATGTTGACCCCGGAGCTTTGGTTTATCTGGCCGAGCAGATGCACCTCGACGACAAGGGGTTGCTCAAGCTCGTCAACAAGCAGAGCGGCGTGATGGGTGTGACCGAGCTGTCGAGCGACATGCGCGACATCGAGGATGCCATCGCTGCCGGCAACGAGCGTGCCAAGCTGGCTCTTGACATGTATGAATACCGCATCATCAAATATATTGGTGCTTACACTGCTGCTCTCGGCGGTCTCGACGTGCTCGTCTTCACCGGCGGTGTGGGTGAGAATCAGCTCGTGACCCGCGAACGTGTCTGCAAGCAGCTTGCCTTCCTCGGCATCGACTTCGACGATGAGGCCAACAACTGCCGCGGCAAGGAGGTTGAGCTGACCAAGCCCGGTTCCAAGATTCGCGTGGTGGTAATCCCCACCGACGAGGAGCTGATGATTGCCCGCGACACTGCTGCCCTCGCAGGCAAGTAACCGCGATTCAAGACATGAAAGGCTGCGCCCCGAGTGACGTGGCCTTTCGTGCCATTTACTTTTTTTGACCACCCATAACACTATTCCTCTTATGCTAAGTTCGATTCTCTGGAACGCTGACCCTGTAATGTTTACTCTCGGCCCGCTGAGCGTGCGCTGGTATGGCCTGATGTTTGCCATCGGCTTCATGTGTGGCTACTACATAGTGGCTCGCATGTTCCGCCACGAAGGTGCCCCTGAAAGCTGGTTGGGCACACTGCTGCTCGTGCTTGTGGTGAGCACGGTTGTCGGTGCGCGACTCGGTCATGTGCTCTTCTACGAATGGGACTATTACTCGCAACACCTCGGCGACATCCTGAAGGTGTGGGAGGGTGGTCTTGCCAGCCATGGAGCCACCATCGGCATCTTCCTCGGCCTCTGTATCTTCTCCTGGAGCGTCAAGAAAAGCCCCTCATGGACTATTGACAAGATTGTGGTGCCGATAGCGCTCGTGGGTGGCCTCGTGCGCCTTGGAAATCTCATGAACTCAGAGATTTACGGTGACTATACCACGTTGCCCTGGGGCTTCATCTTCCTGCGTAACGGCGAGACCATGCCGGCACATCCCACTCAGATCTACGAAGCGCTATGCTACTTCGCCCTCTTCGGCCTGCTGATGTGGATGTACTGGAAGCGCAATTGCGAGGAGCGCCCCTGGTTGCTGACCGGAGTCTTCTTCATTTGGACATTCGGCACCCGCTTCCTCATCGAATACATCAAGAACCCGCAGGAGAGCTGGGAGCAGGACATGGCGCTCAATATGGGTCAGTGGCTCTCCATCCCCTTCGTGCTGATAGGCATCGGCATGGTCGTGTGGGCAATGAAGCACCCCCGTCAGCACTGGAATTTTCCGAACCGTTTCCCTGAAGAAAGCAAGAAGAAATGATAGAATATCTGCGTGGCCCGCTGGCCGAAGTAAGCCCCACGGCAGCCGTGATTGACTGCAGCGGAGTGGGTTATGAAGTCAATATCAACCTCATAGACTATGCCGGACTGCAAGGAAAGCCTGAGGCAAAGCTCTACATTCATGAGGTGATAGGGGAGGACAAGCATCAGCTCTATGGCTTCCCTTCTCGGCGGGGGAGGGAGATGTTCCGCCTGCTGATAGGAGTGAGCGGCGTGGGCCCCGGCACCGCGAGGCTGATAATGAGCAGCTTAAGCGTGCAGGACATAGAGAACGTCATAGCCACCGGGCAGGAATCCATGCTCAAGGCCGTCAAGGGAATAGGGGCACGCACTGCGCAGCGCATAATTGTGGACCTCAAGGATAAAATAAAAGCGGGAGGGGATGCGTTATTTACACAAGTGCCTTCCACCTCGCAATCCTACGAGGAGAGCCTGCAAGCGCTGCTCATGCTCGGCTTCGCAAAGCCGCAAAGCGAGAAAGCGCTCAAAAAGCTGTTTGCGGCCTCGCCGTCACTGAGCGTCGAGGATGCCGTCAGACAGGCGCTGAAGCTGCTGTGAGTCAGACCGGCGCAGCTTTCCTGACAGGCCATCCGGGCACTTTGCTGACTAATGACCGGATTACCCAAAAGAAATAACATACTGCTCTGCCTCGGGGCGATGCTGATTGCGTCGCTCCTTACTGTGGTGTTGGCTGAGCCGCAATATAATGCCACGGCCACCATCACACCCCCTCCGAGCAATCCCCCGGTGCAGTATCTGCCGGGCACGCATATACCTGACAGCATACTGATGCCCTCACCGGTGCAGACAACTCTGCCGAGCGAATATGCCGACTATCTCGGCAAGGAATATGTGGCAGACCTGCGCAACCCCTCCAACATCAAAACCGAAGCCGTCTACGACCCGGCCACAGGCATGTATGTCATCCACACGAAGGTGGGGGAGTATGACCTCGTGACCCCCTTTCAGATGTCGGCTGCCGACTATCACAACATGGTGGTGCGTCAGGACATGATGGACTACTACCGCGAGCGCAATGCGCAGGCTGTGCAGGATGGGGAGAAGCAGCCCTTCAATATCCTCGACATGAACTTCGCCCTCGGACCGCTGGAGAAAGTCTTCGGTCCCGGCGGTGTGCGCCTGACGACACAAGGCTCCATACAGCTGAAGATGGGCATTAAGACCAATAAGACCGACAACCCGGCTCTCTCGGTCAACTCCCGCCGCAAGACTTACTTCGACTTCGACAATAAGATTCAGGCTACGATTCAGGCCTCGGTCGGCGACAAGATGAAGTTCAACATGACTTACAATACCGACGCCACCTTCGACTTCGACTCGAAGAACCTGAAGCTGGCCTATGAGGGCAAGGAGGATGAAATCATCAAGTCCATCGAGGCGGGCAATGTGAGCATGACCACAGGCTCCTCGCTGATTCGAGGCAGCACGGCGCTGTTCGGCGTGAAGACCAAGCTGCAGTTCGGCAAGCTGACGCTGACCGGCCTCGTGTCGCAGCAGAACTCCGAGAGCCAGACGGTGAATGCCACCGGCGGTGTACAGACCACCCCCTTCACCCTGAATGCCGACGACTACGACGCCAACCGCCACTTCTTCCTCTCGCAGTTCTTCTATGAGAATTATGATGACTTCGCAGCCAAGCTTCCTTACGTGAGCAGCGGGGTCAACATCACGCGTATAGAGGTGTGGGTCACCAACAAGAGCGGACGGTATGACGAGAGCCGCAACTTCGTGGGCTTCATGGACCTTGGCGAAAACCACAACTTGGCCAACGACTACTGGATTCCGAACATGGGGCAGCAGAACCCCTCGAACCAGAGCAACAACCTGCTTTCCGTAATCAAGACCGAATATCCGGGAGCGCGCAACATCAACTCCGTCACTCAGGCTCTGGAGCCGCTGAACGCATTCGGCATCTCCGGCGGCAAGGACTATGAGAAGGTGGAGAGCGCCCGCCTGTTGACGAGCAGCGAATATACCCTCAACTCCACCCTCGGCTACATCTCCCTGAAGAGCGCCCTGACCAGCGACGAGGTGCTGGCCGTAGCCTTTGAGTACACCTACAACGGCCAGGTATTCCAGGTGGGTGAGTTCAGCGGCGACGTGACCACGACTGACCAGTGCCTCTACCTGAAGATGCTGCGCGGCACAACCGTCTCGCCGCAACTGCCGATGTGGAAGCTGATGATGAAGAACGTATATTCGCTGGGAGCCTATCAGGTGCAGCAGAAGAACTTCAAGCTCAACATCAAATACCTCTCCGACACTACCGGCACCGAGATTGTCTACCTTCCCGTAGGCCCCATCGCCAACAAGCCCCTGCTTCAGGTGATGAACCTCGACCGTCTCGACTCCAATCAGGAGTCCAACTCCGATGGCTTCTTCGACTTCATCGAGGGCTACACCGTGCAGTCCTCGCAGGGCAAGATAATCTTCCCCGTGGCCGAGCCCTTCGGCTCCAACCTCGAAAAGAAGATAGGGAACCCGGAGCTTGCCCGCCCCTATGTATATAAGGAGCTGTATGACTCCACCCTGACCGTAGCCCGGCAGTTTGCCGACAAGAACAAATTCAAGCTCGAGGGTGAGTATCAGGCCAGCAGCGGAGCTACCATCCGCCTGAACGCAATGAATGTGCCCCGAGGCTCAGTGGTTGTGACTGCCGGCGGTGTGACCCTGACCGAGAATGCCGACTACACCGTGGACTACACCATGGGTATAGTTACCATCACCAACCAAAGCATCATCGACTCCGGCACGAACGTCTCCGTGACTCTCGAGAACCAAAGCCTCTTCTCCATGCAGCGCAAGACGCTGCTCGGCCTCGACGCGCAGTATAAGTTCAGCAAGGACTTCACCCTGGGCGCCACGCTGCTCCACTTCTCCGAGAAGAGCCTTACGGAGAAAGTGAACATAGGCGACGAGGTCATCAACAACACGATGTGGGGCTTGAACCTCATGTACAACAAGCAGTTCATGTGGCTCACCAACCTGCTCAACAAGATACCGACAGTCAACGCCACCGCCCCCTCCTCGCTGGCCGTTACCGCCGAGTTCGCGCAGCTCGTGCCCCATCAGCAGAAGAGCGGCTCAGCCTCCGGATCCTCCTACATCGACGACTTCGAGTCCTCGCAGACCGGTGTCGACATGCGCTCCCCCTATTCATGGTTCCTTGCCTCCACCCCCTACGATACCTCCTCCGACGCACTCTTCCCCGAGGCGGCGCTGAGCAACAATCCCGACTACGGCAAGAACCGCGCCCTGCTCTCCTGGTACTACATCGACCGCATGTTCACCCAGAAGAACTCATCAAGCATTCCCGGCTACCTGAAGAATGACCTCGACCAGCTCTCGAATCCCTACGTGCGTGAGGTGCAGATGCGCGAGCTGTTCCCTTACCGCGACCAGACCTACGCCGAGTCTTCGACCATTCAGACCCTCAACCTCTCCTTCTATCCCACCGAGCGTGGCCCCTACAACCTCGATGCTACCGGAGTGGACGAAACCGGCGCTCTGCTCAACCCCGAGAAGCGCTGGGGCGGCATCATGCGCAAGATTGACAACACCAACTTCGAGACCTCCAACGTGGAGTATGTGCAGTTCTGGATGATGGACCCCTTCCTCGATCCCGAGCTCCACAACACCGAGGGTGGCGACCTCTATTTCAACTTCGGCGAAATCTCCGAGGATGTCCTCAAGGATGGCATGAAGAGCTATGAGAACGGTCTGCCCATCGACGGCTCCAACCAATTCATAGCCGAAACCAACTGGGGACGCGTCTCCACTCAGAACTCCCTGACCTACGCCTTCGAGAATGCCGAGAATGCCCGCCCGATGCAGGACGTGGGTCTCGACGGCCTTCCCAACGACGACGAGTTTACCTTCCCCACCTACTCGAATTTCCTCGACGCCATGCGTCAGCGCCTCTCAGCCTCCACCGTGGCCGAGATGCAGGATAACCCCTTCAGCATATTCTCTGACCCGGCTCAGGACAACTACCACTTCTACCGCTCCCCCTGGTATGACGAGCAGCGCTCCACCATCCTTGAGCGCTACAAGCATTACAATGGGGTAGAGGGCAACTCCCTCTCTCCCGACCAGAGCGACAACCCCTACTATCAGAGCGCCCGCACCGTGCCCGATGTGGAGGATGTCAATCAGGACAACACGCTCAACGAATATGAGCGCTACTTCCAGTATAAAGTCTCCATCCGCCCCGAAGACCTCGTGGTGGGTCGCAACTACGTGGCCGACAAGATAGAGACCCGCGTGCTCTGCCGCAACGGCGAATATCAGGATGTGGTGTGGTATCAGTTCAAGATACCCTTGCGCCAGCCCGACAAGGTAGTCGGCGGCATCTCCGATTGGAGCACCGTGCGCTTCGCCCGCATGTTCATGACCGGCTTCAAGGCCGTGACCCACCTGCGCTTCGCCACCCTCGAGCTGGTGCGCGGCGAATGGCGCAACTACGAGTTCAACCTCAACAGCCGCAACGACGCTCCGGCTGAGGGTGAGCTTGACATGTCGGTGGTCAACATCGAAGAGAACTCCTCGCGCGAGCCGGTGAACTACATCCTTCCCCCGGGCGTGACCCGCATCCAAGACCCCGGTCAGGCTCAGGCCACACAGCTCAACGAGCAGTCCATGAGCCTCAAGGTGACCGGACTTCAGGCCGGCGATGCCCGTGGTGCCTACAAGAACACGCAGCTCGACCTGCGCATCTACAAGCGCCTGCAGATGTGGGTGCACGCCGAAGCCCTCGTGGATAACCCCACCGACCTGCGCGACGGCGACCTCGCCATCTTCGTGCGCCTCGGCTCCGACGTGAAGAGCAACTACTATGAGTATGAGATTCCCCTCTCGATAACCCCTCCCGGCAAGTACAACAACCTCTCCTCGGCTGACCGCCGCATCGTCTGGCCCGAGAGCAACCGCCTCGACATCCCCCTCTCCATCTTCACTACCCTGAAGACCGCCCGCAATCATGAGCGCTCGGCAGGCACCGAGGGGGTGGGCTACAACCTGCTCTACACCGACCATGACCCGGAGAATGCCGCCAACACCGTCTCTGTGCTTGGTAATCCCTCGCTCTCTGATGTGAGAGTGATGCTCATCGGCGTGCGCAACAAGAGCAGCCTGACCAAGGGGGGCACCGTCTGGGTGAACGAGCTGAAGGTGACCGACTTCGACGAAAGCGGAGGCTGGGCTGCCAAGGCCAATGTGAACCTCGCCATGAGCGATGTGGTGCAGGTGAACTTCGGAGGCCATGTGGAGACTGCCGGCTTCGGCGGCGTCGACCAAGGGCTGGCCGCCCGTCGTCTCGACGACTATCAGCAGTTCAACGTAGCAGTGCAGACCGACCTCGGACGCTTCTTCCCTGCGGGCGCCAAGCTCAACGCACCCGTCTATTACTCCTACTCCAAGGAGAAAACCACTCCCAAATACAACCCCCTTGACCAGGACATCCTGCTCAAGGATGCCCTCGACGCGGCCGCCAACAAGCAGGAGCGCGACTCCATCAGCAGCTACGCCGTGACCACAAAGACCGTGGAGAGCTTCTCCATCTCCGGACTGAAATTCAACGTGCAGAGCAAGAACCCGATGCCTTGGGACCCGGCCAACTTCACAGCCTCCTTCTCCTTCAACAAGCAGAGCAACATGGACCCCACCACGGAGTATGAGCACACGAATGACTACAAAGGCTCCTTCCAGTACAGCTACACCCCCTTCGTCAAAGGGCTGAAACCCTTCGGCTGGATTAAGAGCAAGAGCAAGGCGCTGAAGTTCCTTAAGGAATGGGAATTCAACTGGCTGTTCAACTCCCTTACCTTCTACACCAACATCTCCCGCTACTACTACGAGCAGCAGACCCGCTCGGCCACCGATGTCTACTTCCAGCTCCCCGTGCAGGTCAGCAAGAACTTCCTATGGGACCGCCAGCTGAACCTCACCTGGAACTTCACCAAGACTCTCTCGGTGACCTTCGCCTCCAATACCACTGCCCGCATCGAAGAGACCGTGGGCGCCGTAAACCGCAAGCTCTTCCCCGACAAATACAAGGAATGGCGCGACACGGTGTGGAGCTCCATCAAGGGACTCGGCACCCCCTGGAACTACAATCAGACCTTCACGGCCACCTATCGCGCCCCCTTCAGCAAGATTCCCGCCCTCGACTATCTGACGGCCAACGCCTCCTATAACGCTACCTACCGCTGGGACCGTGGCGCCACCGTGGAGGATGTCTACCTCGGCAACACAATTCAGAACCAGGCCACCTGGAACGTCGACGCACGCCTCAACTTCGAGACCCTCTTCGGCAAGGTGCCTTATCTGAAAGCCGTCAACAAGCGCTTCTCCACATCCTCATCGGCGCGTGCCTCCAATGCCAAGAACGCCAAGGGGAAAGATAAGAAAGAGAAACCGAAGAAGTTCGAGCGAGCCATCACGCTTGAGGCTGATACCACGACCCGTGTCGTGCACAACCTGAAGAACAAGAAGGTGCGCCTGACGGCCACCATCGGCGGACGCGTCGTCAAGCTCAATACCCGCGTCGTGGACGAGAACACCATCGAGATTCTCGACCGTGGACCCCGTGAGGTCAAGATAACCGTCACCGAGCAGAAGAAGGGCAACGAGCTTCCCGCCTGGCGCAACGTGGCTGACTACACCGTGCGCTTCCTGATGATGCCCCGCACCTTCTCCTTCAAGTGGCGCAACACCCACAGCATGAACCTCCCCCTCTTCCGCCCCGAGGTGGGTGACCTGCTCGGACAGAGCCGCAATTACGGTCCGATGGCTCCCGGCCTTGACTTCGCTTTCGGCTTCATCGACGAGGGCTACGTGCAGAAAGCGCTCGACCGCGGCTGGCTGCTGGCCGACGGATCGCAGACCTCGCCGGCCATCTGGAACAACACCACCGAATTCAACTTCGAGCTGACCCTCGAACCGATTCGCGGCCTGAAGATAACGCTCACCAACAACCGCACCGACAACCGCACGCAACAGGTGCAGTTCATGTATGCCGACATGCCGACAGCCCGCACCGGCTCCTTCACGAAGACCCATGTGGCCATAGCCACCGCCCTGCGCGGGTGCAGCGCCACTGACGGCTATGCCTCGCAGGCATTCACTGACTTCCTTAACAACATCCCCATCGTGGCTGCACGCTACGAGGCAGCGTATGCCGGACGTCAGTATCCCTCTACAGGCTTCCTGAACGGATCACCCTACGCCGGCACTGACTATGACCCGCAGATTGGCACCGTCTCCACCACAAGCTCCGACGTGCTCATCCCCGCCTTCCTGGCGGCTTACAGCGGCAAGAGCGCGGCAAGCATAGCCCTCACTGCATTCCCCTCGCTGGCCGAAGTGATGCCTAACTGGCGAGTGACTTACGACGGCCTCATGCAGATGCCCTGGTTCAAAAAACTCTTCAAGAGCTTCACGCTTACTCATGCCTATCAGTGCACATACACCGTTGGCTCTTACACCTCCTTCCTCAACTGGATAGGGGTGGATGGCGACCTCGGTTTCACCCTCAACGAGCAGACCGGCAACCCGATTCCATCAAGTCCGTTCAACATCTCGTCGGTGGCCATCACCGAGAAGTTCGCACCGCTCATCGGCCTGAACGCCACGATGCAGAACAACCTCACCTTCAACGCCGAATACCGCGATTCGCGCACTCTCTCGCTCAACGCCTCTGCCGGACAGATTGTGGAGGCCACAAGCAAGCAGATAACCATCGGCGCGGGCTACAAGATTGCCAACTTCAATAAGATTCTCAAGATTGGGGGCAAGCAGGGTAACGTCAGCAATGACCTGAGCCTGAACCTCGACTTCTCCTTCGCCAACAATCAGAGCCTTATCCGCAAGATAGAGACCGCCTTCACTCAGGCGCAGAACGGCACACAGACCCTCTCGGTCAACTTCACGGCGCAGTATCAACTCTCCCGCCGCATCACCCTCGGTGCCTTCTTCGACCATCAGGTGAACACTCCGCTGGTGAGCAACAGCTCCTATCCGACCACCAACACCAACTTCGGCATCTCAATGAACATGTCCCTGGCGCGCTAACCGTCCCACCCTCGGAACAATCAGGACAATAGTCCCCGACCGGCTCCGCAGGTCGGGGACTATTGTATATACAGGGCCTTATGATATGGTGACAATCGACGGTACCTGCTACGTCGCGGAGTGACATTTCAATTATTACCCCCGGGTTAACGCCTTGCGGCGCCGACCCGGGGGTATAAGCGATGATAGGAACTCAAGGTTGGGACGCCGCGCGTGGGGCTTACTTCTCAGCGGGGAGTTCTGCGGAGGAAGAGCGGCGGCAGGTGGCATCCTGTTGCTCGGGGCAGGGGCCGTCGGTGAGCGGGGCTTTGACCTCGGTGGCGGTGTAGCCTATCTTCTTGAAGGCTGCCGTGAGCTTTGTGGGGTCGGTCTTGGCAGGGTCATAGCTGATGGTCACCACCTGCTCCTTGAGGCTCGGGTCGATGGCCTTTACCCCCTTCTCGAAGCGGAGGTTGCCATTGATTTTATCCACACAGTTCTGGCAGTGCATCGGGGGTTGCAGAGTGAATTGAACGGTGGTCAGCTTGTCGTTTTTGGCTGCGAGGGAGCCTATGCAGGCCACCATCAGCAGCAACAGGGCAGTCAGTTTTTTCATAGTTGTTATTGTGAGTTAAAGATACTTTGTAATGTTATAACGGAATCCTACGTAAACCATTGCCCCTTGCAGTGGTCCGTAGATCATCGTGGCGTCGAAATTGCTTCCCCAAGGGTCAGCGGCACCGATGATGGGGTTGGGCTGACGGTAGCCGGTGAGGTTTTCGCCGCCAACGTAGATTGACCAGTGGCGGAAGTTGCGGGTCACCTGAGCGCTGAGGGTGAGGAAGGCCTTATAGGTAGCGTTCCAGGAGGGGAGGCCGTCAGAGGTGGTGTAAGGTGTCGGCATACGTCCGCCGCCGTTGATGGCCAGCGAGGCGTCGAGTGCCCACAGCCCCATCTGCGGATACCAGCCTGCGGTGAGCAGCCCCTTGTGGCGTGAGGTCAGCGGCTTCATCGAGAGTCCGGCAGAGGTGTAGTGAGCCTGCACATCGGTGAAACGCCAAGCGGCAGTCAGCTTCAGGTCGCGCAGCGGCGAATAGTTCACCTCGAGCTGGAGGGCGTGGGAGAAAGAGGGGAGCGAGGAGGAATAGATGAGGGCGGCGTGAGGGTCGCGGTCGAGGTTGAGCATCAGCTGATTGGAGAAGCGCGTGTAGTAATACTCAGCCGAGAGGGTGAGCTTCTTGCCGGCGGGATATAGGCTCCATGAGCCGCCCGCTCCGAAGTTCCAGGCATCCTCCTTGCGCAGGTCAGGGGCGATGTCGAGGCGACGTGAGGAGGCGAGCATGTAGGAGTATTCAGCCAGCGGATGCGGGGAGCGGAAGCCGCGTCCGGCCGAGGCATGGAATGTCAGGGAGGATGAGGGATTATAGCGCAGGTGGAGGCGCGGGGTCAGCATGGAGCCGTAGAGCGAGGAATGGTCGTAGCGTAGTCCGGCCATGGCCACAATGCGGTCGTCGAGGTTGAAGGTGTATTGCGCGTAGATGCCCGGAGTGGCCTCATGCTCTTTGAGGCGGGTGAGAGGGAGCGAAGCCTCGGGGGTGAACCGGTAGTCATACACATATCGGTCATAGCTCAGTGAGGCACCGGCGCTCAACGAATGCAGCTCTCCCCAGGAGCGCTCGAAGAGGAGCGAGGCGTAGGCTTCCTGCTGGAGAATGTCGGAGATTCGCAGGCCGTAGGAGCCTGTCATGTCATGGATGGAGCCTGAGAGGATGAGGGCTATGTTGCCACCGTTTTCGGGGTCGAAGATGAAAGCATTCTTCGCGAATGCCTCCCAACGGCGTGTGTCGATATGTATCTTATAGAGGGGCATGGCGACCTCACCGACCGGGGCATGGTGCTCGTCCTGCCCCGAGAGGCGGCGCTCGTCGAGAAACTTGGCTCCGGCTTGAAAGATATAGGTGGGGCTGAAGTAGGCCACACGGGGCATCAGCGATATTTGCCTGACGCGCGGCGAGTCGGAGAAGCCGTCGTCATTGCCGTCATGCGAGGAGAATCCGTTCTCGAAGTGGGTGAGTAGCGCTCCGCTCCATCCGCGGCCGAGCTGCATGTTGCCGACGGCGTTCAGCTCCAGCTTGTTCATCATGTCGTAATACATGTTCAGGAGCAGCGAGGGGTCAGCCTGCGGTTTCTTCAGCTCAAGGTTGATTTGGCCGGTGACTGACTCGAATCCGTTCTTGACCGATGAAGCCCCCTTGGAGACCTGAATCGATTGCATCCAAGGCCCCGGCACATAGCCCAAGGAGAAGGGGGAGGCGGCGCCACGCATGGCTGGGATGTTCTCAGAGAGCATCTGCACGTAGGAGCCTGAGAGGCCGAGCAGGCGAATCTGACGGGCGCCGGTGGCGGCGTCCGTGTAGTTGACATCCACCGAGGGGTTGGTGGTGAAGCTCTCGCCGAGGTTGCAGCAGGCGGCGCGCAGCAGCTCGGTGGAGGTGATTACCTCCGTGTTGGTGGCTCCTCGGCTCTTGCGTGTGCCCCGCTCCTGAGTGATTACTATTTCTTCCAGCTCATTATATATGGTGTCGGCAGGCTCCTGCGCGAGAGCCGGAAGAGGGGCGAGCAGGAGCAGTGGCAGGTAACGGTATTTTTTCATGTCATATAAGCGAGTGGATGGCTCGCAGGGCGGCGTGGTGCAGGTCGCGGGGAACGATGAGGGTGTAGACGAAGCCGGAGGCGCCGGTGGTTGATGTGAGCAGGGGAATCTGTGCCCTGTTCAGGCAGGCGAGCAGGCGGGTGGCCATGTCGGGATGGAGCTTGATGTTCTCTCCGACGGCTGAGATTGCAGACACATCGCCGCAGGTTGTGATGACCGGGGCAGTGCCGTCGCTGACATCCCCGGCGAAGTCATCGCGCAGAGCCTGTCCGGCACGCAGGGCTTCGGCGCTGCGCACGGCTATCTGCAGACCCTCGGCCTCTTCCAAGGTGGAGAGCAGCACCTCAACACCCTGCTTCGAGAGGACGTTGAGCACACGGGTGTGCAGCGTGGACGGGTCAGTGCCGGGTGCGGGAGTCAGACGGAGCAGTGAGGTCTCGGCTATGGAGGTCACGCCGCGGAAGAGATGAGTGGTGGCCGAGCGGTGCTCGTCGGTGATGAGGGTGCCCGGTGCCGTGGGGTTGAAGGTGTTGAGGATGCGGATCGGGATGTTCTTGTGGAACACCGGATAAATCGTCGGTGGGTAAATCACCTTTGCTCCGAAGTTGCACAGATCCATGCTTTCGAGGAAGGAGAGGTGGGGAATGACTATTGCCTCGGAAATGATGCGCGGGTCGGCGGTCATGAAGCCGTCCACGTCAGTCCATATGTCGAGCACCTCGGCGCCGAGCGCGGCAGCAATGAGGGCGGCGGTGAAGTCGGATCCTCCGCGTCCGAGGTTGGTGATGTCGCCCGTGTCGCGGTCAGTGGAGATGAAGCCGGGAGCCACAGCCACGCGGCATGGCATCTCGGCGAATGTTTCGGCTATGAGGCGGGAGGTGAGGGGAGCGTCGGCAATGTTCTTCCCCTGTCGGCTCTCGGTCTTGATGAAGTCGGGGGAGTAGAAGAGTTGCGCGCCGGAGATAATTGCCGTCACGATGCGGCAGCTCATCCGCTCGCCGAGGCTCACCACTTTACAGAGCGTGCGCTCCGAGAGGTCCTGAAGCAGCGAGATGCCGGTGTAGTAGTCGCGCAGAAGGGTGAGGTGCCGGTCAATCTCCTCCCAAAGTGCGGCCTGCCGTGAGGAGGGCACGAGGTCAGAGAAGACCACGTCGCGGTGGCGCTGCTCAATGAGCGAGAGGGTGGCGAGGCTTTCGGGCAGGCGGGAGGTGAGCGCCTCTCCGGCTCCCCGGATAAGCATGTCGGTCACCCCGCCGAGGGCGGAGACCACTACCACTACCTCTCCGGTGGTGCTTTCAACAATCTTCTTCACGTTGCGGAGGCTCTCCACGGTGCCTACCGAGGTGCCTCCGAATTT
Organism: uncultured Bacteroidales bacterium; assembly: GCA_947644715.1. GTDB lineage: Bacteria > Bacteroidota > Bacteroidia > Bacteroidales > Muribaculaceae > Lepagella. Next base: position 18,814 of record CANSAP010000021.1, read on the forward strand.
CATAACTCTCATAGCGTCTATGGTTGTGAGTTTTGGTCATGTAAGAATTTCTGCCAGACGAGGGTGTCGAGCCAGGCGTCGTCGGCGGCGAGCCATTCGGGCAGTGTGGCCACCCGTCGGTAGCCTGCACGCTCGAACAGAGCCAGGGAGGGCTTATTGTCGGCGGGCACGTAGGCCAGCAGCTGGCGGAGCATCAGTCGCCGCGCGCAATAGTCCTCAAGCAGTGCCAAGGCACGCAGGGCGGCATGGCGGCGCTGGTGGCGCGGGTCGATGAGGATGCCGACGTTGGCACGGCGGTGCAGCACCTCCACCTCGTAAAGCTCCACGAAGCCGAGCGGCTCCTCGTCCTCCTTGCGCTCCACCATGAGGCGCAGCTCCCCGCAGTGGAATGGGTCGGCATCATAGGCGGCCAGGTAGTCCATCACGTTGCGCAGCGAATAGGGGGCAAGCGTCGAGGAGGTGCGCCACAGAGCCGAGAGATTTTCCCAGCGGTGCAGCGGGAGAAGGTCAGCCTTCTCAAGGGCGCGGAGGCGTATGCGGTCGTCGTCAAGCATCGGCAAAGGTTGAGGAGAAGAGAATGCGTTGCTGAATGGAGCGCCCGAGGGTGAGCTCGTCGGTGTACTCAAGGTCGGAGCCTACGGCCAGACCGCGTGCCAGCATCGTCACCTTCACCGGAAGCTCCTGCAGGCGGCGGAAGATGTAGAAGTTCGTGGTGTCGCCCTCCATTGTGGGGGAGAGGGCAAGGATAACCTCGCGCACCTGTTCCTCCTTGACGCGCTCGACCAGGGAGTCAATCTCCAGCTCGGCAGGACCGATACCCTCGATGGGGGAGATGAGACCACCGAGCACATGGTAGAGCCCCCGGTGCTGTCCGGTGCTTTCCACCGTGAGCACATCCTTCACATTCTCGACCACGCAGACCGTCTGTGCATCGCGCGAGGAGGATGAGCAGATTGGGCAGACATCCTGATCGCTCACGTTGTGGCAGCGGCGGCAGTAACGCATCTCGCGGCGCAGTCTGACCACCGCCTCACCGAGCGCCTCGGCCTGCGAGGCATCCTGACGCAGCAGATACAGAGCCAGGCGCAAGGCTGTCTTGCGCCCTATGCCCGGCAGGCGGCTCAGCTGATGCACGGCCTCGTCGAGCAGCGGAGAATTGAAGGACTCATTCATCAAGCTGCAAAATTACTAAAAATCCCGCACGCGCGCAAATACTCTCTTCTTGCCCTCTCGTCTTTAGAGAAAATTAGCGCCTATTGAAAAATTTTAAGAAAAAAGCTTGCGTGTTAGCGAAAAGAATAGTAATTTTGCAGCATCGATTTTTAGCAAAAGAGATAGAGTTTTTATGAAAGATTTTAAGGCTGTCCCTAGCGGGAGTGAGGCCATAAGATTCATTAAGATGCACGGACTGGGCAACGATTATGTCTATCTGCTGCATGAAGATAATCCCCGTCTTGCGCAGGTCTCTGACGCAGAGTTGGCTTTGCTGGCTCGCGCAATTTCTGACCGCCACACAGGCATAGGCGGCGACGGGATGGTGATGATTGCCCCCTCGGAGCGGGCCGACTTCAGGATGCGCATGTGGAATGCCGACGGCTCCGAAGCGCAGATGTGCGGCAACGCCTCCCGATGTGTGGGCAAAATTGTTTTTGATTCGGGTCTGACTTCCTCCACTGATATTTCCCTCGAAACCCTCGCAGGCATCCGCCGCCTCACGCTTCACACGGCGCAGGGGCAGGTGGCCTCCGTGACTGTCGACATGGGTGCTCCCGAACTGCGCCCCGAGCGCATCCCTATGCTCCCTGATGCTGACGGACATCCCCTCTTCGAGGCTGACACTGAGCAGGGTCGCCTCACCTTCCACGGCGTCTCGATGGGTAACCCCCACGGTGTCTGCTTCGTGCCTGAACTGACCGATGCGCTTGTGCTCGGCATAGGCCCGCAGATGGAGACCTCCCCCTGCTGGCCGCAGAAAGCCAACATCGAATTCGCACGCATTCTCGACCGCCACAACATCGAAATGCGGGTGTGGGAGCGCGGCACAGGCGAGACAATGGCCTGCGGCACAGGAGCTTGCGCAACAGCCGTGGCAGCCTTCCAACAAGGGCTGACCGACCGCGAGGTCAGGGTGCATCTGCGCGGAGGAACTCTCAAGATACAACTGGACGAGGCCACAGGCCATGTCCTGATGACCGGTGAGGCCACAACCGTAGCCTCCGGAACCTTCTTCTATCAACCCTGATTCCCCCTCTGAATTCTTACATGCAGGGAGTGTTGCAACCACTTCCGAGCAAAAAAACTGTTAACCGATATGGAACAGATTAAACTGAACAGCAACTTCCTCTCTATACCTGAGTCCTACCTCTTCAGCGAAGTGGCAGCCAAAGTGGCGGCCTATCGCAAGGCCTACCCTGAGGCCACGATTATCAGCCTCGGCATAGGCGATGTGACCACTCCGATTGCTCCGGCAATAACCGAAGCCATGCACAAGGCCGTAGATGAAATGGCGGATGCCTCAACCTTCCATGGCTATGGCCCTGAACAGGGCTACCTCTTCCTGCGCGAAGCCATCGCCCGCGAGGACTACGAGGCGCGCGGAGTCGACATCAGTCCTGAGGAAATCTTCATCTCCGACGGAGCCAAGAGCGACCTCGGAAACATAGGCGACCTCTTCAGCGCCGGCTGCCGTGTGGCGGTGACCGACCCTGTCTATCCCGTCTACGTCGACACAACAGCCATGGCCGGCCGCGCAGGACGATTCAGCTCCGGACGCTGGGACCGCATCGAATACCTCCCCGCAACTGCCGCCAACGGATTCATTCCCCCGCTCCCTTCGCGCCAGCCTGACCTGATTTATCTCTGCTATCCGAATAACCCCACAGGCACCGTCCTGAGCCGCGACGAGCTGAAAGTCTGGGTGGACTTCGCACGCGACAACCGCTGCATAATCCTCTTTGACTCAGCCTATGAGGCTTACATCACCACTCCCGGAGTCCCCCACAGCATCTATGAGATTGAGGGTGCCCGCGAGGTGGCTATCGAGTTCCGCAGCTTCTCGAAACGGGCCGGGTTCACCGGCCTGCGCTGCGGCTACACCGTAGTGCCCGAAGCGCTGAAACTGATGGATGCCGAAGGGAACACAATCTCCCTGCGCAAGCTCTGGCTCCGCCGTCAGACCACCAAGTTCAACGGCGCCTCCTACATCATCCAGCGCGGTGCGGCTGCAGTCTATACCCCCGAGGGACTGCGTCAGACAGGCGAACAGATTGAGGCTTACATGGACAATGCCCACACACTGCTTGAGGCTTGCCGCCGGGCTGACCTTGAGGCTTTCGGTGGTCAGGATGCCCCTTACCTTTGGGTGCGCCTCCCCGACGGCGTCAGCTCTTGGGAGATGTTCGACCGTATGCTCACGGAGCTGAACATAGTCTGCACCCCCGGCTGCGGCTTTGGCCCCGCCGGTGAGGGCTACGTGCGCCTGACCGCCTTCAACACCCCTGAGGCTACCCGCGAGGCAGCCCGCCGTCTCCTTAACTTCAAAATATAATTCAACTTACATTAAAAATAGCATGTCAACTTCATTCCGATTCAAAAGCGTGGAAGAGGCTGCCTCTCGCAAGGCAGTCAATGTAGAACTCCCCAAGGAGCGCCCCGAGGCCTATTACGCAAAGCAGGTCTTCAACCGCCAGAAGATGTTCGAGTATCTCCCCAAGGAGACCTACGACGCTTTGGCCGATGCCATCGACAACAAGAAACCCCTGCCGCGCCATGTGGCTGACTCCGTGGCTCAGGGCATGAAGCGCTGGGCTATCGACAATGGTGCCCGCCACTACACCCACTGGTTCCACCCCCTGACCGACGGCACTGCCGAGAAGCATGATGCCTTCATCGACCATGACGGCAAGGGTGGAGTCGTGGAGAACTTCAACGGCAAGCTCCTCGTGCAGCAGGAACCGGATGCCTCCTCATTCCCCAACGGCGGCATACGCAACACTTTCGAGGCTCGCGGCTACTCCGCCTGGGATATCTCCTCACCCGCATTCATCGTTGACAACACCCTCTGCATACCCACCATCTTCATCTCCTACACCGGCGAGAGCCTTGACTACAAGACCCCGCTTCTGCGCGCCCTAAACTCCGTTGACAAGGCCGGCGCACGCGTAGCCCGCCTCTTCGACCCCGAGGTGAAGCATGTCAACTCCTTCCTCGGCTGGGAACAGGAATACTTCCTCGTGGATGAAAGCCTCTATGCCGCCCGCCCTGACCTGGTGATGACCGGTCGCACCCTCATGGGTCACGAGAGCGCCAAGAACCAGCAGCTCGAAGACCACTACTTCGGCGCTATTCCCTCACGCGTGGAGGCCTTCATGCTTGACCTCGAGCTGGAGTGCCACAAGCTCGGCATCCCCGCCAAGACCCGCCACAATGAGGTGGCTCCCAACCAGTTTGAGCTGGCTCCCATTTATGAGGAAACCAACCTGGCCAACGACCATAACCTGCTGCTTATGAGCCTTATGACTGAAGTGGCTCGTCGCCATAACTTCCGTGTGCTCCTGCATGAGAAGCCCTTTGGCGGAGTCAACGGCTCAGGCAAGCACAACAACTGGAGCCTCGGCACTGACCGCGGCAAACTCCTCTTCGCCCCCGGCAAAACCCACAAGGACAACCTCCAGTTCATCACCTTCGTGGCCAACGTAATGGCTGCCGTGCACCGCCACAATGCCCTGCTGAAAGCCTCCATCATCACCGCCGGCAACGCTCATCGCCTCGGCGCCAACGAAGCTCCCCCGGCAATCATCTCCATGTTCCTCGGCTCCCAGCTCTCCGAAATCCTCGAAAAGATTGAGAATGCTGATGCAGCTTCAATCGACCTCGCAGGCAAAGAGGGGATGCACCTCGGCGTAGCCCAGATTCCCGAGATTATGGTTGACAATACTGACCGTAACCGCACATCTCCCTTCGCCTTCACCGGCAATCGCTTCGAGTTCCGCGCCGTAGGCTCCAGCTCCAACTGCGCCTCAGCCATGATTGCTCTGAACGCCTGTGTGGCTGACCAGCTCAACCTCTTCGCTGACACCATTGAGAAAGCTCTCGCCTCCGGCACTCCGCTCGAAACGGCTCTGCTGGCCGAAGTCAAGAAGCTCATAATCAGCAGTAAAGCTATCCACTTCGATGGCAACGGCTACTCTGAGGAATGGAAGAAGGAAGCTGCCGAGCGCGGACTCGACGTAGAGGCCTCCGCTCCGCTCATGTATGACGCTTATCTGCGCCCCGAAAGCATCGAGATGTTCGCACGCACAGGCGTCTTCTCAAAGCCCGAGCTCGAAGCCCGCAACGAAGTGAAATGGGAGATGTACACAAAGAAAGTGCAGATTGAAGCCCGAGTGCTTGGCGACCTTGCAATCAACCACATCCTTCCCGCTGCCACCCGCTATCAGAGTGTGCTGCTCGACAACGTCTACAAAATCAAGGAACTCTTCTCCGGCGACAAAGCCGAAAAGATAGCCGGTCAGGATCTCGCAAGCATCGAGCAGATGGCTGACCACATGGCCTTCATCCGCGCCGAGGTAGAGAAGATGGTAGATGCCCGCCGCAAAGCCAACAAGATTACCTCAGAGCGCTCCAAGGCAATTGCCTACCATGACACAGTGGTGCCTTGCATGGAGTCTATCCGCTACCACATCGACAAGCTCGAACTGATGGTGGACAACGAAATCTGGCCTCTCCCCAAATACCGCGAACTCCTCTTCATCCGCTAAACCGGAACATATCCCCCTGAATAACCGCCACCCGAGGCAATGTGACACTTCGATTCTCCGGAATCAAAATGTTGCATTCTTCGGGTGGTAGTTTGTTAATCAACAATAAAACACCCGCTAATCATCTCACGCGGACAAGAACAAAAGCGTAATAGTAATCCAATAGTAAAAAACACGAAAATACTAAACCTGTGAATATCAATGTGTTAATGTGGTGATGTCGAGAAAAAGAGTGAAAAAGTTAAGATAAATTTGGATAAATGGATAATAAGTGTTAACTTAGGGGCGCGAATTAACTGCCAAAGAAGCAAACCGCCGAGCAAATTAATTCTTAATAACACCTAAACTCAACTCCACAGATGAAGCCCAGCTCTTATAACTACTATCAGCCTTATGAAGGAGGAGTGATATTCCTGAACGGACTCACTGAAGCCTCTTTTTGGGTTGAAAACTCCAAAGTGGATACTTACAAGACCCTGATTGAGTATCCGGCCGATAACTACGACAATTTCTCAGCTTTCATCGACCGCATGAAGCGCCTGGGATTCGTTGTGGATAAAGATGTCGACGAGTTTAGCCTCGTCTCAATGAAATATGAGGCGTTGAAGCGCAAGCATGAATACAGGATAATGATACTTCCGACCTATGCCTGCAACCTCCGTTGTTGGTATTGTGTTCAGGAGCATAAGGATGAGTGGCTTCAGCCTGCTCACTTCGAGGCCATAGGCAAACTGATTCGGCGCAATATAGAGAGTGAGGAGATAAAGAGCCTGTCAATCTCATGGTTCGGAGGGGAACCGCTGCTTGCGTATGACCATGTTCGCGAGTTTACGGCAGAAATGAAGCGACTCGCCGAGAGCATGTCAAAGCAGTTTCGTTGTGACATTACCACTAATGGCACACTGCTCACCTCCGAACGTATTCGGGCGCTCAGAGAAGCGGGCGTCACCTCATATCAGATTACGATAGACGGATGCAAAGAAGACCATGATAAGGTTAAGCAGCTCGGTCAACTTTTGGCCTATGAGCGCACAATGGGTAATATTGCTGAACTTGCCAAAGATACCTATTGTATCCTGCGGCACAATTATTCACCCTCGTCTCTGCGCCCGAAAGAGATTTTGGATGATGTATTGGCACGCATTCCGCAGGAGGTGAGGCGTAACATACAGTTTAATCTGCAACCTGTGTGGCAAGAAAACTTCACGGAGGCTGATTTCAAGAAAGTAGTAGGGATGATGCAGCGGGCATCAGACAGCGGCATGCCAGCGACCCATAAGACCGGGGGCCTCTGTTACGTAGACTTCGCCCACTACGATTGCGTGTACCCCTCCGGTGAAGTCGGAAAGTGCGAAAACGATGTTACGAAAATGCGAAATGGGAAGTTATTTCTAGACGGAAATGTAGATATGTCATATGCTGATACTCAACATTATATATTTAATCCAACTGAGAAGAACAGTGAGTGTAGCGACTGTACTTTTCTCCCAATATGTTGGGGCCCATGCTCTCGAAAACGATATCTTCAACTACAACAGTATGGCGAAATTAGTTGTGAATTTTTAGATAAAAAGAGGAGTATGGCAGAATTAGTCCGTAATATCTATCTATCTCATATTAATAGTAGCTTAACTTAATGTTGAGCTTAAGTGATAACTATATTATTAATAACTTAATTCATTAAAAGATGAAAAGACAAGTAAAGGTGTCTCCGAAGCTGCTCGAGGAACTTGACGCGCTCCAGGTATATGGAGGCACAGGTGTTTTATCCAAGGGAGACGTAGCCAATGATGATTGGCAAAACCTCGATGCTGCCAAGAATGAGTATTGTGGCTTGCTTCAGTTCTTCTGCAGCAAACAGTGTATCTGTTAATGACTTCATGTAAGCTCTCTGTTAGTTTGACGGGAGTATTCTGACAAAATGAATTGCCGAAAGAATTGTATTTGAGTAGGCAATTCATTTGAAAAATTTTAATCGTCTACTTAATTATGATAGTGCGTAATATCTTATTTGCCGGAATGGCTGTTATAGGTGGTACGGCGAATGCACAGGAAATTGTGGATTCCCTGGAGTCTGGCGTTGCATACGAGCTTGATGAGATTGTCATTGAGGCGCAAAACCAACGCACTTCGGTGAAAGGCCTGATTGCGACTCCTGATTCCGATGTAAAAAGAGCGTCTGTTAATGGCGTTGACTTGTTGGCCAGACTTGGCTTGCCATCATTGCGGGTTGATGTAAATACGGGTACCGTATCGACCGTGACGGGTAAAGAGGTGAGTCTGTTTATCAATTATCTTCCTGTCGGACAAGGTGAAGTGGAAGGCATGAATATGGCTGACGTAATATCTGTGCAGTATTTGGAATTTCCGCAGGATGCGCGATTCATGGGTGCTAAATATGTGGTGAATTATATTATGAAAGTTCAGTCGTGGGGTGGATATACTAAAGTCGGTCTCCGACAATCTATATTGGCGGGGTCTGCCACGTCGGCCAATATATATTCCAAGTTTTCAAAAGACAAGGTGTCGATGGACTTTTATGTAGGGAGTGATTTCACCTCGTTTTCGCATACAGGGGAGGCACTTCGAAGCAGTTATGATTTAAGTGCAAATGGTGGGGGAGAAGTATTCATTACACGCGAATTGAACCCTATAAGTTCGCAATTTAAGAAGTTGACTCTTCCGTTCTCTTTCAGACTTACGTATTCGGGTAACCATATCATTTCCATTAACACAGCCGACTTTACATATTCAGGAATGCCTCGGCGTGCGACAGATGGAGCTTTGAGGTTGTCAACCATTCCGGAATTATTGGCTTACAGAGAGTGTGAGGCTGATTATTCAAGGACATACGGTCTTACCTCTCTCAACATAGTCAACTTTTCAGAGTTTTGGAAAATGATTGTGAGGGTGGGAGGTCAGTATTCGCACAATAATAACTCGTATTATTACAATGCAGGAGATGCAGTGGTAAATACTATTGCCAATATTTCGCGGGAGGATGTTGCGGGGGCAAATTTTACAGCCATGTTGAAGCGAGTTCTCCGTGCGAATTCTTCTGTTGGCTTGTTGTATGGTGTGGATTACAGATGGAACAAGGTGGATTATATCGCTTCTGCTACAGCACCGGGCAGTTTTAATAATTTAGCGATGAGTGCGAATCTTTCCTATGATTTGCAGACAGATCGCATGAGTATTTATTGCCGAGGGGGTGTGGAATGGAATAAATCGTCTGTAGGGGGAGAGACTGTTTCGCAGGTTAGTCCAAATTTGGGTGTCGGATGGTCTTATATACTTCGGGATATGCATCGTCTGGCGGTGGATGCTTGGTATTCACTGTCAAGTCCATTGATAATGTATAAATCATCTGATGTAATCCGCAGCACGGAGTATCTGTATCTTACGGGTAATCCGCAATTGAACAGCTGGCATACGTTGGTGGCAGAAATCGGTTACACCGTGACTCCAAGTAATAAATTCAGTGCGTCACTGACGGGAGAATATCGCAGGGATATTAACACGGCGGCTGTCAAGTATGATTTGTACGAATACGGAGAAGGTCTGTTGCGAACCTTTGCGAACTCCGGATATTATCAGACCATATACGGCGGTATTCAAGCCACGTATCAGCCTGTTAAGTCACTGCAATTGCAGGGGAGTGTCGGATTTATGCATCAGCGTCAGTCCGGTCTTGCATCGGGGCTGCTTAATGCTGTACCTTGGAGTTTAAGTGCACGGTATTATGCAGGAGCTTTTAACTTCTCTGCCGGGTATAAATCGGTTGATAAGGATTTTATAAATATATTTGCAGAGAATATAAGCACCCCGTCATCTTACAGTGTGAGCGCAGGTTGGAGTAACGGGAGTTGGAATGTTGCTCTGACTTTGTCTAATTTCATGCGAAGCAGTTGGAAAGAGTCTGAAATCAGCAGCAGCGTACCTCGATATTCAGAATATAGAGACGTATTTGGACGAGACTGTCACAGAGCGCTGACCATTAGCGTTACTTATGTAATAGGCTATGGTAAATCCGTTCAGACAGGAGACGAAGTGGGTGCAGGACAACGCACTCAGTCAGCTATCCTCAAGTAATAACAAAAGACAGTTAGACAATATGGTCGAGATGAAGTGCAGATATTTTGCATTGGCTCTGTTAGGGACTTTGGTTGCCGGGAGTGCCCGGGCGCAGTCGGAGGGGATGGTTTCCGCTCCTCAGGCAGTTGTGGCGGAGGTGGATTCCGTTGAGGATGTCTATGAATTGGATGGGGTAGTGGTTGAGGCTTCGGGTCGCAGACTTACTGCCGAAGGGGCTTCGGTTATTCCCAATAAGTTGCAGAAGGAGGCTTCCTCTGACGGCTATGACTTGGTGCGTCGTCTCGGCATTCCGCAGCTTGCGATGCGCCCCGGCAGCGAGAGTATTCAGACTGTCGCCGGGGAGAATGTCAGCACATTCATCAATTTCATGGAGGCGTCGCCGAATGATGTTGCTGGCCTTGACCCTAAGGATGTAGTGCGGGTGGATTACCTTCAATTCCCGAAAGATCCGCGCTTTGCCGGAGCGCAGTTTGTGGTCAATTATATAGTGAAGGAACCGGACTATGGCGGTTACACACGCCTGAGAGGTAACGGAGCGCTCTATGGCGGGCGGCAAGCAGGTGCTTCCGCTTTCTCCAAGTTCTATACCGGCAAGACAGCCTTCGACCTTTTCCTCGGTTACAACTACTCCAACAGCCATCATGGCGGCTCGGATTCCGATGAATGGTACAGGCTGACGGATTCTGAGGGAAGGGAGTATGAGCAATTGCGCTCAACATATACGGAGCGGTTCAGAACGCGCAGCTACAGCCTGCCCGTGTCGTTGCGTGTGCGTTATAATACAGATAAACTTCAGATAGCTAACCGATTGAGTTACACTTGGCAGCAGACCCCCTCCACTCTCGACCAGGGTCGATTGCATTTCTCGCCCGGTGCAGCGGCTGATTACGAGTATTTGAACTCCGGCTCCGGCAAGTCCAATTCCGCCTCATGGGATGGTAGCTACTATATCGGCTTGCCCCGTGACTTCAGCTTCACCATACTGCCAAGGGTGCAGTACAGCCACTACAACAGCAGCTCGAATTATCTTACCTCAGTTCCCGGTGATGCGGGAATCTTCACCGGCAGCAGTGAGGATGCGCTCTTCTCTCGTGCTGACATCTATTTCAACAAGACTTGGAACGACCGGTTTTCACTTGGAGTGTTGGGCATTTTCTACTATAAATATAATCACATAGAATATGGAGGCTCCAACCCTTATCTGAATAAAATGAGAGGAGCAGGAGGCTCGGGCAGTGTGAACTTCAAGGCTATGTGGAGTAACTTCAATGCCAATATCGAGGTCGGTTTCCTAAGCGAGAATACCTATGCCAACGGCATAACCACCAACAAGTTTGCGCCTCGATTCGTAGCTGACCTGACATGGTTAATTACACCGAAGCATAAGTTGCATTGGTTTGCTCAGATGGCAGCCTCATCACCCGGCATCAGCGAGCAGAGTCCCAATGTCATTCAGAAGAATGAGTTCATGTATATCACCGGCAATCCCGAGTTTAAGAGCTACGAGTTCTTTGAGAGTTATTTGGATTATGTGTGGATGATTAACAATCATTTCACACTCGTGCCGATGCTTTATTACAAGCGTAACTGGAGTCCGGGGCAGTGGGTCTACGAGCCTTATCTTGCAGGGAGTGCCATACTCCGCTATCCTGAAAACTCCGGCTACTATCAGCAATTCCATAGTATGTTAAAGCTTCGCTACGCCCCCATGCAGGCGCTTGCTTTTGAAGGAACCCTTTTCTATGTGCATCAGGGGTTGGAGGGTGTTAATCACAGACACAGCAACTGTCTGCAATTCCTGCTGCAAGCCGATTACTATTTCAAGAGATTCTCGGTGAGCGCTTTCTTCCAGCGCTATGACGAAAGTATTGATGAAATGAGCGGAGCCATTGAGTCGAACCCGAACAGTTATGGCCTGATGCTGGGCTGGGCTGACAAGGGGTGGAACGTGAGTTTGAATCTGCGGAACCCGTTCCGCTATACGTGGCAGAACAGCCGCACGCGGTTTGACTCGCCCTATTACAGCTATGACAACCGCATCTATACCGGAGGCAATCACAGTCAGTTGACGCTGACCGTCTCCTACACCTTCCGCTACGGCAAGCAGCGCAATGATTATAGCGAAATCGGAGCCGGACAGGGTGCGGCCTCAGGTATCCTCAAGTAAGCGAGTCTATGGGTATGTTCAGGCGGCAGGGGAGCGGGTTTCGTTACGTGCATCAGCGCGACGCTATGCAGTGCGGCGTGGCCTGCCTTGCCATGGCCTGTTCCTGTCTTGGGCGGCGGGTGGACGTGCTGAAGGTTGAGGAGTTCTGCTCCCCGACGGCGCAGGGGGTGTCGCTGAAAGGATTGGCTGACGCTGCCCGCGCGCTTGGCTTTGATGCACGTCCGGCAAAGGTTACGATGGAATACCTCTGCTCGGGCAGTGCTCTCCCCATGATTCTGCATTGGAATCAGAACCACTTCGTGCTGCTGCGGCGTGTCTCCCGCTCAGGCAAGCGGCTGCTCATAGCTGACCCTGCCAAGGGGGAGCGGTGGTTCAGCCGGGAGGAGGTGCGCAGCCGGTGGTTGCCTGATGCCGAGCATTCCGACCAAGGGATTGTGCTGCTGTTGGAGGCCGGGGAGGAGTTTCATGCGCAGGCACGCAGCGAGCGGACGGAGCGTGGGGCGGGGCACAGGTCATGGCCATTCATCGCCTCCTTCCTGAAGCCATTCCGCAGGCAGTTGGCCGTGGTGCTTCTCATGCTGCTTGCCGGAAGCCTGATTCAGTTGGTGTTCCCGTTTCTGACGCAGATGGTGGTGGACCGCGGCGTAGGGGAGAAGAACATACCTCTGATTTGGCTGATACTGCTCGGGGAACTTGTGTTGGTGGCTGGACGCACACTGACCTCTTTCATCCGCGGACGGCTGCTGCTGAAGGTCTCCATGCATGTGAATATCCGGATGCTCACCACCTTCTTCCTCAAGCTCATGCGCCTGCCGATGGACTTCTTCGAGACCAAGTTGCTTGGCGACATGATGCAGCGCATGAATGACCATCAGCGTGTGCAGTCGTTCCTGACCGGGCAGGCGCTCGGCATAGCCTTCACTATGCTCTCGTTTCTCGTCTTCGGCGTGGTGCTGCTCATCTACTCGCCGCTCATCTTCGGTGTGTTCCTGGCAGGGAGCGTGGCCTACGGCCTATGGATAGCCTCCTTCCTGAAACGACGCAAGGTGCTTGACTATGAGACCTTTGAGGCGCAGTCCATAAATCAGAATCACACCTATCAGCTGCTCACCACCATGCAGGAAATCAAGCTTCAGGACTGCCGGGAGCGGCGCAGCGCCGAGTGGGAGGATGCGCAGATGCGGCTCTTCTCGCTTCAGATGCGTTCGCTGCGGTTGCAACAGACGCAGGAGGGTGGCAGCGTTTTCATTAATGAAGTAAAGAATATACTGATAACCGTGTTGAGCGCAACGGCCGTTGTGCATGGTCAGCTCTCGCTTGGCGGCATGTTGGCTATACAGTTTATTGTCGGTCAGCTGTCGTCGCCCGTGGAGCAGTTCATGAGTTTCATCTACGCCCTTCAGGATGTGAGAATATCCATGGAGCGCATCAGCGACATACACCGCCGAGAGGATGAGGATGCCGCTGCTCTGCCTGCCGTCGGGACTCAGGGGGATGGATTGGAGGTGAGCGACCTCTCCTTCCGCTACGACCGCCACAACCCGCGCCTCGTAATCGACAATCTCTCGCTGGAGATTCCGCGCGGCAAGGTGACGGCCATTGTGGGGGCGTCAGGCTCGGGCAAGACCACGCTTATAAAGCTGCTGTTGGGCTTCTATCGACCTGAGCGGGGGAGCATCAGAGTTGAGGGGGCAGACCTGTCCACACTGAGCAAGGAGGCGTGGCGTGCCCGCTGCGGCGTGGTGATGCAGGACGGGGTGATTTTCTCCGACACCATAGCCCATAACATTGCGATGGGGCAGAGAGTCGATGAGGAGCGGCTGCGCGAGGCTGCCCGCATGGCCAGAGTGCAGGAGATGGTGGAGAGTATGCCTATGGGCTACGCCACCAAGATAGGCGCTGACGGACTCGGACTGAGCCGCGGACAGAAGCAGCGCATCCTGATAGCCCGTGCCATCTATCGTCGTCCGGAATACATCTTCCTCGACGAGGCCACCAATTCGCTTGACGCCACCAATGAGCGGATGATTGTGGAGGGCTTGGCCGACTTCTACTGCGGACGCACCGTGGTTGTCGTGGCTCACCGACTGAGCACCGTGCGTGATGCCGACAATATCATAGTGCTTGAGGGTGGCCGCATCGTGCAGCAGGGCACCCACGAGCAGTTGCTTGCCACGCGTGGAGCCTACTACGCCCTGATACACAATCAGCTGGAGCTGGGAGAGTGATAATCAGGAGCGGGGTGAGGCGTCTGCTTCTCGCTCGAGGTAGAGTTTTACCTCTTGGAAGAGTTTGGAGGCGAAGACGAAGTCGTTCAGGCTTTGGGAGGTGGAGCGGAAGATTGTGCGGTCGTTGCCAATCCAGTCGCAGTGGCCTCGGTTGATGAAGACGATGTTTTCGCCTATGCCGAGCACGGAGTTCATGTCGTGGGTGTTGATTACGGTTGTGATGCCGTATTCATGCGTGATGTCGCTCAGCAGCTCGTCGATGAGGATGGAGGTTTTGGGGTCGAGACCTGAGTTGGGTTCGTCGCAGAAGAGGTAGCGGGGGTTGAGGGCGATTGCGCGGGCTATGGCCACACGTTTCTGCATACCGCCTGAGATTTCCGAGGGGTATTTGGCGTCGGCTCCCACCAGCCCTACACGCTCGATGCAGAAGCGGGCACGCTCGAGCTGTTCGGCCTTGGAGAGGGGTGAGAACATTTTCAGGGGGAACATGACGTTGCCCAGCACCGTGAGGTTGTCGAAGAGGGCTGAGCCTTGGAAGAGCATTCCGATTTCGGTGTGGAGGCTCTTCTGCTGCTCGGCGTTCATGTCGCGCAGTCGGCGACCGTCGTAGAGGATTTCCCCCTGCTCCGGGTGCATGAGGCCGATGAGGCATTTCATGAATACGGTTTTGCCGGAGCCGCTCTGGCCTATGATGAGGTTGGTTTTGCCGGTCTCGAATGTGGCGGAGATGTCATGCAGAATCTGCACTCCGTCGAACCATTTGCTTACGTTCTTAGCCTGAATCATTGCAGCAGGAGTTTGGTGAGGACTACGTCCATGAATAGAATCATAATGGATGAGCAGACAACGGCGTTGGTGCTGGCTTTGCCGACTTCCAGTGCGCCACCTTTGACGTAGTAGCCGTAGAAGGAGCTGACGGAGGTGATGATGAAGGCGAAGAAGAGGGTCTTGATGATGCCGTACCACACGTACCACTCGGTGAACATCGTCTGAATGCCGTAGACGTAGTTCTCCACCGAAATCATGTCAGTGAAATAGGCTATGCACCAGCCACCCACAAGCCCCATGAACATTGAGAGCACGACGAGGACGGGGACGAAGAGCACGAATCCGATTATCTTTGGCAGGACGATGTAGCCTGCTGAGTTGACACCCATGATGTCCATGGCGTCAATCTGCTCGGTGACGCGCATGGTGCCTATCTCGGAGGCGATGTTGGAGCCGACCTTGCCGGCGAGGATGAGCGAGAGGATGGAGGATGAGAATTCGAGCAGGAGGATTTCGCGTGTAGCCAGACCGACGGAGTAGGCGGGGATGAGCGGGCTCATGATGTTGAGCTGCATCTGTATGGTGCAGACTGCTCCGATGAAGATTGATATGATGATGGTCAGGGGGATGGAGTCTACACCGAGCTTTGAGATTTCAAAGAGGATGTTGCGCCCAAGCTCGCGCCATTTGTCGGGGGTGCGGAAGACTCGGGTCATGAACAGGCAGTAGCGCCCGAAGGTTTTTATGGATGATGCTATCATGAGCTTGCGTGATGCTTTTTTGTCAATTCAGCTGCAAAGGTACAAAAAATTTTGCGTAACTTTGCAAGATAATCCCGCGGAGGGTTCCGCGAGGTTGGAAACAGACACTAAATTCTCCAAAATAGACCAACGCAGATGATTATAATAGGCATAGCAGGCGGCACGGGCAGCGGCAAGACTACCGTGGTGCGCAAGATTATCTCCAGCCTTCCGGAAGGGGAGGTGGCAGTAATTCCGCAGGATTGCTATTATCGCAACAATCCGCATATCCCCTTGGCTGAGCGTCGCACGATGAATTATGACGAGCCGGCCTCGATTGAGTGGGAGCTGCTCGTGGCTCAACTCAAGGAGCTGAAGAGGGGTAATGCGATTGATATGCCTACCTATGACATGCTCACCTGCGCCCGCAAGCAGGAGACCGTCAGGGTTGAGCCTCGCGAGGTTGTGGTCGTGGAGGGCATTTTGGTGCTCACTGACCCGCAGCTGCGTGAGATGATGGATGTGAAGGTGTTTGTGGATGCTGATGCCGACGACCGCCTGATACGCGTAATCACCCGTGACTGCATTGAGCGCGGGCGCACGCCGCAGATGGTCATTGACCGCTATGTGGAGACTCTCAAGCCGATGCATGAGCTGTATATCGAGCCGACCCGCAAACGGGCTGACCTGATTATTCCGCAGGGTGGCCACAATGAGGTGGCTATCCGGTTGCTGACCGATTACATACGTTCACTGCTGCGCAAATGAGGATTTTCGCACTGAAGCCCAAGGGGAAGGCTGCTCCTGCCGCAGATGGCGGGGAGCGGCGCGACGGTGTGCTCCGCACCGATAACCTTGTGAAGCGCTACGGCAAGCGCACGGTGGTGAACCATGTGAGCATCGATGTGACGCAGGGTGAGATTGTGGGGCTGTTGGGCCCGAACGGTGCCGGCAAGACCACCACATTCTATATGACCACCGGGCTTGTCTCCCCCAATGAGGGCAACATCTATCTCGATGACCGCAACATTACGAAGTATCCCGTCTACAAGCGTGCGCAGCTCGGCATCGGCTACCTGGCGCAGGAGGCTTCGGTCTTCCGCAAGCTTTCGGTGGAGAACAATATCCGCTCGGTGCTTGAGATGACCCCTCTGAGCAAGGAGGAGCAGCGGGAGCGACTGGAGACTCTCATCAAGGAGTTTGACCTTGAGAAGGTGCGCAAGAACTATGGCGACCGTCTTTCGGGTGGTGAGCGCCGACGCACCGAGATTGCCCGATGTCTGGCCATCAACCCCCGCTTCATTATGCTCGACGAGCCGTTTGCCGGTGTCGACCCGATTCAGGTGGAGGGTATTCAGGAGGTGGTTTATCACCTTAAGGAGAAGAACATAGGCATCCTCATCACTGACCATAACGCTCCCGAGACCCTTTCGATTACCGACCGAGCCTATCTGCTCTTCGAGGGTAAGATACTCTTTCAGGGCACCAGCGAGCAGCTGGCCGAGAACCCCGAGGTGCGCGAGAAATACCTCGGTCGCAACTTCATTTTCCGACGCAAGAAATTCGACTGATGGCTACATCCCGACGTTCCGCTCCGAAAGCCTCCTCCGGCTATGGCTTCACGCAGCTCACCTATGGCCGCCGCCTGCTGCTGCTGGCCTGTGTCTTCGTTCTCATGATGGTGCTTGCCGGCTCGGCAGGCTCGTTGGCCTCAGGGCTTTATCCGGTGAACTCACGCGAATACCTGATAGCCGTCAGCCTGCTTCAGAACCTTATCGGCTTCTGCGGCACGGCGCTTGTCGTCGCCATCTTTCTGAGCACCCGCCCCTTGGCTATGCTCGGGCTGAACCGAGGGGGGACAGGACGGGCACTGCTCGGCATCCTGTTGCTGTTTGCCGTCGGCATTCCCTTTCTGAATCAGGTGACCTGGTGGAACACTCAGATGCACTTGCCCTCCTTCATGGGGGGCGTAGAGCAGACCATCCGCTCCTGGGAGGATGCGGCGTTGGTCACCACCGAGACCATGCTTGCCTCCCGCTCCGTGGGTGGGCTGATAGTCAACATACTGGTCATCGGCGTCTTCACCGGCTTCAGCGAGGAGCTGTGCTTCAGGGGCTGTATGCAGCGCGTTATCGGGAGTGGGGGGATGAACGGACATGTGGCAGTGTGGCTGACAGCCGTCATCTTCTCTCTGCTTCACTTCCAGTTCTTCGGCTTCCTGCCCAGAGTGTTGCTCGGCGCCCTGTTCGGCTACCTGTTCCTCTGGACCGGCTCCATCTACATCTCTGCAGCCGCTCATGCTCTTAACAACAGCCTCTTCGTGCTCCTGCACTGGCTGGCGCTTCGGGGCATCACAACGGCCGAGACCGACACCTGGGGAGTGACCACCCACGGCTTCCCCGCCATAGCCTGCATGAGCTTGGCGCTGGTGCTCTGCATCCTCGTCGGAATGCGCGGCTATCTCTTCTCAACCCGTAAACTCTGAGCACAATGGCAAAGAAATCAGAATCAGCAGTTGGATTCAACACCCTCCTGAGCGAGATACGCGCCGGGCGATTCGCCCCGGTCTATCTGCTTCAGGGTGAGGAGGCATATTTCATCGACACGCTGGCCGAGGCTCTGCGCGAGCGGGTTGTGCCTGACGAGGAGGCGCGCGACTTCGACCTCACGGTGCTCTTCGGCAACGAGTGCTCGATAGATGAGGTGGCGGGTGCCGTGCGCCGTTTCCCGGTGATGGGGGAGAGGCAGCTGGTCATGCTCAAGGAATTGCAGACCATGGACCGCGGCTCCGCACAGCTTGCGAAAATCGCGCAGTTGGCGCAGAACCCGTCGGCCACCACAGTGCTCGTCATCACTTGGAAAGGGGAGCCGCTGAAGGCCACCCACGACTTCGTCAAAGCCCTGAAGAAGGGGGGAGGCATCAACTTCCAGAGCATGAAGATGCGCGACTGGGAGCTGAACGCCCACATAACCGACTATTGCAGTGCCCGCAAAGTGCACATCGACCGCAAGGCCACTGAGATGCTCAAGGAGTTCGTGGGGAACGACCTCTCGCGTCTGGCCACCGATATTGACAAGCTCATCGTGGCGGGTGGAGGGGAGCCAATCACCCCCGAGATGGTCGAGAAGAACATCGGCATCTCCAAGGACTACAATAACTTCGAGCTGATTAAAGCCCTGTCAGTCAGAGACTACGGGCGCTGTATGCAGATCGTTGACTACTTCGAGCGCAACCCGAAGCAGAATCCGGTGGTGATGACCGTCTCGCTGCTCTTCCGCTTCTTCTCGCAGCTGATGCTCGCCCACTATGCCCCCGACAAGAGCGAGCGGGGGCTGATGACGCAGCTCGGCTTCCATAACCCCTATCAGCTGACCGACGTCAAGGCCGGCCTGCAATGCTACGGCGCCATGTCAGTGCTTCGCATCATCCACGCCCTGCGCCTGCTCGACGCCCACAGCAAGGGAATCGGCTCCATGCAGAAGGACTACGCCCTGCTCAAGCAATTCATCTACGAAGCCTTCACCCTATGATATACTACTATTCCGGCACGGGCAACACCCGCTACGCCGCCCGTCAGCTCGCCTCCCGGCTCGGGGAGACCCTGCACTTCATCCCCTCCAAGGGGGAAATACCCAAGCCGGAGCAGGGGGAGAGCGCAGGCTTCATGTTCCCGATTTACAGCTGGGGAGTCCCCCCGATAGTATTCGATTTCCTTGAACGACTCGGAGCGGAGGCCCTGCGGGGGCGCTACCTGTGGGCAGTCTGCACCTGCGGCGACGAGGCCGGCATAGCCATGCGCCTGTTCGGGAAGCGTGTGCGCCGCCTGCGCGGCGAAGCTCCGCAAGCCCTCTTCTCGCTCATCATGCCCAACGACTACGTGCTCCTGCCCGGCTTCGATGTAGACCCGGCCGAGGTGGCCACCCGCAAGCTTGAGGCTGCTCCGGCGCGCCTGCGCGAGATAGCGACGGCGATAGGGGAGAGGCGCCGCGAGGTCTACGACGTGCATGAAGGCTCCATGCCCGCGCTGCGCACCCGCCTGGTCTATCCCCTGTTCCGGCGTTGGGGAGTGAACCCGAAGCGCTGGGGGGCAACGGAGGCCTGCATCAGCTGCGGGCGCTGCGCAAGAGTCTGCCCCGTGGGGAACATCACCATGCAGCAGGGGAGACCGCACTGGGGCGCCGACTGCCTTAGCTGCTGCGGCTGCTACAACGCCTGTCCGGCTCAAGCCATCGCCTACGCCACCTTCACCCGCGGAAAAGGACAATATTTCTGCCCTTTGGACTAAATTTTCATGCTCTGCAACATAAGAAGGAGGTGCCTGCCCGGTGCCCCCTGAATTTTTTATGCAAAAATTTCCGCATATCAGAAAAAGTGGCTATCTTTGTCGCCGAAAGAATAAATGCGCGCACGCGCGCGAAATCTAATACACTTAGGCACACCTTAGAAGAATACCATGCGTCACACCACAGGCATCGCTCAGCGCGCAAACCCGCTGTCAGGCCGTGACTCATCATCCGCTTCAAGAAAACCTATATAATACCCAATCTATAGCTATTTAATTATGGCAGAAAAGAAAGAAAAGTTGTTTGACATGTTTCCGCCCGTGACCACCGAAGAGTGGATGGCGAAAATCAATGTCGACCTTAAGGGCGCCGACTTCCAGAAGAAGCTGGTGTGGCGCACCAATGAGGGATTCAATGTGCAGCCCTTCTATCGCGCAGAAGACCTCGAAAAGCTCACCCACCTCGGCACACTCCCCGGCGAGTTCCCCTACGTGCGTGGCACCCGCACCAACAATGACTGGCTCATCCGTCAGGACATCACCGAGGGTGAGACCCCGGCTGAAGTGAACGCAGCCGCCCGCCATGCCATCGACCGCGGCGTGGACTCCATCGGCCTGCACGTCTGCAAAGAGCTTGACGCCGAGCGCCTTCAAACCCTTCTGAAAGACATCGACCTGCGCAAAGTAGAGGTAAACTTCTGCTGCTGCCCCGGCCACGCCGTAGAGGTAGCCAAGGTTGTGGTAGACTATCTCAAGGCCCGGGGCTTGGAGAACGACTTCCGCGGCTCCATCAGCTTCGACCCCTTCAAGCGTCTGCTCAAGCATGGCCTGGCCTTCCCCAAAGACATGGTGGCACTGGCCAAAGAACTCATCGAGACCCTCAAGGATGTGCCCGGAGTGCGTTGCCTGACCGTTGACAGCTTCATGCTCTGCAACGCCGGCGCATTCATCACCCAGGAGCTGGGCTACGCCCTGGCCTGGGGCGCACAGTGGCTCACCACCCTCACCAATGCAGGCCTCTGCGCCGGCGAGGTTGCCAAGCGCATCAAATTCAACATGGGCATCTCCTCCAACTACTTCATGGAGATAGCCAAATTCCGCGCAGGCCGAATGCTGTGGGCTGAAATCGTGAAAGCTTACGAGCCCAAGGCCGCCGAGTGCTGCTGCTCCAAGATGAAGGTGCACGCCGTGACCAGCCAGTTCAACCAGACCATCTTCGACCCCAACGTGAACATGCTCCGCTCCATGACCGAAACCATGAGCGCAGCCCTGGCCGGCGTCGACTCCATCGAGACCCTCCCCTTCGACCTCCAGTTCAAGAACCCCGACGAATTCTCAGAGCGCATCGCCCGCAACCAGCAGATCATGCTCCGCGAAGAGAGCCATCTTAATAAGGTGGTTGACCCTGCCGGCGGCTCCTACTACATCGAGACCCTGACCGCCTCCATCGCCGAAGTGGCCTGGAAACTCTTCAACGAAGTAATCGAAAAGGGTGGCTTCCTCGCAGAGCTTGAGAAGGGCGAGATTCAGAAAGCCGTCAACGAAAGCGGCGTTAAGCGCCACCTCGACATAGCCCGTCGCAAGGAAATCCTGCTCGGCACCAACCAGTACCCCAACATCAACGAGTTCATGCTCGACAAGATAGAGAAGCAGGGCTGCCAGTGCTGCTGCACCAAGGGTGAGGCACAGGATGGCGCCGTCGAGATGCTCCACTTCGACCGCGGCGCAAGCCAGTTCGAGCAGCTTCGCCTCGACACCGAGCGCTCCGGCAAGCGTCCGAAAGTCTTCATGCTCACCATCGGCAACCTCGCCATGCGCCTTGCCCGCGCCCAGTTCTCAGGCAACTTCTTCGGCTGCGCAGGCTACGAGATTATCGACAACAACGGCTTCCCCACCGTGCAGGAAGGCATCGACGCCGCCATGGAGGCCAAGGCCGACATCGTGGTGCTTTGCTCCTCCGACGATGAATATGCCGAGTATGCTCCCGAAGCCTTCAAGGCGCTCGCAGGCCGCGCAGAATTCGTTGTGGCCGGTGCTCCCGCCTGCATGGAAGAGCTCAAGGCTCAGGGAATCAATGACTTCATCCACGTGCGCGTGAACGTGCTCGACACGCTCGCAGCCTTTAACGCTAAACTGCTTAAGTAAGAGATTGCCATGACACCGAATTTCAAAGAAATAGATATCACCAAAACCATAGCTCCCGCCGAGCACGCGCAGATGCCCTCCGAAGAGTGGCTCACCGCCGAACTTATCCCGGTGAAGAGCGTCTACACCAAAGAGGACCTCGAAGGCCTCGAGCACCTCAACTACGCAGCCGGCCTTCCCCCCTTCCTGCGTGGCCCTTACAGCGGCATGTACCCCATGCGCCCCTGGACCATCCGTCAGTATGCCGGCTTCTCCACCGCAGCCGAGAGTAACGCCTTCTACCGCCGCAACCTCGCTTCCGGTCAGAAAGGCCTCTCCGTGGCATTCGACCTTCCCACCCACCGCGGCTACGATGCCAACCACGAACGCGTGGTAGGCGACGTCGGCAAAGCAGGCGTGAGCATCTGCTCGCTCGAAGACATGAAAGTGCTCTTCGACGGCATCCCCTTGGGCAAAATGTCAGTCTCCATGACCATGAACGGCGCAGTGCTCCCCGTGCTCGCCTTCTACATCAACGCAGGTCTTGAGCAGGGCGTGAAACTCGACGAGATGGCCGGCACCATTCAGAACGACATCCTCAAAGAGTTCATGGTGCGCAACACCTACATCTACCCGCCGGCATTCTCAATGAAGATTATCGCCGACATCTTCGAGTACACCTCCCAGAACATGCCCAAGTTCAACTCCATCTCCATCTCCGGCTATCACATGCAGGAGGCCGGCGCAACCGCCGACATCGAGCTGGCCTACACCCTCGCCGACGGTCTTGAATACCTCCGCGCCGGTGTGAACGCAGGCATGGACATCGACAAATTCGCTCCCCGCCTCTCATTCTTCTGGGGCATCTCAATGAACTACTTCATGGAGATAGCCAAGATGCGTGCCGCCCGCATGCTCTGGGCTAAGATCGTCAGCCGGTTCAACCCCAAGAACCCCAAGTCGCTGGCTCTGCGCACCCACTCTCAGACCTCCGGATGGAGCCTCACCGAGCAGGACCCCTTCAACAACGTTGGCCGTACCTGCGTAGAGGCAATGGGCGCCGTGCTCGGCCACACACAGTCACTGCACACCAACGCCCTGGACGAGGCCATCGCCCTCCCCACCGACTTCTCAGCCCGTATCGCCCGTAACACACAGATCTACATCCAGGAAGAAACCTACGTCACCAAGCAGGTTGACCCCTGGGCAGGTTCCTACTACGTGGAAGCACTCACCAACGAGATTGCAACCAAAGCCTGGGCACACATTCAGGAAATCGAAAAGCTCGGCGGCATGGCCAAAGCCATCGAGACCGGTCTTCCCAAACTCCGCATCGAAGAGGCAGCAGCCCGCACACAGGCCCGCATCGACTCCGGCAAGCAGACCATCGTGGGCGTTAACAAATACCGACTCGACCACGAAGACCCCATCGACATCCTCGAAATCGACAACACCGAAGTGCGCAAGGAGCAGGTAGCCCGCATCGAAGACCTCAAGGCTCACCGCGACGAAGAGGCAGTGAAGAAAGCCCTGGCCGACATCACCGCCGCCGTCAAAGACCCCTCGAAGGGCAACCTCCTCGACCTCGCCGTCAAAGCAGCCGGACTGCGCGCCACACTGGGCGAAATCTCCGACGCTTGCGAAGAGGTTGTAGGCCGTTACAAAGCAGTAATCAAAACAATTTCAGGCGTGTACAGCAGCGAAGAAAAGGGTGATCCCGAATTTGAGGAAGCCCGCCGCATGGTGGCCGACTTCGCAAAACGCGAAGGTCGTCAGCCCCGTATCATGATAGCCAAGATGGGTCAGGACGGACATGACCGCGGCGCAAAGGTAGTAGCCACCGGCTACGCCGACTGCGGCTACGACGTCGACATGGGACCCCTGTTCCAGACACCCGCCGAGGCAGCCCGTCAGGCCGTTGAGAACGACGTGCACGTGGTCGGCGTAAGCTCCCTGGCAGCAGGCCACAAGACCCTCGTGCCCCAGATTATCGAAGAACTGGCCAAGCTCGGTCGTCCCGACATCATGGTAGTGGCCGGCGGTGTAATCCCCGCACAGGACTACGACTTCCTCTACAAGGCAGGCGTAGCAGCCATCTTCGGCCCCGGCACCCGCATCCCCAAAGCAGCCATCGAAATGATTCGCCTGCTCAACGAGGACCGCGCCCAGGCATAAGCTGAGGCCGAGAAGACAGATGAACTACCGTGTCAGTTGTTTTGACACGCCCCCATCATAGAATATCGAAGGTCAATCCCACCCGGGGTTGGCCTTCAACCATCTTCCGCCCATCCCCCTCCAGCCTCCGCCGCCTCCCCCCCGCCGACGGACTGTTTATTCCCCAGCGCAGCTACACATGAAGGCCAACCCCTCACGGGGTTAGCGCACCCACGACCGTATACCCCGGGTTAACGCCTTGCGGCGCCAACCCGGGGCTAATAATTGGAATGTCGCTCCGCGACGAGGAATGTACCGTCAGCAGTCACCACAACCACAACAAAAGCCGTAGCCTAAACAACAT
>CANSAP010000022.1 GCA_947644715.1 uncultured Bacteroidales bacterium
GACCGTTATCAGCATTAGGCGCTATTCGATGTCTTCAAGTTTTTCCGCTCAATGATAGTCAATTACCATCATTATAATTCATTATGTATCAATGAATTATTTACCGATGCAGAAGTTGGCGAACAGGTGGTGGAGGAGGTCGGGGGTGGTGATGGGGGCGGCGGTTATGGTGGCGAGGTGGTCGATGGTCTCGCGGATGTCTTGCGTTAGCATGTCCAGGGGGAGAGCGGATGTCAGGGATTGCTTTACTCGATCAATGGCTGCTCGGGATTTTTGCAGGGCTATGCGGTGGCGTTCGTTGGTTATTATTTGGCTGCCGGCGTTCTCTTGTAGTTTTGCTGCTATCTCTGTCAGTTGCTTGCGCAGGGTGCTAACATCTTGTTGGTTGCGGGTGCTCATCGGCAGAAGCGTGTGTGTGGTTCCCGTCAGGGCTTCCCATTCTTTGATGCGAGACTCGGGCAAGTCTCGCTTGTTGAGTAGCAGGATGGTGTGAGTGTCAGCTGTCGTCGCAGTCGGGATTAGGTCGGGGGAGGGGGGGAGTGTTGTGTCAACGATGGCAAGCAGGATGGTGGCGTGGCCAATGGCCTGGCGTGCGCGTTCAATGCCGGCTTGCTCTATCGGGTCGGTGGTATTGCGTAGTCCGGCCGTGTCGGTGATGCGGAACAGATATGACCCGATTGAGAGGGTGTCTTCCACGGTGTCGCGGGTGGTGCCCGGGATGTTGCTTACGATGGCGCGCTCATCGCCAAGCAGGGCGTTCAGCAGCGAGGATTTCCCCGCATTCGGCGCGCCGGCAATTACGATTGGTATGCCGTCGCGTATGGCTGTTCCGGCGGAGTATGAGTCAATCAGTGTGTCGAGCCGGGAGATGAGTTCATCGGTTGTGTGTAGCAGCGTTTCGCGGGATGCGAATTCCACATCTTCTTCCGAGAAGTCGAGTTCGAGTTCTACGAGGGCAGCCAAGTTTTTCAGGGTCTCGGTCAGTTCTGCGAGACGCTTGGATATCCCTCCTCGCATCTGGTTCATGGCCATGTTGGCCGCTGCTTTGGATGTGGAGGCAATCAGGTCAGCCACTCCTTCAGCCTGCGCCAAGTCCATGCGTCCGTTAATGACTGCGCGCATAGAAAATTCGCCGGGGCCTGCCGGGGTAGCGCCGGCATCCAGCAGGCGGCTGAGGATGGCGCGTTGGAGATATGAGGAGCCGTGGCAGGCTATTTCTACCATGTCTTCGCCGGTGAATGATGCCGGGGCTTTGAAGAATGTCAGGAGCACTTGGTCGATGTCAGCACCGTCAGCGTCGGTGATGAATCCGAGCGATGTTGTGCGGGGAGGAAGAGAGGAGAGTGCGTGTCCGCGCCAGACTTTGGCGGCAATAGAGAGGGCTTCCGGCCCGCTCATTCTGACTATGGCTATGGCACCTGTGCCGGGTGCGGTGGAGATTGCAGCGATGGTTGAGGTTGTGTTCATTTATCCCAGGAGCGGAAAGAGAATGAGCTTTCAATTACGTTTTCGAGAGAGTCGGGGAGGGCGGGGAAGAGGTCGAATCCGATGGTTGCCTCCAGGTCGTCGATGCTGAGGGCATAGAGTTGCATGTTTCCCGGCGCATGGTCGTTCGGATATATGAATGCTATGCCGCGCGGTTCGGCAACGTATGGGGCTATGATGGCCTTAAAGAAGCCTGAGGGGACGCGCACCCCGGCGTCGCCTATGCGCAGGTTGTCGGCTTTTTGGTATATGGGTCCGGCAATGATGACGAGTGCCGAGTCGCGTTTTGCCCACAGTCGTTCTTTCTCCTCGAGGGTTTTCCAGGCGCCGCCGTTCAGAGCATGCTTCTGCGGGCAGATGTTTGCCATAGAGAAGCATTGCTCCATCGCGTCGGCGCTCCATTTGGCATCGGCGGCCGGGAACATGTGGCCGCGGTCATATCCGGAGCGGGTGTAGTCGCCGGTTGAGGGGCAATTCTTGATTGTTTCGTCGCGCCAGAACTTGTTGGAACGGGAGTGTTCGCCGGTGGTTTCAGAGCCGAGCAGCTCCCAAGCCACGTAGTTTGGGGTGCGGTTAGAGGTGTTGAAGTTAACGATAAACCCTTCGTATTCCTTGATTTGCTGAGGAATTGCAGAGGGAACATCGGCAGAGGTCAGATTCGGTATATGCTTGGTGGCCGAGGCCGGTTGGCGGGAGTCAGTCGTGGCTGCGTGGGACCGGGTGCAGCCGGCTATGAGACTTCCGGAGAGCAGCGCAGCGACCGCTGTGGAAGCAAAGATATGAAGTGGATTCATCAGTGTTTCAGATAAATATCAGAGAGGTGGGGACGGTTAATGAGATGGCGCCGTATAATGGTCCATAATGCCACGAGGGCAGCAAAGGCCGCAACGACATACAGAATTGTTCCGACCGAGTTGCCGAGCAGGAAATATAGCGGCAGGGTTAGGCCGACTTGCAGCAGCGCGTATGCAGAGGCAACCGCCAGCTCCGGAAGGCCGAGACGATAGACGAGCATCTGGTAGATATGTTCCTTATGAGCCCGGAAGATGTTTTCGCCGCGGCGCAGGCGGGCGAGGAGGGTCATCCCTGCGTCAGTAAGATAGACCCCGACAGCCAGTATTGAGGCCGGAAACGAGTCTGTGGTTACGAGTAGAGCAGCAATGAATGCGCCCATAACTATTGATCCGGCATCTCCGGAGAAGACTGCGGCATGGCGGCGGAAATTGAATATGGAGAAGGCGAGCGTGGCCATAATGACGGGGAGCAGCATGGTGAACGGAATGCCGAGCACAGGCATTGTGCAGAGCACGGCCAGGGCGTAGCCTGAGGTGATGCCGTTCATGCCATCCATGAAGTTATAAGCGTTCATGAAACCGATGATAAACAGCACGGAGAGCACAGCGCCCGGGAGCTGCATCCAGGTCAATTCCGGAAATTGCAGCGACGCCAGTGCCATCGGTATAATGACGGCCACGGCTTGAGCGCCCAGCCGAAGCGGGATGCTGAGCGGGTGCAGGTCATCAATGAAAGAGACGCATGCCAGCAGGGCAAAGCCGGCGGCAGCAGCCACCGTAGCAGCGGAGAAGGGGAGAGCCGGGAGCACACACATTATGCCGATGAAGAAAATGAGTCCACCCCCCACGGCGGGGCGCTTCACTCCCGGGTATTCCGGTGCTCCATTGGATATCCAGCCCAATGTCCGGGCCAGGCGGATATAGGCAAATTCCAGCAGCGAGAATATAATCAGTTCAGCTATTGCGGTGATGGCAGTCGGCATCAGATGTCAAGAATTATTTGGGCGGCTTCGCTCAGCGACCGGATTATGCGTGAGGGGCGATGAGCCTCTGAAGGGATTACGTTTTGCGGATGCACATTGCAGCCCCGGTCTTTAAGACAGAGGGTTGTGAAGCCGAGCATGTTTGGATAGAGGAAGTCTTTTGAGGGGTTGTCGCCAATTGCAATGAATGCTTTAGCCTCCGGATAGCGGCTCGCTATGGTTCGCCAGGGGTCGACAGCCAGTTTTCCGATTCCGCGCTCCTCGCTCACCCAGATGTCAGCCGGATTAAAGTATTCATCCAGTCCGAGTGCCTTGATTTTTGCCCACTGAGTTGTTACGCGTCCATCGGTCACGAGAGCCATTCTCACCCCCTTCTCACGCATCAGATTCAGAAACTCGCGTGACTCGGCAGGGAGCGAGAGGAGCGGAGTGTGAAACCGATAGATAGAGACACACATTGGAGTGAACAGCTCCTTGCGGGAAATTGCGGGGAATGCGTCAAGGAGGGCATCGAAGGGGTTGTTGCCTATTCTGAACGCACGGTTCATAACTTTGAGCGTAGCAGCCGGGTCGAGATCATCGCGGCGTTCCAGAGCTTCGGAAATAGCGCGATAAGCCGAGGCCACGTAGTCAGCTTCCGGGTAGAGAGTGTCATCGAGGTCGAGAATAGCCACCGGTCCGTGGTAATGAATGTCGTGTGTCATAGGCTGTCAGGTTTATTTCGGTTATTTCAGCAGTTTCTTGGCTATGTATTTTATGGGGGACTTCTGCACCGTTTCGGCCTCTTGAGCCACAAGCTCTTCAGCCGTCAGAGAGAACCCCACCTGTTTCCACAGGGGGTCGCGCAACTCCTCCTTCATTACCTGCTCCACAGCCTGACGGGTCCAGCTTAGTTCCGTCATGAGTTGGCGCACATGGTAACGCAGGAGCATGATAATTTCCGCATCGATATATTCTTCACTCTGCCCCATGACGCGTTTCAGCGAATGCACGTTCTTGAACTCGCGCAGCAGAGAAAATTTATAGTTTGTTGATGTGTCGCCTCCCCAATAATAGCAGTAGCCGACGTAGTCAACGAAAGCCATTGAGCGGCAGTGACGCAGATACTGGATATTGAAAATCTGGTCATCCCCCCAAAACTGGTTGAAGTCAATCAGTTGCAGCGAGCGCAACTGGTCAGTGCGGAACATTTTCCCCCAGCAAGAGGGGTATATGTAGCTGTCCATCCCGACATAAGAAGCGAGCCCCCTGAAGTCAATGCCGTCAATGCGCCTTCCGGCCAGCTCCGGATTCCATTGTTCAAGGTATTTGACTCCGACACCTTTCATGCGTCGGCGGTAGCGCATCTGCACGAGGTCGACATCAAATTCAAGCATTGTGGCGAGCATCGTTTCGACGGCACGCGGTTCCATAGTGTCGTCAGCATCGCAGAAGACGCAGGCTGCTCCGCGGATTTCTCTGATGCCATGGATGCGGGCCTGATATGCCCCAACGTTTTGGGGCAGCTCCTTGAGGCGGATGCGTGAGTCGTGCGCCTGCATTGCGCGGACAATCCGCATGGAAGTGTCGGTGCTCCCGTCATCCACAATCAGAATCTCCAGATTGGAATGTGTCTGCGCAAGCAGCGACTGAAGGCAACGGCGCAGAGTGCGGCTTTTGTTGTAAACCGGAACAATGATGGATACGAGTATGTCGTTAGCTTCAGTCATAATTCAGAGAAAGTATCGGCTGTAATATAAACGCAGAAAGCGGGTCGGATTGTATATGAACGCGCGGAATAATTGCAGCACGGCTTTGACAGGTTTGCCGGCACGTCGCAGCAGAGTCCATTGCTCCAGCTGCTCATAGAGGCGCAACCATTTCTTCATAGGGTGTGCGGAGTCGTACATCAGGCTAATCAACTTGCTTTCGGCAGAATGGCCGGCAGAGGTGCTGTTGGTCTCCAGTCGGGCTTGGGTGTAAATCCCCTTGGAGTGGATGCGATACATGCTCCAACGCTGCGCGAAGCCATACACTTTGCCTAATCGGGCAAGCCAGGCAAACACCAGAATATCGGTGACCGGATACATCTTCTTGTAAATCTCCCAATACTCTTCCCCTTGGAAAAAGATTTCTCTGCGCATCAATATGGAATTGGTGTGAGCCAGATGCTCTAGCACGAGTCGCTGCACCGAGACATTCCCGGAGCGGCGCATTCGCGGAGGGGCGGGAGCCGGACTTGGTGTTTCGTTCAGGATGTCATAGAGGTGGAAGCAGGCGGAATAATCCGGATGCGTTTCAAGGAAAGACACCTGCTGCTGAAGCTTTTGGGGGGCAGTCCAAAAATCATCCCCTTCGCAGATGGCCACATATTTTCCTCTCAGCCTTGGAATAATCACATCCTGCGTCTTGCGGCCCGTCATAAAAATGTTTTTCGTGAGGAGCACAGGTTCAATCAGCTCCGGATAGCGGGCAGCATAGTCGCGGATTATATCGGGAGTAGAGTCAGAGGATGCATCATCAATGACGAGCAAGTGCAGCTGAAAGTCACCGCGTTGCATCAGCACCCCATCCAGACATTGGGCTATGAAGCGTTCATGCTGAAAGGTGTTGACAACTACGGTTATTATCGGCTTTCCCTTCTCCATACCTGCAAAATTACTCAATTTGGATGAATATTCCAAATCGCGGGGCATGGAAGCCTTACGTATGCAGTCGTGGGAAATTGAATGAGAAGACGGTTCCGGGATTCGCGTTGGAGATAGCTATGTCGCCCCCGTGCAGCAGAACGGCGTTGCGCACGATGGCGAGTCCAAGACCTGTGCCACCGGCTTTGCGGCTGCGGCCGGGCTCCAGTCGGTAGAACCGATCAAAGATGTGAGGATGATGCTCCTCAGGGATTCCTGTGCCATTGTCTCTGACCACCCAGTTACCCTCCCGGTCCCCTTCGACTACAATCTCCGTGCCGCCACTGTAAAGAATAGCGTTCCTGATAAGGTTACGGAAGACAGCCTCAATCAACGGAGCATTGCCATTCACGGTCAGCGGTTCATCAGGAAGCTTGGCTGAGAGTTCCATGCCGGCCTTGGCAGCGGCGGGGCGAAGTTCCTCCACCACATCTCTGACTATGTCAGTCATTGGCAGGGGAGACATGTTGATTACGTCGGCACCCTCATCCATGCGTGTAATCACCGACACATCTTTCAGCATGTTTTGCAGGCGGATGGCGCTTTGCAGGATTCGGTCTTCGAGTTCTTTTTGCTTGGCGGCCGGAAGGTCGGGAAAATCATGCAGCGTTTCCATGCAGAGGATTATGGAGGCCACGGGGGTTTTCAGCTCATGGTTGATGTCGATTGTGAGTTGCTTCTTGAAGCGCTCTTTATCCCTCTCGGCCTTCATGGCCTCCGCGTGCTGAATGTCTCGCTCCTCCATCACCTGCTGCCAACGCGCGTAAAGCGAAATGATGTGGGAGGAAATGGCCCCCAGCTCATCGTTCGGGAAAGTGTAAGTCTCAGTTACTCGTTCCCCTTTTTCCACGGTTGCGGCAAATCGGTTCAGACGGGAGATACTGCGGCTCACCTGCTTCGTGCCAAGCCAGCCTATAATGCTGATAATCACTGAAATGCCGGCCATAATCCAAAGGAATTTCCAGTCGGCTTTCAGTGTGTCAAACAGAGAATGGTTGTATGGAATGGCAGAGCGTACCACAAGTCCGTAAGGAGCCTGTGTGGCCGAGTAGAAATAATCCTTGTCGTCGACGATGGAGGTGCGGGAGGGGACGAGCCCTTTGCCATACTTGCGTGCATCGATAACCTCTTGGCGGTCAGCATGATTGCCTACTCCCATATTGTCGTTCGTGTCAAACGTCACACGCCCCATGGCATCAATGAGCGTAATGCGCACATCAGGCATCGGGGGGTCAATGCGGCGCACCACCGACCCGATGTCTTCGCCGCGGGTCATGTCGTTGATTATACGGTGGTTGTGCTGCTGAAGTTGAGCATCGAGCAGTTCGACTTTGAACTGCTTTTCCCTGACATACTGCCATGCAATGAAGGCTCCCACGAAGAGCCAGGCGGTGCCAAGCACGAGCAGGAGCATGCGGTATTGGAAGGAGATTCTAATCCTGCCAACCATAGCCGTAGCCGGAACGGGTTATAATGTGTTTGCCATAGGGTGCGATTTTTCTGCGCAGGCGGGTGATGTTGACATCCACGACACGCTCAAGCACAATAACCTCGTCCGGCCAGAGCTTCGTGAGGATATCCTCGCGGGAGAAGATTGTGCCGGGGTTCTGAAGCAGCAAAGTGAGAATTTCAAGCTCCTTGCGGGGCATCTTGACAGCCTCGCCGTCAACACTGCAGACGTGGGCATCGAAATCAATTTTGATTCCGGCGCGTGTCAGAGCGGCCTGTGCAGAGGTCTGCGCGTGCGCGTGAGCGAATGCCGAGCGGCGCAGCACGGCGGCGATTCTTGCCAGCACATTCTTCATGGAGAAGGGCTTGGAGATATAGTCGTCGGCACCGAGGTTGAGACCCTCCACCATGTCCTCGTCAGAGTCGCGGGCCGTAAGGAAGATAATCGGGATGTGAGCCGTGGCATGATTGCTTTTAAGAATCTTTGCGACCTCAATGCCATTCATGGGTTCCATCATGACATCAAGCACAACGAGATCGAATGTGCCGGGGAGCTGTTCGAGAGCCTCCTTGCCGCAAGAGGCCGTGGCTACTGAGTAGCCGTCCATTTCCAAATAAAGTTGCAGACCCTCGCGCAGAGTCTCTTCGTCATCCACAACAAGGATGCGGCCTTTTTCCGGGGCTTGAGTTTCCATATATGCTGAATTAGGTGGTGTGGTAAGCGCCTTGCTTTGGGGGCGCCAAGGTTCTAAAAATTGTAGCCGATTCCGGCGCCTACGTAGAGGCCGTCAGTGTGCTTCATGAAGCTGTAAGCAGCTGAAATGGTGAGGCGCAGCGACGGCGTGAATTTCAGGTCGATGCCGCCACCCACGTTCAGACCCAGATGAGAGTCGGAGCCGTCGAAGCTGTAGTTCCAGCTGTTAAAGGTCACGCCTGCCAGAGGAAAGAGCTGCAGACCGCGAGCCACAGAGAAGGGGAATTGCATATCAATGCTCGCATTGAAAGCCGAAGCATTCTCATGCTTGAAGACATAGCCGATGTGGGGGGCTATGCGCACATGAGAGGCGAATGAATACCTGAAATAGATATCCGAATAACCGCTATGATTTACAGTGGTATATCCGCCCCCGATGCCCAGGGTCATGTCGCCGCGTTCATCTCCGCGAGCCGCGCATGGAAGCAGTAAACTGATGGCGAGGAGTAGTAGAGAAAGATGTCTCGTGATCATTACCGGATGGGTGAAAAAATTATTTCTAAT
Organism: uncultured Bacteroidales bacterium; assembly: GCA_947644715.1. Taxonomy (GTDB): domain Bacteria; phylum Bacteroidota; class Bacteroidia; order Bacteroidales; family Muribaculaceae; genus Lepagella. Next base: position 8,636 of record CANSAP010000022.1, read on the forward strand.
CTATTAAACGTGTGGATGTGTTAAAATGTTTTACTAACTTTGTAAAAACGTTTGAATCGGGTGGCTGTTCAGCCTCAGTTCATGTTGGTGCCGTAGTCGTTTTCGGACGATTCCGCTCATGAAACTTAGCTGAAAATCGCCACAGAATACATTCCTCAATCTATTTGAGCACTTATCAATATGAGTCCAGATAAAGAAATACAGCTCGGAAGCTATGGCTATCTGAGAGTGGCGGCTGCCGTGCCCGCCGTCAGTGTGGCCGATGTGCGCCGTAACGCAGAAACTGTGACCGAGGCTATCGACCGGGCTGCCCGTGCCGGAGCATCGGTGGTAGTGCTTCCGGAACTTTGTGTGACCGGCTACACTTGTGCCGACCTTTTCCATCAGCGACTGCTGCTTAAGAGCGCTTATGATGCGCTCAGTCGCATAGCGGAGCATACGGCCGGATTGCCCGGAATGCTCGTGGCTGTCGGGATGCCTGTAATTAAGGATGGCGACCTGTATAACTGCGCCGTCCTGGTCAGCTCCGGAAGCCTGCTTGGAGTAGTGCCAAAGACTTATCTGCCCAACTACGGAGAATTTTACGAGCAGCGATGGTTTGCCTCCGGCGCCGGAGTGAAAGGGATGGTGAAGATTCAGGAACACCTTGTGCCGATGGGCACTGACCTGCTGTTTGACATGCAGGGGGTTAAGATAGGTGTTGAGCTTTGCGAGGATCTTTGGGCGCCCAATCCGCCGAGCACACAAGCGGCCTTGGCCGGTGCGGAATTGATACTCAATCTCTCGGCGTCAAATGAAGTAATCGGCAAGCATGACTATCTGTTGAGCCTCATCCGGCAGCAGAGCGCCCGTCTTCATGCCGGCTATGTTTATGCCTCAGCAGGGCATGGAGAGTCGAGCACCGATGTCGTGTTTGCCGGTAATGGAATAATTGCTGAGTCCGGCACACTGCTTGCCTCCACCCCGCGCTTCACCGGTGAGCCGGCCATGGCTGTGGCCGACATTGACCTGGCACTGCTCCGGCATGACCGTCGCTTCTCAAGCACCTGGCGTGACTCGGTGGCCTTGGCGCGACCTGAGTACCGCAGGATTGAGGTACCTGCTGAGTTGCCGCGCACAGTCAATCGCCTGTGCCGCCGGATTGATGCCGCTCCGTTTGTGCCCTCTGACGACTCCCGCAGGGCAGAGCGTTGCCGAGAGATAATCTCCATTCAGGCAGCCGGCCTCGTGCGCCGTCTTCAGGCCACCGGTTGCAAGCGGCTCGTGGTGGGAGTGAGCGGCGGCTTGGACTCCACCTTGGCTCTGCTCGTGGCTCACCGCGCCTTTGAGCTGACGGGGCTTGACCTGAAAGGAATTATAGGAATTACCATGCCGGGATTCGGAACGACCGGGCGCACATACAACAATGCCACGGAGCTTGTGAAATGTCTCGGAGCCACACTCCGGGAAATCAGCATAGCCAAGGCTGTGCGGCAGCACTTTGAGGATATCGGGCATGATGAGGCGGTGCATGATGTGACCTATGAGAATGGCCAGGCTCGTGAACGCACTCAGATTCTGATGGATTATGCCAATAAAGTTGGAGGAATGGTGCTCGGCACCGGCGACCTCTCGGAACTGGCTTTGGGCTGGTGCACGTATAATGGCGACCATATGTCAATGTACGGAGTGAATGCTTCGGTGCCCAAGACGCTCGTGCGCCACTTGGTGCAGTATTTTGCCGACACGACCCCCAATGAGGCCTTGCGCCGGGTGCTGATTGATATCATAGATACCCCCATCAGTCCGGAGCTGCTGCCGGCCACCGCCTCCGGTGAGATTGACCAAAAGACAGAAGACCTCGTGGGGCCTTACCGTCTGCATGACTTTGTGCTCTACAACCTGCTGCGTTATGGCTTTGAGCCGCGAAAAATCTATATGCTGGCTTGCAACGTGTTCCAAGATGAATATGATCCTGAATTCATAAAGCACTGGATGAAGGTGTTTTATCGCCGCTTCTTTAATCAGCAGTTCAAGCGTTCATGCATGCCTGACGGTCCGAAAGTGGGCAGCGTATGCCTCTCTCCGCGTGGCGATTGGAGAATGCCGAGCGATGCATCGGCGCGGCTGTGGCTTGAAGAATGTGAAGATTTATAGCCTCGAGTTGAGAAATAAATTGTAACTTTGCCTTTCTGAAACAGCCGTGGGCGCAGTCTTACGGAAGCATAGGCTCCCGAGGGGCTGCCCGCAAAAAAACTGACTGATGAATCAAACGACACCGGATTACAATACAGACCTTCGTGCGGCCGTGGATGCCCTGCGGCGCGGCGGAGTGATTCTTTATCCCACCGACACCGTCTGGGGGCTGGGCTGCGATGCCTGCAACCCCGAAGCCGTCTCCCGCATTTATGCCATCAAGAAGCGCGCGGAAAGCAAGTCAATGCTCGTGCTCGTCAATAACGAGGCTATGCTTGAGAGATGTGTGGAAGAGGTGCCTGAGATTGCGTGGGAACTGCTGGAGGCCGCAGTCAATCCCCTGACAGTGGTGTATGACGGCGCACGTGGACTGGCTCCTAATCTGATAGCAGAGGATGGCAGCATCGGGGTGAGAATCTCTCATGAGAAATTCAGCAGCGACCTCGCACGGCAGCTGCGCAAACCGGTTGTGTCAACCTCCGCCAATGTGAGCGGTCAGCCTGCTCCGCGTCTGTTCTGCGAGATTGATGAGGAGATTATCGAGGCTGTGGATTATGTGGTGCACTACCGGCGGGACGACACCCGGCCCGCTTCCCCCTCCAATATAATCAGGCTCAAAGCCGGAGGCGAGTTTCAAATCATAAGATAGGAGAGCGTGTCGAGGTCAAGCTTACAGAGACTTAAATACCTGCTTGTCGATTTTCTGACGGCTAACGTCGCGATATTGATATTCGATATCGTGCGTTTCTACGTGCTTGAGCATGAGAATGTTGGCTACATGTCGCTGTCCAGCTTCCTCACCTCGCGTGTCATCCTGATAGAACAGACCCTGCTGCCGCTTATCCTCATGGCAGTCAACGGATTATCAGGCTATTACAATCGGCCGTTGCTAAAGTCGCGCCTTCAGGAGTTTATCAATACAATGCTTGTGGCGCTGCTGCAAACAGTGCTCGTCTATTTTGTGTTGCTGACCAATCAGCAGACCTCTGTGCGTGCCACTAATTACGAATTACTGCTCTATCTGTATCTGCTCCTGTGGCTTCTGACGTATGCAGGCCGATACATAGTGACGGCACACGCTTTCAGCCGTTTCCGCACCGGGAAATGGCAATATAACATACTGGTCATCGGCCCAAAGAAACCGGCTGAGGCTTTGGCTGCACATGTAGCCGCTCATCGGCCGCTCACCGGCTTCTCGCTGGCAAAAACCGTTCTGCTCCCCGAGCAGAACCCTGAAGCATTCCTGAAGAATTGCGACCTGGAGAAAATATGCCGTGAGCCGGATATCAGAGAGATTCTTTTCACAACTTCCGGGATGGGGGAGCAGGATATTTTGCGTGTGCTTTACAGACTCATCCCGCTCGGTTTGCCCGTGAAGGTCGCTACGGAATCCTTGTCGGTGCTTAATTCCAACATCCGCCTGCAAAGCATCTATGAAGAACCCTATATTGACATAGCGAGCGCCAATGCGAGCGATGCCACCAAGAATCTGAAGCGATGTTTTGATGTCGTGGTGTCGGCGCTGATGTTGCTTGTGCTGGCCATACCGATGGGAGTGGTTGCGCTGATAGTGAAAGCCGGCTCGCCGGGCGGGGCATTTTTTAGCCAGGAGAGAATAGGGCGCAGGCAGCGGCCGTTCCGCATATATAAGTTCCGTTCTATGAGGACGGATGCAGAGGCTTCCGGCCCGCAATTGTCTTCGGAGCAGGATCCGAGAATTACCCGCGAAGGGGCCTGGCTGCGCAAGTATCGTATCGACGAATTACCGCAGTTCTGGAATGTGCTTAAGGGAGACATGTCACTCGTCGGCCCCCGCCCGGAACGCCGTCATTTTATCAACAAGATAATGGAGCGTGCGCCTTACTATTCATTGGTGCATCAGGTGCGCCCCGGCATCACGAGCTGGGGAATGGTGAAGTATGGCTACGCAGCCAGTGTCGATGAAATGATTGAGCGGTTGCGATATGACCTGGTGTACCTGGCAAACATGTCAGTCACCAATGATTTGAAAATAATAATTTACACTGTTAAGACAGTGATTAAAGGACGAGGAATGTAATGCCGTATAAGGAGAGCAACGGACCGATAGCCAAGTGGTGGCTCAAAGTGGTGAGCTGGCGCGAGCGCAACATCAAGGAGCACAGCTTCCTGATAGTGCTGGCGTTGGTGGTGGGAGTCGTGTGTGGCTTTGCGGCGCTTCTGCTTAAGCACCTGATACATCTCATCTCCGGACTGCTGACGTCACACCTGAGCACGACCACTGCCAACTGGGTCTATCTGGTTTACCCCGTGATAGGGGTGATAATAGTTGTGCTTTATGTGCGCTATGTGGTCAAGGATAATATCTCGCATGGTGTGACGAGGGTGCTCTATGCCATCTCCCGCCATAAGTCGCGGCTGAAGCGGCATAATATGTACAGCTCCATCATAGCCTCCTCCATCACGATTGGCTTCGGCGGCTCTGTGGGAGCCGAGGGCCCGATAGTAGCCACCGGAGCAGCCATAGGCTCAAACGTAGGGCAGTGGTTCCGTCTCTCTCCGAGGATACTGATGCTGCTCGTGGGGTGTGGGGCGGCGGCCGGAATTGCCGGAATCTTCCGTGCTCCGATTGCCGGAATGCTGTTCACGCTTGAAGTGCTGATGATTGACCTGACCGGAGCTACCGTGATGCCACTGTTGCTGTCCTCAATCACCGCAGCCACAGTGGCTTACATAGCTGAGGGCTATGGCTCGGAATTCTTCTTTACTCAGAGCGAGCCTTACTTCACAGCCAAGATTCCTTACACGATTCTGCTGGGCATTGTCTGCGGCTTCGTTTCGCTGTACTTCACTTATGTCTGCAACATGATGGAGACCATGTTCCGGCGCTGCAAACATCCGGCTGTGAAAATCAGTGTGGGAGGTGTCATCATGGCTGTGCTTATCTTCCTTTTTCCGGCGCTGTATGGCGAGGGTTACTCCTCGATTAATCATCTGCTTGACGGCGATACAGCCTCCATCGTCAGCGGCACGTTCTTCTATGTCGACCGCAATCATGTGTGGTTCATAGCTATTTACATAGCCCTGATTGTGCTCACCAAAGTGTTCGCAACCTCCTGCACTAACGGCGCCGGGGGAGTGGGAGGCACGTTCGCGCCCTCACTGTTTGTGGGAGCTATGGCCGGGTTCCTGTTTGCTTACGTCTGTAATAACCTTGATGTCGGCATAGAGATTTCCAATAAGAATTTTGCACTGATGGGCATGGCCGGCGTTATGGCCGGCGTTATGCATGCCCCCCTGATGGCCATCTTCCTCACTGCCGAGATGACCGGCGGCTACAATCTGTTTCTTCCGCTGCTGATTGTCTCTACACTCAGTTATGGCACCGTGCGCATCTTCCAGCCTTACAGCATCTATACCATGCGCCTTGCCAAGAGTGGCGACCTGGTGACCCACCAGAAAGATAAGGCGGTGCTGACGTTGCTCAAGCTCGACAATGTGATTGAGACGGACTTCAGCGCCGTGCACCCCGACATGTCGCTCAAAGAGATGGTGGATGTGATTTCGGTCTGCACACGCAACCTTTTTCCCGTGACCGATGAGCGGGGAATGCTGAAGGGTATCGTGTTGCTTGATGATATAAGAAACATCATGTTCCGTCCGGACCTATATAATAAGATGCATGTGCATAAATTCATGACAGCACCCCCTGCCCGTATTGATGTTAATGACTCAATGGATGATGTCATGAAGAAATTCGACAGCACGAAGGCTTGGAATCTGCCCGTGGTGGATGACGGAAAATATGTGGGCTTCGTCAGCAAGTCGAAGATATTTAATTCTTACCGGCGAGTGCTGCGCCATTACATTGATGACTGATTAATTATGACTAAAGAGACTCTGAAGATAGTTTTTCTCGGCACCCCCGAGTTCGCAGTAGGTCCTCTCTCCGCGCTTGTGGAGGGAGGGTATAATGTTGCGGCCGTAGTCACTATGCCTGACAAACAGGCCGGTCGCGGCCACAAGTTGCTGGAGAGTGATGTGAAGAAGTATGCCGTGAGCCGCGGACTTCCGGTGTTGCAGCCCCGGAATCTGAAGGATGAGGGTTTTGTGCAGCAGCTGCGGGAGATTGATGCCGACCTGTTTGTGGTGATTGCTTTCCGCATGTTGCCCGAGGTCGTGTGGAGCATGCCCCGGCTCGGCACATTCAATCTGCATGCCTCGCTGTTGCCCCGCTACCGCGGTGCGGCACCCATCAATTGGGCCATAATTAATGGTGACAAAACTACCGGAGTGACAACTTTTTTCCTCAAACATGAGATTGACACCGGCGACATCATTGAGCAACAAAGTCTTGAGATTGGTGATGAGGAGAACGTAGGCAGCCTGTATGAGCGCCTGATGCATCTGGGCACAGGCATGGTTCTTCGCACTGTCGATGCGATTATAGCCGGCGACGGACGGGTGCCCACGCAGCCTCAACCGGAGGGCGAGTTTGTGCCGGCTCCAAAGATATTTACCGAGACCTGCCGCATAGATTGGACCCGGCCTCGCGAGCAGGTGCGCAATCTGATTCGCGGACTGTCACCTTATCCGGCAGCCCACACGCCGTTTGCGAATGCCGCCGGCGAGGTGTCGATGCTGAAGGTCTTCGAGGGTGCTGCTTATGACGGGGCGGATGCGTCCGGACTGCAGCCCGGAGATATCGTGACCGGTAAGCATCTGCTGGCAGTGATGTGTGCCGATGGTCTGCTGGAACTGAAGGATGTGCAGCTGCGGGGTAAGAAGCGTATGGCGGCCTCCGCTTTCCTGCTTGGATATAAGCCGGCAGAGAGAATTCCGGAAGGAGAGTGATGGGAGCCAAGTATTCTTGTCAGATAGTAGCAGGCCTGCTGGCCGCTCATGGAGTGCGCCGGGTGGTGTTGTCGCCCGGCAGCCGGAATGCCCCCCTGATTCGAGCCGTGCGGGAACGTCGGGAGCTGAAGACGCTGAATGTGATTGATGAGCGTTCCGCCGCTTTCGTGGCGCTTGGCATGGCGCAGGTGAGCCGGGAGCCGGTGGCGGTTGTGTGCACCTCAGGCACGGCGCTCCTGAACTATGGACCGGCTGTGGCTGAGGCCTATTATCAGCGTGTGCCGCTTATTGTGGTTTCTGCTGACCGCCCGGCGCAGTGGATTGATCAGGATGACAGTCAGACCATTCGCCAGCCGGGAGCACTCGGCAATATAGTGAAATTCAGTTGTAATCTTCCTGACTTCTCGGACCCTCAGGGGGAGATGGCATGGTATGCCCGGCGGCAAGTGAACGACGCCCTGCTTGCCGCCCTTGAGCCGGCTCAGGGACCGGTGCATATCAATGTGCAGTTAGGGGAGCCGCTTACGGAAGAATGGCCGCAGCTCCCGGAGCTGAATATTATCAGAGAACTGCGCGGAGAGGCTGTATTGCCACGTGAGCGAATCCGGAGGTTGGCTCGCGAGATTGCCGACAGCAGGGTTATGATTGTGGCCGGATTCATGCCCCCGTCTGACCGTATGTCGCGCGCTGTGGATAAACTCTCAGCTCTTCCGAACGTAACGGTCTTGGCTGAGTCGATGGCTAACCTGCATGGCAGCCGTATCTTTCATTGTGTGGACAGGATGCTGACCCTCGTGGATGATGCTGATGAAAGACTTCGTCCGCAGGTGGTTATCTCTGTGGGTGGCGCTTTGGTCAGCCGGCACTTGAAAGCCTATCTGCGTGGCTGCCGGGGGTTGCAGCATTGGAGTGTGGGTATGAACGAAATAAGCGCCGATGTCTTCAAGCATCTGTCTCTGCGGGTGAAAATGGAGCCTGCAGAGTTCCTGAGTGCATTGGCAGATGCTTTGGTGCATGAAGAGATTGAGAGCAGCTATGCCGCTGATTGGCGAGCGTTGCTGCCTGCTGACGAAGTGCGGCATCAAAGGATGGTGGAGTCGGCTCCATGGAGTTCACTCAAAGCCTTCTCGCTGTTTTGGCCTGAGATTCCGGTGCGCACGAATGTGCAGTTGTCTAACGGCACCTGTGTGCGTTACGCTCAACTGTTTCATAACCCCGAGGTGCATGCCTGCTACTGCAATCGTGGAGTCTCAGGCATCGACGGCTGTACATCTACGGCCGTGGGGGCTGCCGAGGTTTATCATCCCGGGAAAACATTGCTGATTACCGGCGACATGAGCTTTGCCTATGACCTGAACGCTCTTCAGATTAAGGAAACCGGCGCCCTGAAAATCATAGTGATAAATAATGGAGGCGGAGGCATCTTCCGGTTCATACGCTCCACAAGAAACCTCCCGGAGCGTGAAGAGAACTTCTGTGTCAATCCGGGGGTGGATATCCCCGGTGTGGCTGCTCTGAACGGTTATTCGCTGTTCCGAGCCGGCAGCGAGGCTGAGCTGCTTTCTGCATTACCGGAATTCTTCGGCAGCAGAGAGAAAGCACTCCTTGAGATTGTCGTTGACCCGGAACCGGATGCTGAGGCTATAACTGAATACTTTAGAAAGAATTGTAATTAACAAGCTCTTAACCCAAAAGATATGAGCAATTTTGCATGGACAACAATTAAGGAATACGAGGACATCCTGTTTGAATATTACAAGGGTGTCGCAAAGATAACAATCAATCGCCCGGAGGTGTATAACGCGTTTCGTCCGACCACTAACTTCGAGATGCTCGACGCTATGTCCATCTGCCGCGAGCGCGCGGACATCGGTGTGGTCATCCTGACCGGCATCGGCGACAAAGCTTTCTGCTCCGGAGGTGACCAACGTGTCAAGGGGACCGGTGGCTACATCGATGCTTCCGGCACTCCTCGCCTGAATGTGCTTGACCTGCACAAGGCTATCCGCTCCATTCCGAAGCCTGTGATAGCAATGGTGAATGGCTATGCCATCGGCGGTGGCAATGTGTTGCAGGTTGTGTGTGACCTGACGATTGCCTCCGAGAATGCGCGTTTTGGCCAGACGGGTCCGAAAGTGGGCAGCTTCGATGCCGGATTCGGGTCGAGCTATCTGGCTCGCTGCGTGGGTCAGAAGAAGGCTCGCGAGATTTGGTTCCTCTGCCGACAATATACGGCTCATGAGGCTGAGAAGATGGGCATGGTGAATAAGGTTGTGCCCTTGGAAAAACTTGAGGAGGAAACCATGGAGTGGGCACAGACTATCCTGCAGCGTTCTCCGATGGCTGTGCGCATGATTAAGCGTGCGCTCAATGCCGAGCTTGACGGCCAGCGCGGCCTGATGGAATTTGCCGGCGATGCCACGCTGCTCTACTATCTGATGGAAGAGGCGCAGGAGGGCAAGAATGCTTTCCTCGAAAAGCGTGACCCGGATTTCTCGCAGTTTCCCAAATTCCCCGGTTGATTATGCGGATGGCTTATGCGCCTTACCGGCTGAAGTTCAAGGAACCCTCCGGAACCTCGCGAGGCATCCTGCATGAGAAGCTCACCTGCCTGATCAAAATCTATGATGAGGCTGACCCGAAGCATTTCGGTATTGGTGAGGCGGCTCTGTTCGAGGGCTTGAGTAAGGAGGCCGGTGCGGGCTACGAAATAAAGTTGCTTGAGACTCTGGCAAATGTGGCACTGGGTCGTGCTACTGACCTCACGGATTTTCCCTCGATTCAGATTGGCCTGGAGCAGGCTATACTGGATTTTTCGGGTGGTTGTCGCGGTTTATATTATCCTTCTGGCTTCACCCGTGGTGAGGAATCCGTTACCATCAACGGCCTCGTCTGGATGGGTAATTACCGCGAGATGCTCGGAAGGCTTGAACAGAAAATCGAGCAGGGTTTCCGCTGTGTGAAGCTGAAGATAGGTGCGATTGATTTCGCTGACGAGCTCAGTCTGTTGCGGATGGTGCGCGAACGTTTTTCTGCCGAGACGCTGGAGCTGCGCGTGGATGCCAACGGAGCCTTCAATATCGGGAATGTCTTCGCTGCGCTGAAGGCGCTTGAACCATTCCGGCTGCACTCGATTGAGCAGCCGGTCAAAGCCGGTCAGCCGGAATTCATGCGCATGGTCTGCCAGGTGTCGCCAATTCCTGTGGCTCTGGATGAAGAGCTTATCGGAGTGAATCGCGAGGAGGATAAGCGCCGTCTGCTGGAGGAGATTTCCCCGTCCTATGTGGTGCTGAAGCCGAGCCTTTGCGGCGGTTTCTCCGGCAGTGAGGAATGGATTCGTCTTGCCTCGGAGCGCAGCATCGGATGGTGGGTTACATCTGCTTTGGAAAGCAATGTAGGCCTGTCGGCTATCGCTCAGTGGGTTAGTACTTTAGGTGTCGATATGCCGCAAGGATTGGGCACCGGTCAACTCTTTACCAACAATTTCTCTTCGCCGCTTGAGCTGAGGGGGGAAAGACTTTGTTTCAATCCGGAGCTGTTGCCCGTTGACCGTAATCAGTTTGCAAACCTCGATTGGAGAGAATGACCGTAGATGAGTTCATAGAGGAGTGGGGGAGTGATGTGCCTTATATCGAGGCACACACTTCCGGCTCCACCGGCACTCCAAAGCTGATTCGTCTTCCCAAATCTCTCGTGGCCGAGTCAGCCCGCCGCTCCATCGCTCACTTCGGTTTGGATGCAAGCTCACGCCTGCACCTGTGCCTGTCTCCTGACTACATAGCCGGGAAAATGGTGATTGTGCGGGCGCTGTTGTGTGGTGGCGCACTGAGTGTTGAGGCGCCGGCATCTGAACCGTTTGCTGCCGGTCGGGGTGAAGGTGAGGTGACACTGCTGTCGGTGGTAGGGGCGCAGGTGGCCGGGTTAGAGAAGCGCCGGGCCGGCGGAGAGTTGCCCCACATCCGGCATCTGCTGATTGGAGGTGCACCTTTAACTGAGACTGTTGCTGCTCAGGCTCTTGGCGTGGCAGAGCATGTGTGGGAGAGTTACGGCATGACCGAGACGGCTTCTCACATAGCCCTGCGTGAAATCGTGTCGCCCGAGGATGTGAGCGTTAAACCGTTTCGGCTGCTATCGGGCATAGAGGCATCTCTGACCCCTTCAGGTTGTCTCGCGATAGAGTTACCCGGCCGGGATAAGCTGGTGACCAATGATGTGTGCCGGATGCGCGGAGAGCGGGAGTTCTCAGTCGTGGGTCGGGCTGATAATGTGATTATTACCGGCGGTCTGAAGGTGCATCCTGAGGAGGTCGAAAAGCGGATAGCGCCTCTAATTCCCCATGTCGGAAGTTTCTTTATAGGCTCACAGCCTGACGCGAAGTGGGGGAGCAGGGTTGTTTTGGTTCTTGAAGGGGCTGATTTGTCAGTGACGGAACGTGAGGAACTGCTGCAGCGCTGTGCGGAAGTGACCAAGACGCATGAAAAGCCGCGCGACATAATCTGTATGTCGCAGCTGCCTCGCACTTCAACCGGGAAGATAATCAGGAAATTATAAGCTCAGACAGAGGTCGCTTCGGCACATGGTGCACCCCGTCAGTCGTGCGAAAGTACTTGAAATCAGCCTCGGAGGTGCCATCCATCTCTTCAATCACTACCGTCTCGTCGGGATAGCCTAAGGCCAACACGTAGCGAGGCTCGAGATGCTCCGGCAATTGAAGCTCCTGCTTCAGTTTGGGCGCATTGAAAGCCTTGATTATGCAGCAGCCGAGTCCCAAGGCAGCTGCGCCGAGAGTGATGGCCTCAAGCTGAAGTCCGTCGTCACAGAGGCAATCCTTGCCGAGGCGGGTGTCAAGACACTGCACGAGATAGGCCGTCGGGCGCTGCTCCGGTTCCGGCCCGGCCCACTCCTTGAAGTAGCCGGCCCAGGCCAGCAGAGGGAAGATGGCGTTCATTGATTCGGAAGATGTCACGGGCTTATAGCGCAGAGGCTGGGCATTACGACCGGAGGCCGTGAAACGCGCCAGCTCAATGAGTGCGCAGAGAGTGTCAGGCTCCACAGGGTGGTCAGCCTTGAATCGGCGCACGGTGCGGTTGGATTTAATGAGAGCTTTCAGCGCTTCAAAAGAGTGGTTGGTAAGCATAATGGGGAATGTTGATGATTCAAAATTAATAAAAAAAACGGAGATAATCGGGGCGTGTTAAAAAAACTTGACAAAATGATTCGTTAATCGGGAATGTTTTCGTATATTTGCACCGGATTTGAGGGTCGCGAGCCTGAGAGTCCGAGACTGTAACATAACCAACAAATAACCTTATTAATATCAGCAGAGATGAAAATTTCTCACATTGAACACATCGGCATCGCCGTTCCTAATCTCGACGAAGCCATCGCTTACTACGAAAACGTGCTTGGTCTGAAGTGCTACAAGAAAGAAGTGGTTGAAGACCAGAAGGTTACAACCGCCTTTATCCAGGTTGGCGACGTTAAAATCGAGCTTCTTGAAGCAACTTCGCCTGACAGCACAATAGCCAAATTCATTGAGAAGAATGGCGGTAAGGGTGGCATGCACCACATGGCATTCGCTGTGGAAGACGGTGTGGCCGAAGCTTTGGCCGAATGTGAGGAAAAGGGTGTTCGTCTGATTGACAAGGCTCCCCGCGGCGGCGCCGATGGTCTGCAGATTGCATTCCTGCATCCGAAGAACACTCAGGCAGTGCTCACCGAGCTTTGCGAAGATCCCGCTAAGAAATAAACAAATTCCCAACATAGCCACCCACATCCCCGCTCAAAATGCGCCGATGTGGGTTTGGCGTAACATCTAAACACACACAATGAGCAAGCAGACTGAAAAGATTCAAGAGCTTATTGACAAGCGCGCCGAAGCCCGTCTGGGTGGTGGCGAAAAGGCTATCGAGAAGCAGCACGCCAAGGGCAAATACACTGCCCGCGAGCGCATTGCACAGCTTCTTGACGAGGGTTCCTTTGAGGAACTCGACATGTTCGTGACCTACCGTTGCACCAACTTCGGCATGGACGAGAAGAAGCACCCCCTGGGTGACGGCGTTGTGACCGGCTTCGGCACAATCGATGGTCGTCTCGTCTATGTTTTCGCACAGGACTTCACCGTGCTGGGCGGCTCCCTGTCAGAGACTATGGCTCAGAAGATCTGCAAAGTGATGGATCTTGCCATGGAGATGGGTGCTCCCGTTATCGGCCTGAATGACTCGGGCGGTGCCCGTATTCAGGAGGGTATCAACGCTCTCGCCGGCTATGCAGAGATTTTCTCACGCAATATTCAGGCTTCAGGCGTAGTGCCCCAGATTTCAGCTATCCTCGGCCCCTGCGCAGGTGGTGCCGTTTACTCCCCCGCACTGACTGACTTCACAATCATGAGCAAGGGCATCAGCTACATGTTCCTGACCGGCCCCTCTGTTGTGAAGACCGTTACCGGCGAGGATGTGACTCAGGAGCAGCTCGGCGGTGCCAGCGTGCATGCCACCAAGAGCGGCGTGACTCACTTCGCCACTGAAGATGGTGAAGAGGCTATCGCCCTGATTCGCAAGCTCATCAGCTTCATCCCGCAGAACAACCTCGAGGAGACCCCGCTCCAGCCCTGCGACGACCCCATCGATCGTCTCGAAGACAAGCTCAACGAAATCGTGCCCGATAACCCGAACAAGGCTTATGACATGTATGAGGTTATCGGCTCAATCATTGACAACGGCGAATTCCTCGAAGTGCAGCGTGACTATGCCAAGAACATCATCGTTGGTTTTGCCCGCATGAACGGCCAGAGCGTAGGCGTGGTTGCCAACCAGCCCAAGGTGCTCGCAGGTGTGCTTGACTCCAACGCATCACGCAAGGCTGCCCGCTTCGTTCGCTTCTGCGACGCCTTCAATATCCCCTTGGTAACTCTGGTGGATGTGCCCGGCTTCCTGCCCGGCACCGGCCAGGAGTATAACGGTGTTATCCTGCATGGTGCCAAGCTGCTCTACGCTTACGGCGAAGCCACTGTGCCCAAGGTGACCGTTACTCTGCGTAAGAGCTACGGCGGTTCTCACATCGTGATGAGCTGCAAGCAGCTGCGCGGTGACATGAACTATGCTTGGCCCTCAGCTGAGATTGCAGTTATGGGTGCAGCCGGTGCAGCCGGTGTGCTCTATGCAAAGCAGGCTAAGGAAGCTGCTGACCCGAAGGCATTCATCAAGGAGAAGGAGGAGGAATACAACAAGCTCTTCGCTAACCCCTACAATGCAGCCAAGTATGGCTACATCGATGATGTAATCGAACCCCGCAACACCCGCTTCCGCGTAATCCGCGCCCTGCAGATGCTCGCCACCAAGAAGGTGACTAACCCTGCCAAGAAGCACGGCAATATACCCCTCTAACAAGCTGACCTGCGGAGGGGAGAGGCTCTGCGGAGCATTTCATGCGGAATTCCTCTCCCCTCCGCTCAGGACTCACTTCCGCCCCTGCATCGGGCGGGAGTGGGTCTGATAACATAACATGCTAACAATGAAGAAATACGTATTAAGATTTGCCCTGGTTGCGGCTCTGCTCGGAGCGCCTGCTGCTCAGATGGCCGCTCAGGATGAGCCGGTTATCGAAGAGAAGGTGGTGAGCGTTGTCCAGCAGGGTGACGAGACCATCATCACTGTTGACGGCGAGGAGTTTTTGCTTGACACGGATGAGTATGAGGCTGAATTGAGCCGAGGTCTGACCCCCGCGAAGATTGCCAACAACAAGCGCATCTCCGAGGCTGACAGCAGCGGCGTTGGCGTGACCGTAATGGCCATGTGCATTGTGCTGGGCGCGCTGATTGTGCTTAGCCTTCTGTTTATGTTCTTCGGTAAAGTGTTCACCCGCTCCCACAGCAAGAAAAAGCGTGAGGCTCAGGGCGTGCACCCCGATGATGAGGAGCATGACGATTCTCTGGCTCACGGCGAGGTGATTGCCGCAATAGCCGCCGCTCTCGACGAGCACTTCAACAGCAAGCACGATATTGAAGATACGGTGCTGACTATCCGTCGCATGAAGCGTGCTTATTCTCCTTGGAATTCTAAAATTTACAACATGCGCGAGGTTCCCACCCTGCGCCGCAACATCCGGTGAGGTTCCCGGTTTTGCAATAAAACTTGAATCGCAATGAAAGAATATAAGTATAAGATTAACGGTATGAAATTTACCGTAGGTGTGGGCGAGATTGTCGACGACACCATCAATGTGGAGGTAAACGGCACCCCTTACAAGGTGGAGCTTGACGAAAGCCAGAAGGCCAAGAAGATTACTGTGGCTGCCCCCAAGAAGGCTGCCGCCGCTCCTCGCAACGAAAGCGGAGAGAAGGTAATCAGCAAGCCCACAGCCGCTTCCGCAGGCGCAGGTGCTGTGAAGAGCCCGCTCCCCGGCACTATCCTCAGCTTCAATGTGAATGTGGGTGACACCGTTGCTGCCGGTGACACTGTCTGCATCCTTGAGGCCATGAAGATGGAGAACGATGTGCACTGCACCACCGGTGGCACCGTGAAGAAGATTCTCGTGGGTGTAGGTGACTCCGTGCTTGAGGGCACTGACCTGATGATTATCGAGTAATCCCGCTCTGTGAACCTCGACGACTCGGCTGTCGCCTCCCGCGAGGAGTCGGTCGAATCGTCGAAAGCTAATTACCAAAACCTATATGATACTTACAGACATGTCTTTCGGTCAGTTCCTGAGCGAGAGCGTACAACAATTCTGGCAGTTCACCGGCTTCTCACACTGCGAGTGGACTAATCTGGTGATGCTCGTTGTGGGCATCTTCTTCCTCTACCTGGCCATCAAGCGCAACTTCGAGCCTCTGCTCCTTGTGCCTATCGGCTTCGGTATGCTCATCGGCAACATTCCTTTCCCCACCGGCATGGAAATTGGCATCTATGAGGAGGGCTCCGTGCTTAATATCCTTTATAATGGTGTGGCACGCGGCTGGTATCCTCCGCTCATTTTCCTCGGCATTGGTGCTATGACTGACTTCGGTGCACTCTTGGCAAATCCGAAACTGATGATTATCGGTGCCTGCGCTCAGTTTGGCATCTTCGGTGCTTACATCCTCTCGCTTGCCCTTGGCTTCGACCCGATGTCGGCCGGCTGTGTAGCCATCATCGGCGGTGCTGACGGACCTACCGCAATCTTCCTTACCTCCAAGCTGAACGCCAACCTGCTGGGTGCAGTAGCCGTGTCCGCATATTCCTACATGGCTCTTATCCCCCTGATTCAGCCCCCCTTGATGCGCCTGTTCACCACCAAGAAAGAGCGCCTGATTAAGATGAAACCGGCTCGAGTGGTTTCACAGAGCGAGAAGATTATCTTCCCCATCGTGGGCCTGATTCTGACCTGCTTCGTAGTTCCCTCCGGCCTGCCTCTGCTTGGTATGCTCTTCTTCGGCAACCTGCTGCGTGAGAGCGGTGTGACCACCCGTTTGGCCAAGACTGCCAGCAACGCGATGACCGACATCGTGACCATCCTGTTGGGTCTTACCGTAGGCGCCTCCACTCAGGCTGATAAGTTCCTGACTGTTGACACCATCAAGATTTTTGCCCTCGGCTTCCTGGCCTTCATCATTGCCTCCTCTGCCGGTGTGCTGAGCGTTAAGCTCTTCAACCTTTTCCTGAGCAAAGACAAGAAAATCAACCCGCTCATTGGCAATGCAGGTGTATCAGCCGTGCCTATGGCAGCCCGCATCTCCAACAACGTTGGTCTCGAATATGATCCGACCAACTATCTGCTGATGCACGCTATGGGTCCGAACGTTGCCGGTGTAATCGGCAGCGCTGTGGCAGCCGGTGTGCTGCTGAGCTTCCTTGGCTGATAAGCAGAATACTTTCTCTGATACTCATAAACAGCGACTCCATGGCGGAGCCGCTGTTTTTTTGCCAGTCAGAGCCGAGTAAGGGACAGAATATTAAAAAAATGTGACATGCCTGCGAACAATCATCGGTACAGCTGCGTTACAATAATGAAAGCGCCCCGGGGATGTTAACCTTCGCTCCGCTTCCATGATTTTCAGAACGTTTTCCTTCCCCCGGGCGACGCTACGCCGAGGGTAATTAAACCACTCAAAATCCAATGGTAACTAAAGATGTAATACAGGAAATATACAAGAGGTACAGCACGCCTCCGAAAGATGTGGCGACGCTGCAGCTTCCTCGTTACATTGAGTTATTGCGCAGCCATCATAATCTTGCCATTGATGGCGAAGAGATAATCAATCGCGACCTGGAGGAGTTCAATCCGTTTCGTCGTTTGCTGATGAGACGGTTGACAGCTGTGCTCAATTTTGAGAAGGTGGTGGCTTTTGCTTTCAACAAACACATCATATTCTTCGATAAGGAAGGAGAGGGAATGCATGTGCATTTCAAACCCGAAAAACGCAGCCTACTCTCCCGTCTGTTTGGACGTTGACCTCGATACTCTCCGGTAGCGGAAGCAGGGCATGAAGAGGTATTATCCGCTATCGGGAAGAATTCTTCAAGCATGATTAATGCTGTTTCAATGAATCAGCTTAAACAGTTTCTAAGAATTACATCATGGTCAAAAGCAAGTTGTGGAACATTGTCAATAGCCACCCACCGCAACAAGACCGTAGTATTTTACTTCGATGCACCGCCCTCGGCTCAAACTATGCCGTCAACGACCAGGACTTCCGTTGGTGGGTGGTGCACGAGTTCGAGCGCCACGGTTGGACGGTCGAGTCCGTATATCTCGGCAACGCCATGCGCAAGGAGGAAAAATACCTCCTCATCAACCAAGCCTTTGCCGGTAAGCAACGCCTGATGCCCTTCTTCAACCGCTCCAACAACGAAGACCTTATCCTCGCCATTCAGTCAGCCGGTGTGCGCCGTGGCCGCAACGGCTTCGACAAAGACAAGTCCGGCGAAAAGCTCGCCGAGAGCGAGGAAGACCTGCTCGAACACCGCACCGACGGCACCGATGCTTTCGATACCCTCTACATCGGTTGCGAAAAATTTCCTTACAGAGAGGCGTTTAGCCTACCTACTACGGGGATTTTGTAGCGCAAGGCTGTAACCGCGAAGCAGGGTGAGGCTTGACCGAGCCAAAAATTTCCCTATTGCGACTCTTTCTCCCTCTCAGTATCAGGAGTTTCATAAAATTTTCGTAACTTTGCAAAAATAAAATCTCAATTATGATAAAGCTATTAAAATATATCGGATGTCTTATATCCTGTTTGGTCATAAGCAAATGTGCATTTGCTTATGATTTTGAAGATTATGGGTTATACTATAACATAGTTTCTTCTACTGAAAAAACTTGTGGTTTGGCTCATGTAGAAAAGGGTATTGTAGCCAAATATGATGGAATAATCACTGTTCCCCAAACTGTTACTGACAAAGGCATTACCTATACGGTTACACAAATTCAGAGTAATGCCTTCATTCAATTAAATGAACTGAAAGACGTTAACATACCTAAGACTGTAAACTCAATTGGTTCAAGGGCTTTCTCTCAATGCACCAGTTTAGTGCAATTTATCATCCCTGCTCATATCGAGACTATAGGGGATTACGCTTTTCAGAATTGTAGTCGTCTTGAAGATATTATTATTGAAGATTCACAAAACATTCTTAATCTTGGACTAAAAGTGTTTTATCAAACCCCGATTAAATATGCCTATATTGGACGGTCATTTACCGCTAAGCAAGAGCCATATGGATATGCAGAATCTCTAATATTCCAGAATTCTAAATCATTAAAAAGCATTGACTTCGGGAAAGAAGTAACTTCTATCCCAAAATATGCTTTCTACGGTTGCCAATTTACCACTCTATCGTTACCTGACAATCTTACAGTAATTTCAGATGATGCATTTGAGAATTGCTGGAGCCTTGAATCTGTGGTTCTTCCTTCAAACCTTGAAAGAATTGAGTGGGCTGGTTTTCGCGGCTGCGGTAAACTTGTAGATATACAATTCCCTAAATCTCTTAATTATATCGGAGCAGATGGATTTATGGACTTTGCAGGAGAGAGAATAGATTTATCAGAAACCTCTCTCACAATTATTGAAAGCGGTGCTTTTAGAGCTTGTTATAATCTCAAAGAGATAAAACTCCCGGAATCTTTAATCGAAATCGGACCCACATGCTTTCAGAGTTCTCAAATATATACTATTACTATTCCAAAGAATGTACAAACTATCGGAGGAATTGCATTTAATGTCTGCCCTAACTTAGAAACGATTTATTGCTTGGCGGAAACGCCACCAACTACAGAAGAAAGTACATTTGACCAAGACGCATACGAACAAGCAACTTTATATGTTCCCAAAGGAACAAAAGATTTATACTCGAAGAAGGGAGCATGGAAGTATTTCAAAACTATCCAAGAGATAGAATCTGCTACCATTGAATCTATCTCTTCTAACAATCAAATTCCTGTTTATTTCGATATAAATGGTAATGTTGTTTCTGAACCAATAGAAAGCAGACCGATTAAATCTACAAAAGTAAAGAATACTTTTATCGTCTTGTAGTATCAAAAAAGAATATTCAGAACAATATGAAACAGTTTTTTTCATCTTTTTTGCTATCCTTTGCTCATCTTCTTTTATTTCTTGTGGAGGTGATGAAGATGAACCCAATGGAATATCGTATTCGCTTACAAGTAGTAGCGAAGATGTGTCAATATCCCAAAATGGTAGAGACGTGACTATTACAACTCGCGGTCGCCAAACTTATGAAATTGCCATTTCAGGCGATTTCTCTAATGTTGTTTTTGACAGTTATATCCCTTGGGCAGAAGCTTCACATCATAGTAATATCATTACAGTAAATGTTACTCGCCCGAATGATGGAGAGTCTGAATCCGGCTACATTAATTTTACTGTGTTCAATGATTCCAAGTCAGCTTCGGGTAAAATCAATATTTCTTACAAGGAAACTACCTATGCTGATTTGCTTGATGAAGAACGTGCCGCAATTAACTTCTTTCTAAAAGGACAGGATGTCGCAACCACGACACCCACCAATATATCGCAGTTCCAAGTTGGAAATGCTGCTCCTTTCTATTGGCTTGACGATGCCCATAACGTAGCTATGCGAATCGTCAGCATTGGCAATGACGGACTGCCACAAAATGGCGACAAGGTTTACTTCCGCTTTGGACGTTGTAATCTGATGGAATATTACAAGACCGGCGTAATGCCTCCATTTACCGGCAACACTACTGACAATTCGTCTGCATGGTTTATTCTTAACGATTTCAGCTATAACGCTTCAGCTCAATGGGGCAAAGGTTTGCAGATGCCATTACTCGCAGGTTTGCCCTATGGTTCCGAGGTGCAATTGGTCGTTGCATCATCTTTAGGGTTATCTGATGAAATATCTTCTGTAATACCTATGTTTTATGACATCAAGTATTATCTTGCAGAAGCATTTTCCGAAGATAAATTTCCTGACTCCAATGTATATGTGGCATTTAATACCCAAGCAGAATGGTTTACTTATGGCGTAACTTCGCCTTGCTCATGGAAATTCTTTGACCGCACTAACAATAAGCCGACCGACTTCCCCTATACAGGCGAAATGGCAACAGGCTTCGGTGGCTTGTTCTTGATTCAAGATTTCTCTGGCAATTCATTTGCCGTTGACGCTGCTTGCTCGGTTGAACGCGACCCGTCAGTTCGTATTTGGCTTGATTCCGAGACAGGAATAGCTAATTGTCAATCTTGTGGCAGTAAGTTCAATCTTTTTGAACACCACGGCCTCCCAATCTCTGGGCCGGCCGCCGAAAAAGGTTTTGCTCTCAAAGAGTACAATGTTGAATTTTTCGGCTATCCCTACGCTATAATCCGTAATTAATCAGTCTTATGAAGCATTTACTTTATTCTATTCTCATGCTGTTGTGTGTAGTTCCTCTCACATCATGTGGCAATGATAACGGAGAAGAACCGACCGTGAATGATATTAAGGGAACGTGGCTCCTGACACATTACTCCTATAAATTCCATTATTTCGAGAATGGAGTTTGGTGGGATGACACCAAAGACGAGATCGTTACGGAGTTTCACATCACCGATATAAGTGGCTCTAACATTGGTAAATGGTGGGAGCACATCACATTTTCAAATGATGTGATGGATATAGGACTTATT
The DNA here is from genome assembly GCA_947644715.1 of uncultured Bacteroidales bacterium. Taxonomy (GTDB): domain Bacteria; phylum Bacteroidota; class Bacteroidia; order Bacteroidales; family Muribaculaceae; genus Lepagella. Next base: position 29,781 of record CANSAP010000022.1, read on the forward strand.
CAATATAATCTTCCTACTCAACCATTATCATCAGACTATGATATTGATACACCTGAGGGGCAAATTCAATATTTGAAAGCGTTAGAGGAATGGGAGACTGCTTTAGAAAGTAATGATACACGTCCCGGACTTTCTTTGGCAGGGGATGAAATAGAATCTTGGCTTTGTCCTTATTCGCTTAAAGGCAATAAGCTATATATTGGAAGCCTATATAATGGCGACATTGAATTTATAAATTCAGATTCCTTCACCCTCACTTATAAAAAGACCGATTTTGATAAGGAGGGCGAATATATACTCTACATCTATACATTCAAACGAAACTCCTAAATTATGAAACATTCAGTTATAATTTTCATCATTGCTTTTTTCGTCTGTGCTTGCGTCAATTCTAATTCAACACAAGATTCGGCAATCGCAGCTAACACAATTAGTGAAGAATCACAATCTGTTGCCACTCATTATGCAATAGCTAATATTGTTGACAGCATTGTTTCTGCCAATCCTGACTATCTTGACAATGAAATTAAACGCAACAGAGTTGCTACGGCTATACAGTCGGCTATCATTTCTGCTGTATCTAATAATCACAATGTGCTTACAGAAATACCACTCACGTTTGAGCAATTGATGCAAAATGGGACGAACAAATATATCGTTAAATTTGAGCTATCTAATATCGGAGATTCAGGCACCCGAATAAGTAACAAGTACGATATTTATTTTAACGACTGAAATGACGGAGAATGGAGCGAGTGAGTTAGTCAAGGATAAAAAATATCATATCTCATTTAATTCCATTGAAGACGTTAGTAATAAACTTATTTTACCCTCTGGACGAACTTTATATAACAACCCCAATATATACAAGACCAGTTTGGATGAAAGACCAAGCGTTAATCCCGGAGGCTTTTTGCTTCGTGGCGTTACTTTCTCTGAATAATATTTTGGGCGTTGCGGCACCCCCGCCGCGCTTTCGTTAATCAAGCCTAAGGTCTTGACCGTCCGGCTTCAATCGCATAACGCATTTTATAACCAACATTATGAATAAATTTCTTCTTTCTTTCCTTGCTATCTGTATCATCCTATTTACAGGATGTAGCGAAAAGGACGACCCCAGTGGTAATAATACTATCCATGAAACTACTCAATCTATAAACGGAAAAGTAGAGAAAGGACCTTTCGTCCGAGGTTCTATCGTAGAACTACGTACTTTAAACGCTGATATGACTGCTACGGGAAAGTCGTTCACCGCTACTATTGAGAATAATTACGGCGATTTTGATTTTGGTACCATTACTGCTGAGTCGCAGTTCGCCAAACTACAAGCCGAGGGTTATTTTTTCAATGAGGTTAATGGTGAGCTTTCTCCCAGCACTATCCATCTCAATGCCATTGTTGACCTTACGGATAGCCGTACTGTTAACGTAAATATTCTTACTCACTTAAAAAGTGAGCGTATTGTTAAACTTGCTAAACAAGGTTCATCATATAAAGAGGCAAATGAGCAAGCTCAAAAAGAACTGCTTACTGCTTTTGGTCTTCAAAATCATTCTCTCAAAGATGCAAGCCAATTTTCTATCACTTCGGGTGATGATGCCGCAGGAGCATTAATTGCTATATCCTCCCTAATCCTCTATAATAGGAACGTCGCTGAAATCGTTGAGTTTCTTTCTCAGTTAACCGAAGAATTTAGCAATCTCGGGACTTTCCGCCCTGCAACCAAAGAGGTTTTGCGAAAGACTCGCAATGAACTAAACGATAAATTCTCTGATATTGAATTTAATGTTCGCAATCGGTATAATGAATTAGGCCTTGATGTTACTGTCAAAGACCTCGCTTTTTTCTTTGATTGGGATAACAATGGCATCGCCGGTGATGAATTGGAATCAGGGCTAGTTAATTTTTCTCAAACTAAAATTTCTGCTCCAGCGAGTGGCGGTGATTTTTCTATTGAAATAAGTTCCGACAAGCCTTATTATCTCGAAATTCCCGAATCATTACTGGATGGTGTAACATTAGAGCCAAGCCCAGGCACCATAACTGATTCTTACTTTCAAGATTTGTACGATGGTGACTATTCTCCAAAGGCAATCAAATATACTAAATCTCTAAACAACAACATAATCTCGATTCACGTTGATGCTGCTGATTTCTATACTTCGCAAATGATTAACTTCCCCATATTTAATGCAAGGGGAAAACAAGTCGGCATAATTGAGATTGAGCAAATTGGAAAATCCGGTGTTAATCCCGACATTCCTAATTTAGGGAACGACGGGCGCAATTTTTGGGGAGGACTATTAAGGAATATCAACTCTGCCAACGTTTACTTAGGCAACCGAGAACTTAGATTCTTTAATGACCCCAATATACGCATTACATCTGATGATAGGTTCGTATCTGATGCTTGGAATAGTTTTTATTCAACTATCAACAGGCTGTTAGTGTTGAAAACTGCGGATGCCTACCAATTAGGAGTATACCAAGATTTCTGCAATGTACATCTTGCTATTTTATATACCTCTCTCATTACCTACTGGGATGGTGTTATCTTTTTCGATGAATACAATAGCGACCCAATGGAAAGCATGAATCGCCCTCGCACATCGAAATCGGATATTATTGAAAAACTTTTGTCTTGGACTGAAAAACCTCTTGAAACCTTCAAGGAGGATAAGGTGGTCTTGACTGATGCAAACTCTACATTTTTCTTAAATAAAGATGTGGTACGCATTATTCGCGCAAAACTTTTCATGGAAAAGGGTGACTATCGTTCAGCTCTTCCTTTATTGGAATCCGTAATCAATAGTGGACGATACACGCTCACAAATGAACCCCTTATTCGTTTTGATGATAAAGAGGAATGTATTTTGGCAACCTATATATCTGACAATGCAGGGTATTCAAATACTTTTACTCAAAACGGCATTAAGTTTATTGAGTCTGTTACTCCTATTTTTGATTTAAAGGAAATATACATGGATGCAGCAGAATGTGCTTATCATATTTCTGATGCCTCAAAAACTGATAAATATATTAACGCTTACAAACAGGCTAAAGGAATTAGCACTTCAGAAACTGGCCTTAAAGCCATTGAAGATTTGCGTATTAAAACGCAATTACCTTTTACCACTCCATGTGTAAGACGATGTGGATTAGGTAATAATGTACTTGGGCTTGATAATAGCACATGGTATCAAACTACTTGGCCTATCCCTGCTTCCCAAATGGCTCTCAATCCCAATATGACTCAAAATCCTGGGTATTGATATTAAGGCGTTGCGGCTGTGCCGCCGGGCTTTCGTGAAGCGAGCCTAAGGTCTCGACCGTAAGGCTTCAATCCCATAACGCGGACTCTCGGAGAAATCCGGGAGTCTGTTTGTTATTATGTTTGTTTTTATACCCCTGCGTAATCGCCTTGGCGCTTTGCACCGCAAAGACACCTCGCAGGGAGAGCGGCAGGTGGACTTCATTCTTAACAGGAAAAAGGATTTTACCGTTCAATTATACCTCTATCATCGGGAGGGGAAGTATTCGCAGTACCTTACAGCGGTGTTCCGTGGTGTTTGGCATCTGAGCAGCATTTTCGATTTGTGCTTCCACGGAGGTACGGGCTACATTTTCTATTGGTGCTTTGGCCGTCGGGGATAACTTCACGGTATAGATTGGTATGATGCAACGGTCTGTACCGAGGGAGGCTAACGCTATATCCTGATTTTGCGAGACAGTTGTTTGAGGGAGTCATTACTTGTAAACACGCACGGAAACGCATCTGATATTTCACACTCGCGAAGTTAGCAGCTTTATCTACGCTCGTCAAGGGCAGGTGAATTTGATTAAAAAATCTTCCTTTTTCCGTCGTGCCTATGAAAAAGAGTATTCAGGGGGGCAAGCCCTTTTCATCAAACCCTTGTCGGCTAACGTGCCCGGAGGCACTGATGGGTCAGCCGCATATTCTGCGGTGTAAAAATCAAACGCGCCCCGGCGCACAGTAATAACCCCTCAAAAACTTCAAAATCATGACATACGTTAGCTGCATCTCCCTCGATACAAACCGCCGCCTCAAAGAATATCAAGTAGAAGTTATCACCTTCGACGGCGAAAGCGAAATAGTTTATGTAGTAGCCCGCACCTCCGAGGAGGCACAGGAAAAGGCCGCAGCCCAGGTGCCTAACGCCGACTACACGATGGTTCAAGGTTCTTGCGAATACTAAATCCACCTCCCGAGGACTGAGGGTTGACCGAAAGGTCAACTCTTTGTCTGTTCATCACTTCGTCCTTATCATTTGTCTATCGGCCCTCCGCCACCGGCTCTATGCCGAGTGTCGCGGTAAAGCCCTCCACATCTGCCGTGTTCCGTGCAGGTTCGCTCGCGCGACATCCGAGTTTACCGCTCAACGCTCAAACAGTCGGTCAGTTCTCCAAAGATGATAGAGGGCATTTCGCACTTTTGTTTCGGGATGGATCGTATTGAGTTTTGTCTATCGAGACGGAGCCGTGTTCTTCGCAAGCGAAGCGCAGGGCGATTAGCCTCCGCTTTCCACTTTTGCCCTCGCTGTCGCATCACGCTTATTGAGATCCGAAGCGCATCCGTGTATCGGCATTTTCCAACTGTCTTGTTATGTGTCAGACAGCGGTGTGTATAGCCGCTTATCGGTTGGACTTCGGGGAAGTTCGCTCCTGCACCGCCTCCGCTCGCCACGACCTCCGACATTCTCCGATGTTCAGGGAGTCGCTTGCCGTATCGGGCGCAAGTGCATATATCGCCGCTCTTGGCGGCATCCGCAGCGCATTATCCTTGCCACACCCTTGAAACGTACCGCGAAGAACTTGCTGCCCCGACGAGTGCGGAGTGCTTGCCGGGCTCGACTGCGGGGCGGTATGAGACGTTTTTTCTGCTTAGTTTTCTTTGCCTTGAAGTCTTGGAGGTGTGAACCGAGGTCTATTTTTTCCATTTGCAAAGGTAGGGTTGACCGCTCACCGCAAAACAAGCCGGGGATTTCTTCAACAAAAATTCAAAATCTCCACCCATAAATGGGTAGTATTTGGACGCTGACGCTAATTTTTCTCTTGAAATTTTTGCTATTGATCGCTTTCTCAACATCATTCCCTGACAGTCATTCCTCCCAATTTTGGCAATGTAAAAATTAAGAGCCTCGGCTCACAGTCAAAACCTCCAAAACTTCAAAATCATGGCAAAGAAAACTAAAAAATCCGCAGAAAAAACTCAGGCTCAAACCGCTGCTCCCGCCGTCGAGACTACTCCGGCAATCACTCCCAAGCTCATCGTGGCTCAGCGCAAGTTCAACCGCTGGTACGTCTACTTCAAGGGCGTGGCCCCCAAGGACAACGTGGGCTGCGGATGTAAGACCGCCAAGAGCGCAATGCGATATATGCACCTGCTCAAAGCCCGATACGGAGCGACTATCTCCCAAAACATCTATGAACGCCTCCAATTCGAGGCAGCGAGAGAGGCTTGATGCCTCTCTCGGCTCTCTCCCCGGAAGTCCAACCTCAAACATTTCACGACTATGTACGAATATAAATGCTACACAAAACAAGGCCGTTGGAAATTCTATGCCGATAGTGATACCGATGCGCTCCGCCTCGCTCTTTTCTATTGTTGGCGCGACGGCGAGGACTTCATCAAAGTGGAAAGTTCGTTTGGCGGACAGCCCTACACGCTCCGTCTCTGCAAGATAGACAAAACAAACTCAATACAAACCCTCTAATTCCCGAAACAATGAAACAGTACGAAATGCCTTACTCCTTCCTCTTTACAGATGAAGAACTGACCGACCTCTGGAGCTACTACCGCCGCATACATCAGATTATCCAATGCGTTGAAGACCGCTATCACCTCGCCATTACCGATATGGAAGTCCACTGCGGGGCACTCTACCGCTCACGCGCACTTCTCGCCGAGGCTCAACGCCGCGAGTCGTTGCACGGCAACGCCCTAATGCCTATATTGGAGCAATAGTCTCCAATATCTCTCATCGCGGTTGCTCCCTTTCGGGGGAGTGACCGCTTTTGCTGTCTTTTCTCGTCAGTCAGCCTCCGGCTAACTTTGTATCGTTATGCTACGAATAGGTTTCTATACTCCGACCGTGATGCTGACATCCGAACTGTCAGACATCTCGATATTCACCGACCAAGAGGCGGTGGACTTCTCGCTCTATGCCGCAGGTATCGAGGTGCTGTCGGGGCGATACTACGCCTTGAACGGCTCTATCCGTATCTGCGACATCGCACCGCTAATCGAGAGTGCCATCTGCGGCAATACCGACTCGCTGCTCGCCGACTGCGAAATCGAGGTCTATGCCGGGAGCGAGACGGCCACGCACGACTTCCAAGTGCTTTACTGCGACAAAGACCTTGGACTCGCTGACCCGATGGAATGGCTGAGTCAGAACTTCCTCACGCTCATTCCATACCGCCGCATAGCCCCCGACGGCTTCTTCGAGGTACAATGGTATGCTGCCGACCGCGAGGGCATATCGTTTATGGTGTACTGCACCTTTCTCAACGACAAAGGTGTTCAGGACACTTACAACTACGTCCAGTCGGGCAACGGACTCGTTCAGCACGGAGCGGGTATATGCCGCGAAATCGTACTGCTCCGGGAGGTTGCCGCCAAAGTGAAGTCGTCGCGGAAGATTGAATCGCTCACGCTCCAGTCCGTCACCGTGCGCCGTGGCGACCGCCTCCTTACGGTGTTCGTTGACCCATCGCTGTCGGGCATCGTGCCGTTTCATTACGCCAACTGTTTCAACGTCGTTGAATCGTTGGCTCTGCCTCGCATCACCACCGAGAAAATCAAGGTTGACAACTCCATAGCCTCACTCGGAAAGTCCTCGCGGTTCTATGATGTCAACGTCTCCAAGGAATACGAGGTGGAGATGGGTCCGCTCACCTCCGACGAGTGTTCTCAGGTCGAGCAGATGCTCACATCAGCACAAGTACGCATACCGTGGGGGTTTTTCTCATCGCTCGATGAAATCGACTTTTACGCCCTCACGCAGATAATGATAACCGACTTCACCTCGGAGCTGTCAGACACCGACGAGAAGATGAACAAGGTCAAATTCACTTGGCGGTTTATGGATAACCGCCCGAAATTGCCCCTCCAATCCTCGCCCGGCATATTCAACGACTCATATAATCCTGTATTCTCATAACTCGTCACTCTGACCTCATACTTTCAGCAATGGCTCGCTCGATACACATATCAACCGCTCGCACAATGCTCAACAGCGGCGACCCTGTCGATATTTCCGTTTGGAAATCCGACGGCTCAATAATACACCTCCATAATGTAATCTCGCTTAGATATAGCTTTTATGGCGGTTGGAGAAATATCAAAATCCTTACTTCGGGCGAGTGCCGCCGCGTCCGCGACTGCTGCATCTTCCGAATTAACGGCCTCGATGTTTTTCTTTGACATTTGTGTATTACGCTGAAAATGCGTAACTTTGCATATTAAAAAATAGATTATATGCTTCAAGATAAATTACAAATCAAAGATCTTAGAGTGTGAAGTCATCTTGACTTTTTGAATTTGTTAATATGTTTAAGAAA
>CANSAP010000023.1 GCA_947644715.1 uncultured Bacteroidales bacterium
GCCATCTTAAAGCTGCGGCCTCTGTCTTAACATATATTTTTAGACACACTCTTAACTCTCTTCTCGGGAAAGATAATGCAAATGTAGTAAAAAATGTTGGTTAGCAGTTATGAAAAAGAGTAAAAAATTTAGTAATTTTGCGCACATGGAAAAACGCGGTTTCTTTTCTCGCCATTCGTCGGCTCTGCTTCAGACGCTCGTCTGGACTCTGCTCGTCATCGTGCCGGCGCTCTCGATATATGCTGCTGACCCCGACAACATTACCGGAGTGCTGACATGGGGTGTGCCGGTGCTGGGGTGGATGATTATGTTCTATTCCAACTATTTTCTCTTCATCCCCCGCTTCCTTTTCCGCCACAAGGCCTTCCGGTTCACGTTCATCAATATCTTCACCGGCCTGGCAGTGATGGTGGCCACCGAGCTTGTTGACCTGCTGATAATGGGAAATAAGTTCGAGTTAAGCCCCCTGATTCTCCTTGGTCTGATTGGCTATTTCGTCATATTCATGTTTCTGATTATGGCCGCCATATCCATCCGTTCGCTCCAAAGGAACAAGAAGCTTGAGGAGGACCGCGAGCGCACGCAACGCGAACACACCGAAATGGAGCTTGCCCGCCTCAAAAGCCAGCTTAACCCGCATTTCCTCTTCAACTCTCTGAATAATATCTCGGCGCTGTCAGCCATTGACCCCGAAGGTGCGCAGCAGGCCATCGAAACACTCAGCTCGATGTTGCGCTACGTGCTCTATGACACGGCTGCCCCGCTCGTCACCATGGAGGCCGAGATGCGCTTCATCCGCAACTATGTGGCGCTCATGAGCCTCAGATATACCGACAAGCTCCGTCTGACCATGACCGACGATGAGCAGCTTGACCTCACTGTGCAGGTTCCCCCCATGCTCTTTATCTCGCTCATTGAGAACGCCTTCAAGTATGGCGCAAGCAGCACTCAGCCCTCCAGGATTGACATCAGCACCTCAATGCCCGAGCCTGACAAGATTTCCATGCGCATCACCAACACCCTTCTCACTCCGGGCATCAGCGCCCCCGCCGACAAGGTGCGCCCCGAGAAGCATGGCGTCGGGCTGCGCAACCTGCGCCGCCGCCTCGAAATCATCTTCCCCGGATGCCATCGTCTGCGCTACGGAATGAACGAGGAGGGACTCTACGAAGCTATTATAACCATACCTGTCACACATGCCAAAAATGATTAATTGCATTGCAGTGGACGATGAGCCTCTGGCTCTCCGCCTGATTACGACCTTCATTGAACGAACCCCATTCCTCTCTCTTCAGGGCGCATTCATCTCCGCCACCGAAGCTCTGGCGGCCGTCAGTGCCGAAACCGATGTGATTTTCCTGGACATCAACATGCCGGAGCTGACCGGCCTGGAGCTGGCACGCATGCTCCCCCCGCATGTAAAGATTATCTTCACCACGGCCTATCGCGAATATGCCGTCGAGAGCTATTCGGTGCATGCCGCTGACTATCTGCTCAAGCCCCTCACCTATCCGCGCTTCCTGGAGGCCGCCACACGCCTGCGCGATGCCTCACACGAGGCGCCCGCCCCGGAACGCCCGGAGACGGAGGAGACTGACTCCCCCGACTATATGTTTGTCAAAAGCGACTACCGGCTGGTGCGCATCGACCTTGACGACATCCTCTATCTCAAGGGGCTGAAGGACTATGTGAGCATCTATCTGCGCGACCGCAAAACCCCGATTATAGCCACAACAACCATGAAGGCTATGGAGGAGCGCCTCACCCCTCCCCGCTTCTGCCGCGTGCATAAGAGCTACATTGTGGCAATGCGGGCCGTGGAGGCAGTCGAACGCAGCCGAATCACGATAGGCAAGGAGCTGATTCCCGTAACCGATGCCTATCGCTCCCGTTTCTTCTCGCTGCTCGAATGAAACATTTGACCTCTCCCTGCGTTTCCTTTAATAACAGAATATTATAACCCAACATATACTCCCATGGACAGATACCAAGAAGCACTTGCCGCCAGCGCGGTTCCCACCTCCGAAGAGGTCGTGAAGGCCGAGGTGGCTAAAATACTCGAAAAAGCACCTGAATACAACACTCCCGATGTGCTGAAGTTCCTGCTCGGCTCCATCGACCTGACCACTCTCTCAACCACCGACACCGTGAGCAGTGTGGCAGCCTTCACCCGCAAGGTGAACGACTTCGACAATGATTATCCCCATCTGCCCCACGTGGCCGCCATCTGCGTCTATTCCAACTTCGCCGAAGTGGTGCGCACCAACCTTGATGTGCAGGGGGTCGATGTGGCTGTCGTGGCCGGCGGTTTCCCCTCAAGCCAGACTTTCCTCCCCGTGAAGATAGCCGATTGCGCTCTGGCTGTGGCCGGAGGCGCCAACGAGGTTGACATCGTCCTGAACCTCGGCTATTTCCTGGATGAGAACTATGAAGACCTCTGCGATGAGATTATCGAGCAGAAACATGCCGTAAAGGATGCCAAGCTGAAGGTTATTCTCGAGACCGGCGCCCTTCGCACTCCCGAAATGATTAAGCGCGCATCGGTGCTGGCCATGTACAGCGACGCCGACTTCATCAAGACCTCCACCGGAAAAATCTATGAGGGAGCTTCGCTTGAAGCTGCCTGGGTGATGTGTCGCTGCATCAAGGAATACTATGAGAAGACCGGCCGCAAGGTGGGCTTCAAGGCTGCCGGCGGTGTGCGCACAGCCGAGGAGGCCGTTCAATACTACGCCATAGTCAAAGAGGTGCTCGGCGACGAATGGCTCAACCATGACCTCTTCCGCATCGGCGCCTCCTCCCTGGCCAACGCCCTACTGACCGCCATCGAAGGCACCGAGGTAAAATACTTCTGATCTCCCTCCCCGCTTCGGAGAAGCGGTTTATGAAAAAGAGGGTGAGTCAAAATGTGAACCCGACGCTGCATGGCGCGGAGCGCCTATCCCTTGTTAGCCGGGGGGCTGAAGCCCCCCGGCTAAGCATTTCACGACAATCCCCAACCAGGACTAACAATAGACAGGCGCTCCACGCCATGCGTTTGCTTCCGGCTGAATTTCGACGCACCCACTCTCTTGTCGTTGAAATCAAGTTTCGTCACGCCCTATTACGGTAAAGTGACGTGAATTCAATTACATATTTAAGAGCTTTTATTATCTGCCAATACCGATATCTCTATTCAGCTGAAAAAGAAGCTCTCCTTTTGCTATTTGCATAATTCACCACGCACCTACTCACACATATCACCCCTAAACCATGTCATTTTTCTAATATCAAGACATCATTTACCCACTATTCGATTATATTTACAGTATATTCCTTGCATGTTATAATGTTAAATTATGTTAATCATTTTGCTCAGCTGATTAGATTTTGTAATTTTGCCTCATAACCCTAGAATCTATGACTAATAAAATCACCCTTTGCGCAATCATTGTCTACATCTGATACTATTCACCGCATGCAGTCAAGACGATATAGTGTTGCCAACTCTTCAGACAAAACCCACTACGCACCATTTATCATGGCAAGAAGCATTCCAACGAAGTGCACCTATCCGGAACTCTCTCTCTCCCTGCAAGAACACTCGCTCCGACGATATGAGTATTGTGGAATCAGTGGACTACTTATGCTCCACTCCAAATACACGAAGCAACGAGTCCGATACACTCTTCTACTTAGTCAATTATGTTAACAATAAAGGCTTTGCATTGTTGTCTGCTGACGACAGAATGTTTCCTGTATATGCAATGTCAGACGAAGGACATCTTAACATGGCTGATACGACTTTTAATGAAGGGCTGAAACTCTTCTATCGCCAGGCTCAAGCGTCTGCATTAGCTATATCTTTGACTCCCATTGACTTTGTTATGGATCCATTCAACTACGAATTTGATCGAACTGTTCCCCCGAAATTATCGGTAGATATTCGAAATCTAGGTCAAGGGAGTCCATACAATAAGTTTTGTAAAACCTCAACTGGCGAAACGGCGCAAGTCGGATGTGGTCCAATTGCGGTCGGTAGTGTATTAGCGCATTATTCTATGCCCAAAACAATGTGCGGACAAACGGTAGATTGGAATGCCATTCACACAACGTTTAAATCGGATAATCTATATCAATTCTTATCAAACCTCGGTTCCTCAGACTACTTAGGGGTAACCTACGGCACAAATGTAACCATGTGCAAGGTTTATGCAATACCAACGACCCTAAGACTATGTGGGCTCTCCTGCTCATATTGGCAGTCATTTAATAAATACGAAGCGGCAGCCGCAATAGAGAAATCACCTATCCTCATATTTGGAGAAGATGGGCAAGCAAACCATTTTTGGGTTATGGATGGGTATATTAGATGGAGTAATGCCCATCTTTCCACTGAAATACCGGAATCAAATGTGCGGTATCCATACTTTTTCTTTCACTGTTGCTGGGGATGGAATGGCAATGGAAACGGTTATTATTACTTTTATTCTAATGAGACAATCAAGGGTACTGCCAACATGCACGATTCTACAGATGGGAGTGTACAGTATTATGTTTCATACTACTCAATGCGCATGATTACTAACATTGAAATTGACTCCACATCCCAAAACTAATTACCTATGAAAAGAATTATTATAAGCCTAATGCTCGCGATAGGAATGGCAGCTATTACCGCATGCTCGCATAATGATGAACCTCCTGTTGACAAGCAGTTCGCATTTCCGGCACTCAATGAGATTGGAGATAACCGAATATGGACCGCACAGGAGATTACTTACGTTGCAAGCACTGGACAAGAGTTGAAGCCGGAAGAGCTACTTATTGCAGGTGCTAACCTCGGACTCACGCTGGAAATTTCAGAGGCAACTCTCAAGGAGCATTTTACATCGAATGCGTATGCCAATCAATGGGCTACTTGCCTTTACTCTTATACGTTTGACCGCGACAACGGTTATATTTATATATCCGGTAATGAGACCCCGTTTGCTCAGATTATAAGCTATGATTTAGAAAAACAGGAAATTATTCTTCACTGTCATTATGACATTTACGTCACGAAAGGCATCCTGCCGGGCTATGTAATGGATGACACAAGACCTGATATAGGTTCTTACGCACGCATGGTAATGAAGCCGGAGACTAACACCTATGTTCTCGAAGAGATAGCTGCCACTGATCTACTATATGATTACCGAAAGTAAGGGTGTCAAAATGTGAACCCGACGCTGTTGGCGCGGGGCGCCTATCCATTGTTAGCCGGGGGGCCGAAGCCCCCCGGCTAAGCATGTCGCGACGATCCAGCCCGGAAGGGCTACCCTATATTGTTGTGTGTCAACGTATTAATCAGTGTAAAGTAGCTTCCTTTCAAGTCAAGGCTCTGTTACACTCTTTTTGGGGCGGGAGAACCGGTTCGGGTCAGAGCCGGAGGGTGGCGTAGATGCGGTCGGTGGCTCCGAGTTTGCTGCGGATATAGTTTCCTGCTGCAGTGCCGGCAGCGGCGCGTTGCTCAGTGGCAAGCAGTCCTGCGGCTGACGGGGTGCCGTTCATCAGTGCTGCAAACTCTTCGCGACCGGCTATACTGAAGCCCCCTCGGGCGGCTATCAGTTCGGTGGCTTCGAGGAATTTCTGATGGCGCGGGCCGAAGATGACGGGGATGCCGTAGACGGCCGCTTCGTTGATGTTGTGGATGCCTGCTCCGAAGCCTCCGCCCACGTAGGCTATGGACGCGTAGCGATAGGCTGAGGAGAGGAGTCCGAAACAGTCGATGATAAGCACATCGGCCTCGGCTGCCTTTTCTGCGTCATCCTGCACTTCGCTGAGCAGCAGAACCTTCAACGGAGCCAGAGCCAGACGCATCTGCTCCAGGCGCGCAGGGGTGAATTCGTGGGGAGCTATTACGGCTTTGATGCCCCCCTCCTTGCTGCGCAGCCAGGGGAAGTAGACCTGTTCGTCAGCCTCCCAGGAGGAGCCGAATATGATTGTAGGGCTGGTGCGACCGGAGGTCAGAGCTTCGAGCGCCGGGATGTCGCGGGTGGTGCGCATGATGTCGGTAACTCGGTCAAAACGGGTGTCACCGGCCACGGTCACGTCCCTCACCCCGACCTTCGCCAGCAGTTGACGGCTCCGTTCATCCTGCACGAATATGTGGCTGAAACAGTGCAACATTTTTCTGTACCAACCACCCATGGGCTTAAAGAACAGCTGGTCGGGACGGAAGATTGCGGAGATAAGTATCGTGGGCACTTGGCGGCGGCTCAGCTCCCGGAGCATGTTGCACCAGAATTCATATTTGACTATTACGGCCAACTCGGGGCGCAGCAGGTCGAGAAACCGGCGCATGGCGCGCGGAGTGTCGGCGGGCAGATAGGCCACGAGGTCGGCTCCGGAATAGTTCTTGCGCACTTCGTAGCCCGAGGGGCTGTAAAATGTAAGTGCTATTTTCAGTTCGGGATGCTCGCGGCGTATGCGCTCCATCAGAGGGCGACCCTGCTCGAATTCGCCGAGGCTGGCTGCATGAATCCATATCCACCGCTCCCCTTCGCTGCGCGCCGCGCGGAGACGGCTGAGGGTTTCGCGTCGGCCCAGGAGCATCAGGCGCGCTTTGCGGTTGCGCAGAGAGGCAAGATGCAGCAGGCCGTTGTATATGTGAATGCCTGTCGTGTACATGGTTTGTAGATTTTCAGGCTCCAGATGCAGCGGAGACCCGGAGAGGTTCGCCGACACCTGAAGCCTGAATATAACTGACTCTTTTTACAGAGTTTTCTTAACTGCGATTTCTTCGTAGGCTTCAATCATGTCGCCCACTTCGATGTTATTGTAGTTGGCTACTGAGAGGCCGCATTCGAAGCCGCTCACAACCTCCTTGGCGTCATCCTTGAAGCGCTTCAGGGAGCCGAGGTCGCCGGTGTAGACCACGATGCCGTCGCGGATTACGCGCACTTTGCTGGCACGCTTCACCTTGCCGTCGCGCACGATAGCACCGGCAATGGTGCCCACCTTGGAGATGTGATAGGTCTGGAGCACTTCGGCCGTACCGGTGATTTCCTCGCGGATTTCGGGGGAAAGCATACCCTCCATGGCATCCTTCACCTCCTCGATGGCTTTGTAAATCACTGAGTACAGGCGGATTTCCACACCCTCTTTCTCTGCCTCGCGGCGGGCGGCGGCGCTGGGGCGAACCTGGAAGCCGATGATGATGGCATCGGAGGCCGCGGCCAGGGTTACGTCGCTCTCGGAGATGGCACCCACACCCTTGTGAAGCACGTTGACGAGCACTTCGGGGGTGGAGAGCTTGATGAGGGAGTCGGACAGAGCCTCGATGGAGCCGTCAACGTCACCCTTGACGATGAGGTTGAGCTGGTGGAAGTCGCCGAGAGCCTTGCGGCGTGCAAGCTCGCTGAGGCCGAGGCGCTTCTGAGTGCGGTTGGCAAGCTCGCGCTGGAGCTGTTCACGCTTGGAGGCTATCTCGCGGGCCTCCTGCTCGGTGTCAAGCACGTTGAAGGTGTCGCCGGCGGTGGGGGCACCATTCAGGCCGAGCACGAGCACCGGAGTGGCCGGGCCGGCTTCGGTGACACGCTGGTTGCGCTCGTTGAACATAGCGCGAATTTTGCCGTGATGGGTGCCGGCAAGCACTACGTCGCCCACCTTCAGAGTGCCGTTCTGCACGAGCACGGTGGCTACGTAGCCGCGACCCTTGTCAAGGCTGGACTCGATGATGGAGCCTACGGCATTGCGGTTGGGGTTGGCCTTGAGGTCGAGCATCTCGGCTTCGAGGAGCACCTTCTCCATCAGTTCCTCTACGCCAACACCTTTCTTGGCGGAGATTTCCTGGCTCTGGTATTTGCCACCCCAGTCCTCGACGAGATAGTTCATGGCGGAGAGCTCCTCCTTAATCTTGTCGGGGTTGGCGGCCGGTTTATCAATCTTGTTGATAGCGAAGACGATGGGCACACCGGCAGCCGTGGCATGGTTGATGGCCTCAACTGTCTGGGGCATCACGCTGTCGTCGGCAGCCACGATGATGATGGCTATGTCAGTCACCTTCGCACCACGCGCACGCATGGCGGTGAAGGCTTCGTGACCCGGGGTGTCGAGGAAGGTGATGTGGCGTCCGTCGGCGAGCTTCACGTTGTAGGCACCGATGTGCTGCGTGATACCGCCGGCCTCGCCTGCGATAACGTTGGCTTTACGGATGTAGTCAAGCAGTGAGGTCTTACCATGGTCCACGTGACCCATCACGGTCACAATCGGGGAACGGGGCAGAAGATCCTCCTCCTTATCCTCCTCAACGGTGATGGCCTCTGACACTTCGGCGCTGACATATTCTGTGGTGAAGCCGAATTCTTCGGCCACGATGTTGATTGTTTCGGCGTCGAGACGCTGGTTGATGCTCACCATCAGGCCGAGGCTCATGCAGGTGCCGATAATCTTGGTCACGGGAACCTCCATGAGGTTGGCCAGGTCGTTAACGGTAACGAACTCCGTGATTTTGATGATTTTGCTTTCGGCTGCTTCGCGTTCGGCTTCGCTTTCCATGCGCTTGTGCACCTCTTCGCGCTTCTCGCGGCGGTACTTCACGCTCTTCTTCGTGGACTTGTTGGTGAGACGTGCCAGGGTCTCCTTCACCTGCTTCTGCACCTCTTCGTCGGTCATCTGCACAGGCTTGGGAGCCTGCTTTTGTCCGCGGCGGTTCTTGCCCTGACCCTGTCGGTCCTGGCCTCCGCGATGGTTCTGCTGACCGCCACCCTGCTGGCCCCCCTGGTTCTGCTTCTTGGGGCGTCCACCCTCGAAGCCGGGCTGTGAGGCAGTCTTTTCGACATCCACTTTTTCCTTGCCGATGCGGTTGCGCTTGCGGCGAGAGGATGCCGAGGCCGCACCCTGACCCTGCTGGCCTGACTGGGCGGAGCCGGTGCCGCGTCCTTTGCCGCTATGCTTGCGGGGACGGGTGGAGGCGTTGATGGCCGAAAGGTCGATGGTGCCAACCACTTTGAACTGGGGTGCCTGCACGCTGCTTGCGGGACGGAACACCTCGGTCTCCTTGCGGTCGGGGGTGAGTATCTTGACCTCCTGCTGAACAGGCTCGGGAGCTGCTTTCACTTCGGGAGCGGGAGCCGGCTCTTTGGGAGCGGGGGCGGGAGCCTCGGCCTTGGGTGCTTCAGGCTTGGGAGTCTCCTGCTTGGGAGCTTCCGCAGTCTTTACGGGAGCCGGGGCAGCCTCAGCCTTGGGTTCCGGTTTCGGTTCAGGCTTGGGCGCAGGGGCGGGAGCCTCGGCCTTGGGCTCAGGTTTGGGTTCCGGTTTCGGCTCGGGCTTGGGTTTCACTACGTTGCCCTTGCTGTCGAGCTCAATTTTGCCGAGCACCTTCAGAGTCGGTTTGTCGGCAGGCTTATCAGCAGCCGCCTTTTCAGCCTTTGCTTCGGCTTTGGCGGCGGCCTTTTCGGCTTTGCGTGCTTCGCGCAGGTCGTCGCGCTTGGCGCTGGCGGCATCCACAACGGCGCGCGCCTGCTTGTCGCCGGCATACTCGGTGTAGAGCATTCCAACGGCCTCGTCGGAGATACGAGCGTTGGGGTTGTCATCCACAGTCACACCCTTCTTGCGCAGAAATTCGGCTGCTGTGCTGACACCCACATTCAGTTCTCTTGCTATTTTGCTTATCTTTGTTGGCATATATTCTTTTTAATGTGGTTGAGGAGAGAGGCTCCTCGGATTTCTTAGGAGTTCGACCCTCAGGGGTTAGTAATTTGAGTGCGGAAAGCCGCCGTGACTTTCTCAGTCTTCAAACTCGGCGCGAAGCACTGCGAGAATCTTGTCGACGGTATCCTCCTCGAGGTCTGCCTGCGTGATGAGTGTCTCGCGGGGAGCGTTGAGCACGGCTTTGGCGGTGGCCAGACCCATGTCTTTGAGGGTTTCGATTACCCAGGGTTCGATTTCATCGGCGAATTCATCGAGGTAGATATCCTCTTCGTCGGGAGCGATGTCGCGGTAGACGTCGATGGTGAAGCCGGTCAGCATGGAAGCCAGGCGGATGTTGTAGCCACCCTTACCGATGGCCAGGCTGACCTCGTCGGGATGCAGGAAGACCTCGGCCTTCTTGTCCTCCTCGTTCAGGCGGATGGAGTTGACATGTGCCGGAGAGAGGGCGCGCTGAATCATGAGGGTGGGGTTGGCGGTGTAGTTGAGCACGTCGATGTTCTCATTCTTCAGCTCGCGCACGATGCCATGGATGCGGGCACCCTTGATGCCTACACATGCGCCCACGGGATCGATGCGGTCGTCATAGCTCTCAACGGCAATCTTTGCGCGCTCGCCGGGGATGCGGGCCACTTTCTTGATGGTGATGAGGCCGTCATGAATCTCGGGCACCTCCTGCTCGAAGAGACGACGAAGGAAGCGTTCGTCGGTGCGTGAGACGATAATCTTGGGCTTGCCGTTGGGGTTGTCTACGGTCTTGACGATGGCCCTGACGATGTCGCCTTTATGGAAGAAGTCGCTGGGAATCTGTTCCTCCTTGGGCATAATCAGTTCGTTCTGATCTTCATCCATGAGGAGCATCTCGCGCTTCCAAATCTGGTGAACCTCGCCTGTGATGATTTCCCCTTCAAGCTCTTTGAACTTTGAGAAGAGGGCATCGTTCTGAAGGTCAAGGATTTTGCTCTGGAGGGTCTGACGCAGGGTGAGAATTGCGCGGCGGCCGAAGTTGGCAAAAATAATCTCTTTGGCCACATCCTCGCCCACTTCGCATTCGGGGTCGATTTCGCGTGCCTCGGTCAGGGAAATCTGAGTCACGGGGTTCTCCACGTCGCCGTCGGGCACTACGAGCAGGTTCTGATAAATCTCGCAGTCACCCTTGTCGGGGTTCATGATTACGTCGAAGTTTTCGTCAGTGCCGAACATCTTAGCCAGCACATTGCGGAAGGATTCCTCCAGCACGCTAATCATAGTGGTTTTGTCGATGTTCTTCAGTTCTTTGAACTCGGCAAAGCGATCCACCATGTTTTCGCTTTCTACTTTTTTTGCCATTTAATATCTGTTGTTCAGGCATCGCGGGGGATGCCGTCTGTTAATAATCCTGTTAGAATTCGAGCAGCAGTTGAGCTTTTTTGATGTCGGCCATGGGGATGCGCTCGGTGCGCTGCTCCATGACGGGCTTTTTCTGCCCTTCGACTTTGGTTTTCACTTCGTAGCCCACTGTGGCACCCTCTTCGTCAGCATCCAGGAGAGAGGCTTTGAGTTTGCGTCCGTCGGCGGTGAGCAATTCGATGCGGCTACCGATGTTTTTCTTATACTGGCCGAGCACTTTGAAGGGGGCAGTCAGTCCGGCGCCACCCACTTCCAGTTCGTAGTCCTCCGGTTCGCGGGGGAACTCTTCTTCAATGGCGCGGCTGAGGGCTACGCATGTGTCGATGTCCACCCCCTGCGGGCCGTCAATCTCGACTACAATCACATTGTCGGCGCTCACACGCACATCCACCGGAAACAGTTCGGAGCCGGTGATGAAGTTTTCTACAAATTCGCGGATAGCTTTGCTGTCGATCATTGTCTTGTCACTTATATATAGATACAATACAAGGACTGCACGACAGCCTCAGAGCTTGCAGTCAGAAAGACCGAGCCGGGCTTGCCGCGCATCCTCACACTGGGATATGAGGCGCCTGCGGCCGTAAATGCCGCATGGCAAGTGGGTTATCTGCGGAGCAGTCTCCGCCGCTAACCGACCACAAAATTACAATTTTTCCCGCAGACTACCATCATTCATCCCGCGCAGGCCTCAATCTATGTCTTAATTTTAATGTTTTTTAACATCATTCGACTATTCTTTCCTGCGCAAGGGCGCAAAAAAAATTCCCGATGCTTAAGACACCGGGAATTGTCACACTCAATGATTGAACGGTTGCTTACTGTTGCTTACTCCATCATCAATGGTTTCAATCATTGCGAGAACCGATATGGCAGATTCTCAATTACGCTTTTCAACTAATTATTTACTACCTAATCTTAATCTGTTGTCGCCTCGCGGCGACTTACGGAAAAATTCATGCAACTTCTAATGCATTAATTTTTACCCGACGTCGGGAATCAATTCCATTCGTTTTGCGAAACGTCATATCTGATTCTTGACGACGTTACAAAGTTATGCAATTAAAAATTAATTTCCAAACAATTTTTGCACTTCAAAATATTTTGCTAATTTTGCACCGAATACTTAATAACGGAACACACTTTTTCTGCATACATCTATGAAAACAGAACAATCTTCTACGTACCAACCTGACACCATTGACCTTGCAATCCTTGCCGAATTGCAGAAAAATGCGCGCCTTACGCTCAAAGAACTTGCGCAAAAGGTGAATCTCAGCACAACTCCCGTCTTTGAACGTTGGCGACGACTCGAGCAGCTCGGCTTCATTTCCAAGTATATTACGCTGCTCGACCCCGAAATGCTCCACCACACTTTCACCGTCTTCTGCATGGTGAAGCTGCGACGACTAAACTATTCGGTGGCTGAGAAGTTCGTGCGCTCCGTGACACGCCTGCCCGAAGTGAGCGAATGCTATCACATCTCGGGCGACTATGACTATATGATGAAGATTACCGTCCCCTCCATGAAGAATTATAAGGAGTTCATTCTTAATGTGCTTGGTCATCTCGACCCTGTGGGTTCCATTGAATCCCACTTCGTGATGGATGTCATCAAGCAGAGCTACGAAGTTCCTTTGGATTGACCCGCCCCATCGCGCACTGCGCCGCCGAGGCTGACAGTCAAACACGAGCATACCCCGCCTTCCGGTTCGGAAAGCGGGGTATGCTGTGTATGAATGCGGGACGACGCCCGAAGTCTTAGAAACTGTTTAAGTTTATGTCGATAATATTTTTATAGCTTGTTATCAATGAATTTTGAGGCTGTTTTTGGCGCTTTTCGCCGAGTTTCATCGGTCGCATAGCCCGCTATGCTCCCTCTTCAACTCGCGAAAATCACTCAAAAACATCTCTCAAAATTGCATTGACATAAACTTAAACAGTTTCTTACTTCACGATTACCTTATAGGTGCGGGTGCCTACCTGCACGAGATAGATGCCGGCTGCCAGGTTGTCACGTCCGGCGGGAGCGCCGGTCAGAGTGAAGACGCGTGCGGAAGCCGGAGCATCGATTGCACCCTGAAGGCCGCGCACAGGCACCTCTTCCTCAGTCAGAACTTCGTCGATACCGCTGGGATCGCGAACCTCAAGCTGATTCGGCACGAAGACCACTTCATTGCTGGTCTTGCCGGAAGGTATTTCCATGATAGGACGCACATATGCATGGAATTCCACGCCCATCTTATTGGCGGCGATAGCCATCTCATAAGAGGTTACATTTCCTATGTTTTTCTCATTCAAGGAATTCTCATAGAACTTGGTGCCGGTAGAGGTGATGCGATACCAGGTGAGTGCATATCCCTGAGCGCCTTCAACCGGATCCCACTCGAGTCGCACGGTCTGCTGACTGTTTGTCGGGCGGAAGGGCTGCTGCAGAACAGTCGTAACGTCAGGGGTGGATGTTACCTGATCGAATCCAAATGAGCTTACACCGGTTTCAGCATCAAAGGCTATATTACTGAAATAATGCTTCACCGGACCTACATTTGCGGCATAGTAAGCATAGAGATTAATCTCAGTTTCAGGGGTAATATAGTTGCAGTTAACGGGCCAAGCAGCCAGGTTCGAGCTCTTCAAGTCGCCCAAACGATAGTTGGCTGAGCCATCGGCGGTCACCAAATGGCAACGCGGACGGGTTTGCTCTGAGTTCACACTATTGTCCTGCCAGATTGGGTTATAGTAGTCAATATGCCAAATCAGCATACCCTCACCGAGCAAATAGCGGTCGAAGCCCACGCGCGGACGTGATTCAAACAGGAAATACTCGTTATTCCAGGACTTATTCACTTTCAGACGGAGGGCATTCTCGTGGTCGGAGATAGGATTAATCGTATAGATACCGGGCTCTTCCAGCTCATCATAGTCAATCCAGTTGAACAACCAGCGCTCATAGGAGCTGAGATTACAGGGCACATAGCTGTCGCCATTATAGCAACCGCTGTCCATCACGCTCCAGCTGCCGGGGGTGGCCTTCACTACATATTTGGGGTCATACAGGTCAGGCATACCCATAACATGACCGAACTCATGGATAGGTGTGCCCACGCCATCAATCGCGCCATCCTTGTAGTAGAAGTGGGTGCTGCCGTTCAACTCGCAGAAGCAGCAGTAGTTGCCGAGCACTTTGTTGTCAACCCTCAGGCCGAGACTGAGCAGAGAAGAGTTGTGGGGCCAGATAGCGGGAGGCACGGGATTGCCATACGCATCCTGAGTGTAGCCGGCAATGTCAGCCTGACCGTAACCGGCATAGAAGATAATCACGTTATCGATGATGCCATCATCATCAATGTCATATTTGGAATAGTCCACTCCGAATTGCTCATCAGCAATCCAGATGGCAGAAGTTACCGCTTCGGCAATCTTGTCATACTTGCCATCACCCACGTAGTAAGCGTTGGTTTTGGGCAGAGTAATCGGGCCGACGATGTCAAACGTAGGTTTGAACTTACCTCCGGAGTTGCGGATATAGTACTCGCGCATGGAGCCTTCCGAACCCATGTAATCATAGTTCTCGCCATTGAGGCGTTCGTTCATTACTGTGGCGGGATCATCCACACTCCAGCTGAGGTCGGAGTACTGAATGAGGAGCACCAGATAATGTCCGTCGCCGGTGGTGGGGAAAGTTGCGCGGCCGTAACGGTCGAGCGCAGTCATGCGGGAGGGGCCTCCGTTGGCAGCAGAGCGCTGCAGCCCTTCGGGCAAGCTCGCAATAGTGGTTGCACGCATTTCCTCAAGCACGCGCGGAGTGGCTGAGAGGCGTGCGCCGTTGGGGTCAAGCTTATATGTAAACTTGCCCAGGGGAGTGCGCGAGAGCAGGAAGCCTTGCTCATCGGTCACATAATTGAAAAACTCGTCGCCATGTGCCTCAACCATGACTGTGGTGCCATCGGCAAGCGTGGCGGGCACGAGACCCGGCTTGGCCGGCACGGCTGTGGCGCAAAGGGGTAGTGCCATTGCGCACAGGGGCAGGAAATGCTTGAATTTCATATTCTTCTTTACGGTACTGGTTTTTACAATCGATAAATGCTGCGGAAGACAGTTAAATCAGCTGTGCTTCCAATGGTAGTAGATTTTTTGATCCGAACTCTGTCGGAAGGTTAAAAATGTGTCTAAAGAATTTAACTTATGTTCTTGAGTGTGAGTACCTCCGAGGAGAATCGAACTCCTATCTAAAGTTTAGGAAACTTCTATTCTATCCGTTGAACTACAGAGGCGTGGGGGTTGCTCTTGACCTCGCTTTTTCTCTCAAAATGTCGATGTCTGCGCCGCAAAGATAATGCAAATATTCCTAACAACCAAAAAAAATTCAACGACTCAGGCGGTAAAAAATGTTAACTGCCAATTTGCATAAGCCAACCCCTTTCATTACCTTTGCACAAAAATGAGCATCCTGATGAAAAGAATTGTGTTCAGCACGGGCGCCGGTGTGAGCGCCGAAAGCGGTATCACTACCTTCCGCGATGCCGGAGGGTTATGGGAACAGTACCCGGTCATGCAGGTGGCCTCTGCCGAGGGGTTTGCCGCCGATCCGGCTCTGGTACACCGCTTTTATAACGAGCGCAGGCGTCAGTTGATAACCTGCTCGCCGAATGAGGCTCACCGCCTTATTGCCGACCTGGAAAAGGATTTTGATGTGCGGGTAATCACGCAGAATGTGGATGACCTGCATGAGCGGGCCGGCTCTTCGTCGGTGCTTCACCTGCATGGCGAGCTGATGAAGCTGCGCGATGTGGCCGATGACTCCTACACGGAGCTGCTGCAGGCTCCCGAGCTTGACTCCTCGCCGGAGACTCTGAGCCGCGACGGGCTTGGACGCCACATGCGTCCGCACATCGTCTTCTTCGGCGAGGCGGTGCCAAATATCGAGCCGGCCATCGAGCTGGTCAGCAGCGCCGACATCTTCGTGGTCATCGGCACGAGCCTGAATGTCTATCCCGCTGCCGGCCTGCTGAACTTCGTGCGCCCCGGCACTCCTATATACTACATTGACCCGAACCCGGCTGCCACTCCCGGCATCCCGAACCTGACAGTAATCCGCAAGCCGGCCACCACCGGGATGGCCGAGCTGGCTGCCTCTCTGCGAAATCAACATCAATAACTAATAATTCTTACTTCAAAACAACAACATGAAAAAGTTTATTTCAACTCTGGTGGCCGCCATGCTCGTGGCCGTAATCGGTATTAACATGGCCTCTTGCAGCAAGACTGCCGAAGCCCGCCTCATGGTTGAGGTTGAGAACTTCAACAAGAAGGATGCAGGCAAGCCGGCCGGCAATGGCATCACCATGCAGAAGTGTGAGCTCGACGAGAAGGGCAAGATGCTCATCTTCAACTTCACTTTCATCGAGCCGGGTGTGACCGTTGAGGAGCTTGCCCCCATGATGGATGAATTCAAGGGTGCAATGGTGCAGGGCATCGCCGCCGACAAGAGTGGCCAGGAGCTTGTGAACCTGCTCACTGAAGCCGGCTATGGCATGGAGTTCAACATCAAAGGACGCCGCACACACAAGGATGTGAAAGCCACCTTCTCAGCTGAAGAAGTGGCTAAGCTCGCCAAGAAATAATCCCCATTTTCACTGATATTAACCGGTGGCCGCAATCTGAAAATTCAGGTTGCGGCCACTGATTATCTACCCTCGGGGCTGCAGGGAGGCGAAAAACCTGCTGTAAAACATAAAAAAATCCCTGCGACAACAGTCGGCATATACCAAAAAAGTAGTAATTTTGCGCTGGGCAAATCCCCTGCCCTCACTCCATCCCGGTCGCACCCCGCAGGGGGAAGACCTTACCATGTGACACACAACCTAAATCAACCTTATAATATGGCTAAAGTAAAAGGAGCAATTACCGTGAACACAGTGCGTTGCAAAGGCTGCAACCTCTGCGTGGTGGCTTGTCCCACCGACACTCTCGCCCTCTCGCCCGACGTAAACGACCGCGGCTACCATTTCGCCTATATGGCCAACCCCGACAAATGCACCGGATGCTGCTCATGCGCATGGGTATGCCCCGACGCCTGCATTGAAGTCTATCGCGTAAAGGTGGACTAATCAATTAATTAACCACGTAAAAACACATCTTACCCCGATATGAAAGAAGAAGTAAGACTCATGAAGGGCAATGAGGCGATAGCACACGCAGCCATCCGCTACGGTGCCGACGGCTATTTCGGCTATCCCATCACCCCCCAGTCAGAAGTGCTTGAGACACTTGAAGAACTCATGCCTTGGGAAACCACAGGCATGGTAGTGCTCCAGGCCGAGAGCGAAGTTGCCGCCATCAACATGGTGTATGGCGGTGCTGCCTCCGGCAAGGCCGTAATGACCTCATCATCCTCCCCGGGCGTCAGCCTCAAGCAGGAGGGTATCTCATACATCGCCGCAGCCGAGCTGCCGGCTCTCATCCTCAACGTAATGCGCGGCGGCCCCGGCCTGGGCACCATCCAGCCCTCACAGGCTGACTACTTCCAGGCCTGCAAGGGTGGCGGCCATGGTGACTATCGCCTCATCGTGCTCGCTCCCGCTACCGTGCAGGAGATGGTTGACTTCGTAGGCCTCGGCTTCGACCTCGCCTTCAAATACACCACCCCCGCCATGATTCTTGCCGACGGCATCGTAGGCCAGATGATGGAGAAAGTGGTTCTGCCCGAGCAGCGTCCGCGCCGCACCGAGGAGCAGATCCGCGAGCAATGCCCCTGGGCTGCCGACGGCCGCAAAGGCCTGCGCAAGCGCAACGTTGTGACCTCTCTCGAGCTGGAAAGCTCCCGCATGGAGGTTATCAACGAGCGTCTCCAGGCCCGCTATGCAGAAATAGCCAAGAACGAAACCCGCTGGGAGGAAATCGACACCGAAGATGCCGACTACCTCATCATCGCTTTCGGCTCCGTAGCCCGTATCTGCACCAAGGCCAAAGACATGGCCGCCAAAGAGGGTATCAAAATCGGCATCGTGCGCCCCATCACCCTCTGGCCCTTCCCCTACGAAGCCATCGAAAAGGCTGCGCAGGGCAAGAAAGGCATCCTCTGCGTAGAGCTTAACGCCGGCCAGATGATTGAAGACGTGCGCCTCGCCGTGCATGACAACCTGCCCGTAGAACACTTCGGACGCCTCGGCGGCATCATCCCCTCACCGCAGGAAGTGCTCGACGCCCTCAAGGCTAAAATCATAAAGTAACCTTAAATCCCTAAGAACCTAATGGAAATCAACGAAATAATCCGGGAGGAAAACAAGGTCTACTGCAAGCCTACCCTCCTTGAAGAGGTGCACATGCACTACTGCCCCGGTTGCTCCCACGGCGTTATCCACAAGCTCGTGGCCGAAGTAATCGAAGAGATGGGTCTCACCGAGCGTGCCGTGGGCGTAAGCCCCGTGGGTTGCGCCGTGTTCGCCTACAACTATATTGACGTGGACTGGGTAGAGGCCGCCCATGGCCGTGCTCCCGCCGTAGCCACCGCCATCTCCCGCCTCTGGCCCGACGACGTGCTCTTCACCTATCAGGGTGACGGCGACATGAGCGCCATCGGCACCGCCGAGTCAATCCACGCCGCCAACCGTGGCGAGAACATCGTAATGATCTTCGTTAACAACGCCATCTACGGCATGACCGGCGGCCAGATGGCTCCCACCACCCTCGTGGGACAGAAGACCGCTACAACCCCCTACGGCCGCCGTATCGACCTCAACGGTCACCCCCTGGAAATCACCAACCTCATGGCCATCCTCGACGGCACCTGCTACGTGACACGTCAGGCCGTGCACACCCCCGCAGCCGTGCGCAAGACAAAGGCTGCCCTGAAGAAAGCCTTCGAGAATGCCATCGCCAAGAAGGGCACCTCAGTAGTAGAGGTTGTAGCCACCTGTAACTCAGGCTGGAAGATGAGCCCCGAAAAGGCTAACGAATGGATGGTAGAACACATGTTCCCCAAATACCCCCTGGGCGACCTTAAAAACAACTAAACCACTGAAACTCTTATGACACAGGAAATTATCATAGCCGGCTTCGGTGGCCAGGGTGTGCTCTCCATGGGCAAAATCCTCGCCTACTCCGGCCTCATGGATGACAAGGAAGTAACCTGGATGCCCGCCTACGGCCCCGAGCAGCGCGGCGGCACAGCTAACGTAACCGTAATCCTCTCCGACGAACCCATATCCTCACCCATCCTCGACAGCTACGACATCGCCGTAGTGCTCAACCAGCAGAGCCTTGACAAGTTCGAGAGCAAAGTGAAGCCCGGCGGCGTAATCATCTACGACGACAATGGCATTCACAACCCTCCCACCCGCAAGGACATCACCGTAGTGCGCATCGAGGCTATGAACGCTTGTCTGGAAATGGGTAACACCAAGACCTACAACATGGTTGTAATGGGCGCTCTGCTCGAAATGATGGACTACAAGCTCCCGATGGAGAACATCGTGAAGGGTCTGAAGAAGAGCCTGCCCGAGCGTCACCACAAGCTCATCCCTCTGAACGAGGCAGCCATCGAGAAGGGTCGCACTCTCGTGACACACTAACCATCGATTCCGTATCTAAAAATCTCCGGGCTGTGGCCATCGCCACAGCCCTTTTTGCATCCGGCTCAGCAACGACAGCTTTTCAAGTCGCAATTTTTTCAGTCGGGCATAGGGGTATTTGGGATGACGCGCGTCTTATAGACAGAAAGGCAAGATGCATCGCCTGCTTCATTCAATTTAATCCCTTGATAATATGCTTAAAAGAATCAATATCGCGGCTCTGTTGGCCGTTACCCTTATGATGATTTCCTCACTCGTTGCCTGCGACAATGACGTGGATAATTCCCCCTGGAAGTTCAATCCCGAAGGTGAATGGCGCTGTTCGACCGGCGGAGAATCAATCGGTGAAGTGCAATTCAATTCCGACGGCTCAGGCGCTTGCCTCGTGACCACTTCCGACGGTAAAAAGGTGGTCAGTATCCCTTTCACTTATTCATTCACTAAGGTTGAAATGGAGGGTACGCTGGTAATCACATCCTCGGCTTCGGCAGATGATTATCCGGATGTCGACTCCCGCATCATAGCCCTGAATCCGGGCACCTATACCTTGGCGCCCACCACTACCGATGCCGCCACCATCCACACTCCCGGCTCAACAAAAATCCTTTGGCAGATTCTTCGCAACGTTGCCAAAGACTAAGAGTGTGTCTAAAAATATATGTTAAGACACACTCTTAACCGAAAGCTCATACTCTGAAACATAATTCACGTTCGGTCGCAATAGCACGGGAGCTTCTGCTCCGGTGGTTGCGACCGATTTTTTGAATTGCAGGTAACCGATTTCAAATTGTTTTCGTATATTTGCAACTGAATATCTTAACACTTTCAACCTACCACCCAAAACGAACTGCTTATGAAAAGAACTGTTACCATTCTTGCGACATGTCTGTGTCTCGGCATGTCGGCACATGCTCTTATGTATGAGCCTACGCTCACTCCCAGCGGAAAGACCTTCGGCGACCGTCCGTATGTCTATCCTCTGACCGAACTCGGGGTGCAGTTTGACCGTGGCATAAAACTCTTTGACGGGGCTACAGCAGTAATCAAATGCGACGGGGAAATCGTAACCACCGCCACTGCTCTGGATATTGTCAACGAACAGGGCTCGAAGCGCACTCAAGGAAACCTGATTCTCCATTTCGAACAGCAGAACCTGCCCAAGGGTAAGGACTATGTGCTCTCCATCTCCCAAGGTGCGGTTGGCTGGGTCGAGCTTCACAATGAGATTCAGGTTATCAATCCTGAACTGAACATTCCGTTCAGCGTTCCGGAGAATCTCGGAGAAGCCCAATGCGAAGCCCGGAATCCGGCCCTTACAGACTCTGAGGACCTGCGCTATCTCCATCTGTTTTGGGGAATCGAAACCGCGCCGGTGGGTGAGCCGAAATTCCTGCTCTACCGGGAGGGTGAAAAAGTGGGGGAAGCCAAAGCTCGGGTCAGCTACGACTGGAATCTTGGTCAGGCCTACGCGGAGTTCGACGAAAAAATCAACTTCGACTTCGGCGTCAACTACACTCTCGTGCTTCCGGAGGGGAGCGTAAGCACCCTGTATCGCGAAGACATTGTGAATGAGCGGTTTGAGCTGAATTTCATCGGCTATTATACCGACCCGAGCGAGCAGTTCACCTACAAATGGTGCAGTCTCTTCGACAACCATACTGACCTGCTCGGTGAGGTAAGCTTCACTTATGACCGTTCCATCAGTCTTGCCGACAATGCGACCGTACAGCTTTGGGAGGGTGACGGAGAGAGTCTCGTGAAGGAGGTGACACCATGGATTAGAACCGACGTAAACTGCTGGATACTCACAGCAGACTTCGGAGGAATCCGGCTTGACTCTCCCAAGGGATACACTATTGTAATCCCCGAGGGGGCAATCATCAGCGATGATGAAATCGGAGTGACCAGCAAGCACTCGGAATTGAGAGTCTCAGGCTACAGTGGCATCGAGGCTATCAATGCCGAAAGGAATGCCGGCAGATTCTACGACCTCTCAGGCCGAAAAGTAACCCACCCTCAGCCGGGCCACATCTACATTGTCAATGGCAAGAAAGCGCTCTTGAAGTAATCCCTGACACTATTCGCAACACCTGACTGCGGGTGTGCCAAAATTGTTGAGGGTGTGTCAAAATTCTTACTGAAGTAAACGCATGGCGCGGAGCGCCTATCCTCTGTTAGCCGGGGGGGCTTTAGCCCCCCGGTAGCCCGACGGACGAAGCCAGCCCCGGCGGGGCTGCCCAATATATTGACAACCAACGATATAGGGCAGCCCTTCCGGGGCTGGGTTGTCGATATATGCATACCGGGGGGCTGAAGCCCCCCGGCTAACAAAGGATAGGCGCTCCGCGCCATTCAGCGTCGGGTTTACATTTTGACACACCCTCAGGCGCCTGTGCGTCATAAGTCCTTTTAATACACCCTCATGCGTTTGGCTTCAGGTGAATTTTGTCTCGGTTCCCTGAATTACTCCGGGAAGGGGACTTATTCGGCAGCGTACAGAGCCTTTGCGAGGTCGGCCACTCCGGCTTCGCCCGGCAGCCCGGGGAAGGCAGCCGTCAGCGCTGCGGCAAATGCCTCGGCATCGGGCGAGCTTGCGCGCAGAGACTTGACTTTACCCAGATAGTCAATAAGGAACTTGACATCGTCGGCGGTGGCGGGGTTACCATGACTCCCTACGAAGAGCGTAGCGCCCGTGGCAAGCGCCGTTTCAAGCTCTGCCAGGCGTGCGTCTATCCCGGCCGGTGTTGAGGCGTAGAGCGTGTTTATATGCGCCTGAGCAGGAGCGAAATGCAGGTAGACCACATCCTTGCCGATTACTATGTCAGCGCCCGGGAAATCATTTGATGCGCCATGCAGGAAGCGGAAGGGGACGTCGGCCAGCGTCAAGTCAGTATTGAAATCCACCTCAACGGTCTCACCGGTGGGAAGGGGCACAATTGCATCCCCGTATTGCTCTGCGAAATGAGCCATCATGCCCCCATATTGAGGCCCTTTGAAGACGGCTGTCATCCCCTGCGGCACAAGCAAAGCGGCATCGCCCGTGTTGCCCAGGTGGAAATCAGAAATGCGGTGAGCCACAGGCTTGCCAAGCGAAGCAAGATACTTGTCGAAGGCTGCGGCATTCACCTTGAAGAGTGGTTGCTCGAGAGTCACGAGCGAATCAGCACCTTCGATTATAAAGCTTGCATCACCCATCTGATCCTCAGTCAGATAGATATGCAGTTTATATGTTCCGAAATCACGCACATCAAATTTTCCTGATGCTGCGGCGCAGCATGATGCGGGAGCAGCGTCCGATTCGGAGCCGCAACAGTTGTCTTGAGCGAAAGCGGCCGAGCTAAGTGCGATTGCTCCGGCAGCAAGTAAAGCTAATTTTTTCATCGGTTGGGGATTAAAGTGTGTCTTAACATATATTTTCAGACACATTCTCATAGATTCTGCACAAAATTATAGCGAAAAAGGGCGATGCGCAAGAGGTGTCGGCAGAGGTTGTAACTCACCTGCATGTTAGTATTGCAGAGAATCAAGAGATTGCCGATGAGCCGAACAAGCTTGTTTTTTGAATTTTTAACATTGCAAAGTCTTACTTTCCTTTATGCAGTAATGCTGTGTATTAGCATGTTGAATATTTGCGTATTAAAAAATAAATGCCGATATTTGCGGCATGGAAAGGAATTTCAGTAAAAACGAACTTTACCCCGATTGCCCGATAAGGAACATCCTGAACCGCCTGAGCGATAAATGGACCATGCTTGTGCTCTATACTCTTAAAGACAAGGAGCAGATGCGATTCCGCGACATAGCCGCCGAGCTTCCTGACATCTCGCAGAAGATGCTGGTGCTGACGCTGCGCACTCTTGAGACTGACGGCTACATCAGCCGCCGGGTGTATGCCGAGGTTCCCCCGCGTGTGGAATACAGCCTGACGGCGCGCGCACGCTCCTTCATTCCCATCTTTAATGAGCTTATTCAGTGGGCAAAAGAGCACATGGAGGAAATCCTGCTCGACCGAGCGAAAGCCCTGTCGGCATCCGCCACCCGGTGACAGATACCGACAACGAGGCAAAGGGTGCCTTGCCTTTGGCAGGACACCCTTCTATGGGTTTTTGATTTCTTCCGTGGATTAGTTGGCTGCGGGAGCCTCGGCAGCGGGAGCGGCGGCGGGCTTTGCGGCAGGAGCCTGAGCTGCGGGCTTCTGGGCGGGAGCGGTGCCGGGAGCGGCCTGC
Organism: uncultured Bacteroidales bacterium; assembly: GCA_947644715.1. GTDB lineage: Bacteria > Bacteroidota > Bacteroidia > Bacteroidales > Muribaculaceae > Lepagella. Next base: position 23,858 of record CANSAP010000023.1, read on the forward strand.
TGAGCTGCGGGAGCTTTCACCTGGCTCTCGGCGTGAGGAGCCTTGATGGCGAAGGAGCAGCAGATGCTGAGCACGCATATTACGATGGCCAGACCCCAGGTTGCTTTCTCAATGAAGTCTGTGGTCTTGCGGTAACCCATGTACTGGTTGCCTCCGGCATAGTTGGAGGCCAAACCGCCACCCTTGGATTTCTGAATCAGTACTGCGCCAATCAGAAGTATGGCGGCTATGACGATGAGTATTGCCAAAAATACGTACATTTTTCTTATTTCTTGTTTTCGTTAATAATCAGTTTTTTAAGAAATCGGATTTGGTCTGCAAAGTAAATACTTTTTTCCGGATTTTTCAAATTAATCTCGGAAATAATTTCCAGAGCCTTGGAGTAATTGCGGTTTTTGATGAGTATGCGCACGAAACTCTCTGTCAGCGAGCTTTCCTCGGGGGCTTTTGCCGACTTGTCAGAGGTTGTGGGGGAATTGGTCAATTTGTCGGAATCAGGTTTTGACTCGGCTTGTTTAGCAGAGGGCTGCGGCGCATCCGGGGAGGCCGGCATCATGCCCTCTTTCCCTTTAAGGATGAAGCTGTTGATGAGTCGGTCCTGCTCTGACTGCCCCTCCCCTTCTTGCGGGAGAGGCGCCTCACGCTCTTCGGCCGCAAGCGTGGCGGCATAGTCGGGCATCGGATTGAAGATGAGCTTCGAGAGGGCATCCGTCTCGCGAGGGTCGGCGTTGCCGAAAGTGGAGAGAAACGTATCGATAGTATCTTCAGTCGAAGGGGTCACCTCTTCGGGTGTGGGATAGAAGTTAGCCATGACCGAAGCGCGGTCACCCAGCAAATCCTCAAAAGCCTGCTGCGAGGGCATTGCAGCGGCTATGCGGGCGCAGAGCGGTCGCAGGGCAGGGTCATCCAGGTCAGCGGCTTCGGAGAGCGCTACGATGGCCGGAGTGACATCACAGGGGTATTTCTTGAGTTGGCGAAGAGCTTCGGCGGGTGTCATTGCGTGATTGTATATAATCGTGGTTAAGAGTGTGTCTAAGTAGCTGTACAATTAATCCGCTACTATATTTGACCGGCAACTTACCAGTTGCCCAAAGTGGCGTTGAAAATCAGATCAACCAGTTCGGCGGAAATCTCCTCGCAGAGCTGGTCCTGCACATCGGTGAGCATTTCAGTGGCGGGGAAGTCGCGATAGGCCGAAAAGGTCTGATCGATGTTATTAGCCTCGTTGCGATGGTCGGTATATTTCACCCGCACCGAGATGGTCAGGCGGGTCTGAGTGGCATAGGCGTCAGTACCCACCGCCTGCGGCGAGAGGGAATAACCGGTTATCTCGCCCGTCATCTCAAGATCGGAATTCGGGGTGGAGATGGTCTGAAGGCGGGTCTGGCGGGTTATGGCATCCAGCAGTTTATTCTCAAACGTCTGCTGAAGAGGCGGATAGACCATGGCCGCGCGTATCGGGAAGTCGGAGATATAGATGGTCTTGTAGATATCATAGTTCAGAGCCGAGCCATTAAACTTATAGCTGGGTATGCACCCCTGCATCAGGGGGAGCATCAGCAGAAGCAACAGGGGCAGGAGGCGACGTAATGCGGTCATGTTATCATTCGGCCGAAAGGCCATATTCCTTGATTTTACGATAGAGTGTGCGCTCGCTTATGCCGAGATTGGCTGCGGCTTTCTTCCGGTTACCCCCGGCGCGGTTCAGAGCATCGCGCAGCAGGACTGCCTCCTCCGGGAGGTCGGTGGAGTCCACCGGACTGTAAGGGGTGAAGTTGTCATGCCCGAAGGGGAGAATAGAGCGATGAGCCGGAATTGCCACCGGCACCTCAGATGCAACCGTGGTCTCAGCCGCTCCCTGCTGTATGTCGAGACGGGCACGCAGCGCCTGCAGCTCATTCTGCATGGAGATGAGTGTGGACCACAGCATTTCGCGTTCCGTCTCGTAGGAGGGCTGTATGCGGGCACGCGTGAGGTCGCCACCGAGGCCGGCTCCGGCCGGCAGATATTCTTTGAGAGTAGCAGCGTCGATGGTAGTGCCGGCGCTGAACAGGGCGGCCTGCTCAATCACATTCTTCAGCTGGCGCACATTGCCGGGCCAGCGGTAAAGCAGCAGCAGGCGGCGGGCATCTTCGCCGAACGCCACAGGCTCGGTGCGGTTCTTCTCAGCAAAATCAGCGGCAAATTTCTGAGCGAGGAGCAGTATGTCTCGTCCTCGTTCATGCAGCGGGGGCACCTGAATCTGCACCGTCGAGAGGCGATAGTAGAGATCCTGGCGGAACTTCCCCTCGGCCACGGCCTGAAGCAGGTCGACGTTCGTGGCGGCCACTACGCGCACGTCGGCACGCTGCACCTGCGACGAACCAACCTTCAGGAACTCGCCGGTCTCCAGCACACGCAACAGACGAGCCTGAGTGGTGAGCGGCAGTTCGGCCACTTCGTCGAGGAAAATAGTGCCGCCGTCAGCCTCCTCGAAATAACCTTTGCGGGCGGAAAGAGCGCCGGTGAAGGAGCCTTTCTCATGGCCGAACAGTTCGGAGTCAATCGTGCCTTCAGGGATGGCGCCGCAGTTCACGGCAATGTACTTGGCATGCTTTCGCGCGCCGAAGTTATGAATGATTTTCGGGAAGAATTCCTTGCCGGAGCCGCTCTCGCCGGTCACGAGCACACTGAGGTCAATGGGCGCGACCTTTATGGCACGCTCAATGGCAAGGTTGAGCGCCGGAGAGACGCCCACGATGGAGAAGCGCTGTCGCGCTCTCACCACCTCTTCGTCTATATCAGTGTTATTCAAAGACATATATCTCTATTTACGTGAGCGCAGCGCATAGGTCTCGCCACGCAGCAGGGCGCCGAGCTCTTCGGTTGTCTTGCAGGCGGCCTGACGCTCCACGCTGATTGGCTCGCCGATGGAGACATGCATCTCCTTGCCCTGACGGCGGAACACCTCGGCCGGCAGGCGCAGCGTGCGTATCTGCCAGGAAATCACCCCTAAGATATTGAAGAAGGTGCTGTTGTGGCCATGGAAAAAGATGGGAATCACAGGCACTTTCAGCTGCTGGATAAGGCGGATGATTGAGGGCTGCCATTCGCGATCGTTGATGTGAAGGTCCCACTTTAGCTTGCTCACGGCGCCGGCCGGGAAGAAGCCTATGGGATGTCCCTGCTTGACGCGCATCATGGCCTCCTTGATTCCCTGCATCGTGGTGCGACGCTTCTCGGGGTCATTGCTGGCCGAAGGGTCGACGGCTATGAAGCTGGGGCGCATGGCCGTAATCTGATTCAGAAACATGTTGACCATCACCTTATAATCAGGGCGCGCGGTGCCGACGATGTCCAGCAGCGTGATGCCGTCGAGCGCCCCGAAGGGATGATTGCTCACAGTGATAAACGCACCCTCCGGGAAACGGTCGAGCACATCCAGGCCATCCACACGGAGTTTTATTTTGAATTCATCGTTGATGAGAGCCTGCGAGAAGGGGATGCCGGGAGTGTGGCAATGCCGGGAATGCACACCGTTGACCTTGTCAATGGAGAGGAAGCGCAAGACGGCGTTGACCAGCTTCTTATGACCGTCAAGGGCAGGAATCCAACGGCGCACGTCATCATAGTTCACGACATCGGGGCGGATGCCGTTATCCTTTTCTGTGTCAGTGTTATTAGCGTTCTTGGTGTCAACCATAGTTGTAAGAATTTTAATCTCTGAAGTCCTCAGGACAACTGAAGGGGCGTCCTTGAGGCAGGCTCCGGGATACCGTTCAGATTTTCGGGACGAGAGTCCAGGTAATTACGCCACGGGTGCGGGGAGCATCGGCCTGGGGTGTCCAGGTGGCTTTCAGCGATGCCTGACGGCATTTCTCACGCAGCGTAGCGTCGCTTGAGCCGGAAAGCACGTTGGCTTCGGTGACCTTGCCTTGAGCATTCACGTAGACCTCCACCTTAATAACCACTTTCTGCCGGAGGGTGACGGAGGGCAACGGACAACTCAGGAGTTTGCGTCCACCCTTGAGAGTGCCGATCGCTCCGGAGCCTGTTCCTCCGGAGCCGGAATTGGCCGAAGGTGTCGAGGAGCCACCGGGCTTGCCGTTGTTCGGCGAGAACTGGCTCTTCATGTTGGCGGCTATGCTTTGGTCAGGCTCCTGCTTAGGAGTCGGGTCAGTGGTTTTCTTTGTGCTTGGCTGCTTGGTGGTTACGAGTTTCTCCTGTGAGGGGTTGGGATTGGGGTTCTCGCCGTTCACCACTTTCTTGTTGCTCGGCTCGGGAGCTTCCTGCGGCTGTCCGTCAGGCACGGGAGCCGGATCGGTTTCCTCCATCACATCCAGGTCGCCGGCATCCTCCAGCAGCAGCGGCTCGATGAATTCCGGCACATCCTCTGGGTCGAGGGCATCCATCGTGAGCGTCTGCGCCTCTGACTCAGGCGACTTGGCCGGGAGATCCAGATGCACGAAGAGCAACGTCATCAGCAACAAGAGAGCTATGATGACTGTGGCCACAATGGCAATGAGCCGGTTTGGCTCCAACCAGGCCGGCACAGGCTTAACGCTGTTATTTTCAGAGTCTTTCTGCATTACTTAATGGAGACAGGGTGGGTTGCGAGCACCATCTTGATGTCAGAGCGTGAGGCTGCGTCGAGCACCCGCACCACAGTAGCGTAAGGCACAGTGGAGTCGGCATATAGCGCCACGGAGCGGAGCTTCCCCTCCTTGCTCAGCAGCTGCAGCGAAGCCATCAGCTCCTCGGTGTTAACCACGCGCGGGACTCGGTTCTCAGGGATGGAATCGGAGCGGTCAGTGACGAGATAGAGCTGCGAGAGGGAGTCGATATATACCTCCGTAGCCGGTTTGTCGATGGTCTGCTCCGTGCCCTGCGGGAGGTTGACCTCGAGGGCAGAGGGCACAATCAGCGTGCTCGTAATCATAAAAAAGATGAGCAGCAGGAAGATAACGTCGGCCATCGAAGACATCGAAAAGGCCGATATGGGATTAAGCGGGCGTTTGAGAGCCATAAGAATCAACGGTTTAAGCGGCCGGCTCGTTGAGCATATCCATGAATTCCATGGTCTTGCTCTCCAGGTCGGTCATTACTTTGCCCACACGCCCCAGCAGGTAGTTATAGGCAAACAGTGCGCAGATACCCACGATGAGGCCGGCCACGGTGGTCACCAGAGCCAGAGAGATGCCTCCGGAGAGGGTGGTTATATCGCTGGCTTTGCCGGCGGCGCTCATGTCGAAGAACGCCTCCATCATGCCCACCACGGTGCCGAGGAAGCCGAGCATCGGAGCGCCGGCGGCAGTGGTTGAGAGCCATGTCAATCCTTTGCTCAGGCGGGCTATCTCGATGTTGCCGGTGTTCTCCACAGCCATCAGCACATCGCTCATGGGGCGACCTATGCGTGAGATACCTTTGAGGATGAGGCGGGCTGCCGGGGTGTCGGTCTTGCGGCAGATGCGGCGAGCATTGTCAATGTCGCCTTCGAGCACGCAGTCACGCACGCGCTTCATAAGCGACTTGTCGTCGCGCATGGCGGCATTGATGGTCAGGCAGCGCTCTATGAAGATGTAGATGCTGATGAGCAGCAGCAGCGCCAGCGGAATCATTATGTAGCCTCCTTGAAGAATGAGGCTCCAGAGTGTGGGGGTGGACATGTATCTTTGAGAATTATAGGTTGCGGAAAGTGTCAGTTATCAGGCTTTGGCCTCAGCGCCCTCGCGCAGCGCCTGCCGATAGGCCTTGATTGTAGCTTCGATGCCCATGTAGAGCGCGTCGCAGATGACGGCATGGCCGATGGAAACCTCGTTGAGCCAGGGGAGGCGGGAGGCGAAGAATGCGAGATTCTCGAGGTTCAGGTCATGGCCGGCATTCACACCAAGACCGGCTGCGTGAGCCACACGGGAAGCCTCCACGAAGGGAGCCACGGCTGTCTCGCGGTCGCGCGAATAATTGTCGGCATAGGGCTTCGTGTAAAGCTCCACCCTGTCAGCGCCCACACGAGCTGCCGCCTTGATGGTCTCGGCATCAGTGCCGGTGAAGATGCTGGCACGTATGCCGGCCTCGTGCAGCTTCTGCACTATCTCGGTCAGAAAGTCGAAGTGAGCCTCTACATCCCAGCCGGAGCTGGAGGTAATGGCATCCGGAGCATCAGGCACCAAGGTGACCTGCTCGGGGCGCACACGCAGCACAAGCTCCATGAAGCGCGGAGTGGGATAGCCCTCAATATTAAACTCAGTCTTGACGATGGGGCGCAGGCGCAACACATCGTCATAACGGATGTGGCGCTCGTCGGGACGCGGATGCACCGTGATTCCCTGCGCGCCGAAAGCCTCGCAGTCCACCGCAAATTTCTGAACATCAGGATTATTCTCGCCACGCGCATTGCGCAGCGTGGCAACCTTGTTGATATTGATACTTAAGTAGGTCATTACCAATTGATTGTTAATAGCAGAGGGGCATCCCGGAAGGGGATGGCCGTGAAAAAAGTAACGTCGGGATGCGCAGGTTTGGAGCAAAATTTGTAACTTTGGCTCTCCGAAGCCGGATGCACCTGCACGCGTACGCACATAATTCGGCACAAAAATAGCGCTTTTTTTTGATACCGCCGCTATCCATTAACGAATTTTCAGAAATGACCGCTCAAGAGATTTTACAGCTACCCCCTCACCGCGCCTCGGCTCTCACCATCCCGGTGGTTCAGCCGCAGGCTCCCCTCGCACGTGTGCTCCAGTTGCTGCTTGACTCCCCCTCCGGGACGGTCAATGTCTCCGACGGACAGTCGAAAATCGGCTCCATCGATGCCTCCTCAGCGCTTCGCGCCTGCTCGCTGATGATGCCGCAACGACCTGAGAGTTCGCTGGTTACAATCACATGCTCCCCGCAAGAATATTCCGCATCATCGCTGGCGCGCGCCGTGGAGGATGCCGATGCCCATCTGCTGGACCTGTACACCCTTCCGGCTCCTCACGGCAATATTCAAGTAGTGCTCCGCACCTCTCGCCGCGACCCCTCACCCGTGGCTCATTCGCTTCGCCGCTACGGTTTTTCGGTCAGCGAGACCGAGGGGATTGAAGACACCGACCGTGAGCAGGCTCTTGAACGCATCGAGGCTCTGCGCAGATACTTTGACCTATGAGACCCTTTACCAACCTCCCCTCCATTGCAATCTATCGGCAGCTCCCCTGCGACGACGCCCCTTTCATCGGCAAAATTATCCGCGCCGCCGGAAGCTGCGGACTGATGGTGGAGATGACCCACGAGCTTCTCCTTGCTCTCACTGCAGCCGGCATTAATCCATTGGAAGATGACACCGTAATTCACACCGGCGACACCCCCACCGACCGCTGCCGCATGGTGCTCAGTCTCGGAGGCGACGGCACTTTCCTGCGCGCTGCGCGACGCACCCTGCAAGGCTCCTGCGCCCCCGTGGCCGGAATCAATACCGGCACACTCGGTTTCCTTGCCGCCTGGGAGCGTGAGGACTTCCGCAATCTGCTTGAGATGGCGGCCTCTTATCGCATTCCGGTGCGCGAACGCACCCTCATCGAGCTGCATGGCTCCGAACTCCCGGCTGATGCCTGGCCGCTGGCACTCAATGACATAGCCATTCTCCGCTCTCAATCCTCGCAGATGATTACCGTGAGCGCATCGCTCAATGGCTCACCTCTGACGAACTATACCGGAGACGGACTGATTCTCTGCACCGCCACCGGCTCCACCGGCTATAACCTCTCGGCCGGTGGCCCCGTGCTCCAGCCCGACACCGATGCCCTGGTGCTGACCCCCATAGCTCCCCACACTCTCACCCAGCGGCCTTTGGTAGCAGCAGCCGACAGCCGTCTGCGCCTGCGTGTCACCGGACGCGCCGATAATTTCCTGGTCAGCATCGACGGCGTCTCCTACACCCTACCCATCGGAAGCACACTGGAGATTGCGCGCGCCTCGCGCCGCCTGCGAATCGTTCACAACGCCGCCGAAGACTTCGCCGCCCGTCTGCGCTCCAAGCTCATGTGGGGCGAAAACCCGGTGCCCCGCTAATTTCTTCCCGGAGTGCGGCGGCTGCTGAAGGTTGTGTCGTGGAGTTTGGCGTAGGCACGCAGGTATTTGCGCAGAGTCGACATCATTTCGCGCGTCTCCTGAAGCATGTTCAGATAGACATAACCCACGGTCATATTCCCCGGATCATCGTTATGCAGCTTGGTAATCAGCGCATGATAGGTCTTTGACAGCCGGTCTTTCAGCCGGTCGCACTCGCGGCGCAGCAACAGAACGGTGTCCTCCACAGGGGTCTGCATCACTTGCAGCAGTTCGCTGTAAATGGTGGCCACACGCACACGGATATCCTCAAACTCACCCCTGTAACGCGAGGGGAGCGGATGGAAATTATTGTCCACATGCTCGCGGCATATCTCATTGATTCGCCGCAGGTTATAGAGCACACCCATGCAGCAGCTGTTCGAGAGATGGAACCAGGCGTTCTTCTCGATAGCCGTCTCGTGAGCCACGCGGCGCATGCAAAGCGTCTCCTTTCGGCGGTCATTCTTCAGCATGTTCTTCTCGCGGTCAAGGCTCGATTCGGTCTTGCCGAGTGTGCGGGCATTCTCATCAAGAAAGGCGCCCGTGGCAGCCTCATAAGTTTCAGCGGCATAGGTCATGAACTGCATTTGGCGAGAAGAGATATAGGAACGGAGCAACTCCCAGTTGCGCGTCGTGTCCTCCGAGGCGAGAATCTCCTGGAAGAGAGCGTCGCCGCGGTCCTCAGCCTTGCGGTTGCGGAAACGCAGGTTGCTGCGGACAATCAGGAAGAGGGTGACAGCGGCAAGTGCAATCATCACCCAATGGCCGCCAAGATGCATCAGCAGCACTATGATGCCCGCACCGATGAAGGCCGCACCGGCGGTGATGAACCATCCACCTATGACGGAAATCACACCCGTGATTCGGAACACGGCGCTCTCACGCCCCCAGGCGCGGTCAGCCAGCGAAGTACCCATGGCCACCATGAAGGTAACAAACGTTGTGGACAGCGGAAGCTTGAGCGAGGTGCCGACGGCTATCAGCGCTCCGGCCAGCACGAGGTTGACCGATCCGCGGATGAGGTCGAAGGAGGCACCATGCTCAAGAATGGTCTCTTCCGTACGGAAGCGGCGTCGGAACCAAATTTTTACGCGCCGGGGGGTGTGGGCATGAACCCAGTAGATGACCGAGAGGGTCCAGCGCACCAGGCGCCGGGCTATGCGCGAGGAGCCGAACATCTCGTCGCCACCCTGCTGACTGCTCAGGCCAAGCTCGGTCTTCGACACATTGCGTGCCTTGCGCGAGGTGGCCAGCGAAACAACCATTATGATGCCGGCGCCAATCAGAAAGTAGACCGACGTGTTGGCCGGACCATTCAGCGAGCCCATGAGAAAACCATGGGCATCTCCACCGCCGTTGGCCACATAATCCTGATAGGAGGCCAAGCCGCTCAGCGGCACGCCGATGAAGTTAACCAAGTCATTGCCGGCGAAGGCCATTGCCAACGAGAAGGTGCCCATAAGCACTATGACTTTCAGCACATTGACCTTCAGCAGATGCAGCAGCTGCATGATGAGCGTGAACCCCACGAAGCAGCTGAGCAGAATCAGCGCCGTGTGAGCCGCTATCCAGCCCTTGACCTCCGGGGTCATGAAGCTCAGATCCTTGGCTCCTTTAATCAGCAGGAAATAGATGATGGCCGTGGCACAGATTCCGCCGAACAGGCCAATCTTCCATTTGAGCTTGCTCCGATAGTTGAAAGAGAAGATGGTGCGGGAGAGAAACTGCACGACGGTGCCGAACACGAAGGCAATCGCCACCGAAAGAAAGATGCCGAGAATCACCGAGAGCGCTTTCTCAGTGTTCAGCAAATCGTTGAAACCCAAATCAATGCCCCCCGACATCTTGATCAGCGCCACGACAAAAGTGGCTCCGAGCAATTCAAACACCATCGAGACGGTGGTGGAGGTGGGCATCCCAAGAGAATTAAACAGATCAAGCAGAATAATGTCGGTGACCATTACTGCCATGAAGATGCAAATGAGGTCATAGAAGGAGAAGTGCTCCGGCCGGAAGATGCCGTGGCGGGCAATCTCCATCATGCCGTTGCTCATAGCCGCACCGATGAAGACACCGATGGCCGCCACAATCAGAATGCGCTTGAATGAGGCAGCCCGCGAGCCGAGCGCCGAATTAAGAAAATTAACGGCATCGTTGCTCACTCCCACCGACAGGTCGAACACCGCCAACAGGAAAAGGAATATGACAACGCAGAGAAACAAAATGTCCATAGCACGAGAGTATTCAGTTAAGTATGTGATTTCATCTTAGAGTGTGAAGTCATCTTGACTTTTTGAATTTGTTAATATGTTTAAGAAA
>CANSAP010000024.1 GCA_947644715.1 uncultured Bacteroidales bacterium
TTAGCGGCTTAGCCAAGACTGAACAACCTCAAATTTTACCGAATCATTGAATTAAATAATCGCGACTATGAAAATTACAATCACTATGATATCAAAGGGTGTTATGACGCTTCTTCTGGTGTTGGCAATGGTGTCGTGCGGCTCCAGAATTCCAGATCCGTCGGCAGTGTCAGTTAAAATTGACGGAGGCCAGACTCTTTCTGAAGCCGATTACACCTCGATGATCGACTACTGCGGCAAGTATGCGGCCGAGGCTCAGAAATACTTTGACATAATCAATGCACAGCCCAGCGACTCCACAGCCGCTGCTGTCAAGGCCACTGGTGATCTGGCAGACCTCTATGCGCGCTACACTTATCTTGACCAGTTCAGAAATACGCTGTCTCAGACCGATGTGTCTGCTATGGGCGCAGGGAATGAAAAGAAAGTGAACGAATATGCGAGATATCAGGCTTTTCCATTACCGGTAGGGGAGGGTGCCGATCTGCGTGATCCGGCTGTAGTCGGCATGATTCAAAATATGCCGTTGACCGATACTGCACAGGAGATTTCCACAGGCGACGGCGAGGCTGTCGATATCGATGTGAAATAATGGGAATACACAAAACAAACCACTGACTTGCAGGGAGCCGCTGACGCCGGCTCTTTTTTTTGTGCTTTTTTTGCCGTAAGTTAAAGGCTCGTTTGGTTAATTGACGCTTTTTATGTACTTTTGCGGAAAAATTAACGTTAACAGTTTAATGCGACATATGCCTCATGGGGTGCCGATATTGGAATCTTACTGCTAACTTATTGGTAATTTTATCATTATTGTGTGAAAGCCCAAGCCTCCATGAGCGCTTGAAAAGTCGCGGCCAACAACTCTAACATAATTTATATGTGCGGAATAGTAGGATACCTCGGAGAGGGGAATGTCTATGATATTCTTATCAAAGGCCTTCATCGTCTCGAATACCGGGGATATGACAGTGCCGGTGTTGCCCTCGTGGGTAAAGATGGCAGAATCAATATTTTCAAGACCAAAGGTAAGGTCAGCAACCTTGAGGCGTTCTGCGCTGACAAGAATCTCGATTCAAGCGTCGGCATAGCCCATACTCGCTGGGCGACACATGGAGAACCTTCCGATACGAATGCTCACCCGCATTTTAGTGAAGACGGCAACATCGCCATTGTGCATAACGGAACAATCGAGAATTACAAGGTTCTCAAGGACGCGCTCGAACAGCACGGGTGTACATTTCACTCTGAGACTGATACAGAAGTTCTGGCACAGCTGATCGAATATATCCGCCTGACGAATAAATGCTCGCTTCTTTCCGCTGTGCGTCAGGCTCTGAAACAGGTTGTCGGCGCATATGCCATAGCAGTTCTCGAAAAAGACAACCCCGACACGATCATCGCGGCGCGTCAGAGCAGTCCGCTTGTGATCGGAATCGGGGATGGTGAGTTCTTCCTTGCATCAGATGCAACTCCTTTTGTGGAGTACACTAAAGAATGCGTCTATCTCAAAGATGGCGAGATTGCTGAGATCCGCCGCGGAGAGTCTCTCAAGATTACCAATCTCGACAATGTCGAGGCTGAGATTGATGTCACTACGCTCAAGATGTCGATATCCCAGCTCGAGAAGGGCGGATATCCGCACTTCATGCTCAAGGAGATTTTCGAGCAGCCCGACACCCTGCGCGACTGCATCAGAGGCAGGGTGGTCGACCGTGGCAGCCGTATCATAATCAACGGTATCAACGACCATAAGGATAAATTTCTCGGGGCAAAGCGCATAGTGATTGTCGCTTGCGGCACATCATGGCACGCCGGTCTGCTTGGAAAATATCTGCTTCAGGACATGTGTCGCATACCTGTCGTCGTGGAATATGCATCGGAATTCAGATACTCCAACCCCGTGATCGATAAAGATGACGTCGTCATAGCCATATCCCAGAGCGGGGAGACCGCAGACACGCTTGCTGCAATACAGATAGCCAAGAAAGCGGGAGCATTTGTCTTCGGCATAAGTAATGTTGTAGGGAGCTCAATTCCCCGCGAGACTTATGCCGGGTGTTACATACATGTTGGTCCCGAGATCGGTGTCGCCTCCACAAAGGCATTCACCGGACAGGTGATGGTGCTTACGCTCATTTCGCTTGCCATAGCGCAACTTAGAGGCACATTGACTCAGGATGAGATAGAACAGGTGGGCAAAGCGGTTCTGAAGATTCCCACATACGTGCAACGTGTGCTTGAACTCGCCGACAGAATCGAGCGGCTATCGCTTATTTTCACATATGCCCGCAATTTCCTTTATCTCGGCCGGGGCTACAGCTACCCTGTGGCGTTGGAAGGAGCGCTTAAACTCAAGGAGATCTCATATATCCATGCCGAGGGCTATCCGGCTGCCGAGATGAAGCATGGTCCTATTGCGCTTATCGATCAGGAGATGCCTACCGTCATCATCGCACCCAAGGATCATCTATATGAGAAGATCGTCAGCAATGTCCAGCAGGTAAAGGCGAGAGGCGGCAACATCCTGGCTATTGTCACTGAAGGCGACACTGTCATCAGCAACATAGCCGACCATGTGCTCGAGGTGCCGGAGATGCCCGAATGCCTGACCCCGATCATAACATCAGTTCCGCTTCAGCTCCTTTCATACTATATCGCCATCAATAAAGGAAAAGATGTCGATATGCCTCGAAATCTCGCTAAATCGGTCACTGTCGAGTGATTAGAGTAAACCGATAAAGTAGTCGTCTCAAAAAAACAAGAAAAAATAACGATTTTTTGCAAAAATAGTTTGCATACATCAGAAAATTGTTATACCTTTGCACTCGAAATTCGCTGACACACTCAACGCGGCGAGTTTCAAACGCCTCTTTAGCTCAGTTGGCCAGAGCACGTGATTTGTAATCTCGGGGTCGTTGGTTCGAATCCGACAAGAGGCTCCCCCAAGCGGCGCTCTATCAAGCGATAGAGCGCCGCTAATATTTTTCCAAAGAATGAGTTACCTCTACAATATTACATTCGTGTGCAGCGAAGCTGACGCCCCCGCTGCGCTCGACTTCTTGCGCAGCTCCGCTATCCCGGCTCTGGCAGCAGGTGCAGCCTCGGAGCCTCGCCTGCGCCGAGTGCACACCAATGCCAACGAGGCCATCAGCTTCGCCCTCGAACTGCGTCTCCCCGACTTCCGCTCCATCCGCCCCTGGCGCGAGCAGACCATGCGCCCCGCGCTCGAAGCTATGGCTGCCACTTGGGGCGACCGCCTGATGTATTTCGACACCCTGCTTGAAGAGCTCCCCCTCTGACACGCCGATGGACTACGACCGCATCATACTTGGCATCGACCCCGGAACCAACGTCATGGGCTACGGGCTGCTCGGCGTGCGCCAAAAGAAACCGGAGCTGATTGTGATGGGGGTAATCAAACTCAATAAATTCACGGATCATTACCTGCGCCTGCGCCGCATCTTCGAACGTGTGCGAAGCATTGTGGAGCAGCACCTTCCCGACGAGCTGGCCATTGAGGCACCATTCTTCGGAAAGAACGTGCAGAGTATGCTCAAACTCGGGCGCGCACAGGGGGTGGCTATGGCCGCGGCTCTGACCCGCGACATCCCGATTACCGAGTATGCTCCCCTCTCCATCAAGCAGAGCATCACAGGCTCCGGCTCCGCCAGCAAAGAGCAGGTGGCCAACATGCTCAAGCATCTCCTCAAAATCCCCGACGAAAAAATGCCCGACCTGCTCGATGCCACCGATGCCCTGGCCGTGGCTCTCACCCACTTCTACGAAACCGGCAAACCACGCCTGGCAGCCGGCCCGAAAAACTGGGCGGAATTCTTAGCTAAAAACCCCGACAGAATTGCACGACGATGAATCAGATCCCATCCATCTACCACCAATGCCTCGTGCCTGCCGACCTCACCGTCAAGCAGGCTCTTGAGCGCATCAACTCCCTTCGCGATGTGCCCCTGACCCTCTTCGTCATCGGCGACAACGACCGGATGCTCGGCACACTCACTGACGGCGACATTCGCCGCGGCCTGATAGCCGGCGCCACATTGGGCGCCCGCGTGGCCGAGGTCATGCAGCGCAGCTTCCGCGCAGTAACGCCGCAGGCTGACCCGGAGGCCGTCATCGAGCAGGCCCGCGCCCTCGGCATATCGCTCATCCCGGAACTGAACGCCGAGGGATGCCTGACCGACATTATCGACCTGCGCCGCCGGCGCGCCATGCTCCCCCTCGACGCCGTGCTGATGGCCGGAGGACGCGGCGAACGGCTCAAGCCCCTCACCCTCACCACTCCCAAACCGCTGCTCCCCGTCGGCGACAAGGCAATCATCGACCATAACGTCGACTCGCTGGCCGCCTGCGGAGTGAACAATATTTTCGTGACCGTCAACTACCTGCATGAGATGCTCGAAGAGCACTTCGCCACCCGCCGGCCGGAGGGGGTCGAGGTCACCTGCGTGCTTGAGCCGCGACCGCTCGGCACCTTCGGCTCCATCGGCCTCATCCGGGGGCTCAGGTCGCAAGATGTGCTCGTCATGAACTCCGACCTGCTCACCGACCTGCGCTTCGAGCAGATGTACCGCAGGCACATTGACTCCGGTGCCGACATGACCATAGCCGCCGTCCCCTACACGGTGAGTGTCCCCTACGCCATCCTCGAAACCCGCGACGGGCTCTGCACCTCGCTGCAAGAAAAACCCACCTACAACTATTTGGCCAACGCGGGTGTTTATATTGTGAAACGCACATTGCTCGAAACGCTCACCGGAGAAGACCGCGTGGATGCCACCGACTTCATCGACACCCTGCTTGCCACCCCCGGAGCAAAAGTAGTCACCTTCCCGATTGAAGGGACATGGATTGACATAGGCTCACCATCTGACTACCATGCTGCGTGTGAACGTATGCGCTAACCCCTCATTCAACTCAAACCCGAATTATGGCTGAATCGAATTTCATTGACTACGTAAAAATACTTTGCCGCTCAGGCAAAGGTGGCGCCGGATCGCGTCACTATCACCGCGCGAAATATGTGCCCAAAGGTGGACCTGACGGCGGCGACGGCGGCCGCGGCGGCCACATCATTCTGCGCGGCAACCGCAACCTCTGGACCCTTCTGCACCTGCGCTATCAACGCCACATCTTCGCCACCGACGGCGAAAGCGGCGGCGCCGGCCGCTCCTTCGGCAAGGATGGCGAGGACCGCATCATCGAGGTGCCCGTAGGCACCGCCGTCTTCGATGCCGAATCAGGCGAGTTCCTGGCTGAAATCACAGAGGACGGACAGGAAATCAAGCTCCTGCGCGGCGGCAAAGGTGGTCTTGGCAACTGGCATTTCGCCACCCCCACCAACCGCGCCCCGCGCTACGCACAGCCCGGGCAACCGGCCATCGAAAAAACCGTTGTGCTGGAGCTGAAGCTGCTGGCCGATGTAGGCCTCGTCGGCTTCCCCAATGCCGGCAAGAGCACCCTGCTCTCCTCCATCTCTGCTGCCCGACCCAAAATAGCCGACTACCCCTTCACCACCATGGAGCCGAGCCTGGGCATCGTGCAGTACAGGGATGGCAAATCATTCGTCATGGCCGACATTCCAGGCATCATCGAGGGGGCCAGCGAGGGCAAAGGCTTGGGCCTGCGCTTCCTGCGCCACATCGAGCGCAACGCCGTGCTGCTGTTCATGGTGCCGGCTGACAGCTCCGACATCAAAAAAGACTATGAAATCCTGCTGCGCGAACTGCGCGAGTTCAATCCCGACCTTGCCGACAAGAGCCGCGTGCTGGCAATCACCAAGAGCGACATGCTCGACGACGAGCTGCGCGAAGCCCTGCAAGCGGAACTGCCCGAAGGGATTCCGACCGTGTTCATCTCAGCCGTCACCGGCCAGGGCCTGACCGAGCTGAAAGACCTGCTCTGGCGCGAAGTGACCAGCGACGACCGCGACCAGACGCTGACCATCACCCATCGCCCGCTCGACATTCGCCACCGTGTGCCCGAAGAGGATGAATTTATCTTCCATCAGGAGGATGACGATGATGAAGAGCGCCAGCTCATTACCGACGAAGACTGGAACGACGAGTTCTGGGAGGAGGAATCCTCCGTCAACCCCGACTGACACACTATCCGAATACAGGGCGCCCCGACCCGCACATAACCACTTGTGCAGGCCGGGGCGCCTGATATTCAGGCTGATTGCCTATCCCCCCAAAAAAGAAGATAGATCTCCTTTCACAAGGAAATCTATCCAAACCTTAATCTTAATTTAATACTATGAAAAACACGGTGCAAAATTAGTAAATTTTCTCCACATGTCAATTGCATGAGCAGATTAAACCATAACTTTAACTTATTTTAACTTCGCCTGAGTTCTGCCCCTGAGCAAAAATTCATTTTTGAGTCAGAATATTTTCATACCTTGAATTTTTAGACTATCTTTGCAATTCATCATTGAAGTTCAAACAAATGAAATATAACCGTATCCTGCTCAAGCTCTCCGGCGAATCGCTCGCTGCAGGCAAAGGGCAAGGCATCGACACAGAACGTTTGCAGGCTTATGCCCGCCAAATCAAGGAAATAGCTGACGCCGGCGTGCAGATAGGCATCGTCATTGGCGGCGGCAACATCTTCCGAGGCCTCTCGGGAGCAGCCAAGGGCTTTGACCGTGTGAAGGGTGACCAGATGGGTATGCTCGCCACCGTCATCAACTCTCTGGCCCTCTCAAGCGCACTTGAGGCGGAAGGTCAACCGGCCCGAGTGCTGACAGCCATCGACATGCACCCCATCGGAGAACATTACAGCAAGTGGCGTGCAATTGAAGCCATGAAGCAGGGAAAGGTGGCAATCATCTCCTGCGGCACCGGCAATCCCTTCTTCACCACCGACACCGGCTCGGCTCTGCGTGCCGTGGAGATTGAGGCCGACGTAATGCTCAAAGGAACCCGAGTTGATGGTGTCTACACCGCCGACCCCGAAAAGGATCCCACTGCCACCCGATTCTCCGAAATCAGCTACGATGAAGTGCTCTCCCGCGGCCTGAAAGTAATGGATCTGACCGCCACTGCCCTCTGCAAAGAGAACGGTATGCCCATCTACGTCTTCAACATGGACATCCCCGGCAACCTCGCCCGCATGATGAACGGCGAGGAAATCGGCACCCTCGTTCACCCCTGAATCAATAATTAATACTCTTATACTCTTCACACCATGGAAGTATCCGAATACCTGCAAAATGCCGAGGACAACATGACCCTCGCCACTGAATATCTTGACGACTCTCTGAGCCACATCCGCGCCGGCAAGGCAAGCGCCCGCCTGCTTGACGGAATCCGCGTGGAGTACTACGGCTCGCTGGCTCCCATCAGCAATGTGGCCAACATCTCTGTGCCCGACGCACGCACCATTGCCATCACCCCTTGGGAAAAGGCTATGTTCAAGGAGATTGAGAAGGCCATCATCAACTCCGACCTGGGTGTAACCCCCGAAAACAACGGCGAGGTTATCCGCATCTGCATCCCGCCGCTCACCGAGGATCGCCGCAAAGCGCTCGTGAAGCAGTGCAAGGCTGAGGCCGAGAACGCAAAAGTGAGTGTGCGCAACGCCCGCCGCGAAGCTATCGACGGTCTCAAGAAAGAAATCAAGCAGGGACTGAGCGAAGATGTGGAGAAGGATGCCGAAGCAAAGGTGCAGAAAATCCACGACCGCTACATGAAGAAAATCGACGACCTCTTCGCAGCCAAAGAGAAGGAGATTCTCACGGTATAACGCCACCCTTACCACCGCACAACATCCCGTTGCTAACTTTTTAGCAGCGGGATTGTTTTTATTTAGGACGGGCTGAGGTAGCTCGTCAGTAATTGCACTTGACTATGAAACACAACAACAAATTCTGGATGCGTCCGCTCATGGCGTTGCTGATGATTATGGTGCTCGGTGTGGCCTCGAGCTATGCCATCTTTGATAAGTACACAATCAATCGCGACAATCTTCCTCAGGAGGCTCAGCAGATGCTCGACACCTATTTCCCGAAGGCTAAAATCGGAATGATTAAGGTGGACAAACACCTGCTGAAGAAGACTGACTATGATGTGAAGTTGGTGAACGGTACCAAAATCGAATTCAGCAATGCCGGCAAATGGACCTCGGTGGATTGCGGCAGCAAAGCGGTGCCCGATGAGCTGGTGCCCAAGGCTATACGCAACTATGTCACCAAGAATTTCGGCGACCTGAAGATTGTGAAAATCACTAAAAAATCATTGTACTATGAAATCGGGCTGGCCGATGGAGTAGCTCTGAAATTCGACCTGTTAGGCATCTACCAAGGTGTCATTTCGATGAACGACTGACGGCTCCGGCGGCAGCCTTCGCAGCACTCACAACCGCCTCGGCGGCCTCCTCGGTAGCGACGGAGGTGCCGAGGCGTCGTCGCATCTCCTTGTAGCCCTTCAGCATCCGGTCACGCTCCGGGCTGGGCTGAAGCAACGACCCGAGATGGCGCGCTATCGACTCCTCGGTGCACAGATGCACAAGCAGCTCCGGCACTATCTCCTTGTCTACTATCAGGTTAGGCAGACTGACATATCTGACCTTCAGCAGCTTCTCCATGATTTTATACGACAGGCGTGAGCCGTTGGCACGATAGCAGACCACCTGCGGTGTGCCCAGCAGAGCCGTCTCGAGAGTGGCTGTGCCGCTGGTCACGAGCGCCGCCCGCGCATGCTTCATGAGAGTGTGGGTCGAGCCGAACACAACCTGCAGCCCGGGCAACTCGGCCACCTCCCGGTAATACTTCAACGGAATAGACCCGGCGCCACCCACAATCATCTGGCATTCCGGATAGCGCGCCGCCGCCTTAATCATGAGCGGAAGATTATTCTTAACCTCTCCGCGCCGCGAGCCGGGAATCAGAGCTATTATCGGGCGGGGGTCATTAATCCCCTCGCGCTCAAGGAAATGATTCAGCTGAGGGAGCGTCTTCAGCTCATCATCCATCTCCTTGACCGACGGATTTCCCACATACTGAACCTCATAATTCTTCCCCCGGTAATACTCAACCTCAAAGGGAAGGATGCTGTACATCCGGTCTACATAGCGGCGGATAGCCTTGATGCGCCACTCCTTCCAAGCCCATATTTTGGGAGAAATAAACCAGTGCACCGGTATCCCCAATCTCTTGGCCGCTTTGGCCAAACGCAGATTGAAACTCGGATAATCCACCAGCACCAACGCATCCGGACGAAACTCTCTGAGCAATCGGTTTGCCCGCCGCAGATGCCCGGCGATGCGCGGAAGCGAACGCAGCACGGCGCTGAAACCCATCACATTCATCTCGTCGCAATGCACCTCCGGCTCGCGCCCCGCCTCGGCAGCCATGCGTTCGCCGCCGAAGAACCGGAACTCAGCCTCCGCATCGCGCGCACGAATACCCTTGATGAGTCCTGACGCATGAAGGTCGCCGCTCACTTCGCCTGCAATTATCACATATTTCATTTCGGTAAGATTGTGGGTTACATACTAATAACGCCCCTGATGCGTTTTAAGTATATGCGATATTTACTCCCCCTGATAATTGCCGCTTTTGCCGTCGCAATGCTCCCCTCCTGCATTGACGATGACTTCACCACGTCACCCTCTGACGTGCTCACTTTCAGCACTGACACACTTTCTTTCGATACTATTTTCACCGAAGTCGGCACCCCCACTGCGCGCCTCAAAGTATATAACCGAGCGAAGAAATCGGTGAGCATCAGCTCAATACAGATGAAAGACCCCTCCACTCTCTTCGCAATGAATGTGGACGGGCAGAGCGGCACCCGCTTTCAGGATGTCGAGATTCGCGGCGGCGACTCCATCTTTATCTTCGTGGAATGCAAACTGCCGGAGAACTCCGGCTCCGCTCCTCTGCGGGTGAATGATGCTATCGTCTTCGTCACCAACGGTGTCACGCAAGAGGTCACTCTCGAAGCATGGGGTCAGAACGTCACCCGCCTGAAAAACCTCCGCATAACCGCCGACACCCGCTTCACGGCCGACCAGCCCTACGTCGTCTTCGACTCGCTGATTGTTGAGAAAGGGGCCACGCTGACCATCGACCCGGGCACTCAGCTGCTCTTCCATGACAAAGCATCCCTCACTGTGCGCGGGCGTCTCGAAGCCGTCGGCGCCCCCGGCAAAATGATTGCCATGCGCGGCGACCGCCTGGACGACGTGCTCCCCGACGTGGGCTACGACATCATGGCCGGACAATGGCATGGCATCTCAATCGCCCCCGAAAGCTTCGGCAACCGGATGGAATATGTCGATATGCGCTCCACGGTGCAGGGACTCGTGATTGACTCCTGTGCGAACCTCTCCGAGCGTAAACTCCTCCTGCTCAACTCCTGGCTGCATAACTCGCAGGGGAATGTGCTGACGAGCAAATACGCCTGGGTGGATGCCTTCGGCTCCTGCTTCTCCGAAGGTGCTGACCATGTGGTGAGCCTCACAGGGGGTCGGCATGAGTTCACGCAATGCACCATTGCCAACTATTACCTCTTCTCCGGCACCTGGCAGTCCATGCTCGGTCTCTATCATCTGCTTCCCGCTGACGACGACGGTTCCGGCCAGCCCCTCATGCAGGCTGAGTTCAACAATGGCATCATCTATGGCATGACCGCCGAACTGAATGCAGGCAACCTGGAAGGCTCACAGGTCTACATGCGCAACATGCTCTTCGGCGTGGGTGGCTCTGACGACAATAACTTCCTGGAATGCCTCTGGAACTCCGACCCTCTCTTCTACACCATCCGCAGTGACTATTATTTCAACTACCGCGTGCAGCCGGAATCCCCCGCAATAGGAGCCGGCAATCCGGCCTACGTCACGACCCTCTGCCGCTACGACATGGATGGCATTGACCGCTTCGCCGACGGCAATCCCACCCTCGGCGCCTACCAATACACCCCGCCGGCTCAGGCCCTGCGCCGTCGCTGATCCGCTCCCGGCACACATACGAAAAAGGGGGAGTATCAAAATAGGAATTCGACGCTGATGGCGCGGAGCGCCTATCCCTTGTTAGCCGGGGGGCTTCAGCCCCCCGGGAAGCGTGCAGCGACAACCCAGCCCCGGAAGGGCTGCCCTATATCGTTGGTGATCAATATATTGGACAGGCCGCCGGGACTGGATTCGGCCATCGGGCTACCGGGGGGCTAACAGAGGATAGGTGCTCCGCGCCATGCGTTTGCTTCAGTAAGAATTTTGACACACCTCCACGCGAAAAAAGCGCGGCCTCTGATGAGGTCGCGCTCTAATTATTGTGGGCGAAGATGGATTCGAACCACCGAAGGCATACGCCAGCAGATTTACAGTCTGCCCCATTTGGCCACTCTGGTATTCGCCCATATTTTGCTCGGGTTTAATCCCGCTTGCGACTGCAAAGTTAGCACTTTTTTTCGTAACTGCAAAATCTCCGGTAAAAAATCATCACCCACGGATTTTATTACCTATGAAACCCGCTCTATCTCAGACATTTTTGCTACCTTTGCGAAGTTTTGGCGAAAAAATAAACACCAAAAATCACACTCACCTCTTTGACTATTCTTTTTTCACAATTTATTAAGTTCTTACATGAATAGACTCATTACGCTTTTCGCGGCTTTATGCCTCCTGCTTGCAGGTGCATCCACAGCCGCTGCCCGCACCCTATATTTCACAGGGGGCAAGGGCGACAATAGCTGGGTCAAGAATGATAATTATGCCTTCCAAGGTTCAGGGGGGGGTATATACATTCACGGCTCCTGAAGATTTTTCACAAGAATGGAAAATTTACGACGGCACATCAGACTGGAAGTTTTGCATAGGCCCCGGTAGCACACCTCTCACCGTTAACGTCACTAATACAGTGAAAATTAATGGCTCAAACAACTTCACTCTTCCTATCAAGAAGGACGACATTCTGACGCTCACCCTGACCGGCGATGAAGACAATCCCTCCTCAGCGACACTGTTGGTAACCCGCAACATCGACGGTGACGGCGACAGCGAAGTTTCCAATCCGTGGGACTTCTGCATGCATGCTCAGACAGCCGATAACAGCGAATGGCATGACATCACCGGTTCATACACCATTTCCGGTTCAGGCAGTAATGCGGTTATCAAGTACACATTCACCGCTATTCTGAACAACGATAACGAATTTGGCTTCAAGCGTCTTGAAGACGGAAGTCAGAAGGAATGGCTTGCTTGCTCATCTTCTGACAATATCGTAACCGCCTCCGGCAAAAGCTATTCCTCCTTTGGCAATACATCCAACTTCAAATTCTCAGGCAACGACAACTCTACCCTGACCGTTACTTTCTATTGCACCCCCTCAAACTCAGCTCCCTACGGCATTGAATTCTCCGTTGCAGGTGGCGGCGGCGGTGGTGGCGGCGAAGGGGTCGCTCAGATTTCCGGCACTCTCCCGGTGCTTTACATCACTACCGATGACGCAATAATTGACCGCAATCTGCGCGACAAAGACTACCGCGACGGCACCTACTACCTCGTGGATGCTGACGGCACTCCCCTGATTGGCTCGGAAGCCGAGCCGCTCGCTCTCGAAATCAAAGCACGCGGCAACTATACCCGCACCGGTTTCTCCAAGAAACCGTTCAAAATCAAACTTGGCAGCAAGCAAACACCTCTCGGCCTGACCGAGAGTAAACACTTCGCTCTGCTCGCTCATGCCGACGACGACCTTGGCTATCTGAAAAACTATATCGGTTTCTGGCTTGGCAAACAGATTTTCCCGCAGGATGTATTCACCCCGCAGGAGAAGCCTATCGAGCTGGTAATCAACGGCGACTATCGAGGTCTCTACTTCCTGACCGAGTCAATTCGTGTGGAAGAAACCCGAATCAATATCACTGAAGGTGCTAAAGAAGATGAATCTCCTGCAAATGCCTCCGGCGGTTATCTCGTGGAGATGGACAACTACCCGGCTGACGGCCAGATTATCATTGGCGACGATAAGTATCAAAATGACGTTTGGATTACTCCCGACACTCCGGAAGTGTACTCCGCTCTTCAGGAAAAGTTCGTAAGAGAACAGTTCACCACTATGAACGACTTGCTGTCGGCCGAGGACGCTAAGCTTTGGCAATATCTTGACATGGATATGGCCGCCCGCTATTATGTGGTGATGGAAATTCTGAACCACTGGGAGGCTTACCACGGCTCAACATATCTCTACCGCGACCGTGGCGAAGGTCAGAAATGGATGTTCTCTCCCATTTGGGACTGCGGCAATGCTCTCTATGCAGGTGAAAAAATGAATTGGATCTACGAAATAGGCCGTTACGGCCACAATGGTCACTTCGGCAACACTTGGATTGAGGCGCTGCGCGACTATCCCGAGTTCACTCAGAAAGCTAAAGATACTTTCCTTTGGTTCTGGGGCAACAAGGTGAGTGAGCTCGAGCATGATATCGATGCATACGTGGCAAGTATCTCGCAGGCTGCCAAGAATGACCGTGCACGCTGGAAAGATGCTCCCCTGCCTGATAAGTATAATGACCCGCTGAATAACAACGCCGAAACGAATCCCACCGCAGTTTATGACAACTCCAATATGGCTTACAAGCGCACTCTGGCATGGAACAACCTTCAGGCAAAACTCAAATTTCTGAAGCAGCAATGGGGCACCCCCTCCTCTTCCGCTCAGGAACCGGCTTGGGACACCACCCCCGCCGCTCCCCTGCCCGACTATGCCAAGGCTCCTGAAGCAAAGCCGCATAATCTCAACACTGAGAGCGTCTACATTTATGTGTATGACAAAGCCGGTTGGGGTGCTGTCAACGCTTATGTCTACAAGGATGGCTCAGGCAACAACGGCGCTTGGCCCGGGGTGGCTCTGACTAAGGATGACTCTCTCTTCTATGGTGACTATCAAGGGCTGTACGCTTACGAAGTGCCTGCTGATTTTGTGGATGGTCTTGCTATATTTGCAAAATCCAAGGATGATGACGCCAACCGCTATCCGGCAGACCAAAAACCCGGTATCGAGATTAATGGCAAGACCCACCTCTTCATCACCGGCGACAACAGCTGGGTTGAGGTGCTTCCTTACTCTGTGGTGCCCGTCTCTGGCAACCTCCCTGTGCTCTACATCTCTGATGTGGCTGATGCCGACGCCCTTGCCAATAAGGGTGAAACAACAGCAACCATGACATGGGACACCAACGGATGCGAGGATGCTTTGGAAATTACCGGTTCCGTTGCTCTCAAGAAGTTCAAAGGTCATGGTTCCTCTACCTGGACCGACTGGAGCAAGAAGCCCTATAAGATTCAGGCAAATGACAAAGTGACCTTCTTCAACGACGGGACTGCCGAGAGCAAGCACTGGCTGCTGCTTCCCTGGTGCGCCGACACTGAGCTTGCTTTCCTGCGCAATGTGGCCGGCCATGAACTGAGCCGTCAGCTCGGGTTCCCTTGGACTCCGCAGGAGCAGCCCATCGAGCTGGTTATCGAGGGTGAGTATCAGGGTCTCTACTTCCTGGTGGAAAGCATCCGCCCGAGCGAAAACCGAGTGGACCTGATGGACATTGACGATACCAAGAAGGCGTCTATGCCTGCTCACTGGCATAACTGGATTGTAGAGGTTGACCAGACTTCAGCCGATGCTGACCATGCCATGAGCATCTCTGCTCCGACACGCTCCTATGGTGTGAACATCACTTCCGATTCTCCCGAATTGGCCGATGATATGACGAGTGCCAAGTTCCAGCTTGCCAACTCCGAGAACCCCGAGATGACGAATGCCGAGCAATATACTGCTGACTTCCATGCTGATGTGCAGGCCATGGAGGATGAGCTTAACAGCGCCGCCAATAATATTTACAGCGGTGGCTGGATGAACATAATCGAGCCCGAGTCTCTCGCTCGCTTCTTCGTGCTCAATGAGCTGATGGATGACCCGAAGGCTTTCTACACCGCTTTCTATCTGTGGAAGGCAGAACTTGACGCCAATGGTGCCGCTACCGACGAAAACCGCTGGCAGGCAGGCCCCGTCTGGGACTTCTCGGCAGCCTTTGAGTCAGCCGGCGCAAAGAATGCTTTCACTCACGAATATGAACATCTTGCCCATCAGATTCCTCTGACCAAGGAGCTTTGGGAAAACCGCTGGTTCCGCAATCAGGTAGTCATTGAGTTCAAGGAGTTCTTTACGGGTGAGACACCGGTGCCCGGCGCAGCTCCCCGCCGTGCTTCTCTCTCTGACGATAAGTTGAACACAGTGGAATCAGCTCTCACTTCAGCCGCCGCCAAGATTGACGGCGCCCTGGAGGCCGACCGCACCCGGTGGGCAGAGAACACTGACTACACCGGCGTAGAGAGCGCGACAGCCACCGACAAGGTAGCCACTGTGATGAGCTATCTGCGCAGCAATTACAGCTACCTGAACAACCGCCTCACCACCGAGATTATGACCGGCGTTGAGGGTGTTGAGCAGGGCGCAGCCGCTCCCGTAGAATACTTTGACACTCAGGGTCGCCGCGTGCTGAATCCGGAGCGTGGAGGCATCTATGTGGTTCGTCAGGGCGCACGCGCATCGCTTCAGATTGTGCGCTAACACCGCAGTTCCTTTTTACCTAAAATAGCCGTCAGGCCGCGAGGAGTTCCCCGCGGCCTGATTTTTTGCTCGCTCCCGACACGGGGGGCTGAAGCCCCCGGCTAACAAGGGATAGGCGCACAGGGCCAGGGAGCGCCCGGTTAACATTTTGAAAAGCTCGTAAAGATCCGAACCGCAACCAAGCCCGCGGATGCGGGCTACGGATATGAATAGCGTCGGGGCTTGCCCCGACGTGGATACGCGCGGACGCTCCGGCCTGCGGATGCAGGTCGGGGAATCGAGGCTTCAAATTTATGTTGCACTCCGACAGCGAAAAGACCGGCCTGCGGGCGTCTCGCCTGCAGGCCGGTCAGGAATGTTGTATCAGGTTGAATTAGTGGTCTAATTCTCTATCGGCTGAATTAATCGATTTCCTCGTCAGCTTCGTAGCCACCCATTTCGCGGATAGCGTTCTTCAGCATTACGTACTGCTGGAAGAGGTGGTTTACGGGTACTTCGCCCTGAGTGTAGTCGTGCATGGGGCTCTTCAGGAAGAAGGAGAGGAAGCGCTGAGTGCCGTAGCGGCCGGCGCGGGCTGCGAGATCGCTCAGGAGCACGAGGTCAAGGCAGAGGGGAGCTGCCAGGATTGAGTCGCGGCAGAGGAAGTTGATCTTGATCTGCATGGGATAGCCCATCCAGCCGAAGATGTCGATGTTATCCCAGCCCTCCTTGTTGTCGTTGCGGGGGGGATAGTAGTTGATGCGCACTTTGTGGTAGTACTGGCTGTCCTCATCGTTGCCGTGGCCATAGAGGTCGGGCTGATCTTCGGGCACGAGGATTGACTCCAGAGTGGAGAGCTTTGAAACCTCTTTGGTGCGGAAGTTAGCGGGTTCGTCGAGCACGAGACCGTCGCGGTTACCGAGGATGTTGGTTGAGAACCAGCCGTTGAGGCCGAGGCAGCGGGTGCCGATGATGGGAGCGAAGCCGCTCTTCACGAGGGTCTGACCGGTCTTGAAGTCCTTGCCTGCGATGGGCATCTTGGTTTCTTCAGCGAGCTGCCACATTGCGGGGATGTCGACGGTGGTGTTGGGGGCACCCATGATGAAGGGAGCACCCTCTTTGAGAGCTGCGTAAGCGTAGCACATGGAGGGAGCGATGTGTTCGCGGTCGTCAGCCTTCATAGCCTTTTCGAGAGACTCGATGGTGCCGTGGATTTCTTCGTCAACGGGCACGTAAACCTCAGTTGAAGCAGCCCAGAGCACAACAACGCGCTCTACGCCGGTTTCCTTCTTGAAGTTGCGGATGTCTTCGCGGAGCTTCTCGGTCATCTCCCAGCGGGTCATCTTGGGATCCATCACATTGTCGCCGTCAAGACGCTTAGCGTAGTCACGGTCGAAAGCAGCCTTCATGGGCTTGATGGCGATGAGCTCTTCCTTAACCGGCTCGATGTCTTTTTCCTTGAGCACTTCAGCGTTCACTGCAGCCTCGTAGGCGTTAGCGGGATAAACGTCCCAGCAGCCGAACACGATGTCGTTGAGGTCAGCCAGGGGCACGATATCTTTGTAGTGCAGGTATTTCTTGTTCTCACCGCGGCCAACGCGGATTTTGTCATACTGAGTCATAGAGCCGACAGGCTTTGCGAGACCCTTGCGGGTCATGAGCACACCTGTCATGAAAGTGGTGGCGACAGCGCCGTTACCCACTACGAGCACGCCCAGCTTACCGTTGGGCTTTGCAGCAACTTTTTCTGCCATAATGTGAGTTTACTATAAGTAGTTAGTTTATTTTCAAAGAGTTATATACCACGTCCGCCATGCTGAGCAGGCGGCAACAGCCGCTGTGGGGCGGCTGCAATGGGAAATACGGCGTAAAATTACGCCTAATTTTGCAACTGACAAAGAGATTTAACAATTATTTTACACCTCGGAGTGTAAAAGATAGTTAATAAACACCCTATTTAGCCAATTAAGGTTAAATAGAGTGCTACAAATACTACTAATGTTAAATATCTCTAATGAGGCATGATAGCGTATCAATCGGATTCCGGCTCCGCTGAGGCGGGTTGCTCACTTTTTTGTTCGGGTTCAGGCTTCACCTCCGGGTTTTGCTCCTCGGCTGCTGCCTTGGGGGCTGTCTCTTTGGGATGGGTGCCGGAGTCAGCTGAGGGAGCAGCCGGAGCGACTCCGCTCAGCATCCGGTCAATCTTATGCGCTGCAGCACCGCTAAAGGCATTGAAGACATTGAAGGCGAGCACGACATCGGTGATGCCGTTTTCCTGCACGTAGCTGCGCAGGTTGCCAAGGAAGTAGCGGAAGTCGATGACATGCACTTGCTCGAAGGAGCCGAACAGATAGCCGGGAATGGCATTGCCGAAGCTGTCTTTGATGATGAGCACACGGCGACCGTTGCGGGTGGGGGTCTGCACTTTCACTGTGGCCATGTCGGTGCCCATGAAGGTGCAGTAGGCGGCGCCGCTGCCATCCTTGAAGGTGTGGAAGAAGGCGCCTTGGTGGGGAGCCCCTTTGCCTGTGACGTTGAAGTCTTTGTCCACCTTATATAATGTATAGGTAGTGGTGTAGGCAGTATTCTTGGGTGTATAGTACACAAAATCCTCCGGGGCGTTCTTGACGTTGATATCCTTGGAGTAGCCATACATGGTGCCTACGAAGTTGTGCACCACCTTGCGGTCAAACTGGCTGAGCTGCGGCACGGGCACTCCGGCCACTTGCGCCAGCTTCTGTGCGGCATAGAAGCCGCCGAGGGGGGCCCAGTGATGGTCGGTGCGCAGATAAATCGGTTCGGAGGCATGTTCCCCTAAGGGGGTGTAGACATCCACCGCTTTCACTGCCGGGTCGAGCTGCGAATGAATATTGCGGATGGTGGCCAGCTGGGAGCGGGTGCGGTCCTTGACCTTGTCAGGGCAATAATATTCTATGGCCGTGGGGATAATCAGCATGTAGACATTCACCCCTGCGCCAAAGGTCTTTTTGAGCTTGTTGGCAGTGGCGGCGTGAGCCGAGCGGCCGGTGCCTGACCCGCCGTAAATCATCAATGCGCGCACATCTTTTCCGGTGCCGGTGACGATAATGCCGTTGGATGCAATCTTGGCCACACCGTCGCCGTTCACCCCGTCGAGAGCCTGAATGTCGCGTCCGTCATCCATGCCGGGGAGCGCATCGACACCTTCCACTGCGCCTCCACCGGCATCGGTGTGGATGGTGATGGCATCCTCGCCGCCACGCTTGAGCGCCAGGCGATCCTTGAAGTTCATGTGAGCCTCCATGAAGAGGTCGCGATACGGCTCACTGTCGGAGAACCAGGTGGAGACATCGGCTGTGAAGGAACCGTCAAACAGACGTTCCCAGGAGAACTCGGGGAACGTGGCGAGCTCACGGCGCTCCAGTTCCGAGAAGGTGCTGCGGGGGAGGAAGAGGAAGACTGCGGCGAGGCCGAAGAAAATCAATCCGATGAGAATGAGAAATATCTTGTGTCGCATATCAGAACCGGGTGTAGAGGAAAGCATTGTTGGTGGCACCGATGAGCAGCGTGACGCTCAGCAGGAGCAGTATGGCGCAGCCGGCCACTTTGACTGAGGTGGAGATGCCGGCGTGCAGCAGTGTGCCGGAGGGGATGAGGCGGTCATGCAGTGTGCCCACCCAGGAGCGCACAGGCATACAGAAGAGTATGGCCGAGATCCAGAGCCAGAAATTGTCAAAGATTGCAGCCTCGGTGTCGAAGTTCCAGTGACCATGCTCGCCGCCGCCGAAGAGGGTGCGGAAGAAGTGGGTCATTGACTCCATCGCATCGAAGTAGAATATCCCCCACCCTATCACTACTATTATAAGTGCGTAGACATGAAGCAGCGGGGCAGGGATTTTGCGTTGCAGGGGAATAATCGTGAATTTCTCGACAAAGATGATGATGCCGAAGTAGAGGCCCCAGATGATGAAGTTCCAGCTGGCACCGTGCCACATGCCGGTGAGCATCCACACGACGAGAATGTTGAGCCACTGACGGCGACGGTTACCTCCGAGGGGGATATAGACGTAGTCGCGGAAGAAGCTGCCGAGTGACATGTGCCAGCGGCGCCAGAAGTCGGTTATGGAGTTGCAGCAGTAGGGGTGGTTGAAGTTTTCAGGGAAGTGGAAACCCATGCAGCGGCCAATGCCTATGGCCATATCGGAGTAGCCGGAGAAGTCGAAGTAAATTTGGAATGTGAAGGCAAGGATGCCGACCCAGGCGCCCGAGGTGGTGAGCGACGGCAGCCCGTCGGCCAGGAAATGAGTGGCTATCTCGCCGAGCTGGTTGGCCAAAATCACTTTTTTACCCAAGCCGATAAGGAAGCGGAATGCGCCGTCGGCCACATCCTCATGCGTGGCCTTGCGGGTGTTGATTTCCTTCTCCACAGTGCCGTAACGCACGATGGGACCGGCTATCAGCTGCGGGAACATGGAGATGTAGAGCAGCAAGGAGGCGTAACTCTTTTGCGGGCGGGAGTCCATGCGGTAGACATCCACCAGGTAGCTGATACTCTGAAAGATATAGAAGCTGATGCCGATGGGCAAACCTATCTGCGGCACATCCACCGGTATGCCTATATCCTTGAGTATCCCGGCCAGGAAGCCGGTGTACTTGTAAGTGCCGAGGATGAAGAGGTTTAGCGCCACGCCGGTGATGAGCGCCGGTTTGCGGGTTTTGGGGTGCATCATCATTATGCGCCCCACAATATAGTTGACGAGCACGGCTGCTATCATCAGCAGCACATAAACCGGCTCACCCCAGGAATAGAAGAGGAGTGAGAACAGGATAAGCACTACGTTGCGCGCGGGATGCGTGGAGGCCACGGCATCATCTCCCGCAGCCGGGTGACGGCGACGGTTGATTCGGGTGTCGATAAGTCCGGCCAGGCGATAGAGCAGCATGAAGGCCGGAAGGAAGACAAACAGAAAAAACAGGTCGGAAAATACCATCTGTTAACTTTAGACAAATTGTTGTTAGGTCACGGAGAGCAGAGAGGTCGGGAGAGAGAGGAGAGGTGTGTGAGAGGGGGTCAGTCGTCGGATGGGGGGATGTAAGTCATCTCGCGCATTTCCTTATATTCTTCCCACTCAGAGTCACGTTCGGCGCTTATTCTAACCGGCAGCAGCGGCAGCGAGGCCCAGGCACGGTTGAGCATGGACTGGAAGATGCGGGGATTCTTAACGTAGAACACCCAGTTACGTTCACCCCCACCGGTATATATCCCGGTGAGGATGACGGCTTTATCCTTCTTCAGCTCCTCGCGGAGCAGGTCGTCGGCCTGTTCCATAAGCTCTGCCGTTTCATCTGAGGGCATCCCGGTGCCTTCGTAAGGCCAGGTCACCTCAATGCGGTCGTTATACTTGCCGCTATCCATGAATTTATCTATCAGGTCGCGCCCGGTGACCATCACGACGTCGCCGTCGGGGGTCTGAGCCGGAGCTGTCCACCAAGTTTCCTGTGCCATGCGAATCAATGTATCGTTACCAGAGTTGCACCGAAGCCATATTCGCGGAATGAGGCATCCTGCAATTCGGCCTTCGGATATTCTTTTTTCAGCAGAGAGCGCACGGCGTTGCGAAGCACCCCGTCACCCTTTCCATGAATGAAGACAATCTTCTGTCCGCGGCGGCGGGCATGACGGTTCATCTCCTTGCGCACAGCCTCAAGCTGCACCTGCATCATGGCCGCATTGTCAAGCCCGGCGGTGGAGTCGAGCAACTCCCCAATATGAAGGTCAATCTCCTGAAGCGGAAGCAGCGCATTGGGGTTATCCTCCTTCAATTGAGAGACTTTGCGCTTGCGGGGATGCTGCTTCTCGCGCGCCTCGCGGCTGTTCATGGAGGCGGCCAAGGCATCCAGCTGACGGTCGAGAGCACGGAAGGGGACATCGTCAGTCACGAGCTCCACCTCCAGCACAGGATTGTCGAAATACTTGCCGGGGCGGAAGCAGTGCAGCTTGTAAAATTTAGTGAGGTCGAGCTTGCGCTGCACGCTCACCGGAGCCTTCATCTCAAACTCCTTATCCTTCTTGAAGGCCACGCACTGCAGAGCGATACGCTCCAAGGCGGGCACCTGCTCATGGGTGTATGTGGCCAGGTCGAGCACCATGTTCGGCTCAAGCATGCCCTCGTAGGCAAGTGTCCAGCCGGAGGTGCCGGAGGCACGGGTCAGGAAAGAGAGGGACAGGAAATAATTGGAGTCGTTGACGAGCACGGCGGCAAACGTGGTGCTTGACAGGCGCTTGACATCGGCCGGCTCAAAGGCCAGCACAAGGTTGATTTTCTCGCCATGCGCCGTCTCCTCCACCGGGAGTTGCGGCTCCGGTTCGGGCAATACCTCCTTTGTGAGTTTCGAGGCTTCCCGCTGTTCCAGGTCGCGCGCCTTGACGGCATCCACAGCCTTCTGGTCAAACATCAGCTTGGCATTATTCTTCGGCTGCTCATGACCGGCGGGGAGCACCACC
Source organism: uncultured Bacteroidales bacterium (assembly GCA_947644715.1). Taxonomy (GTDB): domain Bacteria; phylum Bacteroidota; class Bacteroidia; order Bacteroidales; family Muribaculaceae; genus Lepagella. The sequence goes on from CANSAP010000024.1 coordinate 22,050, forward strand.
ACAAGCTCCTTGATGAGCATCGGGGTCTCGAATCCATCCTCGTCCACGTAGGCTATCTGCCCCTCGATGCGGGTTATCTTACCTCCGCCCACGGCGTTGAGGTAGCGCACTGTATCTCCTTTCTGCATATTATTCCTCTGTCAAAGTTTCCTTGTTCTTCTCTTCATCCTCTTTCTCGCGCTGCTCGTAGGCATCCACGATGCGCTGCACGAGCGGATGACGCACGATGTCCTTCTTCTCATATTCGATGCGGCCGATACCCTTGACCCCCTTCAGCACATTCAGCGCCTGAAGCAGGCCGGAGCGGGTGTGACGCGGCAGGTCAATCTGAGTGACATCGCCCGTGATTATCATTTTGCCGTTCATGCCCAGGCGGGTCAGGAACATCTTCATCTGATGCGTGGTTGTGTTCTGAGCCTCGTCCAGGATAATGATGGCGTCGTTAAGCGTGCGGCCACGCATGAAGGCCAGCGGGGCAATCTGAATGGCGCCGCTCTCCATGTATTCCTTCAGCTTGATTGCCGGCAACATATCCTCCAGCGCATCATAAAGGGGCTGGAGATAGGGGTCGATTTTGTCCTTCATGTCGCCCGGCAGGAAGCCGAGCTTCTCACCGGCCTCCACCGCAGGGCGCGATAGAATGATGCGGCGTGCCTCCTTGTTCTTCAGAGCGGCCACGGCCAGGGCAATGGCTATGTAGGTCTTGCCGGTGCCGGCAGGGCCGAGCGCAAAAGTCAGGTCATTCTCATGAAAGGAGCGCACCATCTTCGCCTGGTTGGCGTTGCGCGGAGCTATCGGCTTGCCGTTCTGCCCGAAGATAATTACCCCTTCGGCATTCTTGGCGCGGGGGGCCTCCCCCTTGATTATGTCGATGATGACATCTTCGGTCAAGGTGCTGTATTTCACGGCATAAGCCTCAATCTCCTTGACCTTTTTCTCGAACTCAGCCGTTTCACCCTCTTCGCCGATAACCTTAATCACATTGCCGCGGGCGGCCATGCGAAGCTTCGGGAAGAGGTTGCGGATGAGTGATATGTTGGAATTATTGACGCCGTAGAAGGTCTGCGGGTCAATCTGATCAATAATTACAATTCTTTCGTTCATAGGCAGTTATCAACCAACGGAGCCCTCCAGTGTGACCTGAAGCAGCTTCTGTGCCTCCACGGCGAACTCCATGGGAAGCTTGTTCATCACCTCCTTGGCATAGCCATTGACAATGAGACCCACGGCCTGTTCGGTCGGGATGCCTCGCTGGTTGCAATAGAAAATCTGTTCTTCGTTAATCTTGCTTGTAGTGGCCTCATGCTCCACGGTCGAGGTCTCGTTCTGCACATCTATGTAGGGGAACGTATGCGCACCGCAGTCGCCACCCATCAGCAGCGAGTCACACTGCGTATAGTTTCTGCACCCGCAGGCATCCTTGACCATCTTCACCTCGCCACGGTAAGCGTTCTGGCTGTGGCCGGCACTGATACCCTTGCTGACTATCGTGGAGCGGGAATTGCGCCCGATGTGAATCATCTTCGTGCCGGTGTCGGCCTGCTGATAGTTGTTGGTGACGGCCACTGAGTAGAACTCCCCCACACTCTCGTCACCCTTCAGGATGCAGGAGGGATATTTCCATGTTATGGCTGAGCCGGTCTCCACCTGAGTCCAGCTGACCTTGCTGCGGTAGCCTCGGCAGAGCGCACGCTTGGTCACGAAATTATAGATGCCGCCGCGACCCTCTTTGTCGCCGGCATACCAGTTCTGCACGGTGGAGTACTTAACCTCGGCGCGCTCCTCGCAGATAATCTCTACGATGGCCGCGTGGAGCTGATTCTCGTCGCGCATGGGGGCGGTGCAACCCTCCAGATAACTTACGTAGGCATCATCGTCGGCCACGATGAGTGTACGCTCGAACTGGCCGGTGCCTGCGGCATTGATGCGGAAGTAGGTGCTCAGCTCCATCGGGCAGCGAACACCCTTGGGGATGTAGACGAAGGAGCCGTCGGAAAAGACCGCCGAGTTCAGCGCGGCATAGAAATTGTCGCGGTAGCCCACGACGCTTCCCAGATACTTGCGCACAAGGTCAGGATAATCCTTCACAGCTTCGGAGAAGGAGCAGAAAATCACACCCAATTCAGCGAGCTTCTCGCGATGGGTGGTCTTCACACTAACCGAGTCCATGACGGCATCCACGGCCACACCGGCCAGATGCTTCTGCTCCTCCAGGCTGATACCAAGCTTGTTGAACGTCTTCACCAACTCAGGGTCGACCTCATCCATACTGTTCTTCAGCTCCTTCTTCTTGGGAGCAGCGTAATAACTGATTGCCTGAAAATCAATCTCGGGCACATTGAGATGCGCCCATGTGGGGGGAGTGAGAGTGAGCCAATGGCGGTAAGCCTTCAGGCGGAAATCAAGCAGCCATTCCGGCTCCCCTTTCTTTGCAGAAATGAGCCGGATGACCTCTTCACTCAATCCGGGGGGAACTACCTCAGTGTCAATGTCGGTAGTGAATCCATATTTATAGTCGCCGGTAGTGGCGTCATCAAGTATCTGGCGGTTGTCCATAACGAGTTATTCAGTTTCAGCGGCAACATTCCAAGACAGACGTGCCCTTATATATAACGCACGCGCGAGAGAATAGATGCCAACTAAAGCGCAAAATTACGAAAAAACAAGGACATGCCCCAAACCCACGGAAAAATAATGTGCCGGAATCACAATCAAAGCTGATTCCGGCACATTTTTCAGTAAGTCAAGATGACTTCGCTATGTCAGAGCGCTATCTTCTCGCTGCGACCGTTCACCACACGGATATATACACCATGCGAGCCGCGGGCGGGAGCAGCTATTTCAATACCCTGAAGATTGAACCAACGAACCTCGGCATCGGCATCGACAGGCAGGCTTTCCACGCCGACCACCTTGCCCACTCTTGCGTAGAGCGATGCATCGGCATCTACGGATGTAACCTCCTGCGTCATCTCAGCATCGGCAAACCAGTGAGTCTCCTCACCCTCAAGTTCATCAGGCAACAGGCCGTTGGTATAGAGCACGGCGGGAGCCTCGGCGTCCACTGCCTCCGCACCTACATGCACAATCTGATATTCCACTTTGAACACTTCAGCGCCGTCAAGCATCGGATACGCATCTTCACCAAGATTCTGCCCGAAAGCGTCGCCAAGCAGCCAGGCCACCTTGCCGGAAGCAAACTCTTCATCGGAGGCCAAGGTGTAGCCCTCAACCAAATCGTAATCCTTATTGGCAAACACGTTAGTCACGACAGCATCCGCAAACAATCGGCCTGCAAGAGCAGAGGCATTGGCTCCACAGATTACTTCGCCTATATTATAGGAATTCTCAATGGTTGCGGTGCGCACCATAGCAGCCAAACCGCCACCGCTTGTCACACAAGTAATAGTGCCGGCATTGTAGCAATTCATCATTTTGGAGCCGGTGGAGAGATAGCCTATGATTGCGCCACACCAGCCGTAATCCGTATTGATTACATCAGCATAGTTGGCAACACGTTCAATGACGGCATTCTCCTGCGCACGACCCACGATAGCGCCGCTATAACTGCCCACACATGCGGTGCCATCCACAATGATTGACGAAATGAGCGCATCGCCTCCAATTTCGCCGAAGAATCCCTGATAGCTTGCAGTGGGAGCATTTATGTAAAGATTGCTGATGCGGTGCATGTCGCCACGGAAGCTTCCCGTGAAAGCCTGCGCGAGAGTGAGGCCTATGGGGGTCCAGTCATAGCCGGCCAATTCGATATCGGCTCCAAGCACAGCCTTAGCCGAACCATTGCCCTCGTTTACCTCATTGGCAAACCAAGCGAGTTCTGCTCCTGTCATAATTATATACTCATCATTTTCCGAACGAGGCTGAGTCATGGTCTTGCCATCCCAGGCACCTTCGGGAGCTTCCTGCATTTCAATCAGGAATGATTGCAAACCGGAGGCATCGTCACCCACGGTGAATGTGTGGCGATAGCACATATAGCCGGCCTTTTTGGCCACTACGCTGTAATCGCCGTAAGTGCCCTCGTAGATGCCTTCATCATTCGGAGTCAAATCCTTACCGCCGAACGACACGGTTACATCAGCATCAGAGACATTCACGGGGAAGGTCAATTGGAAGGACTTAAACGGTGTCACCGTAAACGAGGCGTCGGGAATAGCGCCGAAATAGGTTTTATGAGCAATGGCACTGAAGTTGGCGTCGCGCCCCTTCTCAAAATCCACGAGACGATGGTTACCAATCGGGTCGCCATAGCCATTGACCTGAATCACACCGTTGCTGAATGAGATTACCGGAGCAGCCTCCACATCGTAGTCTTCAGCCAGGTCAACAGTAACGGCCTGAGCGGAAGCGGCTGACCCGAAGGTATATTGGTTGCCGCTGAGAATCAGACTTGAGCCATTGGGCACACCGTTATAGGTAACATAAGCCGACATGTTGTAGATACCGGCAAGCTTATTGGCCGGATGAAACAGGCCGGAATACTGCACCTTCACCTTATCGCCGGGCTGATAAATCTTACTGCCGGGGCGCGTTACATTAACAATCTCCCGGTGGCAGCGACGACCACGCATAACCTGATAGGAAGCATGTCCGCTCCGGTCAATCATTCTGACAATCTGACGTCCATGCTTCAGTCTTACGGTCCAGGAGCCGTCATCGTTTTTGGTGACCCCCTCGGAGCTGAAGCCGGCATAGGTAGCCGTCCGCTCGCCGATTTCCGGGTAAGCAACAGTTATTTCAGCGGCATCCTCAGGGAAGAAAGTATAGTCATAACCCTGCTCGGTGTCAAGGAAATAGAAGACATCATGCTCGGCATCAACATTCTTGCCGGCCACTTTGAGCGCACCGTCATTGTAGTCCTCATTCACAAACATGTTAGGGATTACATCTGACTTTTCCTGACCCACAGTCACCACATAGACGGCAGTGTTTTCCGGCCAGATTGCACCCCAGATTTCGCCACCCATAAAAGGTGTGCGCACACCATTGGAATAATAATCCACACCAATGGCATCATATGTAACCAGAACAATGGCTGTGCCGGGACCCACAGCTTTTATGTCAGCCCAGGCAGACCCGGGATTGGAAGAAATCTCAACCACACCCTCGAGCGGTTCACCATCAAGTCCGAGCACGGTGTAATGGAAGTCCGGCTCCATGAAATAGTTTGCCGTTGAGCTGTCAGTGAGCTGCCAGGAGCGCATCGCATGAGCCTTGAAGGTCTCACCCACACCCAAATCAATCTGACCGCGCTCATTGCCATTCACCAGTATATCGCCGGTTTCATAGCCCGAATTAGACGTCACACTGAAATTATAGGCCTTGGGGTCGAAAGCTTCATAGTCAGCCTGCACGAATTCAATCTCAGTAGGCACGGTCTTATCTTTCGACGAAGTGAAGTAGCCGGCGCGGGTCAGCAGTCCGTCACTCCAGGTGCGGTAATTAATCTGACTGTTCGGCAACACTTTGTAAGACAGTGTTTTCTTATCTCCATCAATCTTTTCGTCAAAAGGCTCATACAGAGCAAAGTCCACGAAGTGAGCAATTTTATTACCCAGCTGTAATTCAGCCTCAGCCGGCACGGTAAAGTTCACGATAACCGCCTCCGGCATCTCCAGTTTAATAGTAGTATTATTGGTTGCAGCCTTGCGCACGGAAACAGGCAGATAACCCTCTTCGGCGTGAACTTGTGATGGGGTTGCTGTGCCGATCAGATGATCTCCTGCACGCACCAGCATTGTGATGCGGCCTTCATTGTTGCGGCCACAAGTATACACTCTTTGCGCCCCCTGCTGACTAAGCAAATCAACACTCAGAGTGTAGTCCTCACCCTCAACCCAAGGGGTGCCGTCAGCATTAGTGTTCGATACTTTGAACTCTCCGGAGTAAAACATAATTGTCTGACTCTTGCCGGTGTCCTGAATATCGACCTCCAGTGCGCCTACCAATGTTTCGTCATCAGGCTCATACATGCTGAACAAGTACACTCCCGGTTCAACGGAGATTTGGTATTTATAACCATCCTTGTTCGACATGTCGACCGATTCGCCGGTAGCTTTGTTCACTGCTTTGAAAATCTTCTCTCCATTGTCGCGCGTCCACAGCTCGACATCAAGCGCCCGGGCGGAACCGATGCCGGCTATCAAAAGACTCAACAATAGCCATAGTTTGGTTTTTCTCATTAGTTATTTAAGTTAATCGTTTAGTTATTTGTGGATTTTCTTCTTTCCATTCTGAATGTATATCTCCCCCTTCGCCGGAGACTGTATGCGGATACCCTGCAAATTATACATTGCATCATCGCGGCCATTCTCCGAGCCTGCCGGAATCACATCCACCCCGCTCTCGCCGAGAGGATTGAGCGCAAGGAAATGTCCGGGGTTTATGTAGACATCAAACTTATCCACAAACTCCCCTTCCGGAGTCCATTGATACAGAACGCCACCCTCGGCATATCCGGCGGCATCGGTCGCATAAATGTAGCCGGTGTAAGGGTTGACATATAACCCGTAAGGGGTCGATAATTTCTTCAGGTCCTCAGTCAGAGAGCCGGGCAATTCGTCGGCAACACCCCGGCGGCCGCCACTGCTGATTACCTCCTGCGGATTCACTGTGATGTAGTTGAATTCATAAGCGCCTGTGTAATAGGAATAGCGGGAGCCGACTGCATAGAAACATCCGTCGGTAGCCGTGCAGCTATATGTAGCGGCATAGTCGAGTTTTTGGAAGCATTCGGCATCAGGCTTTCCCTCGAGCACCGCTGCGCAATCCATTATAATTGTGGCAGCCGACACATCATAGTAGTCACCCGGCGAGTTGATGCAGAGGTATTGCCCGCTCTGCGACAGCTTGCCATAGAGATTAATCTGCCCGGTGTCAATGGTGCGCTCCACTCTCATAGTTCCGGCATCAATGACACTCACCGTCTTCTCATAGTCATGATTCTCCTGAAAGGCATAACCCCCGGTGTTGGCAACAAAGAGCTTACCTTCATACAGGGCAATCCCTTCCGGCTCATAGCCCACCTCAACGGCGTCAATCACCTTGAAGCTGCTGACATCAATCTTTGCCACAAAACCTTTTGTGAATGTCATAAGGCCATTCACTGTGGAACACTCATGGCCATAGGAAGTTACATAGACATATTGCCCGTCAGAGGCAAGCCGGCGGTTATTGGGGACATCCTCCGTGGCAGCCACGGCGTGACCCTCAGCATCAATAAACTGAATGATGTTCGACCAGTTCACAGCAATAGCGATGAGGTCAGGCGCAACCTGAATTATGTCATTGGGTGTGTCGCCCAGCTTTCTGCCGTTCACATCGCGGAACCACTGATTGCTGACTATGCGGCCATCCTCAAAATAGGTAATACGTCCGTTGTCAGACTGCCAGCTCCCCTCGTTGAGCAGAATGATTTTCTCCTGCGCAGTGGCCGGCGCCACTCCTGCCGCCAACAGGCAACAGAGAAGAAAACCCAGAAAGATTTGTTTCATAAGGGTAAGTTTAATTAAATCCCGAACTATGAGCAGCCTGAATCATTATTGATTTCGGAGACACTCATAGTTCGGGCATAGGATTAATGTATTAGGGAAGATAGTTATACTCAGTAATTACCGAGAAATGAACTTCTTACCATTGCGAATATAAATCTGCGCAGGGCGGGGATTGGTAACCCGGATTCCCTGCAAATTGTAGATTGGTGAGCTAAGTTCCGGATCTTCCTCGAGAATCGAATCAATAGAAACTACCGGCATAGTGACGGTTACATTGCAGGTGGCGAAAATATCATTATTTTCTGCAGCACGCACAATAATCTTGGTCTCGCCCGCAGCCAATGCTTCCACAACACCTTCGCTGTCGACAGCCGCAATCTCAGGATTTTCAGATTCCCATACCAAATCGGGTGTTGTGGCATCAGCCGGAAGCACATTCACCTTAAGAGTTTTTTTGTCGCCCACCTCGAGGGTTATATTCTCGCTTTCGGAGTCAATCTCCACACTTTCAACAGGAACTACCGGCATAGTGACGGTTACATTGCAGGTGGCGAAAATATCATTATTTTCTGCAGCACGCACAATAATCTTGGTCTCGCCCGCAGCCAATGCTTCCACAACACCTTCGCTGTCGACAGCCGCAATCTCAGGATTTTCAGATTCCCATACCAAATCGGGTGTTGTGGCATCAGCCGGAAGCACATTCACCTTAAGAGTTTTTTTGTCGCCCACCTCGAGGGTTATATTCTCGCTTTCGGAGTCAATCTCCACACTTTCAACAGCAATCGGCACAATTACTTTACAGGTGATTGTTTTGCCGCCACCTGAGTAGGTGACATGTGCCAGACCGCGCGCACTTGCCGTCACACGACCATCAGAGTCAATCGTTGCCACTGCATCATTGTCACAAGCGATGACAGGCTCCTGACCAAAAAAGTTTTCCAAAGCTCCGAGTGAGACGGGAACCGCACTCTGTTCCGGTTCAAGAACGAGAAGCAATTCCATGCCATCGGCAAACGGGTCGACGGTGAACCGGAGGTCCGGCACACACCCTGCAAAGGCATGCTGTTGTATGGCATTGAAGTTGGGGTTGCGACCTGTCTCATAGTCCACTTCGCGATGAGAGCCGAGGAAGTCTCCCCATCCGCCCCAACTCATTAATCCGTCAGAGAAAAGAAGTTCTCCGGGAGTCTGCGAATCGGGAATCTCAAGATTTTTGAACACATCAACTTTATATTGAAAGCCCCCGAACTGAAGATAGTCTCCATATCCGTCAGGCACAGAGGTATAGCGAGGTGATGACGACTGATTATAGACCGCAGCGAGCTTGCCGGTCACATCGTAGGTTCCCTTATATTCAATGTAGAGCACATCGCCGGGAAGTATGTAATCGTCAGCACGAGGTGTGGAGAGAGTCTTGGAAATCGGTTTGGCCGACACCACTTGATAGGTACTGTTGCCGCTGTTGTCGGTCACACGGATTATGTTGCGTCCGAAAGTCAGGCGCACCGTATAGGAGCCATCGGCATTGGCAATGACATTTTCGGAAGAAAAAGCCGATGGATAAGAAAGCAGATTTTCCTCAAGGTTTACCTCCGGATTGGCTACTGACACAGAAGCGGCCCCCTCAGGAGTGAAAGTAAGGTCGTAGCCGGGTTGGTCACTCCAATAATAGAAGATATCATGCTCGGAGTCAACTATTGAAGAACGTTCCTCCTGCTCGTAGGGAAGACGTATATTCGCTACAGCCGTTGATTCATCTTCTCCCACTGTAACAACAAATGTTCCTACATTTTCCGCCCATATATAATCGCAAAAACGAAACGTGCAACTTTCAAAAACGAAACGAGCAAATCT
>CANSAP010000025.1 GCA_947644715.1 uncultured Bacteroidales bacterium
TTAGTATAACAACTTAAAGCACAGAATGTATTTGTCTTCCGACCACTATAACCCGCCGGGGCTGGCTCCGTACGTCGGGCTACCGGGGGGCTGAAGCCCCCCGGCTAACAGAGGATAGGCGCTCCGCGCCATGCGTTTGCTTCAGTAAGAATTTTGACACACCCTCAACTTGTTTTCGTAAGGTTGGGGTTGGCGGTTTATTCTTTTTGCTTTTGGGATTGGGCTTTCAGCAGGCGGTCGATGCGGGAGATGATGAAGCCGGGCTGAATGCCGCGCAGGCAGTGGTAGTCGCCTCGGCGGCAGGGGTGGTTGCCGTAGATGGAGCAGGGGCGGCAGACCATGTCGAGCTGCACGGTGTCCTCGCGCCTCTGATGCCAGCCCATGAACCCGCAGTAGGGGTGCGTGGCACCCCAAATGCTGACCACTCTCAGACGCACCAACGAGGCCAGATGCATGTTAGCCGAGTCCATGGAAACCATCACCCGGCAGTGGCGCAGCAGAGCCATTTCAGCCGGCAGACCGAGGCGCAGTTCAGCCATGTTCACGAGGTTCTCACCATACTTGGCTCTCCAGCGGGCCAGGGTGGCGGTCTCTTCCCGGCCTCCGCCGAAGAGGAAAAGTTTGTAGCCGGGGCGGGCGGCCAGTGTGGCCACCACCTGCTCCATCATCTCCGGCGGATAGATCTTGCCGGCATGGGCGGCGAAGGGGGCTACGGCTATCCAGGTCTCGCCGGGAGCGCAGGGGGGTGTTGCGGCTGCATAGAGTTCGGGTGACGGCTCTGCCCCCTGGAATATATGGTCGAAGCTGTCTTCGCGGGGGAGGCCGAGGCTCCAGAACACCTCGCGGTATTTCGCTCGCGTGGGGGTGAGCGGCAACATCACTTTATTGCGTGCGCGGGTGAGGGCGCGACGGCGCAGACGTTGTTTGTGAATATGGGCGGTGCGCACTCCGCGCAGTCGCAGAAAGAGGCGCATGATGCGGGTACGCAACGAGCCATGCAGGTCAGCAAAGGCATCTATGTCATAAGCCCCGCGCAGCTCCGAGGCGAGCCGCCACAAGCCTGACAATCCTTTGTACTGATTCAGCTCAATGGGGATCACCTCCAGATTCTCCGGCTTGTTAAGGAAGATGGAGGCCGGCAATTTCTTGGTAATGAAGATGAACCGCACCTGCTCATTGGTGCGACACACGTTATAGACCACCGGGATAGTCATAGCGACATCACCCAGCGCCGAAAATCGAGCTATCAGAACATTCTTAGGCACCGTTACTTGGAGGCTTTGGCTATGGCGGGGTTGGTGGCGGGGTCGTTGTAGAGCTTCATCTGGCGGTAGACCTTCATGTATTTGCGGCCGGCGGCTATGTCGGCGAGCAGGGCGTCTATGGCGCCGGAGAGGTCGCGGCGCTGCTCTTCGAGGATGGCGAGCTTGCCGGCGGCTGTGGCGCGGTGTTCGGCGGAGGCGTCGGTGCGCTCAGCCTGTTCGCGCATGTGCCAGAGCTTCAGGGCGAGGATGGAGAGGCGGTCGATGGCCCAGGCCGGACTCTCGGTGTTGATGGTTGCGTCGGGGAGCGGCGTCACCCCCTTGAAGTGCTCACGCAGCTGAGTGTCAATCTCTTCGACCATGTCGGTGCGGAGCTGGTTGGAGGCATCGATACGATGCTTGAGCACCATTCCCTGCTCGGCCGGCAGTGAGGGGACGCGGATTTCATCCTCCATGTGCCACTGGGCGGCATCAACCCAGCACTTGGCATAGAGAGTGGCATCGGTGGACCCGGCCTCGAAGGGATTCGGGCAGGGGGTGTCGATGCAGTCAGTCAGGTGATAGTCGCGCACTGCGCGGTCGAATATGTCGTTGGCGTTCTGAGAGTAAGTCATTGAGGTTTCGTTTTTATGCTGCAAATGTAACGAAAAAAATTTCTACGGCAAAATGGAGTGCAGAGCGGTGCCCCCATCGTCCACTGTCAGGGATACGCGAGCCCCGAGCGGCAGGGGTAGATTGTAGTCCACATGGCCGGCCGGGAAGTCCATTATCACAGGGCAGTGCACACCCCATTCTTTCAGGCGGGTGAAAATCATGGCCTGCGCCGAGGGAAAGTTTTTGTCAGGCTTGGCCTCGGTGAACTGTCCCACGATAATCCCCTTGTAGCGAGAGATAGCGTGGCTCAGATAGAGTTGCCAGAGCATCCGCTCGGTGGCGTAGATGGCCTCCCCTATGTCCTCAATGAAGAGGATTACATCCTCACCTTCGGCGGGTATCAGGGTATCACATTTTGTTCCTATGAGGTGTGAGAGCACGGCGAGGTTACCGCCGCGCAGAGTGCCGGTGGCGGTGCCGCGCAGGCTGTGTCGGTGGGTCGGCAGGTAGTACCGGATTTCCGGCCGTTCAGCCGTGAGGAGGCTGAACAGCTGCTCGGTGCAGGGGTCATCGGGAGGGAGCAGAGTGAGATGCTTGGCCATGGGGGCGTGCAGGCTCACGAGTCCTGCCTTCTGCCAAAGGGCGTGTAGGGCGGATATATCGGAGAAACCGATGAGCCACTTGGGAAGTGAGGCAATCAACTCAGGCGAGAGGCCGGGGAGCAGATGCACGGCACCATAGCCTCCGCGTGCGCAGAGGATGGCTTTCACCTCGGGGAGCCGCAGAGCCTCGCGCAGATCGAAAGCGCGGCCGACAGAGGCGTAGGAGCCGCAGGCCGGACCAAGCGTGTGAGGCATTATGAGCGGGCGGAAGCCGCGGGCTTCGATGGCGGCTGCCGCTCCGTGCACGTATTCTTCCTTGACGGTAGTGGCCGGTGCTATGATGGCAATCGTATCGCCGGGTTTGAGTGGAGCCGGATAACGCATAATCAATTGACTTGAACGTGAATACCTGTGGCCTCCTGAATGCGAGCCCCTATCTCGCGCAGCTCCTCGATGGGCACCTTCTCCAGCTCCTCGGCCGGGGTGGAGCGGTCGATACTGTAAAGCATTATCTCGCGCGGGCGGATGCGGCGGTAGGCCTCGATGAGCGCCTCCACCTCCTCGGGGGTGGAGTTATCCACAGGCTGCCCCTCATAGCTGCCGCGCAGCATCATAGTCTGGATAATCGCTTGGCCTGCAAACTGCTCCAGCTCGCCTATGACTCTCTCCACAGTGAAGGTGCTGTCACCCGGGCGGTCAATGAGCCGCATGGTAGACTCAATGGCCGAGTCGAGCTTCAGTATATTGTTATCCACGAGTCGGAGCGCATCGCACACTTCCTGTTTCGAGAGACGCGTGCTGTTGCAGAGCACACTGACCCTGGCCTCGGGAAAGAACTCGTCGCGCAGGGTGATTACATCGCTCACGATGCCGGGAAATTCCGGATGCACCGTAGGCTCACCGTTGCCCGAGAAAGTAAACACATCGAGCGTCTGCCCCTCGGCGCGCATGGCTTCGAGCTTGGCGCGGAGCTGAGTGCGCACCTGCTCGCGAGTGGGCAGGCCGGTGGTGCCGGGTCCCTGCGCATTGAAGCCCGCCTCGCAATAGAGGCAGTCGAACGAACAGATTTTCCCGTCGGTGGGGGAGAGATTTATGCCCAGGCTCGTGCCGAGACGGCGGGAGTGAATGGGGCCGAATATCGTGGAATGAAAAAGAACGCGCTGATCTTTAGGCATGGAACAATTGATTTTTCATGTTATCAGGGGCAAAGTTACGAAAAGTTTAGTAACTTTGCGCAAAAATTATCTAATACCTTTTCGACACAGTGTATCCTATCCTTACCAAGAAACTATTGGCTCCCCACATCTATGAGCTTGTGGTGGAGGCACCGCGCATTGCCCGCTCGGCTCAACCGGGGCAATTCGTGATTGTGCGCACCGATGCCAAGGGGGAACGTATCCCTCTGACCATCTGCGACTATGACCGCGAGCGCGGCACCGTTACTCTCGTAATTCAGGAAGTGGGCTACTCCAGCCGCAAAATCTGCGCCATGGAACCCGGCGAGAAGATGGCCGACGTGGCCGGCCCCCTCGGCCGCCCCTCCGACCTGCTCGAGCTTTCCGACGAAGAGCTGCGTGCCAAGAAGATTCTCTTCGTGGCCGGCGGCGTGGGCACAGCCCCGGTTTATCCTCAGGTGAAATGGCTCAAGGAGCATGGCGTGGAGGCCGATGTGATTATCGGCGCCAAGACCGCCTCCATGTTCACCTACGTTGAGGAGATGCGCAAGGTGGGCCGCGTGCACCTCTGCACCGACGACGGTTCCGAGGGCTTCCATGGCATGGTCACCGGCCTCATCTCCAAACTCGTTGAGGAGGATGGCCGCGAGTTTGACCACTGCGTCATCATCGGTCCCATGATTATGATGAAGTTCGGCTCACTCACCACCAAGAAGTATGGCATCCCCACCATTGTCTCGCTCAATGCCCTCATGGTGGATGGCACCGGAATGTGCGGCGCCTGCCGAGTGACCGTCGACGGCAAGACCCGCTTCACCTGCGTGGAGGGTCCCGAATTCGACGGACACCTCGTGGACTACGATGAAGCTATGCGCCGTCAGGCCATGTATAGAGATAACCCGAAGAACAACCCCGAAACCCATAAATGCTCCTGCCATGGCAACTAAAGGAAACAAGATACCCCGCACTCCGGTGCGCGAACAGGATCCGGCCATCCGCGCCACAAATTTTGAAGAGGTTTGCCTGGGCTATGATGAGCAGGAGGCAATGCTCGAGGCCACCCGCTGCCTCCGTTGCCCCCGTCCGCGCTGCGTGCAGGCCTGCCCGGTGGGCATCAACATTCCCGGCTTCGTGGGCAAGCTCGCCGACGGCGATATCAAGGGCGCAGCCGACATAATCGGTCTTGACTCCAGCCTCCCCAGCGTCTGCGGCCGCGTATGCCCGCAGGAGACCCAGTGCGAAGGCTCATGCGTGCTCGGCATCAAGAACGAGCCGCTGGCCATCGGCAAACTCGAACGCTTCACCGGCGACTGGAAAATCGCTCACCCCGAACAGTTTGAGACTGCTCCCGCCACCCCCAACGGCAAGCGTGTGGCAATCGTGGGCAGCGGCCCCGCAGGTCTCGCCTGCGCCTCTGACCTGGCTCGTCTCGGCTACGATGTGACCATTTTCGAGGCTCTGCACAAAGCCGGCGGTGTGCTCGTCTACGGTATTCCCGAATTCCGCCTCCCCAAGGAGCGCATCGTGGCCAAAGAGGTCGAGACGGTGCAGAAACTCGGCGTGAAGATTGAGACAGACGTTGTCATCGGCCGCACAATGACCGTGGACCAGTTGCTCGACGACGAGGGCTTCGATGCCGTATTCATCGGCTCAGGCGCCGGTCTGCCCCGCTTTATGGGTATTCCCGGCGAGAACCTCAACGGTGTCTTCTCGGCCAACGAGATGCTTACCCGCGCCAACCTCATGCACGCCTGGGAGGAGGAATACGACACCCCCATCTATCAGGGCAAGAGGATGGTAATCGTCGGTGGCGGCAACGTTGCCATGGACGCCGTGCGCACAGCCAAGCGCCTGGGTGCCGATGCAGTAATCGTCTACCGCCGTAGCGAGGCTGAGCTTCCCGCACGCGTCGAGGAGGTGCACCACGCCAAGCAGGAGGGAATCGACTTCCGAATGCTGACGAATCCCGTGCGCATTCTTGGCGATGAGTCCGGCAAGGTGTGCGGCATAGAGTGTGTGAAGATGGAGCTTGGCGAACCTGACGCCAGCGGACGCCGCAGCCCCGTAGAGGTGCCCGGCAGCAACTTCACCATGGATTGCGATGTGGTCATCATGGCTCTGGGCACAAGTCCCAACCCGCTCATCAAGGACACTACCGAAGGTCTTGAGGTAACCCGCCGCGGCTGCCTCGTGGCCGATGAAGAGGGCGCCACCACCCGTAAGGGAGTGTTTGCCGGCGGCGATGCCGTGACCGGTGCCGCCACCGTAATCCTGGCCATGGGTGCCGGCCGTAAGTCTGCCGCCGCCATCCATGAGTATCTTTCTGAGAAGTAATCTGTTAGGGGGAGGACAAGTCCCCCGTGTACGATAAAGGTCAACTCCTCCGGAGTTGATGCAATACCTCGGCATTACCCCGGGTTCGCACCTTGACGGCGCGAACCCGGGGCTAATAATTGGCATGTCGCTCCGCGACGGGAAATGTACCGTAATTGAGCGGAAGGTTGGCCACGCTTTGGAATACGCCTTGTAGGGACGCGCCGTGGCGCGTCGCCGCCCGCACGAACCCGGGGCTAATAATTGGCATGTCGCTCCGCGACGGGAAATGTACCGTAATTGAGCGGAAGGTTGGCCACGCTTCGGAATACGCCTTGTAGGGACGCGCCGTGGCGCGTCCCCGCCCGCATGTCGCATGACTCTGATACATAAGCCCATACGGCACAGTATTTTATCTGCCATTGTCAGCGGGGACGCGCCGCGGCGCGTCCCTACAAGGTGATGCGTTTCGAAGATGCGGTCATTGACAATGTTTCCAAAAATATCTATTCATATCGCGGAGCGATATCCCAATTATTAGCCCCGGGTTGCGCCGAACAGGCGTAACCCGGGGTAAGTGGCGGTGTGCCGACCCAACCTCGGCGAGGTTGGCCTTTAGGGAGGGATAACAAAACATCATTCACTGCTGTGATTTATTCCGGTCTGCGGGGCAGCGTCGGGTAAAATCGGCAGACACGCAAACTCGGTTGGGAAATTTGCGTGTCTGCCTGAAAACTTATGGGGATGTAATAACCTCTGAGGGGGTTACCAGTCCCAGGGGAAGCGCTCGATGTCTTCCTCAACGAGGTGGGAGCCGGTCTGGACTTCTATGAATGTCAGGGGGGTTATGGCTCGCAGGGCGTGGCGCTGGCCGCGCGGTATGCGCACTACGTCGCCGCGACCCACACTGCGGCGTTCGCCGTCGAGAACGATTATGCCGGAGCCGTCGATGAAGGTCCAGACTTCGTCGCGGTGCGTGTGGCGCTGGTAGGAGATTGAGCAGCCGGGATTGAGGGTGAGCTGCTTGGTCAGGGCGCTGAAGCCGTCGGGGAATTCGGCTGTGTCCACCACTTTGTAGACACCCCAGCGGCGCTCTTCATACATGGGGCGGGCGGCCAGGCGGTCGACCTCGTCCTTGATGGAGGCGCTCACCGCTTTGTCGGCCACGAGGATACCGTCAGGGGAAGCGGCCACAATCAGTTCGCGGGTGCCATGCATGAGCAGCGGGATGTTGAGCTCGTTGATGACGGTGCAGTCACGGCAGTCCTCGACATGCGTGTTTCCGATGGCCTGCTGCGGGAGAAGGCGGGAGAGGGCTTCCCAGGTGCCGAGGTCCTGCCAGTGGCCGTCGTAGGGGACACAGATGGCTTCTGCCGTGCGTTCGGCCACGTTGCGGTCGAAGCTTCCGGCGGCGGTGAGAAGTGCGCTCACGGGGGTAAGGAATGCGGGGAGGAAGGCGAAGACGCCGGCGTTCCAGAGCGCGCCGCGGTCGATGAGTGCGGCGGCGTCGAGGGCCGAGGGTTTCTCGGCGAAGCGGGTGACGGGGCGCAGCTCAGGGTCGGCGGATTCTGCGGGGAGGATGTAGCCGTAGCGGGGTGAGGGTTCCCGGGCGGCCACACCCATCAGGGCGAGTGGGGCGCGCTTTTCGGCCACGGCGCGGGCCATGCGTTCTATGGCGCGGAAGTAGCCATGGTCGGTGTATGTGTCGCAGGGGATTGCCACGACGGGTTCATCCTCGCGCAGTCGCCCCTGCTCCATTAGAGTGGCCACGGCCAGGGCTATGGCGGGGCATGTGCCGCGTCGTTCGCTCTCGATTACGATTGGCACTCCCTGGCCGAGCTGGGCGCGGAGGGCGTCAAGTTGCGGGGCGGGAGCTACGGCCGTCAGTCCGGCTTCAGGGAGAGTTTCGCGCAGCTGGCGAGCCATGCGCTGCACCATTGATTCGCGGGTGCCGTCGGGGCCGGGGAGGAGTTTGAGATATTGCTTGGCGCGGGTGCCGTTGGAGATGGGCCAGAGGCGTCGGCCCGGGCCTCCGCAGAGGAGTATTATCTGCATATTTGTCAGTGGGGTTACCGCTCGGCGCGGAAGGGGTTAGTCAGGAAGTCTTGATAGGTGAGGCGCAGCCCCTCTTCAAGTTCGGTGCGATAGGTCCAGCCGAGGCGGGCTGCTTTGCTCACATCGAGGAGCTTGCGGGGGGTGCCGTTGGGTTTGGAGCTGTCCCAAAGGATTCGGCCGGTGTAGCCTACGGTCTCGGCCACTTTCTCGGTCAGCTCCTTGATGGTCAGCTCCTTGCCTGTGCCGGCGTTGACGGTCTCCTCGCCGGAGTAATTCTGCATGAGGAAGAGGCAGAGATCAGCCAGGTCATCGACATACATGAATTCGCGCAGCGGGCTTCCGTCGCCCCAGCAGGTCACCTCCTCGAGTCCCTGCTCGCGGGCTTCATGAAAGCGGCGCAGGAGAGCGGGGAGCACGTGGGAGTGGGTGGGGTGGTAGTTGTCGCCCGGGCCGTAGAGGTTGGTGGGCATGACCGAGATGAAGTCGGCGCCATACTGGCGGCGGAGGTATGCACAGTAGCGCAGGCCGGAGATTTTAGCCAGGGCGTAGGCCTCGTTGGTCTGTTCGAGCGCGGAGGTCAGCAGGCAGCTTTCGGGCATGGGCTGCGGAGCCATGCGGGGGTAGATGCAGGAGGAGCCGAGGAAGAGGAGCTTGCGGCAGCCGTTCTTCCAGGCGGCGTTGATAACGTTCATCTCGAGCATCATGTTCTCATACATGAAGTCGGCCGGCGCCTCGCTGTTGGCCTGAATCCCCCCCACTTTAGCGGCGGCCAGGAAGACATATTCCGGCTTCTCGGCTGCGAAGAAATTGCGCACGGCCTGCTGGTCGGTCAGGTCGAGTTCGGCGTGGGTGCGGGTCACTATGTTGCTGAATCCGGCAGCGCGCAGGGCACGCACGATGGCGCCCCCGACCATGCCGCGATGGCCCGCCACATATATCTTTGAATCCTGATTCATATTACTTTACTATTCCTTTCTCCAGATATTCCTCAAGGTTGAGCTTCACCTGCTCGCCGGCGCGCTCCACGGCCACACGGGCCATGTCGGCATCCACCATGAGGTTTACGAGCTGCTCGAAGCCGGTCTTCGAGGGGTTCCAACCTAATTCCTTGCGGGCCTTGGAGGGGTCACCCAGGAGGTTGACCACATCTGTGGGGCGGTAGAAGTCGGGGGAGACCTCAACGAGCACGCGACCGGTGGCCACATCAATGCCCTTTTCATTCTCACCCTCACCCTCGAAGCGGAGCTCGATGCCGGCACGGCGGAAGGCCAATTGGCAGAATTCGCGCACGGAGTGCTGTTCGCCGGTGGCAATCACGTAGTCGTCGGGTTTCTCCTGCTGGAGGATGAGCCACATGCACTCGACGTAGTCAGGAGCATAGCCCCAGTCGCGCAGCGAAGAGAGGTTGCCGAGCAGGAGCTTGTCCTGCTTCCCTTGGGCAATGCGTGCGGCAGCCAGGGTAATCTTGCGGGTGACGAAGGTCTCGCCGCGGCGCTCGCTCTCATGGTTGAAGAGGATGCCTGAGCAGGCATACATGCCGTAGGCCTCGCGGTATTCGCGCACGATCCAGAAGCCGTAGAGCTTGGCCACGGCGTAGGGGGAATAGGGATGGAAGGGGGTTTGCTCGTTCTGCGGCACCTGCTCCACTTTGCCGTAAAGCTCGGAGGTTGAGGCTTGATAGAAGCGGCAAGTGTCGGCCAAGCCGCACTGGCGCAGTCCTTCAAGCATACGGAGCACACCGACGGCGTCGGCGTTGGCTGTGTACTCCGGCGCGTCGAAGGAGACCTGCACGTGGCTCTGCGCAGCGAGGTTATAGACCTCGTCGGGGCGCACCTTCCCCAACACCTGAGTGATGGAGAGGGAGTCGGTCATGTCGGCGTAATGGAGATGGAAACGCTCGTGGCCTTCGAGGTGGGCAATGCGCTCGCGGAAGTCTACGGAGGAGCGGCGGATGGTGCCATGCACATCGTAGCCCTTCGAGAGGAGCAGTTCGGCCAGGTAGGAGCCATCCTGCCCGGTGATGCCGGTGATTAAAGCGGTTTTCATTCTACGGAGATGAGGTAATAGTTCTTCTTGCCGCGCTGTGCAAGGATGTATTTGTCGCCGAGCAGGGCGGAGGCGTCAATCACTCCGGCCGGGTCGGTGAATTTTTCTTTGTTGATGCTCAGGCCACCCTGCTGCACCATCTTGCGAGCCTCACCCTTGCTGGCGAAGACGGGGGTCTCCACGGCCAGGAGGTCGAGCACGGGGATGCCGGCCTCAATCTTGGAGCGCTCAACTTTGTAGTGGGGCACACCGTCGAAGACGTCGAGCAGGGTCTGCTCGTCGAGGTTGCGCAGGGCGTCGCCGGCCTTGTTGGAGAAGAGAATCTTGCTGGCCTCCTGAGCGGCTTCGAGGGCATCGGCGCCATGCACCATGATTGTAACCTCCTGAGCCAGGCGCTTCTGCATGGGGCGCAGACCGGGATCCTGCTCATGCTCGGCTTTGAGAGCGGCAATCTCCTCTTCAGTGAGGAAGGTGAAAATCTTCAGATATTTTTCGGCATCGGCGTCGCTGACGTTGAGCCAGAACTGATAGAACTTGTAGGGGGAGGTGTAGCGGGCATCGAGCCAGATGTTTCCGCTCTCGGTCTTGCCGAATTTGCCGCCGTCAGCTTTGGTTATGAGCGGGCAGGTCAGGGCATAAGCCTCGCCGCCGAGGGTGCGGCGGATGAGTTCGGTGCCGGTGGTGATGTTGCCCCATTGGTCGGAGCCACCCATCTGGAGCTTGCAACCCTTCTCCTTGTAGAGGTGGAGGAAGTCGTAGCCCTGAAGGAGCTGATAGGTGAACTCGGTGAAGCTCAGGCCGTCGCGGGCCTCGCCGTTGAGGCGCTTCTTCACGGAGTCCTTGGCCATCATGTAGTTGACGGTGATATGCTTACCCACCTCGCGCGCAAAGTCGAGGAAGGAGAAGGGCTTCATCCAATCGTAGTTGTTGACCAGCTCGGCCTTGTTGGGAGCATCGCTCTCGAAGTCGAGGAAGCGGGAGAGCTGCTTTTTGATGGCCTCCTGGTTGTGGCGCAGGGTCTCTTCGGTGAGCAGGTTGCGCTCTGCGCTTTTGCCTGAGGGGTCGCCAATCATGCCTGTGGCACCGCCGACGAGCGCCAAAGGCTTGTGGCCGCAACGCTGGAAGTGGCGCAGAATCATCACGCCGCAGAGGTGGCCGATATGCAGGGAGTCAGCAGTGGGGTCGATGCCCAGATAAGCAGTAACCATATCTCCGGATTTGAGGAGTTCCTCGGTGCCGGGTATCATAGAGTGAATCATGCCGCGCCAGCGCAGCTCATCAACAAAATTCATATCTTGAGAATTAAAAAGTATTATTCCCACAAAGTTAGCAATAAACCTTGAAATGACAAAATCGTCCTGCATGTGTCTCGCTCCAAGGTTACCTGTGTGCTTGGAAAGGGTAATAATCAGGGTGTTCGGGGCGTTATATGAGAAAACATTTTTTCTACGTTATGCAGAACGATTTTCAATGGGCGGAGGAGATAAACGCCGCCGTGACCGTGTGTGATGCCGAGGGCATTATCCTTTACATGAACAAGCGTGCCCGGGAGACCTTTGCCAAGTATGGCGACCTAATCGGCACGAATCTCTTCGGCTGCCACTCCGAGGAGTCGCAGGCGAAAATCCGGCACATGCTGGCTACGGGTGAGAGCAATGCTTACACCATCTCGAAGCAGGGTCAGCGCAAGATGATTTATCAGACCCCCTGGCGCCGCGAGGGGAAGATAGCCGGCATGGTCGAGATTTCGATGGTTATTCCGGAGCAGATGCCTCATTATGTGAGGTGAGGCGTGCGCGGATATAGTCGGAGAGTTCCGGATTGTCGAGCACGGCGGTGTCGGCGGGCAATCCCATGACGAATCGGGCTATGCCGGCGTAGCCGTTGAGGCGGGTGTCGAGCAGCCAGGGATAGCGGCTGCGGTCGGCGCAGACGGGATTGGGGATGATTATACCTTCGTGGGCTTCCCCCTTTCCGATGCGCAGGTCACACTCCTCGATGAGCAGCGTGCGGGCATAGTCCGAGAGTTTTATCTGCACGGGGAGTGCCGGCTCGGTGTCGTTGGTGACGCTGCCGAAGATGTCGACCTCGCATTCGCGGTGCTTCTTTTCGTTGCGCCAGTGCTCGTCGGTGAGTTTGAGGTTCGTGTCGGCGAAGCGGGAGAATCGGAACATGCGAATGTCCTTTCGGTCAAGGTCATAGGCGAGGAATCCTTTGTTGCCGGGGAGGAGCATGTAAGGCTCCAGGCGGCGGTGGCCGATGCCTGAGGCGCTGCTGTAATTTTTGATTTCCACCAGGAGCCGGTTGTCGATGGCCTGCATGATGCGTGACGTCTTGTAGTCATCCTTGTCGAGCGACTTCAGCTTGCGGAGCTTCGTTTCGCGCAGCGCGTCGGAGTTGAGGGGCGTTGAGGCTCCGGATGTGCGGATGTAGGACTCCATGAAGCGGGCCGGGCGGTCGGGGGCAATAATCTTGACCACATCCCAGGGGTAAGGGGCGACCTTCACTCGAATGATTTCGCGTCCTTCGGCATTCTGCTCGATTTTGCATTCCACGCGTCCGGCTGTAATGGCGGTGCCGGTGACGCGCCCGTCGGAGGTTGAGAATGCCTGGTCGATGAAGAGATTGATGTAGTTGCGGAGGCGGTCGGAGGTGGGTTCAAAAATCACGCGCTCCTTGAAGAGGGCTTCGATGTCGGTCTGGAGTCCCACGGCGAAGCCTGTGTCGGAGACACCGATGAGCAGGTCGCCGCCGGAGTTGGAGTTGAGGAATGCGCAGACGGCTTTGAGGATGGTCCAGCGCTGGAAGTTGATGTCGTTGAGCAGGGAGGTTGAGCGGTGCTGTGCCGGGGGGAAGACGCAAGAGGCCTTGAATTCGAGGAATTCGCTCTCGACACCGTAGTTGGTGCCGGCGTCGCCGATGGAGTGGTATTCGTCGTCGACGCCGAGGTGGGCGCAGATGGTTTTCTTTATGCGGTTCAGCTCCATGATGTCGATTTTCCCGAGCAGGGAGTTGGAGGCTCTGACGAGTTCCCCGACGATGTCAGCCACTTCGGCCGGGGATTTGTAGCGCGCCGAAGAGGTGGCCAGGGTGTGGATGGTGTCGGTTTGCTCGCGGTAGTCACGCACGAGGCCGATGATTTCTTCGGCCTGCCGCAGGTCAGCCACATTCTCTGAGAGAGGGGCGGCGTTGAAGGCAAGCGCCGAGGGGGTGGCACCATGGGCGAATGCCACGATGGCTTTCTGATAGTCGAGCTGTGAGCGGACGAATTCGACCCCGGGTGTGTCTTCCGCCATGCGGAGCAGGAGCATGGCTGTAATCAGGCCTTCGATGCGGGCGAAGGTGTTGCCGTAGTTGCGCTTTAGGGCGAGCTGATAGGTGAGGATGCCGAAGAGTCGCACCTGCGGGGCTGAGATGGTTCCGGCAATCGACTGCTCTTCGGGGGAGGGGCAGCAGCGTCCGGCCTCCTCTTGCAGTTCTTCGACGAATGTGGCGTAGGCCTCCTGCTTGAAGATTTCGCGGTCGAGGCCGGCCTCTTCGTCATAGATGCGTCGGAAGTGCCCCTTGACGTTCCATTTCTGGGCTACCCCCACGCGGAGCAGGCAGGGGAGGTCCTCTTCGACGGCACGGTAGAGGTCGCGGCGCATGTCGGGGTCCATCTCATTGTTGAAGACGTTGAGGTGCAGCCCGCTTTCGGTGAGCCAGCGTGTGCCCCACGGTTCGGTTTTTATATGGATGGCGCGCAGGTCGGGGTCGCCGTTGTCGACGATGTCGTTGGCGTAGTCCTCGACGAAGTCCTGCACCCATTTCAGGTCAACGCGATAGGGGAGGTCCTGCTGCTCGTTTTTGTAGATCGGGAGGTAGCTGCCGATTTCGAGGCTGTGGCGGAAGTCATCCTGGGGCACGAGGCCTATCTGTTTGTCAATAAAGACATTGCCTGACTCAGGATGGTAGCGTTCGTCGATTGATTCCACTTCCACTTTTACACCCTGAACTCTTCTGACGCGGGCAATGAACGTGTCGCCGTGGGTGTAGCTTTTGATTGTGGGTCGGGGTGAGGGCTTGACTTTGTCGAACTCGCCGCCGATGAGGGGGTAGAGGCGCAGGAGGTCTTCGACTTCATGCTTGGCTGAGGCTGAGGTGGTTTTCACAATCAGACCTTCGCCGGTCTCCAGCTCGGTTTTTAGTTTTGCCTTGGCCGAGTCATGGAAATTGACGTTTGTGAGGGTGAGTTCGCCTCGGCGCATGAGCAGGCATCCGCGATGCTCATAGACGTAGGGGTTGTCGCTTCCTTGGGCGAATCCGGTATTGGCCAGCTTTGTCCGGAGCGCTCCGAGGGTGAATGTCTCCGGGTCGAGGTCGGAGAAGGAGATGAGGTATCGGAGCACGGGAGTGCGGCAGATGCAGTGCTTGACAATAATCGCGTAGCGGCGCTCGATGTCTACATGCAGATTGGGGTCGCTGAGAATCAGCAGGTTAATCAGGGCGGCGAGGATGTCGAAGTCATCTTCGCCCATTTTCTTGGCGGTGAGCAGCGAGGTGGTCAGCAGTCGCACCACCTTCTCGGTGGGGATGTCGAAAGCCGGGGTGTCAAATATGTTGAATTGGCGGATGCGCTCGGCATATTCCGTCGCTACGTCGTGCAGATACTTGAATGTCTGGCAAAAGTCTCCGTCGGGGGTTTCCTCCTCCGGGATGTAGTTGTATTTTTTTACGTAAGTGAGGAGTTCCTCAAAATTTTCAATTACATATTGTTTCGTGACTTTTAGCCAAAAGGCGGGTTGTTGCATAAATCAGGTTAAACCGGGATTTGAAAAAAGAATGAATTAGTTGGTTATGGGAGGAGTTCGGCGTCCAGCTCTGTGAGCATCTCAGCTATGACGGGTGATTCGTTCAGGAGCTTGTCGAGGAATTCGCGGGAAGTCAGCACGCGTGGCCGCTCGCTTTTGGGTGTGATTGTTATATTGAGCCGCAATGCCTGCGAGCCGGCGCGCTTGCGCAGGAAGGGGAGCAGGGTGGGCATGGCGGCCTCAAAGGCTTGCTGCTGAGTCGGTTGGTCTACACTCACATTGAATGTAAACGGGTCGGCACCCGGCTCAGGCAGAGAGGTACGCATGGTGGCGACGAGCAGGTGCATGTCGCGGTGCTCGATAATGTATTCGTTCCAAGCCTCGGCGAGCTTTTCAGTGTCGGGGGGAGTGGCGTTCTGCGTAGCGGGGCGTTCGGGAGTCGCCTCGGCGGTCGGTTGCGGATCGGGAGTCGCAGCGTGGAGGGGGCGGCTGATGCTGATGGTCTTCGGACGAAGCGAGGGGGTGTGTTTGGGTGTAGCCGGAGGTGCCGGCGCCGGGGTGTAGGCCGGCACGGGCTCGGCGGTGGCTGCCGGGGTCGGGGCTGGCGCCTCTTGCGCCGGAGCTGCTGTGGGGGGAGTCTTGGAAGCCGGAGAGGGGGCGGTTGCGGGTGCGGGCTGACGGAGAGGGGCCGGCGACGGAGAGCCCGCAGACTCCGTCGCTGACTTAGGGTTTATAATCTGGCAGAGGCGAATCAGCGTGAGCTCCACGAGAAATTGCTTGGCGGTGGTGACGCGGTAGTTCAGGTCGCAGTCGCCGAGCAGCTCCATGGCGCGGTAGGCCCATGCGGGCTTTATGGCCGCGGCCTGAGTCTTATATTTTGCGGCCGTCTCGTCGTCCACCTCGAGCAGCGGGAGTGTCTGCGGAGTGAGAGCCACGAGCAGGTCGCGCACGTGAGCGGCCAGTCCGCCCACGAAGCTCAGTGAGTCGAAGCCTGCGTCGCGCACCTCCTTGTAAATCATCAACGCCGAGGGGACATCTCCGCTCAGGCATGCATCCACGAGACGGAAGTAATAGTCATAGTCGAGCACATTGAGGTTTTCGATGGCACTGCGGTAAGTGATTGTCCCCATGGAGGATGCCGCCACCTGGTCGAAGATTGAGAGGGCGTCGCGCATGGCGCCGTCAGCCTTGCGGGCAATGACGCCGAGAGCCGCCGGCTCGGCCTGAATATGCTCCTGCTCGGCCACGTAGGCGAGGTGGTCGGCTATGTCGGCCACCGTGATGCGTGAGAAGTCATAGATTTGGCAGCGTGAGAGGATGGTGGGAATCACCTTGTGCTTCTCGGTGGTGGCCAGAATGAAGATTACGTATCGGGGCGGTTCCTCAAGGGTTTTGAGAAACGCGTTGAAGGCGGAGACGGAGAGCATGTGCACTTCGTCGATGATGAAGACGCGGTACTTGCCAATCTGCGGCGGCACCTGCACCTGGTCGTTCAGGGCGCGGATGTTGTCGACCGAGTTATTGGAGGCGGCGTCCAGCTCGACGACGTTTATGGAGCGCCCTTCGTTGAATGCGCGGCATGACTCACATTCGTTGCAAGCCTCCCCCTCAGCTGTGGGGTGCAGGCAGTTGATGGTTTTTGCGAAGATGCGTGCGCAGGAGGTCTTGCCGACACCACGCGGGCCGCAGAAGAGATAGGCCTGCGCCAGGCGGCCGGTGTCGATGGCGTTCTTGAGGGTAGCCGTGAGCGCTTTCTGCCCGACCACGGAGCGGAACGTGGAGGGACGATACTTGCGGGCGGAAACTATATATGGCTGTTGATTGGTGTCTGACATCAAATGATGAACTGTTACTGTCCTACAAAGTTAGCGAAAAAAAGCAGGGGATTAGTTGCGTTTACAGATTTTAACACATCAGTGCAATGCTTCGGCACAGAGCCATGGCTAAATTTGCGGTGTAAGAACAAAAAAACTATCGGATCATGAAGACTACAGAAGAGAAGAACCGGATGCCTTTCGGGCTGATAGCCATCTATGCTATCGGCATCGTGCTTATTGCGCTGAACCTGAAGAACTATCTGCTGAACTAATGGAACGTTACGCTGAGGATTTCGCTCTCTGGTGCCGGGAGTGCGTGTGTGTCACCGACAAGCTCACCGGCGCCCCGGTCCCCTTCCTGCTCAATGCTCCGCAGCGCCGGGTGCTGGCAGAGATGGAGAAGCAGCGTCGTGCCGGCAGGCCTATCCGCCTCATTATGCTCAAGGCTCGCCAATGGGGCGGCAGTACCTTGGTGCAGATGTATATGGCCTGGATGCAGCTCGTGCGGCGCCGAGGCTGGAATTCGCTCATATGCGGTCATGTCAAGGATGCCTCGGCCAACATCAGGGGCATGTATTCGCTGCTGCTCAGGTATTATCCCCCGCAACTGAAGGGGGTGGGTGATGAGCTGACCGAGAAGGAGCGAGACCGCCTCTGGAGCTTCGTTCCCTTTGAGAAGAGCCAGAACATCAACTATATTCCTGCGCGCGACTGCCGTGTGACTGTGGCTTCGGCGCTGGCGCCGAATGCCGTGCGTGGCGGGTCTTACCATATGGCTCACCTGAGCGAAGTGGCCTTCTGGGGTGATGGCGACAGCGAACTTGCCGGACAGATTGTGCGCTCCGTGGCGGGAAGCATTCCTCGCATGCCTGAGACGTTGGTGGTGATGGAAAGCACTGCCGATGGCACCGACAATTTCTTTCATGAGGAGTGGGAGAGAGCCGTGGCCGGTCGGAGCGACAAGCAGCCGGTCTTCGTGCCCTGGCATGAGATTGAGATTTACCGCAAGGAGCTGAGTGAGCGGGAACGAGACGCGCTTTTCAAGCGGATGGATCCCTATGAGATGGAGCTGCTGCGGGGAGGTGTGCCGCTGGAGGCTGTGGCCTGGTATGCCGAGAAGCGGCGCGAATATGCCACGCATGAGCAGATGATGGCGGAGTATCCCACTACCCCCGACGAGGCGTTTACCGCCTCGAAGTGCGCTCCGCTGGATGTTCGGGACTTTCTGTAATGTGCTGAGAGTTAAGTGGATAAGAAAATAATATGAAAAAAGTGGCGAAAAAATTTGGTGGGGGAGAAAAAACTGCGTAACTTTGCAACGCAAAACGGTAAAAATGACAAGCGCTGTGAAGCGCAGTTAGGCAGTTTAAGTTAGTAATAAAAGAACGGGGGCGCTTAGCTCAGTTGGTTCAGAGCATCTGGTTTACACCCAGAGGGTCGGGGGTTCGAATCCCTCAGCGCCCACACCTCCTTTTATTGAAAATCATGCAAAGTATTGGCGCGAGCCAACACGGCGCAAAAAAATATCGGGCGCTTAGCTCAGTTGGTTCAGAGCATCTGGTTTACACCCAGAGGGTCGGGGGTTCGAATCCCTCAGCGCCCACGAAATTTCCCCGAACAAGAATAATGACACACACAACGGTCCACTCGCGAGAGCCGACCGTTTTTTTTATGTCAAAACCGCAACCCCGCCGCCGGCCGCCATGAGCGCCTCCGGCGAATGGCAAAAATTTGTGTTTAGTTTTCGATCTGGCTCAATCCCTTTAATTAGTCTTGCGCGCCGTGATAGCCTTACTCGGCGGCCAGACGATACCACTTTGTAGCTTCCGGATAATTAATCTTGGCTCCCTCTCCATATTAAGGCCAACTCCGCCGGAGTTGGGTCGGCATTCCGCCATTTACCGGGGGTTACGCCTGTTCGGCGCAACCCCCGGCTAATAATTGGGATATCGCTCCGCGATATGAAATGCTCCCTGAATCCCTGAGGCTGTCAACCGTTCCTTCGGCTACAGCGATATGGCGTTTTTGTCTGTGATATGAAATATCCTACGGATTCCCCGGGTCGATATCCTGGTCAATCTGTCTTCCCCTACTACTGCGCTCCGGCATCCCAGGGTTTTATAATAGATATTTTCTGAGCCATTGTCAATGGGCGCACCAGCGAAACGCATCAGATTGTAGGGACGCGCCGTGGCGCGTCCATGCCGACAATGGCAGATAAAATGCTATGTCGTATGGGTTTATGTATCGGAGGCTTGGAACGAACGGTGCGGGCGGGGACGCGCCGCGGCGCGTCCCTACAGGTGTATTCCGTAGCGTTGCCAACCTTCCGCTCAATTACGGTACATTTCTTGTCGCGGAGCGACATTCCAAAAATGCAATGCCACGAGCGGGTTAATAGTAACCCTTACGCTTTAAGTAATCTAATGCCGCTTGCGCGACGTCATCTCCTTGTTCAGCCGCCAAACGATACCAATTGACAGCCTCGTTATAATCTTGAGTAACTCCTTGACCGTTTTCATAGCACGTCCCCAAATTGAATTGTGCAGCGGCTTCTCCTTGTTCAGCCGCTTTACGATACCATTTGGCAGCCTCGTTATAATCTTGAGTTACTCCATAACCGCTGGAATAGAAAAATCCTAAGCTGTTTTGCGCGTCGGCAAGTCCTTGGTCAGCTGCCAAACGATACCAATTGACGGCCTCGTTATAATCTAGTGTTACTCCTTGACCGTTTTGGAAGCAAGATCCTAACTTGTTTTGCGCGTCGGCAAGTCCTTGTTCAGCCGCTTTACGATACCATTTGAAAGCTTCGTTATAATCTTGAGTTACTCCATGACCGTTTTCACAGCAGTAGCCCAAATTGAATTGCGCGTCGGCAAATCCTTGGACAGCCGCCATACGAAACCATTTGACCGCCTCGTGATAATCTTGGGTGTTGTTGTACCAACATCCTAAGTAGTATTGAGCCTCAGAATCATTAAGTTCGGCACTCTTCTTATACCAACTGACAGCATCTTCAAAATCGTTGGCAGCATAAGCCTCGTTTCCTATTTCAGTCAACTGTTTCGGGGTGAGTTTCTGGCTTTCAAAAAACATTAATTGTTCTTTTGAATTATTTTCTCCATGTTCAGCTGCCTCACGCCAATATTTTATTGCTTCATAATAATTCTTTTGTACGCCATACCCTCTATAATAGCATAAGCCTAAGTAAAAATGTGCAATCCATACTTGAGTCGTTGCCGCTCTTTCGGCTACTTTGTAAAACCATTTTACGGCTTCACTATAATTTAGCGGTTCTTTTTCTGAATAAAAAAGAACCGCTAAACTGAGTTGTGCGCTAAGTGCGTTTTGTTCAGCCGCTTTATTATACCATTTAATCGCTTGGTTATAATCTATTGAAACTCCTTTCCCGTAGCGGTAGCAGTCAGCTAAATAAAATTGAGCAGTAGAATGGTCTTGCTCGGCGGCCTTAGTGTACCACTTGATAGCTTCATTATAATCTTGGCTTACTCCATAACCATTTTCATGGCAGTATCCTAAGTAGTATTGCGCAGTCGCATCACCTTGTTCAGCCGCCTTATGAAACCATTTGACCGCCTCTCCATAATTGGATGCTTCGTATGCCACCCATCCTTTATTAAACATTTGCTCAGGGGTGAGTCCCGGTTCGGGATGCGGCTTAGGTTTTGGTTTCGGAGTCTCGGTGTGGGGCTTCCCTGCTTGCTTGCCCGGGCGTTCCACATGCCCCTGGGCGTTGAGGCCGAGGGCTATGGTGGTGGCGAGCAGTAGCAGGATGGTGCGGAGTTTCATATGGGTGTCGGGGTTATTCGGTTGATGCGCAAAGATATATGTTTTCAGGGAGATTGGCAAATTTCCCGGTTGGTTTTTGTGTATCTACCTACGGGTTTCCCCTGCCAGCTCCGCAGGCCGTCGTAAGTCGCGGCGAGGTAGACTGTCTCGTTATTTCCCTCATTAAGGCCAACTCCGCCGGAGTTGGGTCGGCATTCCGCCATTTACCGGGGGTTACGCCTGTTCGGCGCAACCCCCGGCTAATAATTGGGATATCGCTCCGCAATATGAAATGCTCCCTGCATCCCTGAGGCTGTCAATCGTTCCTTCGGCTACAGCGATATGGCGTTTTTGTCTGTGATATGAAATATGCGACGGATTCCTCGGGTCGATATCCTGGTCAATCTGTCTTTTCCTGCTACTGCGCTCCGGCATCCCAGGGTTTTATAATAGATGTTTTCTGAGCCATTGTCAATGGGCGCACCTGTGAAACGCATCAGATTGTAGGGACGCGCCGCGGCGCGTCCCTACAAAAGACAATACAATCACCTCTCTGGGGCCTATCAGACTACGGTACATTTCTTGTCGCGGAGCGACATTCCAATTATTAGCCCCGGGTTTGCGCCGATGAGGCGCGGAACCCGGGGTCAGGCCGAGGCATATCATCAACTCCGGAGGAGTTGGCCTTCAATCAAACCGCAAGCGGTTTATTTGTAGCCCTGTTGCAGCAATGCCTCCAAGCGTTTTTGTGCGTAGGGGTTGCCTTGTTCGGCTGCCCGACGGTACCATTTTACGGCCTCCGAAAAATCTTTTGTAACTCCCCGCCGACAATGGTAGATAAAATGCTATGTCGTATGGGTTTATGTATTGGAGGCTTGGAACGAACGGTGCGGGCGGGGACGCGCCGCGGCGCGTCCCTACAAAAGACATTACAATCACCTCTCTGCGGCCTACCAGACTACGGTACATTCCTTGTCGCGGAGCGACATTCCAATTATTAGCCCCGGGTTTGCGCCGATGAGGCGCGGAACCCGGGGTCAGGCCGAGGCATATCATCAACTCCGGAGGAGTTGGCCTTCAATCAAACCGCAAGCGGTTTATTTGTAGCCCTGTTGCAGCAATGCCTCCAAGCGTTTTTGTGCGTAGGGGTTGCCTTGTTCGGCTGCCCGACGGTACCATTTTACAGCTTCACTGTAATCTTTCGATGTGCCTGTTCCCGTTTCGTAGCAGTCAGCCAAAGCAATTTGTGCGGCTATGTTTCCTTGCTCTGCTGCCAGTCTATACCATTTCACTGCTTCTTGGTAGTTTCTCAGACCGGGAACTCCCACGGAATAGCATTGACCCAGTTTCAGCTGGGCATCTACGTATCCCTGCTCCGCCGCCCGGCGATACCACTTGTCGGCTTCCTGATAATCTTCCTTGACCCCTTTGCCGTATTGATAGCACATGCCGAGGCCATATTGCGCGGGAGCATATCCCTGTTCCGCTGCGCGGCGGTAGCGCTTGGCGGCAGCGGAGAAGTTCGAGGCCCGGTAAGCAGCTTCCGCTTTAGTGTATAACTGTTCCGGGGTGAGGTCAGTCTCGATTTCAGTAGCCGGTTTGGCTTTGGGTTTAGCTGTTTCGGTGCGGGGTTTCACCGGTTGTTTGGCGGGGCGTTCCACATGCCCTTGGGCTTTGAGGCCGAGGGTAGCGGTTGTGGCGAGCAGGAGCAGGAGTATGCGGAGCTTCATCTGAGTGCAGGAGTTATTCGGTTGATGTGCAAAGGTATAAGTTTTTGCGGATTCTGACAAACTATTTGTTCAATTCCTCCTATAATGTTTTTAGAATTTTCCAGAATCCATATCGCTTACCACCAATTCTAACGATAATTTTGTTTGCTTTCAACGTTGATATTGCGCGGTTGATGCTTGATGCGGATAATGACAATGTCTCCATAAGTTCATCGCGGGTAATGCTGTTATTGGAGATTAAAGTATTGTAAACTTGTTTTATTGTTCCATCCTTTGTTCCATCCTTTGTTCCATCCTTTGTTTCATCCTTTGTTTCATCCTTTGTTCTTGGAACTAAAGAGGATATGTTGACCTTTACGAGAAATGCAGTTTCAAGGTTTAAGTTGAAGTCAGCCTCACCGTTTTTGTTTGTCAGCAGTTCCTCTTGAACTCTTTCAACACCTCTGCTGAACCTGTTAACAAAGCCGATAACTTTCATTGCTTCCGCCACAACACCATTTCTGTAATCATTAACTAAAGGGAAATTCCGGGGATTAACTTTTCCATATAATCCCCCGGGATTGAGTATTTCAATTCTATCATTATAATGATAAAATTGTATTGGTCCATTGCTTTCATAGTCTCTATGGCAGACGGCGTTCATCAAGAGCTCTCTTATAGCCCAAGATGGATATTCCACGATATTCTCTTCACGCAGAGCAGAAACGCGTACCGGACGACTTTTTGCGATTGATGTGGCCACGAATGTGTCAAGCTGATTGAGAATCATCATTAGATTGCCGGTGAATTTATAATCGTTGGCAATTTCTGCTCCACGTGATGCACCTGCAAAGCGTACGTACTGCACATAAGCACCCGGTAATTTACGTTCGACATTATTCCCAAACATCAAAATGCCGGCGTATGTAGGGCAGTCATACTTCATATCATAGAACCCCAGTGATTGAAGCTGAAGACGAATGTCTCGTTTATCGTTTTCAAGAACATCCTCCGGATATGCTTTGGGTAAGTAATTCAATTTGAATAAGTTAATGTCTAAGTCAGCTAATGACGCATCCATGCAAGGCATAGCATCAAAAGTCAATACGTGAGAGGCGCGTTTCTCATAGAGCTTTCGTTCGTCGTTCTCATTTGCAATACCTCTACGAGGCCCGATTCTAACACAGATTTTACCTTTGTATTTTACCGGAGGGAAATGAGCAGGCTGAACTTCCACAACCACTACATCCCCGTCGTCCAAGCTTATTTTTTCAACAGACATTGATGGCTGGGGTTGAATATTACCCTCTGTGCGGATGGCTGCCACATTTTTCAGTAAGGCATCAGTAATTTTTACAGGCACTACACGGCCTGTTTTATCATCGGCTCCGATTATAAGATATCCAGGTTTTTGATTGTCCGGCAGGTCATTGGAGAACGCACAGATTGCCTCACCAAATTTGTCAGTATTATTGGTGGAAATAGTCCGCTCGACTCTGTCGCTTTCCAAATCGTCAAGGAGCGATTGTAGTTCAGCTTTTGAAATCATATAGTCTGTCTGTATTCAAGTGTCACCCAATTACAGGGAAATTTTGTCTGTGATGTGTGATTGAATGGACAAAGTTAACAAAAAAATATTGATATTCACTGCTTAGCGAAAAATAAAAATCCACGACTTCCGGGGGGAAGCCGTGGATTCTATCATTAAGGTTAGGGGATTATCTTAATCCTTCGCCTTGAAGCGGGGAGGCGGTGTGCGCCGACCCGTTGGCAGCGGTTATTAGCCGTTGTACTGCTTCATGTGGGCGATGAGGTCGAGCACTTTGTTAGAGTAGCCGATCTCGTTGTCGTACCAGGAGATTACCTTTACGAACTTGTCGGTCAAGTAAACACCTGCGTTTGCGTCGAAGATAGAGGTGAGGGGGCAGCCGAGGAAGTCGGAGCTAACCACTGCGTCCTCAGTGTAGCCGAGCACACCCTTGAGTTCGCCTTCGCTGGCTTCCTTCATGGCAGCGCAGATGGCTTCCTTGGTGGCGGGCTTTTCGAGGTTAACGGTCAGGTCAACTACGGATACGTCCAGAGTGGGGACACGCATGGAGATACCGGTGAGCTTGCCGTTGAGCTCGGGGATTACTTTGCCTACTGCCTTTGCAGCGCCGGTGGAGGAGGGGATGATGTTGCCTGCTGCAGCACGGCCACCACGCCAGTCCTTCATTGAGGGACCGTCAACGGTCTTCTGAGTAGCGGTAGTGGAGTGAACAGTGGTCATGAGGCCTTCGATGATGCCGAACTTGTCGTTCAGAACCTTGGCGATGGGAGCCAGGCAGTTAGTGGTGCAGGAAGCGTTGGAAACGAACTGCTGACCTGCATAGGTCTTTTCGTTAACGCCGCACACGAACATGGGAGTGGCATCCTTTGAGGGAGCGCTCATTACAACGTACTTGGCGCCGGCTTCGATGTGTGCCTTTGCCTTTTCTTCGGTCAGGAAGAGGCCGGTGGACTCTACTACGTATTCAGCGCCTACTTCGCCCCAAGCGATTTCTGCGGGGTTCTTGCATGCAGTTACGCGGATTTCCTTGCCGTTTACGATCAGGAGGCCTTTCTCCAGGTCATAATCTACAGTGCCGTCGAAACGACCGTGCATGGTGTCATACTTCAGCATGTATGCCATGTAATCTACGGGAAGGAGGTCGTTGATTGCTACTACCTCGATGTCGTCACGCTTGGTGGATGCACGGAATACGAAGCGGCCGATGCGGCCAAAACCGTTAATACCTACTTTTGTCATTTTTTATTTTTAATTATCGTTGGGTTATGTTGCTATTTTAATATTAGACCCTATCATTAAAACATAATACGGACTTTTGCGTTTATTCTTGTGTAAGCAGGCCGCAAAAGCCCTCCACGGAGATTTTCTGCAAAATTAGCACTTTTTTGGGAATTGCACACGTTTTTCAGAAATTTTTTTCTCCTCTATTTCGGGCGTCCTCTTCTTTAACATCCCGGCGAGCCCGGATGTTGCGCTGCTTTGCATGTTTTAATGTTATATAACCCCTCTTAACTATCTGATTATATGGGAAAATTTTTACAGGATTTCAAGGATTTCGCCATGCGTGGCAATGTCGTGGACATGGCTGTCGGTGTTATCGTGGGCGGGGCTTTCGGCAAGATTGTCAGCTCGCTTGTGGATGATGTGATTATGCCTGTGGTGGGTGTTGCCACCGGGGGCATGGACTTTAAGGAGCTGAAGGCCACGATTAAGGAGCCGGTGGTGGATGCTGCCGGGAAGGTCATGCAGGAGGCGGTCACGGTGAACTATGGCATGTTCATTCAGTATATCGTTGATTTCCTTATTGTTGCGTTCTGCATCTTTATGGCCATCCGCTTCATGCAGAAGTTCCGCAAGAAGGAGGAGGCTGCCGCCGCCGCTCCCCCGGAGCCTACCAAGGAGGAGGTGCTTCTCACCGAGATTCGCGACCTGCTGAAGAATCAACAGAAATAACTGATAGATTAGCGAGCAATCCCTCACGTCCGATGCGCATGAGCGGCGTGCCTGCATAGCGGGCGCGGAACTGCTCGTCGCTCAGGGCGCGGAGTTCGGTCTCATCCACTGTCAGAAGATGGGGAAGCGTCTGCAACGCGGCAAGCTGTGTGCGGGCGTTTCCTGCATTATGGGGGCAGACGTCCTGACAGAGGTCGCAACCGGCCAGTGTGGGGCGGGGCAGATGACGGGCGCTTCCGGGCAGCTCTATGGTCAGAGCCGAGATGCAGCGCCGACAGTCGGGGGAGGCGCTTGCCTGCAATGCTCCGGAGGGGCAGGCTCGCACACATGCGCCGCAGTCGCCGCAGGTGAGGGTGCAGGGATTGTCCGGCGGCAATTCAATTGTAAGCAGCAGTTCGGTCAGGAAGACGCGCGACCCTACTCCGGGCACAATGAGCAGCCCGCTGCGGCCGCAGAAGCCCACACCGCTCTTGACGGCCCAGTAGCGCTCCATGACCGGGGCGGAGTCGATGCAGATGCGCCACTGCGCTCCGTAGCGCGAGGCTATCTCGCGCGCCACGGGCTTGAGCACACTGCGCAGGGCATTGTGGTAGTCGCGGCTGTAAGCGTAGCGAGCCAGATAAGGAAGGGTGGCGGGGCGCAGGCGGGGCGGGTTGTAGAGCCAAGCTATGCTGACCACCGTGCGGCACCCCTCGAGCAGCAGGCGCGGGTCGCGCCGCAGCTCCGGATAGTTGCGCATGTAGGCCAGTTCCCCGGCGTCCCCCCGCGAGAGCCAGCGCTCGAAAGCTGACACTGCCGACGGCTCCACCTCCCCGGCGCGGGCAAACCCCACAGCGGAGGCTCCGGACTCTAACAGCATTCGCCTTATTTCCTCTTTCTTTCGTATCATTCAGTCAATTAACGCATTTTTCCATCCGGAAATTTTGCACATGCGGGATTTTACACGTACTTTTGCCCAATCTCTCCCCCTTATTTCTCTCCCCCCTCTCTTCTCTTAAATCTCTTATTTCTCAAGCCCATGAAAATTTACTGCGTAAATACCGAATCATATATCGAAATCCGGGGAGGCGAACGCCTCTCCGAGATTCTTGCGCTTCTCCCTGCTCAGGGATTCACCCCCATCTGCGCACGTGTGAACAACCGCACAGAGCCACTGTCGTTTCAGGTGTTCATGCCCAAGCAGATTGAATTTTTGCCCCCGGAGCATCCGTCGTCAATGCGTGTCTATGTGCGGTCGCTCTGCATGATGCTCTATCGGGCTGTGAATCTCGTTCACCCCGGGGTGCGTCTCAGCATCGAGCACTCCATCAGTCGCGGCTATTATTGCCGTCTGCTGACCCGCACGCCTGAGCCTCAGACGGTTACTCCTGACCTGCCGGCGCTCGAGCAGGCCATGCGCACGCTCGTGGAGCGTGATCTTCCTTTCGAGCGTCATGAGCGGCTCACGCGCGATGTAATCGAGATTTTCCGCGGGCAGGAATTGCGCTCAAAGGTGCGGCTGCTCGAGAGCCTGCATGACCTCTATACCACTTATTACACACTCGACGCGCTGGCCGACTCCTACTACGGTCCGCTGGCACCGCGCACCTCCTCCGTGCCGGTGTTTGCGCTCGAACCTTACGAGGAGGGCCTGCTGCTTCTGCCCCCCGACAAGGCCGACATCTCGCGCCCGGCTGCGAGTGTGCCGCAGCGCAAGATGCTCGATGCCTTCGAGGCTCACTTGCAGTTCAACCGGATTGTCGGAGTGAGCAATGTGGGTGAGCTGAACCG
Organism: uncultured Bacteroidales bacterium; assembly: GCA_947644715.1. Lineage (GTDB taxonomy): Bacteria > Bacteroidota > Bacteroidia > Bacteroidales > Muribaculaceae > Lepagella. The sequence continues at coordinate 27,425 of CANSAP010000025.1, forward strand.
CGCTGTGGAGCAGAACCGCTCCGGCGACCTGATTAATCTCAGCGAGGCGCTTCACTCGCAGGCGTTGGCCGCCATAGCCCACGACATCAAGAAGCGGGGAGCGCGCTTTGTGCTCCTGGCCGGCCCCTCATCCTCCGGCAAGACCACTACCTGCAAGCGACTGGCCATTCAGCTCATGACCTGCCTACTCAAGCCGAAGATGATTTCGCTGGATGATTATTTCGTGAACCGCGACAAGACACCCATAGACCCCGTGAGCGGCGACTATGACTTCGAGAGCCTCTATGCGCTCGACCTCCCGTTGCTCTCCGAGCATCTGCAAGCGTTGCTTCGCGGCGAGGAGATTAATCTGCCGACTTACAGCTTCGAGCTTGGTCGACGCGTGGAGCGTGAGCGCCCGCTGCGATTGGAGAAGGGGGATGTGCTGCTCATGGAGGGTATCCACGGACTGAATCCCGCCATGCTTGCCGGTGTGCCGCAGGAGGCTCTGTTCAAGATGTATGTCTCGGCGCTCACGACACTTAATATCGACGATCATAATTGGATCTCAACGACCGACAGCCGCCTGCTGCGCCGCATCGTGCGCGACCACAAGTATCGCAACACCTCGGCGCTCGACACACTGCGTCGCTGGCCCTCCGTGCGCCGGGGCGAGGACAAATGGATTTTCCCCTTCCAGGAGAATGCCGACGCCATGTTTAACTCCTCGCTGCTCTTCGAGATAGCCGTCATGAAGAGCTATGCCGAGCCGCTGCTGCGCTCCGTGCCCCACGATGCGCCGGAGTATTCGGAGGCTTACCGCCTTCTCTCCTTCCTCTCCAACTTCCTCCCTCTGCCTGAGGATCAGATACCCGGCACGAGCCTGCTGCGCGAGTTCCTCGGCGGCTCCACATTCAAGTATTGAGGACCTGATTAGCCAGAAAAGTCATCTCGACTTTTTCAGAGTGTCGTCTTTTTTTATTGTATTTCACAAATTTTATTGGTGTAAAATTTGTGAAATACAATTCTTATGCCTAACTTTGTCGCGATAAAATTGCTAAACCGAATCTAAAATCGGTATTCTATCAGCTTTTTGAGTTAGATAATGTGATTGTATAACGAAACTAATTACCGTAGATTTATGAGAAAAAGTTTACTCTTCAACCTGACACTCCTGACTGCCGGACTTCTGCCTCTCACAGCAAATGCCGACACCATCACCCACGACTTCAATAATCTTGCAGGGCCGGATTATTACTTCAATGCAAACCTGCTATACGATGGCTTGTATGTAGCCAAGAGTAAGCAAACTTCCGAAGTAACCCCCGCCTCAGGAGTCATCAGTGGACTCGCATGGGGTGCAAATTATGGTGCCTATGGCATTGGTGGCTTCTATCTTGGCCCTTCTGCCGGCAACTATACTTACTTCATGTTCTATGCCCATGAAGGTCCCATGTCTTTCCATTTGGGAGGCTATAAGAATAAGACCAAAGCATCTTATGCCGTGTATAATGCATCATGGAACGGGAGTGCTTTCGAGCTGGATTTGGACAATCCTCTTATCAGTGATGAGTATGATTATGACACGTACCCTACACTGAAATGGCAAACTATTGAACTGGATGTTCCTGCCGACGGATGGGTTGTGTTCATGGCTGACTGCTTCAACTTCGACAACCTTACTTACACTCACACACCGCATACGGTTGTCGGCACGCTGAAGAGCACGTGGGGCTATCCGATTGACTTTGCCGATGCCCAGGTGCATTCCGCCGGGTCCCCCTACCAGTTCTCTACTCCGGTGAAGGTGGACAATAACGGCAAGTTTGAGATTCAGTTCAATCATCTGGAGACGATTGAGTCTCATCCGGCGCCCGCGTATGCCTCCACTTTCAGCCTCTCGACGCAGGTTCCCTCCACAGGCTACTCCGTATCGCTGCACCGCGCGGACTTCAATGCTCCCGTGCATATCCCCTTCAGCATTGATGATGCCGACGAGAACCGCATTATCAATCTCGGCGACTTCACCATGGGGCAGGGCACGATGACCGGTATTGACACAGCCGAAGCCTCCGACGTAAAAGTCTCAGTATCAGGCGGTGATATCTGCATCAGCGGCAATTACGAAACGGCAGAGGCCTACACCCTTTCCGGTGCCCGCACCGGCCTCTCCTCCCTCCCCTCGGGCATCTACCTCGTGCGAGTGGATGGCGCAGCCCACAAAGTAATAGTGAAATAACCTCATCTCGGAGCTACATTCTAATTATTATCCCGGATTAACGCCGAACGACCACATCTAAATCCCTAAGGGTATATCAAAATGTGAACCCGATGCTGAATGGCGCGGAGCGCCTTCCCATTGTTAGCCGGGGGGCTGAAGCCCCCCGGCTACAGGTGGATAGGCGCTCCGCGCCAGGCGTTTGCTTCAGACATGTTTTTGACACACCCTACAGTATCAAAAAAGATTGTGCAACAGTAAGAAGAGTTACGGCAGTGAAAGGTGTCGCCGTAACTCTTTCCGCTAATCCTATATAGGTAATGATAGGATTTGATTTTTGAGATTTTTTCTCACAAAACAAGCTCTGAATAAGATTTTATTGTTATCTTTGCAGAAAATCACAATAGGGTATGTTAGTAAACTTTACATTCAAAAATTTCAGATCATTCAGAGATGAAATGACTTTAAGCATGGA
>CANSAP010000026.1 GCA_947644715.1 uncultured Bacteroidales bacterium
TAACACTCCTTATTGTATTTTGTATGTTGAAAATAAGTCAAGATGACTTCACACTAAAAATCTATTATGAAAAAGTTTTTACTCTTTGCAGCCGTAGCTGCCGCAATGTGTTCGGCTCAGGCTGAAAACAAACTTTACTACAACACCGACTATCGCGCCGATCCCCGCGCCGTGAGCGAGTCAGGCACCTACGCCGTCTTCTCCGACCCCGATAACTGCACCGGCTACGTTTGGAACATCGAAAATCCCTCTGAATTCAAGCCCATTATTGACACTGAAAAACTTGGCAATATCACTTTCGAGGCTTACGGCGTTAACGACGAAGGCACAATTGTAGGCTCCGTTGAGATCACCACCCCCGAACATCGCCTTTACTGGCATCCCGCCGTATTCAAGGATGGCGAAATCACCTATCTCCCCTGCAACATCGACCAGCTCGGCGACGACGGCACTGCCATGACCGGCAACCTCAACTACGCCATTTCAATCTCTAACAACGGCAAAATCATCGGTGGCTACCTCTCATCCCGTCCCGGCGTTGAGTCCACCGCTCGCCCCTCTTACCCCTGCCTCTGGGAGCTGAAAGACAACGGCGAATGGGAACTCCACCTCTACAACCACAATGAACTTCCTAACCATCAGGGCTTCTGGACCCGCACAATGATGTCTGACGGCACTCTCGAAGGCACCGTGCTCGGCGGTATCCTCAACTGCGGCGCCGGCTCAATGGTGCCCGCAATCGTAAGAGGCTCCGATGGCAACATCGAATTCTGGAACACTCTCGAACAGCGCATCCTCCCCGTCGAGACAAAATGGGGCACCAAGTACTGGCAGTTCGACTTCATCGACGGCTTCTGCGACGGTTGGCAGACGGATTATTTCTTCCAGGGTGGCTTCTACGGCTGCGATGCCCGCGGCAACTTCTACGGCTACAAGACCCGCAGCGTAGTCCCCGAGGATGGCATCATTCCCGAAGATGGCCACATTAAAATCGAGATGGGCGCCTGCACCTATAACGTGAACACCGGCGACTCCAACCACATCATCGGCGAATCAGCCTACCTGACCGGCACCATCAACGACGTTATCTACCTGGCTGACGGCAAGATGCTCATCAACGGCGCCAAAGAGTCTCCCCTCGATTATTTCGATATCAAAGACCAGGCCCAAGGCATCACCTTCGCCGGCGTCTCATACACCAGCAAGGATGGCCGCGTGCTCGCCGCACAGCACAACGTCTTCAACGAAGCACGCATGGAGAACGACCCCTTCCCCGTAATGATTGTGCTCGACGACGCTCCCGTGTCAGGCATCGAGGATGTTGTCGCTGACAAGGCTGCTCCCGTAATCCGCGGCCTCAAGGGTGCCATCGAAGTGCAGGGTGCAGCTTCAGTAGCCGTTTACGACATCCAGGGTCGCTACATGGGCAACGGTGCTTCCCTCGCCCCCGGCCTCTATATCGTGAAGGCTGACGACACAACCGCCAAGGTAATCGTTAAGTAACACTGCCGAAATGAACCTCAAGACAATAGCTCTATCCCTCGCGGTGGCTGCCTGCTCGGCGGCCTCCGCCCACACCGTGCTTCTGCAGGAGGACTTCAACACCGACAGCTGGCAGGAAAACTTCCCCCAGCTAATCGAAGGTGACCACCTCGCTCCCCTCTCCGGAATCAACCCCATCTTCATGGACAAGAACGGAGTCTCACAGCCCTGGTGGACCGCAAAGGATGCCTCCACATCCTCTGACCGCTTCCTGATTTCGCACGCCCTTTATCAGACCTCAGGCTCCTCACGCGACTTCGTCGTGAGCAAACCCCTGACCATCCAAAGCGAAGGCTTCACCCTCAGCTTCGACGCCCAGAGCGGCCGATACTTCGGTGGTGCACGCCTGACCTCTGACCTCCATCTCTTCATTCTCGAAGAGCAACCCACCGAGGCCACCCTCCCCTCTGCCGACAAGGCCACCCGCGTCTACACCGAAGTGCCCGCAGGCAAAGACCTCGACAACTTTGAAGGTGACTTCACCCACTACGAAGTGAACCTCGACGAATGGGCAGGCAAAACCATCTACATCGCGTTTGCCAACCTCAACGACACCAAGGACTTCCTGGCCATCGACAATGTGCTCGTGCAGCGTCTTGACATTGCCGAGCTCTCAGCTTCCGCCCCCGAGTATATCCTCAAAGGCAACTTTCCGCTCGACGTGACCCTGAAGCCCTCCACCGACAAAGCCCTCGGCCCCTGGACTATGACCGTGACCGCAGGCTCATTCACCGCTACCGAAACCGGCACCGGCCTCACCCCCGGTCAGGAATTCACCAAGAGCTTCGATGTGCCCGTGGCAGGCGACGAAAACCTCGCCTGGGAGGTGCGCGTAAGCTCCGACGGTATCAACGACCTGCTGGCTTCCGGCTCAACCCACGGTATGCTCTTCACCCCCGAGCGCCGCGTGCTCCTCGAAGAGACCACCGGCACCTGGTGCGGCAACTGCCCCATGGGCATCTACAACATCGAAGAGATGGAAGAGGATCCCAACCTGAAAGGGAAAATAATCCCCGTGGCTGTACACATCCACGACATGAGCCGCTCCGAGCCTATGGTCTGCACAGAATATGCAGCCGGCATCGGCATCGAGGTAGCACCCTACCTCGTCTACGACCGCACATCCTCAGCCGGATTCAACCCCAACTTCGACTGCGAGTATGACCCCACGAACCCTCTCTCAATAGCCGCCACAGTCACCCGCGAGCAGCAGCGTCTCTCGCTGGCTGAAGTGGCTATCGAGCAGGCATCAATCGAGGAGGCGGCCGACACCCCCGGCGCCGTCAAAGTGACTGCCGCCGTGACCCCCGCCGTGACCCTCGACGGAAACCTCTACAAGCTCGGCTTCGTGCTGACTGAAGACAATGTGCGCATCGACTTCGACGGCCTCCCCAACGCCCACAAGAACATGCTCACCTTCTGGATTCAGCACAACTACCTGGCAGGCCAAAGCTTCGAGGGTGACCTCAACGGCTGGACCACATTCTCCCAGGCCGTGATGAGCGTACCCTTCCAGCATGTGGCCCGCGCAGTCAAAGGCTTCTGGGGTCTCGAAGGCTCACTGCCCGACGCGCCCCTGAAGGGTGGCGAGAAGTATACCTTCACAACCACCATCGACATCCCCGACACCTACACCGAGCGCGCCAGCTCCGCCGACGGTAAGACCTACATGACCTCCCCGGCCGTTAACCCCGACAACCTCAACGTGGTTGTCTACATGGTCAACACCGAAACCGGCGACATCGTGAATGCCGCACAGGTGACCGCCAACGGCGAGGCTCACGAAATCATGGACACCCGCTGGCTGGCTGACTACATCTCCGGCGTAGAGTGCATCGAAGCTCCCGAAGTGACCGGCGCCGCCGAATACTTCACCATCGAAGGCCTGCGCGTGGCAGCTCCCGTAAAGGGTCAGCTCTACATCGTGCGTCAGGGCAGCCAAACCCGCAAGGTCATCTACTGATAGACAGATTCCCGCAGGTGTCATCCATACGCCTGCTCCTACCCTACCGTTGCAGCCGCACCGGACTTACGTCTTAAAACCAGAGTCCGCAGCGGCTGCAACGCCTTTTTCTACCATAAACACAATCTCTTAATAAACATTAATTTTTATGAAGAAAATCTTTACCCTCGCAGCCGCGGCGCTCATAACGCTCTCCGCAGCTGCCGACATCCCGGTAAAGGCAGACCCGACTTCCGGCTCCACCGTGACGTCGCTGGAAAAGTTTACGCTCTCCAGCACCAATGCCGCCTATCCCACCATATGGATGGCTGGCGTGTCCGCCACTATTGAGAAAGACGGCTCCACGCTTTCCGGCTATACCTTTACCCGTGAATTAGTTCCCGGCCACAGCCTGTGGGACGATGAAGAGTCAATCGACATCTCCATCTCTCCTGCCATCACTGAAGAAGGAGACTACACTATCACCATTGCCGGCAACTGCATATCTCTTGTCAGCGATAGTGGTGCCTTTCAGGACTACGTGGGAGATACTCTCACTCTCACCTACACTGTAGGTGAAGAGGTCAGCGCCGAGGATCCTCTGGCTCCTTACAAGCTGACTGCCACCCCCGCCTCAGGCTCCAAGCTCGCTGCTTTGGCTGAGGTTAACATCAGCTACTCCATGGATGATTATTGGGGCATCATTCCCAACTATCAGAAAATGTCCATCAAGAAAGATGGCGAGGTTTTCTGTGGCGTAACCGGCAAGACTAACGATTCTGATTTCATCGTGAGACTGGAAACCCCGGCAACCGAACCCGGTGTCTACACTATTGAGTTCGCAGCCAACACCTTCAACTTCGCCAATGCAGAACACTGGATGGGTGATGGATACATCAAAGAGCCTATCACTCTGACCTACTACGTAGGCGAAAGCAAGTCAGGCGACAAGGGTATCAAGATTAAATCCGATCCCGAAGTGGGCGTTGTGACCGCTCCCCTGAGCCAGGTTACTCTCTCTTACTCGTTCGAGGATTATGCTACCATCGAGCTGAATGAAGATGGCACTGCCGAAGTTCTGAAGAATGGCGAACCCTTCTGCGGCGTGACAATCACTCCCGACGATGATTGGGACACCAACTCCGGCCTTCTCATCTGCCGCTTCGCAACCCCCATAACCGAACCCGGCACTTACACTCTGCTCTTCGGCGCCAACAGCCTCGATATCTATACCGAGACTGAATACTGGCAGAATGACGAGGAGCTGGCCTTCAACTACACTGTGGAAGGAACCGTCAACCCCTCTGACAACTACAAGTGGACTATGACTCCCGCCAACGGCGAGCAGCTCAACTCACTCGAATCTGTTCTGCTCACCTACTCCTTCGAGGAGCTCAACGAAGTTATGGTGACTGAATCAGACAAGATTAAGGTTCTGAAGGATGGTCAGGACTTCTGTGGTGTGACTGTTGCCGACGCTGACGACTATACCAATAACCTCGGCGGTTTCCGCTTCACCCTCAAGACCCCCGCAACTGAAGCCGGCACTTATTCAATCGTGTTTGAGAAGGGCTCTCTCTCCTATCAGGAGCTTGACAGCTACTTCCCCCAGGATCTCAGCGAAAACCTGACTTACACCTACATCGTGACCGGCACTCCCCAGCCCTCCGGCTATATGTGGACCGTGACCCCCGCTGACGGCAAGGTGGTTGAGAAGCTCGAGTCTATCGAAATCTCTTACAGCACCCTCAACTACGAGGATATCGATGTGGTTACTCTCGCTGACATCGCCGTTTACAAAAACGGAACCCTCTTCTCGAACGTCTCCAAGACTTCCGATATTGATTCCAATCCCCACATTCTCACTTTCACTCTGAAGACCCCCGCTACCGAACCCGGCACTTACACCTTTACTATCAAGGCCGGTGCCATCAAGTTCTTCGATGCCAACTACAAGGGTACCCCGAACGCAGAAGACATCACTTTCACCTATACCATCGAGGGTGAAGCTGAATTCGCTTACACCACTACCCCCGCTTCCGGCGACACATTCCAGGCTCCCTTCTCCGACATCACTTTCAACTACTTCAACTGCGGCGAAGGCGGTCTCTCTGACGACCTGAAGGGTGGCATCACCGTTACCCGCAATGGTGAAGCTTACGACGCTTCTTTCACTGTGACCAACAACATCCAGGATATGAACTCCGTTCTTTCCTTCGTTGAGCCTGTAACCGAAGAGGGCACCTACACTATCACCCTCCCCTCAAGAATGCTCTACTACTTCACCGACAAGACCTTCACCACTGTGAAGTACGTGCCCGTGACTCTGACCTTCAACGTAACCCCCGCACCTCAGCCCGTGGTTTACGACCTGAATCCCACCAAAACTAATCCTGCCAACGATGCAACAATCGACTTGGCTGAACGTGACTTCAACACCATCTTTATCTATGTTCCCAACGACGTGAGCACCGCAGCTGATGCCAAGCTGACCGTAACTAACGAAGCAGGCACTTACAGCAATGAAGTTCCCCTCAAATTCAACTACACAGGTTGTCTTTGGGCTACAATTCCTGACGCCAAGGAGAACGGTGTCTACACCATCAGCATTCCTCAGGGTGCATTCGGCGATGCCGAATGGCAGAAGAATCCCGAGTTCGGCCATGCCAACCCGGCCTTCACTATCACTGTGAATGTGACCTGTGGTGCAGGTGCTGACTTCGATCTCAACTATCTCTCTTACACTCCCGCAGGTGCCGAGACAACCGGTCTGGGCGAAATCACCATCACCTTCCCCGAAGGAACTCAGATGGATCCGGGCGCTACCGCTACTCTTGCGGATGCCTCTATGGACTACTTCAAGACCGCTACATTCGCTCAGGCTGAAGCCGACCAGACGACTTTCTCTGTGAAGTTCGAGCCCGCTCCCACAAGCCTCAGCATGTATCGCCTCACTATCCCCATGGGCGTATTCGGCGACGCAGAGTTCTTCTCTTCAAACGGCACCAAGGGTCACGCCAACCCCGAAATCACTATCGACTGGAACCTCTCCGGCATCAATGTGATTGAGGCTGACGGAACTGTTTCCCAGTACTTCAACCTCCAGGGTCAGCCCATCGCCTTCCCCGCAAAGGGTCAGGTGGTAATCAAGGTGACCGAAGGCAAAGCCACTAAAATCGTTTTCTGATTCCCCGCGATAGAGTAACCCTCTAATCCATAACCCGGCGGGCGCCCCCTCTGTGAGGCGCCCGCCACTTTCTTTGCCGCTCCCCTTTCAAATACCTCCGAAAAAATACGGTTTAATTCCCCACTATCCCGAAAAAAATCATTAATTTTGTGGCTCATTATGAAATATTCCGAGATAATCGAGATTTTAGCCCCGGAACTGGCTGACCTGAACCGGCTTATTTCCCAAGCGCTCAACACCTCCACACCTCTGATGAACGAGATTGTGGAGCAATATCTGCGCACCAAGGGGAAGCAGATTCGCCCCGTGATGGTGCTGCTCTGCGCCCGTCTGCTCGGCTCGGTCAATGAGAAGGTGCTGCGCGCCGCGGCCTCGCTCGAAATGCTCCACAATGCCTCGCTGATTCATGATGATGTCATCGACGAAACCAAGCAGCGACGCGGCGTAGACACGGTCAATGCCTTGTGGGACAATCATATAGCCGTGCTCGTGGGTGACTTCTTCGTCTCCGCCGCGCTCGAACAGGCCGCCGCCACCGGCTCACTGCCCATAGTCCGCTCAATGAGTGAGCTGGGTAAAGAGCTTTCCCTGGGCGAGATTCATCAGATCTGCAACGCACGCGACCGCCACTTCCGCATCGACGAATATTTCACGGCCATAGGCAAGAAGACCGCCTCACTGTTCGTCAAGTGTGCCTACATGGGTGCCGAAGCAACCGGCACGCCCGAAGCCGAGGCCGCCCCGCTGCTCGAATATGCCCGACTGCTGGGCCTCTGCTTCCAAATCAAGGATGACATCTTCGACTATTTCCCCTCAGAGAAAATAGGCAAACCCACCGGCAACGATCTGCGCGAAGGAAAAGTAACCCTCCCGCTGCTGCACGCCCTGGCTGTCTCCCCCCGCGCCGAAGAGATGAAACGCATCCTCGACTCCGCTGAACTCTCAGAGGAGCAGATTCATACCCTGACCGACTTCGCCCGCGCCGAAGGGGGAATTAAGTATGCCTACACCGAGATGGAACGCATGCATGCCGAAGCCTCCGCAATTCTCTGCGAAGCATATCCGGAGTCTCCCGCGCGCCGCGCCCTGCTCGACCTGTTCACCTTCATCATCCGTCGCGACATATGAGCGAACCCCTCAGCCTCTGCCTGGAGCCGGGACGCATCGAAGCCGGATGCGATGAGGCCGGACGCGGATGCCTGGCAGGGCCCGTCAGCTGCGCCGCCGTCATCCTGCCCGAAGGATTCTCTCACCCCCTGCTGCGCGACTCAAAGAAACTCACTGAAAAACAGCGCGCCCTGCTCCGCCCAATCATCGAGCGCGAAGCGCTGGCTTGGTGTGTGGTCATGGTCAGCGCCGAGGAGATTGACCGCATCAATATCCTGCAAGCCTCCATCACCGGAATGCAGCGCGCCGTAAGCGGCCTGAAAATCAAGCCTGACCATCTGCTCATCGACGGCAACCGGTTCACTCCGCACCCCGACGGCATCCCCCACACCTGCATAGTGCATGGCGACGCCCTCTACACCTCGATAGCCGCCGCCTCCATCCTGGCCAAGACCCACCGCGACGAACTCATGGAGCGCCTCCACGAGCAATACCCCGCCTACGATTGGGCCACCAACAAAGCCTACCCCACCAAGGCTCACCGCGAGGCAATCCGCCTGCACGGCCCCACCCCCCTCCACCGCCGCTCCTTCAAACTCTGACCGGAAACGGCCAACCCCTTCGGGGTTGCACCCGTTACCCGCACATACCGGGGGTTACGCCTGCTCGGCGCAACCCCCGGCTTATAATTGGAATATCGCTCCGCGATATGGAATGCTCCATGATGCGGAACCACGCCGCCGTACTGTTCCCGCCTACATCATACCTCGCGCGATATCCCGCACTCCGATACACACCGACACACAGATACCCACATTCCGACACACTTCATGTCGCGGAGCGACATCCCAATTATTAAGGGGGTGTGTCAAAATTCTTACTGAAGCAAACACATGGCGCGGAGCGCCTATCCTCTGTTAGCCGGGGGGCTTCAGCCCCCCGGTAGCCCAACGGACGGAGCCAGCCCCGGCGGGGCTGCCCAATATATTGACAACCAACGATATAGGGCAGCCCTTCCGGGGCTGGGTTGTCGCTGCACGCTTCCCGGGGGGCTGAAGCCCCCCGGCTAACAGAGGATAGGCGCTCCGCGCCATGTGTTTGCTTCAGTAAGAATTTTGACAACCCCCGGCACTCCCTCCGGCGTAGCATAACTCCGGAGGAGTTGGCCGTTGGGACAAACACTCCGTGTCACTGCGAAGCGTTACAAAATTTTTATACACAGAAAAAATCATTTTTCCACGCGCCGTCTCCGAAAAAATCGTTACCTTTGCATCCAAATACCCATTTTGTAAAAATGAATCGTAGCGACTTTGAATTGATGGCTCCCGTAGGCAGCCGAGAATCACTGGCAGCAGCCCTGAATGCAGGCGCTGACGCCGTGTATTTCGGCGTGCAGGGACTCAATATGCGTTCACGCTCAAGCGCTAATTTCACACTCGCCGACCTGCGCGAGATTGCCGCCACTTGCGCCGCGCGCGGGGTGCGCACATATCTCACGGTCAACACCGTGCTTTACGATGAGGACCTCCCCCTGATGCGCTCCATCATCGACACCGCCCGCGAGGCCGGCATAACGGCCATAATCGCATCCGACATGGCCGCAATCCTCTATGCCCGCTCCGTCGGAGTAGAGGTGCACATATCCACCCAGGTCAACATTACAAACGTCGAGGCCGTGCGCCACTACGCCCAATGGGCCGACGTTATGGTGCTCGCCCGCGAGCTGTCAATGGAGCAGGTGGCATTCATCTCCTCCGAAATCCGCCGCCTCGGCATCTGCGGCCCGGCGGGCAAACCCGTGCGTCTCGAAATGTTCTGCCACGGCGCACTCTGCATGGCCGTCTCCGGAAAGTGCTACATGAGTCTGCACCAGATGAATTCCTCGGCCAACCGAGGTGCCTGCACCCAGATATGCCGCCGCTCCTACCGACTGACCGACAATGAGACCGGACAGGAAATCGTGGTCGACGACAAATACCTCATGTCGCCCAAAGACCTGAAAACCATCTCCTTCCTCGACCGCATGGTGGAGGCCGGAGTCACCGTCTTCAAAATCGAGGGACGCGCCCGCGGACCCGAATATGTGACCGAAGTAGTGACGGCCTACGACCGGGCTCTCTCGGCCATTGCCGACGGCTCCTACTCCCCCGAGATGCTCGCGCCGCTCGAGGAGCGCCTGAAGATGGTCTTCAACCGAGGCTTCTGGGACGGCTACTACCAAGGCAAGAATGCCGGCGAATGGAGCCGCAAATATGGCTCCTCAGCCACCCGCGTGAAGGTCTACGCCGCCCGCGCCATCCGATACTTCTCACGCCTCGGAGTGGCCGAATTCAAACTCGAGGCCGGCGAACTGCATCCGGGCGACGACATCCTTATCATCGGACCCACAACAGGCTCCCTGCATCTCACCCCCGAGGAAATCCGCGTTGACCTCAAACCGGTGCAGCAGGTCAGCAAAGGGGAACACTTCTCGATAGCCGTCCCCTCAAAGATTCGCCCCTCCGACCGCCTCTACCTCTGGCGCGAAGTTACCCCGAAACAATAATACCCTATATATAGAATGGCAAAAGTAGTAATCATTGGCGCCGGCGGTGTCGGCACTGTTGTCGCCCACAAATGCGCCCAGCACCCCGAAGTCTTCACCGAGATTGTGATCGCTTCCCGCACCAAAAGCAAGTGCGACGCACTGGCTGAGAAAATCGGTGCCTCCAACATCGTAACCGATCAGGTGGACGCCGACTCCGTGCCCCAACTCTGCGAACTCTTCCGCCGCCACAAGCCCGAGCTCTGCATCAACGTGGCTCTCCCCTATCAGGATCTCACCATCATGGATGCCTGCCTGGAATGCGGCGTGAACTATCTCGACACGGCCAACTACGAACCCAAGGATGAGGCTCACTTCGAGTACTCCTGGCAGTGGGCCTACCGCGAGCGCTTCGAAAAGGCCGGCCTGACAGCCATCCTCGGCTGCGGCTTCGACCCCGGTGTGTCAGCTATCTTCACTGCCTACGCCGCCAAGCACCACTTCTCCGAGATGCAATATCTCGACATCGTGGACTGCAACGCCGGCAACCACGGCAAGGCTTTCGCCACCAACTTCAATCCCGAAATCAACATCCGCGAAATCACCCAGAAGGGCCGCTACTGGGAGGATGGAAAATGGGTGGAGACCGAAAACCTCGAAATCCATCGCCCCCTCACATATCCCGGCATCGGCGAGCGTGAGAGCTACCTCCTCTACCATGAGGAGCTGGAGAGCCTCGTGCTCAACTTCCCCACAATCAAGCGCGCACGCTTCTGGATGACCTTCGGACAGGAATACCTCACCCACCTGCGCTGCATCCAGGACATAGGCATGGCCCGCATCGACCCCGTTATGTACAACGGTCAGGAAATCATCCCCATCCAGTTCCTGAAAGCAGTGCTCCCCGATCCCGGTTCACTCGGAGAAAACTACACCGGCGAGACCTCAATCGGCTGCCGCATCTCCGGCCTTGACAAACAGGGCAAACCCTCAACCTACTACATCTACAACAACTGCTCCCACGAGGCCGCCTACAAGGAGACCGGTGCACAGGCCGTGAGCTACACCACCGGCGTCCCCGCAATGGTAGGCGCAATGATGTTCCTCACCGGCGAATGGGTGATGCCCGGCGTGCACAACGTTGAGGAGTTCAACCCCGACCCCTTCCTCAAGACCCTCGCTGAGAACGGCCTCCCCTGGCACGTAATCACCAACCAACCCCTCGAATTGGACTAAACACCAACTAACATAAAATCAACCAAATGAAAAAACTTCTACTTTCTATGGCTCTCGGTGCCGGCATGCTCACTATGTCAGCAGCCCCCGTCACCATCGATTTCGGCACTGCCGAAGGTCTCCCGACCGTCGACAGTGAAACCACTGTTCAGACCGCTACCATCAGCGGCGTCGACTTCTCTTTCTTCCACTGCAAGAAAGGCACTAACAGCGGTGTCTCCTACCTGCAGTTGAGTGGCAAAAACTACGATGATGCTGCCTACATGACGTTCACAGCTCCCATCGCCGCCAAGACAATCACAGTACACACCGGCACCAACGCTTCAACCAATGTAAAGGTGCAGCTCTATGCCGGAACAACAGCCATCGGCGAGCCTGTAACTCTCGACACCAAGAATAAGGATTTCTCCTTTGCAATCCCCGAGGCTAATCAAACCGCCGGAACTGTGTTCAAGATTCAGACCACCAACAAGTACAACGCACAGTTAACAACTCTCACCTTCTCTGATGAGGGTGGCTCCGTAACTCCTCCCACGCCTCCTGTTGAGGAATGGAACCCCGAACTCGGCCAGGAGTCAGCTACCTTCGATGTGAAGACCGCTACCGACTTCAAGGGCACTTACATTGAAGAGGGTTCCGTAGCCGGCGACAAGTCTGCTACCCGCTATCAGCCCCTCGAAAGCCTCAAGCTCGGTGGCTTCGGTTTCGCGTTCTCCACAACCAACACCAACGAAAAGTCAGCTCCCGGCTTCTACTACTCCACTGCGGCTTCCGGCAGCGATGCCTGCACCATCCGCCTGTATTCCGGCACCTCTATGACCGTGACCGCTCCGGCTGACAACACCATCCGCACCATCAAGCTCACCGGCACAAACGGCCAGAGCATGAACCAGGCTACTGTTGACTTCGGCCAGATTAACCCCGCTACCACAGCTACCAGCACCACTCTCGAATGGGCAGGCGACACTGATGCCGTAACCTTCATCTTCGCAGGCACTTACCGCATCACAAGCGTTGAGGTTACCTATGACAACCACTCCGCTATCCCCGCTTCCGAAGTTCCCACCTTCTCCAAGGAGGAGGGTGGCTTCACCGAGCCCTTCGCGCTGACCATCTCCGCTGCTGCAGGCGCCAAGATTTACTACACTCTCGACGGCTCTCAACCCACTGAGGACTCCGACCTCTACGAGTCTCCCATCTCCATCACCAAAACAACTACCGTGAAGGCTGTGGCTCTCGAAGAGGGCAAGCGCCTCTCTTCCGTAGCTACTGCCACCTACACTTTTGAAGTGGCCTACAACACTCTCGCTGACCTCCTCGAGGCAGGTCTCGCCGACACCAATTCAGAAGTGAAATATGCCGGCAAGGCAACCGTGGTTTACCAGAACGGCAAGTACCTCTACCTTCAGGACGAAACCGCTCCTATTCTCGTGTATGGTGCAATCGATGCCTCTTACAACGCAGGCGACGTTATCACCGGTTTCTCCGGCAAGATGACCACCTACAAGAACCTCAACGAGCTGGTGCCCACCGCTACCTCTTTCGCTGCTCCCGTAGAGAAGGTTGAGGCTCCCTCAGCCGTGAAGACCGACGTTGAGGATGTAACTCCCGAAGACCAGAACAAATACATTTGGCTCGAAGCTGTTGTGCTCAACTCAACTACCGATGAGAATGATAAGACCACTTACACTCTCGTAGATGAAAAGGATGCCGACATCATTGCTTACCCCCGCTTCTCCGACGTTACTTTCCCCACCGACGGCAAGAAGTATAACGTATATGGTCTTGTATCCGTATTCGGCGATGACATTCAGATCTATCCCACTGCATTCGTAGAATTCGTAACCGGCATTGATTCCATCGAGGCTTCCGATGCAGCTGCCACTTACTTCAACCTCCAGGGTCTGCCCGTAGCCGCTCCCGCTCAGGGTCAGCTCCTCATCAAGGTTCAGAACGGCAAAGCCACTAAGGTAATCTTCTAATATTCAATAGAATATACCCCTAATAAAGAGAGCGACATCCCCGCGGATGCCGCTCTCTTTTATATCCAATCTTATCTCCTCAATCCTGCACCTTGGGATGCCGCTTAAGGAAATACGCCCGCTCCCGGCGGGCGACAGCCTCACCCTCGTCAGCCGTAAGGGAGAATGGCGAATGCGGAGCATACAGCCGCCCGATCTCAGCAACCTCCTCTGTGCGGGCAAGCGCCCTGAAATTCCGAAGCAATTTTCCGGCGTCATGCACATCAAACTCCATCCGGTTCAGGTCAATATAATAAAACCGGAACTCCCCCTGCTCCCTGCGGTAAATCACATTGCCGGGACTGAAATCCTTATGCCACACCCCGGCGCGATGCAACCGCCCCATCTCCTCGGCAAGCGCCGGAAGCAGCTCGGGCCTATCCTCATTGCGGTCGAGGAAACGGAGGTCTCTCCCCTGAACCTCCTCACAGATATAGTAACTGAGATGCAGACACAGTCCATGCCGGGCCTCCATCCAGGCCATAGGCTCCGGTGAGCCGAAACCTAACGCGCGGAGCCGCTCGGCATTCTCCAGACTGCGACGCGCCTTGCTGCGCCGAAGAGTCGTATAGATGTAACGATTAATCAAGTTCGGCTGTCGGAACTCTTTGATTACGAGGCTTCTATCCTCCCACGCCAATCGAGCCACCCGATTGCGCCCGGAGTAAATAATCTCAGCCTCGGCAGGCAGACCCTCGCGCACAATCCGATTGCACAGCTCTCGCATCCCGGCATCATGCTCCCACGCTCGGGCATATCCTGATAAGTATCTCATAAATCAGTGCAGATAAATTTCAATCCAATCCTCAATCTCCCGCTCCTCATTGCAGGCTGCAAGCGCCCCGGCATCAATGCCGAACTCCTGCGCTATGCTCGCATAAGTATCTCCGGGATAAGCAATTATGTAGTAGCGACCGCCACTCTTGTTCACCACATGCGTGCTCTTCAACTCCTGCATGATAAACTCGGCATCAAGCTCGCCGGCCTGCTCACCGCCACGGTCATAGCGGTAAAGTCCGTAACGCTCAATGACGGCTATCAGCTTGGCGGCATACGTTGGGTCAGTGGCATATCCGCAACGCTTCAGCCCATGCGCCCACCCCTGATAATCAGTCGGGTCAAGCTCAAAGAGCGAAGCATAGCGCTTGCGCTGAAGGAAGCGCGAATGGTCGGCAAAACTCTCGGCGGCACTCTTATAGACACGGAAACACTCATCCTTCGCATCATCATCGCGAAGCATTGTCTCCCCCTGCCAGTCGTTGTGACACTTGATTCCGAAATGGTTGTTACCCTCGGTGGCCAGCGTGCTCAATCCGGCACCGCTCTCCAGCAGCCCCTGCGACAGAGTGATGGAGGCAGGCACACCGCTGCGGTGCATCTCAGCCACTGCCATATCCGCAAACTGCTCTACGTAATCCTCATATTTATCAGCCCGCACACTCAGCACGGCAAGCAAAAATAACGCAAAAAATTTGTATCTAAACATTCAAGTAGCTACCTTTGTTTGAAATTTCAAAGTTAGCAAAAAATCTCCAATATGAAAAACCTCAACATAACCGTCCCCCTCCTCTCCTGCACCCTCGAAGAACTCACCCCCGAGCAGGCTCAGCTCGTGCAGGAGGCCCGCCGCGCAACAGAAGGCTCCTATGCCCCTTACAGCAATTTCCACGTCGGCGCAGCCATACGCCTCGAGGATGGCACCATAATCCGCGGCGCCAACCAGGAAAACGCTGCCTTCTCCTCCGGCACATGCGCCGAACGCTCCGCATGCTTCGCCGCCGGCGCCAACTATCCCGGCAAGCGGATGACACACATTGCCATAGCAGCAGAAAAGGGAGGCGCTTTTCAACACCTCCCTATCAGCCCCTGCGGCGCCTGCCGCCAGGCTCTGCTCGAATACGAACAGCTGCAAAAATCCCCGATTCAAGTCATTCTGTATGGCGCCGAAGCCATCTACATTCTCCCCTCCATTGCCTCCCTCCTCCCACTCTGCTTCACTGAGTTCTGAACAATCCCCAAGCAGCAATCCCCAATGCTGCCAAAAGAATCCCCGCCGTCAGCCACGGAGGAGCACCGCCACCGCTGCGCCGCTCCTCCGCGCTCGCATTCTCCCTGACAGTCACACTCTCCGCCCGACTCTCCTGCCGAGTCTCAACCCGAGCCTGCGCCTGCCGCTCGCGGCGCTTCGGGCCATACACACTCACTTTCACACTCCGCTTTATCCCCTGCGCCAACGGCTCATATTCAATCCCTATTCTCACACTGTCAGCCTCAGCCTCCATAACTTTCAGAACTGAGTCAATACGCACGCTCTCCTCGCGTCGGGCCACCTCCGCGACCTGCACCATCTCCCCCTGCTCCTTCAATACTCGCTTGCCGCTGCTGCAACTCGCCAACAACAGACTCATCAACACTATCACCCCGAGCAACCCCGCTGCATACTCTCTCGCTGCGTCAAAACAGGGGCAGGCCTTCGCGGCAAACTCCCGGTGTCCATGCACCGTAGCCCCCGGATAGCGCTTCTTCAAATCCCCGATCAGGCTCTTGAGCGCCCTCTTCTGAGCCTCGGTGCGGGTGTCGGCCGGAGTCTTGCCGTCACTCTTCAGCCCGCCGATGTAGCAGACTCCGATTGAGTTGGCATTCTGCCCAAGGCAATGCGCCCCCATCACCGACTCCGATCGCCCCTTCTCAACCGTGCCGTCGAGCTTCACCACATAGTGGTAACCAATCCCGTTGAAGCCTCGTGCCCTGTGCCAGCGGTCAATGTCGGCCGCGCTGAAATCCCTGCCGGCCGCTGTGGCCGAGCAATGCACTATAATCTTTGTTATCTTTCTCATACTCATTTATTTCTATATCTGTAATCAATCCCGAAAAGCGCCCCGGCAAAGGTCAGTATCTCCCCGAAAGCCACAAGCACCGAAGAGTCAATCTCTCCGCTCGGGGGCGCTATAAAGGCTCCGAGCAGCAGGCCGGCGCCAAGCACCATCATCCCCACTGCCGAGCACAACTGCACTCCATTCTTTCCCATCACGCACAATTCTCACACAACACCATGGTCTCTACCAGGCTGTCCAACTCCCTCGCCGCCTCACGCTCCCGGCGCTCTACCAGCGGCCGCAATACATCTCCCACACTCGCATCATGCATCCCTAACTTCTCGGCCTCCGCCGTCAGAAGCACATATCGCTCCACCGACTGCTGAAGAATCTCCTCAAACCCCTTGTAGCTCTCCGGGAGACCTACTCTGATGCGCGATTGCGGCCAACCCACTGCCGTTCGCGCTCCCCATGCCAGCAATCGGCGCCCGGCTCTGCGCACACTCTCCATCATCCACTGCTCCAGAAACTCCTCGTCAGCCCGACTGTGCCATTTGATGCTCTCTATCTCTCGCTCCGACAGCTTAACCTCATTGCTAACTCCGTAGCGAATCATCCCCAGTGTGTTCAGATAGCGTTTGCGCAGATTAGCCATATCCACTATCAAATCCACATCAATATACTTCTCCATAATCTAAAGAATTTATTTCAATTTATGTTGTTATAAATCTTCTGCACATCATAAAAGGTAGCGCAGCCTGTCAACCCCGGTCTTGCCGGAAACACAAGTATCGACTCCTGCTCCTCAGGCTGCTTTTTCTCCCACATCTTCATCAACATGTAGCGGTAACAACGGGTGCAGATCCGGCGCTTCCCGCCCATGCAATGGCTCACATCTGCCGTGTAAGGTAATTGCTTCATTCTCTCATGTCTGTTTTAATAGTTAATATTATCTTTGAAAATTCAACGCTGCAAAGTTAAGTAATTTATTTTATTTGTCAAAGACAAATTTTAAGAAGTCAAACTCTCTTAACGCATAACCATCTATAAACCAACCATCTAAACAAATTAATTTGTTTAAGTAGTTAACTTTAGTTAACATATCTCCCTTCAAGAGCGCCCCCAGCAAATCTCCCCAAGCCGCGAGTAGCAACCACCCAGCATAACCTCATATTCCGGCTCCGCCCCAAAGAGATTTCCCGCCGAGATACAGCGCAGATTAACCCCGCTGCTGACAACCCCGCTAACCTGAACCGAGCTAAGCACTGCCAAATCCTCATCACGTCCCACCCGAAGAATGGCCTGAGCCATTACCGGCGACCCGCTGACAGGCACATGCAACCGGCGCACCTCTCCACCCCCGCTTCCGGGAGAAGGAATCAAGCCCTGCCAGATTTCCGACATTGGTGGAGTGACGTTGCTGCTCAAATCCGAGTCATAAACCATCACCGCTCCCAGTGATGTCTCATGCCACGACAAGCGCCTCCAAAAGCAGTCGCTCATCGGCTGCGAGACAAAACTGCGAGTGAACCCTCGCATCTCCGCATCCTCCTGAAGCACAAGCGATTCCCTCTCGCCGCAAAGCATTATCCATCCGCGCGACCCGCTGTAAACCACACTCTTGACTCCATCCACACGACGCAGCGGCATCTCAGCGCGCGCATCCTTTATGATGACCACTTCGCCACCCGAGCCGCTCAAAATCAGCCCTCTGCCGGTCGCCACTCCGCAATCATTGCCACCTACCACAACCGGTGCAATCAGCCGACAATTCGTATGCACCCCGTCCCGGTCATGCGTCAGTGCCACAACACCCTGAACCGTAGCAAGATACACATACTGCCGTGTGTAGGCACCCCCGCCGATAAGCTGCGGCCACATCCGAAGCACATCACCCCCGATGCCACGCGTAACACTCTGAGTCACAAACGGATTCCCTCGCCGCGAAGTGCGCACATCCGCCCCGCTGGCCACATGAAGAAAACCGCCGTAAGCCAGCAGCGCATCCCCGCTGGCAAGCCAATCACTATCGCTCTGCTCAGGCACCTGCTCCCCGGTCATCGCATCTGACAGCTCTGCATCCTCATCCACAGGCACATACACCTCATTCACCCAACCTTCTGTCTCAAGCTGCCTGCTCATAGGCAACCCCGCCAACTCTCCTATAATCTCATCCTCATTCCTCACGGGGAAAGTGCAAGCCAACTGTGCCGAGCCATTCCCCTGATAATAAGCAGCATTCACACTCGCCCCCGCCCGAAGATAATCACCCTGACGGCTAACCCAAACCTCAACACCCTTCAGAACTCCACGCCACGCAGCTCCGGCATCACCTCCCGGTATCACCTTCAGCCGATAGACATTCACACTGACACTTCCGGCCTCCGTTCCCGTAAAACCCTTCCCGTCAGCCGTCAATCCAAGCATCACGCGCTCCTTGCCCGGCAAATCGCCGCTGCCGCTAATCCTCTGGGCATCACTCACATGCAGCAGGCTCCCGTCCCACAATCGCCAAGCCACTCTGACCATCACAGGCATTACCCTGTATCCCGACCGGGCAGCACTTCGCACTGCATCCTCAAGCCCGGCTTTCAATGCCACATCCACACGCGCCAAATTATCAGCATCAAGCCCTGTGCGCAAATCAGTCAACGTCCCCTTGAAACTCACAGGAGCCACCCGCCCCTCGAAACTGATCTCACTCTCCGCCCTCAACTCAAACCGCGGAGCATCAGGCAATCCACCGAGCCACTCATACCTCCCGTCAGCATAACGCAGATAAAGCAACCGTCCGCTCTCGCATCGGAGCACCAGAAACTCACCCGTGCCCACACCCTGCACTACCCGCTCCTCAAGCCTCGCCAGCTCCCGGTCAGGATACTCCGCCACATTCCCGTCGCTCAGCCGGCAAGCCTCCCGAAGCGTCCCGTCATCCTCCTGAATAAAAAGATGCGTCCACTCCCCGCGCCGATCGCACGCCACCGGCCTCCCCTGCAACGAAGCCACAACCTTGTCAGGCAGAACCACCCTCAAAGTCCCGTCACCCGCCTCACTCAGATTATTACAGCGCCGCGTGCCACCCTTCACTCGCGGCTGCGCGCCCAACTGCTGCGCGCCATCCAATTCAAGTCCTTTCATATCAGCTATTTATTAAGTTTATTATCCCTGTCTCGAGTAAATGCCCTGAACGACGCCAACACATCCAGCAGCGTAATCGTGGCATTCTCCAGCTCCGCCAGAAGCATACCCTCACCGGCCGCACTCGCCGACTTTCCGCGCAGCGCCCCGGTCGAACCGCTGATCTCCTCAAACAGTTGCAACTGAGTCTTCAACATCTCAGCCGCTCCGGCACCCACGGCACTCCCCGTGTGCACCTGCTCCGGGCTCACCCCCTTCGCCGTCCGCTTATAAGGCATGATGCCGTTCGGTGTGCTCCAGATTCTGCGCAAGTCCCGCCAAGTGAAACCGTCAGGCAACTGATCCGCCGGATACAACAGCACACCCTTCGCACTCGAAGAAATGATATGGTCCAACAGCGAAATCAAGCGGTTCACATACTTCTGCTGATGTATCACATCCTCCACCAGCGAATGCACCTCACCGTCAATCATCGGATAAAAGCGCATCACGAATGGTGGCTCTCCACCCCGCTCCTCCTTCAGCAAAACACCCTCTGCCGTCAGCCATCTCACTCGCCACTCCTCGCGCGTCCGATGCTTCCATTCAAGCGCCGGCGAGCCTACCCCGCGCCGCGCCCGATTCAATCCCTCAAGCCTATACAGGGCATCCGGCTCCTCCTCCCTGACCTCCCGGCTGAACGGGTCATAAACCTCAAGCCACTCACTCCCGGTCAGCTCCCAAACCTCAACCACTCGCCAAGTGCCCGGAATCACCGGCGTCGAGAACTCTATCCCGGCCTCCCCCGTAAACAGATGACCGCTCCCGGCTCCCACGCTCCCCCGGAACGCCTCCTTCAATGCCTCGGCACGCCGCACATCTCCCTCGCCAAAACGCTCCAGAACCTGCGCCGGCGACATATCATGCAGCATCCCCATCAACCGGCAATCACCCCCGTCTGCCCGCTGAAACGTCTGGAAGAAAAACCGCTCGGGACTCACGTTCACACCCTCGCCACCCTCCACACGCTGGATAGCCATCCCCGAAATCAGAAACTCCTCAAGACTCCGGGCGTCAGACTCAACCTGCTCATTAACCTCCTCTGAGAGAGCTGCCATCATCATCCCCTGCACAACACGTTCCTCACCCTTGGGAACCCCGGCACACAGATACCTGTACCTCCCCACGATGCTCTTAACCATCTGACGGATAATGTTATTCGTGATGGGCACCCTGCCCTCCTCCTCCATCCGCTGCTCCTCACTCATCCGTCGCCCGTCAGGCGTGCGGCACACATCACCCCACTGCCTCCCGTAAGTAAAATCTTTGAAACGACGGCGCTTCTGTCGCATCTGCGCTCCCCCGAGCCATGCCGCCCGAGCCTCTGTAATCAATTCCATTGTTTTCTGTTTTTTAACTGCGAGGCAACTGCGCAAGCAATGCCTCATCCAATTCATAACTACCATCCTCCGGTCCGGCCACAACCCAAAGCTCCCCGAGCTCCCCTACCGGCGCAGCCTCAACCATCCTTCCCGCAACTACCACAAGCGGCTCATCTTCAGTGGGTTCAAGCCCCGGCCAAAGCGCTAGCCTATCCCTTCGGCTCCCCGCCTTCTCGAAACGCTTCACATCCAGGGTCCAGCCTCCGACCTTCACACTCACAACCCGGCTATACTCCGCCGGAAGATGAAAACGAATCCGGCCATCCTCGCCAAACGTGATTCGCTGAATCTCGCCGCTCACCTCCCGCAGCGGCAGAAGCTCCGCAGGAGCCCCGCGAAGCATCTCCGCATACCAGCTCCTCAGTCGCTCCCTGAGCAATACATCCATATCCGCCCCATCCTGATGCGTCACCACGCATCCGCAATCCTGCTCCAGAAGCCCCATCCGGCGCTTCCATAGAGCCAGCAGCTCATCCTCTGTGTATCTCATCGCTATCCTCCTGATTAACCGCCGATTACTCGTGCATGTGCCTCCGGATATCGAAGCGTCAGACAGCTTGCCTCGGTCAGTACCATCGCCTCCGTATTGCGCTGTCCGCTGCCGCGAAGGTCCAGTGTGTCAGCCGTAAACGGAATGAACACATGCTTCTGAATATACTCCGGATCAATCACCATGCCGTTCCCGGGCATACCCATCGTGTCGAAGATGTCGGAATAAACCACATACAGTGTCCCGAACTTGCTCTGAAGCTCCGAGAAATCAATGCCCCACTTAGTCACCTGGTCTCGAGCCGTGATTACATGCGTATGATCCAGCTTGTTCAGCGCCGAAATCAAATTACGCCCGGCCAGCAAAACCTTACGGCGCGAACCGCTGTTCTCACTGAACGCCGCACACAGCATATCCACCAGCGCCTTCTGATCAAAACCCTCCAGAGTCACAGCGATATCCTTCCCGGCCTGATCCCAGATTCCTCCGCAGAACGTAACGGTCTCCTGCTTAAGATGGTCATACACCTTCCCCTTCTTTCCGAACAGGAACTGCTTCTCCATCCCGAGGCGCATATCATACACCGCTGCCTCCTGCTGATCCGTAAAGTCCCAGCCTATCTCCTTGTGACTCAGCTTCATCACAAGACTCTGTTCAATTTGCATCTTAAAAATTTGGCACAGGTTGCTGCGCTTCGTGGGCAATGCCGCAAACTGCGGTGTCTGCACATCAAGCTGCGTCGCAGCCCTGCCCATACGCACAATCTCCTCACCCTCAGCCGGCATACTCCCATCATCCTCACCAAGGCGAGCCACCTGCATCACCCCGTCTGCACCCTTCGACAGGATATAATACATCCCGCCCGTCACGGCACTACCCGCCGTAAACGTATCCGTAACCTCAAATCGCGACGGATGCTCCACCTCAAGCGTGTACAACGTCTCATCTGTCCCCTCTGCATCTCGCACCTTGGCGAAACGCTTCACCACATCTCGGTCAGCACGCGTGTCTACCGAATAAAACTCAACCTCCATCGAGTCAACAGGTCTAACATGACCCATGCGCGAAATCTGATCCAGTGGCGTAGCCATAGGTCGTATCTTAGTGATTGCCTTGTCGATGGCTGTCGTCACCAATGAAGGCGATACTTCCGCCGCATTCTCTGTTGTAAGGGGTGCGCCACTAACAAATCCACTCTGCTTCTCAATAATCTCTGCCATAACTGTAAAAATTAAATAGGTTAAATAATAATATTAAAGAAACCCCGAAGATTAAGTATTATCTCCCGTTTTTCTACACCGCAAAGTTAAGAACAATCTTTTAATCATTCTCGACAGGAACAATCCACCCAACCCGGAATAACCCCGCCAATAATCAATAAATCAACAAATTACAAACAACAACACAAAATTAAATTTAACGTTCATTAACACAATTCTATCCCAAAACAAGCAAATCAATTTGTTAAAGCAAAAAGCTTCAGCTCGCTCCCTTCTCCCCCAAAAGCTCACGAAACAAAGAAACATACCGCCCGGCAATAACCGAAGCCCCAAACTTCGCTCGCACCGACTCCACAAGCCGCCTCTGCAAAACCTCCCAATCAGTCCCATCAACAATCTCAACCCCGCGGACCAATCCCGCTGCCATGCAAGCCGCCGGATCATCCCCGAAAGGAACCAGAACTCCCGTCTCACCATCTGTGATTATATCTCTCTGCCCTCCACGGTCAAACGCAACAGGAAGAGCGCCATGAGCCTGACCCTCAACCAGCGTCCCCGGCAAAGTCTCAAACAATGAGGTACTTACAACAATATGCACCCGCCGCAGCAAATTACTTACCGCCGCCCCGTCAAGCACCCCGGTCTGCACCAACTTCAGAGGAAAATCCTTCAACGCATCCGGATTCTTCAGCCCCCCGACAGCTACAAACTCCAATCGCTCCGCAACCTCCGGATAATCAATCCGGAGCCGCGCAGCCATATCAACAAATATATCCAACCCCTTGATGGGATCATCAAGCCTAGCAGCGGCTATCATAACTCGTATAGTCGTATCACCCTTAAAATCAGGCCTGTAACCAAAAAAATTATACGGATTACCGATAACCTCAACCCGCGCATTCCTCAACAGTAACGACGCCTCACATCGACCCTTAAGCCAATGACTGACAGCGACATACGTCACCCTTGCACGCTCATTCATCCTCCGCTTCCTCCGCCACGTCCGGTGAGACAAATCTCGGAGCGATGCCTTCCTCCCCAACAACGGACACAACCCGCACTCACCCTTAAATCCCTCGCAATCACCCGCATGGTGACACACCCCCGTGCAGCACCACATGTCATGCATAATCCACACAACAGGCTTCCCAAGCTCCGCGATGCGCTCCACCTCCCGCAGCGAAACCATTCCCTGATTAACCCAAGCCAAGCAAACCACATCTGCCTCACTCACAAGTGGTTCCCGATGCAGCGGCAACCCGAAACCACCCGTGTCTGCCTTAAACAAATCCGCGCGATTCCTTCCGTTCCCTAAAAAAACCTGAAGCCTTTCAAGCAAAAAAGGAATCTTCGCTCGCCAACGACCTACTACCCGACGCACCCAAGGGGCATCCCCCTCAAGCTTCTCAAGCACAAGCATATCAGTCTCCACACCCTCTCTGCGAAGAGCCTCAGCAAGCCTCTTCGACACCACCGCAGCGCCCCCGCGTGCGTCACTCCTGTTAACGATTACAACCTTCACGCTCCCAAGTCTCAAACCTGTAAACTAATCCGATCTTCTCATCTCGCTCATCAGCAGACCGATAGACACACTCCCAGCCACCTCCGGCCAAAGGGTCCTCAATCCGGGTGTCAGCATCCGGATACTCAGCCTCCACACGCGTCAGCTCCAGCCTGTCAGCAACTGGCAAAGCCTCCCTATAAATCTGAGCCCCACCTATTATATATATAGGCACATCTCCACAAAGAGCCATAGCCTCCGAAAGCGAACCAACAACCTCAGCACCCGGAGCCACATACCCCCGGTTGCGCGAAACAACAACATTCCGACGACCAGGAAGAGCACCCTTCGGAAGACTCTCCCAAGTACGCCGGCCCATAACCACTGGATGCCCCATAGTCAGAGCCTTAAACCGCTGCAAATCACCACGCAAGTGCCAAAGCAAGTCACCCGCATCACCAATAGCGCCATCAAGCGCCATAGCCAAAATAACATTAACCATAAAAAGAAGAAGGAAAGAGAAAAAGAGAAGAAGAAAGAGAAAAGAAGTTAAGAGGAAAAGTCCGGTGAGCGGGCGTGATCGCCCGCTCCTAACCAAGCAAAAGCAAGCAAATCAATTTGTAAAGCAGCGAGCTTAAGCTCGCCCAAAACTCGCCCCCAAAAAGCTAAACACTAACCACCCCCCGGATAGCTGGCCAAGGATCATAACCCTCAAGCCGGAAATCCTCATACTTGAAATCAAGTATATCCTTAACTTCAGGATTAATAACCATCCGAGGCAACGACCGAGGACTACGCCCCAACTGCTCCCTGACCTGCTCCAAATGATTCAAATAAATATGCGTATCCCCCATCGTGTGAATAAACTCACCCGGCTCCAGACCGCACACCTGTGCCATCATCATCGTCAGCAAAGCATAAGAAGCAATATTAAACGGAACCCCGAGAAAACAATCCGCGCTCCGCTGATAAAGCTGAAGAGAAAGCCTCCCCTCTGCAACATAAAACTGAAAAAAAGCATGACAAGGAGGCAGATTCATCCGCCCCAAGTCAGCCACATTCCAAGCCGAAACAATTATCCTCCGCGAGTCCGGATTATGCTTGATTGTCTCCACTGCCTCACGAATCTGATCAATCGCACCACCCTCATAATCAGGCCATGAGCGCCACTGATAACCATAAATATGACCCAAGTCACCATCAGCGTCAGCCCATTCATTCCAGATTCTGACACCATGCTCCTGAAGATACTTCACATTCGTATCACCATTCAGAAACCACAGCAACTCATAAATGATACTCTTCAGATGCACCTTCTTCGTCGTCAGCAGAGGGAAACCCTCACGCAAATCAAAACGCAACTGATGCCCGAAAGTCGAGATAGTGCCCGTTCCGGTCCTGTCCTCCTTCCGAACACCAGTATCTAAAATTTTCTGCAACAGGTCAAGATATTGTCTCATAGTTAATTACGTCGGCGTAGTGCGAGTGCGCCGAAACATGGGAGTTATTATTCCGTTCGGATTCAACTGATAGCGGATGGCATCCTCGCCACACTCCGCAACACAATTGAAACACCTCACGCAGCGTGCATTATCAACCCTGCGCGATTTAATATCTATACATCCCGCCTTACATACATCCTCACATGCCAGGCAACCCGTGCAACGATCCGGATACAACTCAATATGCATTGCCGACCGTCCCGATGCCAACGCCAAAATCGAACCCACCGGACAAACATCATTACAGAAATCCCTACCCGTGGCCAACGCAAAACCAACAAAAACAAACAGCGAAACCAAGCCACACACAAACCCCGCCAACAATCCCAAACCGGCCTCACCCGCTATCGCCCGGGCATCTGAGCCATGACCCGAAACCTGCTCAACAACATTCATGAAAGCAGGCCAAGGATCCACAAGCAAAGCCACTACACCGATGCCCGCAACAACAGCCCCGGCATAAGCCGTCAGAACCCACCAGCGCACGGCACGCCCCTCATGCTTCCGATACCTCAACGGCCGACGAAACACAAGCGACATCCCACGGCTAACAACATCCTGAAGAACACCCGCCGGACAAAAGCTCGCACAATAAACCCTGCCCAACAGCAGCGTCACTACCATCCAGATTATCCACGCGCCCGCCGACGTCGCCAAAGCACCCGTCAACTTGCTTGCACTCAGCTGAATAGCACCCGCAACACGAGCATGAGCCGGAGCACTTACCCCAAGCAACACAAAGGCCACACACTCCGCCAACATCAGCAGAGCAAGCACAACACGAATATGCTTCAACCTTTTCACAAAACAAAAGTAGAACAATTTTTCCGCATTTGCAAAAAGTTTCCTAATTTTGCATCGTGAAGTAAAGCGCCCATCATGCTCCCGTTCAGCCCATCGTGCTCCGAACGAAGTGAGGTGCCTCCCAAAGGAGCAAACCCCAAAATGATGGCTACCCTTAATTTACAATTCTAATTACATGCAATACTCCCTACTGCAATTCATCTCACTCCTCGGTTCCGTATGCCTCTTCCTCTACGGAATGAAAGTTATGAGCGAAGGCCTCCAGAAAGTTGCCGGCGACCGCCTGAGAAACATCCTCGGAGCCATGACCAAAAACCGCGTCACAGGAGTCCTTACAGGCATTGCAATCACAGCACTGATCCAAAGCTCCTCTGCATCCACCGTAATGGTCGTCAGCTTCGTTAACGCCGGACTCATGACCCTCGCCCAATCAATGGCAGTCATATTCGGCGCAAACTTCGGAACAATAGTCACCTCCTGGATCATCTCTGCATTCTCTTTTGAATTCCACATCTCCGACTACACAATAGTCCTCCTCGCCCTCGCCGTCCCAATGCTCTTCATGAAAAAGAGCAACTACAAAAGCATCGGCGAATTCCTCATAGGCTTCTCATTCCTCTTCATGGGTCTCGACATGATCTCGGCCTACGTCCCCGACCTACAGAAGAACCCCGACATGCTCCGGTTCATAACCCATTATGCATCACTCGGTTACCTCAGCGTAATAATCTTCTGGGCATTCGGCCTAATCCTCACAATGGTAGCTCAGGCCTCAGCCGCCACATTCGCAATAACACTCATCATGTGCTCACAGGGATGGGTCAGCTTCGAACTCGGATGCGCAATAATCCTCGGCTCCAAAATAGGCACAACAATTACCCCTATCCTCGCATCACTCTCCGGCAACCTCGCCGCTAAAAGAACTGCCGCAGGAACACTGCTCTACAACTTCTTCGGCTCAATAATCGTACTCGCAGTCTTCTACCCGTTCCTCCAGCTCGTCGGAAACGTAACTTTCTGGTGCATAGGAACTAACCCCTGCGACATAACACTACAACAAGAAGCCGCAATGCGCTCCACAACCCTGCTCGACCAAGCAGGTGCACTCACAGCCACCGCACAGACATCCCTCGCCTTCGGCCTCGCAATGTTCCCGACAGTCTTCAACGTAATGAACCTCGCCATAATGATTTGGCTCCCAAAACTTTACGTAAAGATTGTAACCCGACTCCTCCCCGAACGCAAAGGCGCCAAAGGACAAGACGACTTCTCTCTCAAATTCATCTCCGGAGCACTCATGGGAACCTCCGAACTCGCAATCTCTCAGGCACAGAAAGAAATCGCAGTCTACGGCGAACGCGTCCAAAGAATGCTCGGAATGTCTCGCACTCTGATTCACACAGACCCCTCCGACTCCGACTACCAGAACACCTACAACCGCCTCGAGAAATACGAAGAAATCTCCGACCGCATGGAGATTGAAATCGGCAACTTCCTCAACAAAGTAGCCGAAGGCCGACTCTCCCCCGAAGGCAAAATGAGAATAGCAGGTATGCTCCGAATAATCAGCGAGATAGAGTCAATAGCCGACAGCTGCTTCAACGTAGCCAAAACCCTCGACCGAAAAAACAAAGCCAAAGTCGAATTCACACCAACAATGCTCGAAAAAATCGACGCTATGTTCGACCTCGTGCAAGGAGCAATGGGCAACATGGAAGACCTCCTCCACGAAATGGAGACTCCCGAAGACTCACGCATTATAACCGCCTACAACCGCGAACGCGAAATCAACAACCTCCGCAACACCCTGCGTGACAGCAACATCGACAACATCAACAACCACAAATACGACTACCAGCAAGGCATCTTCTACATGGACCTCATCGGCGAAGCCGAAAAACTCGGCGACTACATGCTAAACGTAGTCGAAGGCGTAAAACACCAATTCAAGCCCCAAGCCGCCTAACCCCGCCCCGATGCCCAACCGCCCCCTCCTGATAGCGACCCTCACAGCCATTGCAATAGCAATAGGACTCGCCCTCTTCCCCGCCATCAGCGACGACCTTTGGTTCACCCTCGACTTCCGCGACGGCATCAACTCCGCCTCCGACTTCCTATCCCGCGCCCTCAACTCCATAATAATCAGATGCAAAGGCGATAACGCCCGCCTCGCCAACATGATAATGGTGCTCTGCATACCCCTGCCACGCATCATCCCCATTGCCATAAGCGCAGCTGCAACATTCCTCATAATCCTCACAGGCGCATCCCTCGCCAACTGCCTCTCCCGCCCCGTAGTCTTCCCCCTGTGGATTACACTCTTCCTAATCCTGTTCCCATGGATTGACCAACTGTATATCCTTGATTTCCAGATGAACTACATCTGGGGCACAGCCCTCTCACTCACCCTGCTGCACCTAATGCTCTCCCCCGCTCCAAAACTGAAACTGCTAATCCCCACTGCAATCCTCACCGGATTCTGGCACGAAGGATTCTCCGGCCCCATTCTATTCCTCTCCATACTCCTGTTCATCATCTACCGCAGCCGAAAATACATCCTAACAGCCCTGCTCCTCCTGCCGGGACTCATAACCCTCTGCATACCAAAATTCTCAAACTTCGCCTACGCCACATTCTCCACCCGCATATCAGTAATAACCGTCTTCCTGATTCCCCTACTGCTCTTCATCATCTTGCTGACTATCAACCTCCTGCGCTCCAAAACCCGCACCCGACTGAACCCCGCCCTAACAACCTCACTCCTCTTCCTCTCCCTTTCAAGCTGCACCTTCATGTACCTCTACCCCCTCGGCCCCCGCACCGGAACACTCGGCATAACAACCTCATTAATAGGCATATGCTACCTTATTCCCCCACTGCCCAAAAAACTCAAAAACCTTCGCATACCAACCGCCATACTCCTCTATGCCCTCATCATAATCCACCTCACACTCGTCGACCTGCAATGCGCACGCGCCGGAGAAACCACCCGAAAAGTAATCAGAACCTACCAATCTCAACCACTTAGCACCCAATACGCCGACCTCACACTGCGCCCCGAAGCACCCCTGCTCTGCTTTCAGAAACCATACTACGACTGGTTTGCCCACCTCACAACAACCACCGCATTCACCCTGAGCTACGGCTCCCCAGACACCCCACTGCGAGTAGTCCCCGCACCATTCCTGACCTTCACACCTGAAAAATCCCAACCCATCCCCGGCACAGCCCGTCTCCGCCGCTTCAGAAACCTCCTGGTAGGACCGGCCCCCTCCACCCGCCCCGCAGTAATAATGCTCGAAACAACCGACTCCCGAGGGCGCACCACCCACGAAGAATACTACACAGTACCCCTTCAACCCCGCCACCCCTCCTACGCCTGGTACTACCCCGAGCACTCCACAGCAGCCCAACTCCTAAACCGCCCCCTGACCAAAGCCAACCTCCCCCGCTAACATCTGTCGGTAAACACATATCCGCAACCAAAATGATGTGTCAAAATTCTTACTGAAGCAAACGCATGGCGCGGAGCGCCTATCCATTGTTAGCCGGGGGGCTTCAGCCCCCCGGTATGC
>CANSAP010000027.1 GCA_947644715.1 uncultured Bacteroidales bacterium
GCTACCATGTACCCCGGGTTAACGCCTTGCGGCGCCAACCCGGGGCTAATAGTTGGATTATCGCTCCGCGATAGGAATGCTTCGGTCGAATGGTGCTGATGCGGATATGATTGTCGCTGCACGCTTCCCCAGGGGGTTCAGCCCCCCGGCTAACAATGGATAGGCGCTCCGCGCCATGCAGCGTCGGATTCACAATTTGATACAGGCTCCTAACAATGGATAGGCGCTCCGCGCCATGCGTTTGCTGCTGACTTAATTTCGTCATATTCAGATACGGTTAAATCGGGAGGGGAACCAAAAATCCGAACCCGACGGGGCTGCCGTGGAGCGCCTTTGTTATCCGCCGGGGGCTTTAGCCCCTTTGTTATCGGGCGTTAATGCAACGGGCAACCACCTCCGGGGCTGGCGTCATCTCTTGGACTACCGGGGGCTGAAGCCCCCCGGCTAAAATGGGTTAGGCGCTCTGCGTCATGCGTTTGCTGCTGACTGAATTTTGGTTCACCCTCTCTGATTCACCCTCTCTGATATACCCTCTCTGATATAACTTCATTGTGTCGTCGGGCTGCTATTTGATCGTGAAGTCATCTTGACTTTTTACGAAAACTTAAAAATAGAATAAAATCGTTTTCTTCGAGGTCATTCTTCATTAATATTTTGGCATCTTCCAATCCTTTCATCAGTCGCATAGCCCGCTATGCTCCCTCTTCAAGAATTGAAATCTGCTCAAAATCTTAATAAAGCATAACCTCGAAAAAAGTCAAGATGACTTCACTGTTTCTGGCTGAATATGTAAATAATTTGCTGTATGCTTGGCTGTTAGCGAATAAATTCTTATATTTGCGGTTTATTAGCGGGTTTGTTTCTCGCGTGGTTTAGCTAACTAACTTATTATCAATTTAATATCGAAGCTACAATGGCACAGTGGTACATTCTTTATAACGGCCAGCAGGTTGGTCCCATGGAGGAGGAACAGCTCCTCGCTTACGGCCTTAATGCAAACTCTCAGGTGTGGACCGAGGGTATGCCCCAGTGGGCTGCCGCCTACACTCTTCCCGATCTGATGGAGCTTATCAGCAAGCATCAAGGGGGCGCAGCCGGTCAGGCTGATTATCTGAACGGAGGTTGTCCTCCCCGTCCGCAGAACACATATAACGGCGAACCCGCCTCAGGCAAGAATAAGACAACTGCCGGCATCCTGGCGTTGCTGCTCGGCGGCCTCGGCATCCAATACTTCTACCTGGGCAAAGTGGGTGGTGGCTTCATCACCATTCTGCTCACCTTAGTGACCTGCGGCATCTGGGAGATTCTGACATTCGTGCAGGGCATCCTGATGCTGACCATGAGTCAGGAGGATTTCGACCGCAAGTACGTTTACAGCACCTCCACATTCCCCCTGTTCTGATTTGAGGGGAGTGCGACTGCCGAATCGCAGGGAGCGCGGGCTATACGTGGGCTGGACGCTTACGTATCTGCTCGTGCTCCTATATCTTTTGTGCGCCCGCGAATGGCCTGAGGTTACCGGGATGGTTGTGCGCTGTCCGCTGAATGCGCTCTTCGGCCTGCACTGTCCGACCTGCGGCCTGACCCGCGCCTGCCTGGCATTGATGCAGGGAGAGCTGACCGAGGCCTTGCGCCTGAACCCGCTGGTGATTCCGGCCATGGGAGCTGCCCTGCTTTTCCCGGTGATACTGTTGATTGATTTGCTTACGCCTCACAGGTTGCTTGCGCGCATCTGCCTGTGGCGCAGAAAGAAACGGGACACAGCGGGGGATGAAAAATAAAGATTTGCGTGCGTGAGGATTTATTGCTATTTTTGCACGTTAAAAACCTCGTTAGCAAAGACACACTCAAAATGCGCAAGCCGTTACTGCTGCTGACACTCTCGGCACTGGCCCTGGCCGGATGCCGCAAGGAGCCTGAGAACCGGGAGGATTCGCTTCCAAAGCCTGAGATTCTGATGCAGGTGGGCGACTCCTCGCTCACTCGCGCCGATGTGCTTGCGCAGCTGCCGGCTGACATCTCCGCCGCTGACAGTGCCCGACTCTTCGATGCGATTGTAGAGGAGTGGCTGGAAACCGGCATGGTCGTGGATGTGGCTGAGAAGAATCTGCCTGACCTTGACCGCATTGACCGCATGGTGGAGCAGTACCGCCGCCGCCTGCTTGCCGAGGAATATCGCAGGCTGATGGCCGGCGAATATGGCGCCAAGGTTTCCCCTGAAGCGGTCAAGAAGGAGTATGAGGCTCACCCGGAGAAGTATCTGCTGACGGCGCCGGTGGTTAAAGGCATCTATGTCAAACTTCCTGCCGATGCGCCCCAGGTGGGTGAGGTGAGGGGCTGGGTGGCCAAAGCCACACCCGAAGCCATTGACGAGCTGGAGAACTACGGCCTGAAAGGGGCTATGGAATATGATTATTTCGGCGACCAATGGGTGGCGTGGGACGACCTGACCCGCCGCATCCCTTACAGATTCGGGGGTGTGGAGAGCTTGGCTGACGGCAGACTGTTCGAGACCACGAAGGATGGCATCACCTACATGCTGCGCATCCTTGAGTCAGTGCCTGCCGGAGAACCCATGCCTGCGGAATTCGCAGCCGTCAGAATCGAACAGGAATTGCAGGAAAAACAGCGCGGCGACTATGACCGCCGTCTCTTGAAAGATATATATGCGCGGGAGCTGCGCGCGGGACGCATCCGCCCCGGCACTTATGTGCCGCTCCGCTACCGCGAGACGAAAGAAAAAACTAATTGATAATGAAGAAACTGAAATTTTACATACCGATGCTCGCCATGGCCGCAGCCGCCACCTGGGCGATAGCTGACCCCACAGGCAATGTGATTGACGAAGTGGCCTGGGTGGTGGGCGATGAGCCTATCTACAAGAGCGAGATTGAGGAAATGTATCAGCAGGCTCAGTATGACGGCCAAACCTTTGAGGGCTCCCCTTACTGCGCCATCCCCGAGCAGATTGCTGTGGAGAAACTCTATCTGCATCAGGCCAAGGTTGACACCATCGAGCCTCCGGAAAGCGCCGTGCAGAGCGCCGTGGACCAGCGCATGAATTTCTTCGTGAACAATCTCGGCTCCAAGGAGAGGGTCGAGCAGCAGTTCCGCAAGCCTTACGCCCAGATTCGCGAGCAGCTGGTGGAGCTGATGCGCAACCAATACACAATCCAGCAGGTGCAGTCATCCCTGACCAAGGAGGTGAAGGCCACCCCGGCCGATGTGCGCCGCTACTATGCCGGACTCCCGAGCGACAGTGTGCCTCTGGTGCCGTTGCAGGTGGAGGTGCAGATTATCACACTCGCTCCCGCCGTGCCCCAGCAGGAGATTGACGACATCAAGGCGCGTCTGCGTGACTACACGGAGCGCATCAACAGCGGTGAGTCAGAGTTCTCGACTCTCGCCTACCTTTACAGCGAAGACCCCGGCAGTGCAAAGCAGGGAGGCGAACTCGGCTTCCATGGCAAGGCCGACTTCGTGCCCGAATTCTCGAACGTGGCCTGGAACCTCTCTGACCCCAAGAAGGTCTCAAAGATTGTGGAGAGTGAATATGGCTACCATATCATCCAGCTTATCGAGAAGCGCGGCGAGCAGGCAAACTTCCGTCATATCCTGTTGCGTCCGAAGGTGAGCCAGGCTGACCTGGACAGCGCCGTGGTGCGTCTCGACTCCCTGCGCTCCGAAATCGGGCGCGGCTCATTCTCGTTTGAGGAGGCTGCCCGCTACATCTCTCAGGACAAGGACACGAAGAACAACAAGGGCATCATGATGAACAGCTCCAGCGGCTCCTCCCGCTTCGAGATGCAGGATCTGCCGGCAGCCATAGCCCGCCGTGTGGAGACCATGCAGCCCGGCGATGTCTCGCAGGCATTCGTCATGATGGATGAGAAGAAGAACAAGGAGGTGGTGGCTATCGTGCGCCTCACAGCCCGTATCCCCGCTCACAAAGCCAACTTGGCCGACGACTATAATCTGGTTAAGCAGATGTATGAGGAGCAGGCCAAAGAGCAGATTCTCAAAGACTGGATTGAACGTAAAATCAAGGAAACCTACGTGCGCATCGAGCCGGGATGGGAGAACTGCAACTTCCATTACCAAGGTTGGATAAAATAGTCGATGGCAAGCAACAGGAAATACACAGGCAGGCAGCCGCTGTCCGCATCCGTGCGGGTGGCGGTGCTCCTGCTTATTGCGCTGGCCGGCTCTATCGTCTATGGCCAGAAGGGGACGCAGCGACAGGCTCCGGCTGACCCGCGCCCGAAGAGCTATACCCGCCCGAAACCGACTCAGCCGATTAAGCCCACGCTGCCGGAAATGTCGCGAGACAATCCGAATAAATTCTTTCTGGAGAGAGCCGACGAGCTGACCAGCGATGAGGCTGTCGACTCCGGCCGTCAGGTGGTGAAGGGGAATGTGATGTTCCGCAAACAGGGGGTCGTGCTCTATTGCGATTCGGCCTACTACTTCCCGAACTCCGTCAGCCTCGACGCCTTCGGCCATGTGCGGATGCTTCAGGGTGACACCATCGTCGTGACGGCCGACGTTATCAACTATGACGGCATGACGCAGTTCGCGCGCCTGCGCCGCTCCCCCGGAGGGAGCGAGGTCATGCTGGAGCACACCTCCCGCGCTGACAAAGCCAAGAAATTCCTGTACACCGACAGCCTCGATTACAGCCTGCGTGACCAGCTTGCATACTATAACTGCGGCGGACGCATGTATAACCAATCGCTCGTCACCGGCGAGCGCGACACGCTCACCTCGCGCCTGGGGCAATACAATGCCCGCACAAAGGAGGCCGAAGTCAGCGACGATGTCTTCCTGCGCAACGCCACCTCCCGGCTGCGCACCCGCCGCTTGGTGTATCACACCGACACACGCACCGTCGACATAGTCGAGCCGACAGCCATCCGCTCCGGGCAGGATTCAATTCAGACCTCATCAGGGTTCTACAACACAGTCACCGGCAATGCCCAGCTGCATTCCCGCTCGCTCATAGTGCACCGCGACAGCACCGGAGCCGCCACAACCCTCGAGGGGGACAGCATCGTCTATGACGCCGAAATGCGCCGTAGCGAAGCCTTCATGTTCAGCGCGCAGGAAAGGCATCCCCGCCCCATGGTAATCACCGACACCGCCCGCCACGCCACCCTCATCGGGGGCTACGGATATTATTCCGACTCAACCCGCACAGCCTATGCCGAGCGCTATCCGCTGCTAAAGGAATATTCCCGCCCGGACACCATCTTCCTCCGTTCCGACCGTATTTATCTGGAAACACTCACCGACAGCACACGCCTCAATGAGCAGGGAGAGCCACGCGAATACAATATAGCAAAGGCCTACAACCGTGCCCGCTTCTTCCGCAGCGACATTCAGGGGGTGGCCGACTCCATTACCTTCTGCTCGTTAGACTCGATGCTGTATCTTGACCGCAAACCGATTGTCTGGAGCGGACCGCGCCTCGTGGCCGGCAGCCGGATAATTATCCATATGAATGACTCCGCCCCTGACCGCGCCATCCTCCCCAATCCCGGCGTGATAGCCGAAGAGGTGGGGGAGGGGTTCTATGACCAGCTCCGCGCCAACCATCTCACAGCCTTCTTCGATGAGAGCGGCGAGCTGCGCCATGTGGATGCCGACACCAATGTGCAGGCCATAATGCTCCCCATGGAGAATGATTCGACCTACAACAAACTGATTCAGGCCAACGGCGACACACTCCACATGGATATGGCCGAACGCGACATGCAGCACCTGGCGCTCATTGCCAGAGAGGGGAGCAGCGTGACCGGACAGGTGATTCCGCTCATGATTCTCACCAAGGCGCAGTACTATCTGCCCGACTTCATCAGCCTGACAGGCGCCAAGAAATTCTCGGAGATGGAGAGTGCCCTGAAAGTGCTGGAGGGTGTGCGACCGAAATATTCCTGGTATGGGGGTGGTTGGGAGGACTCGCTCGGCGAGCTTTCATTCGACCTGGAGGAATATTTCACTAACCCTGACATGGGCATCCCGGATCCCGACCCGGTTATTGCCCCGGAAATCCCTGATTTGGAGTAATTCCCTATGAGCGACGTAATAAGACTTTTGCCTGACTCGGTGGCGAATCAGATAGCCGCCGGCGAAGTTATCCAACGCCCGGCCTCAGTGGTCAAGGAACTGGTGGAGAATGCTGTGGATGCCGGCGCCACCGAGATTCAGATAATCATCAAGGATGCAGGACGCACCCTTATCCAGGTCGTGGACAATGGTAAAGGAATGAGCGCCACGGATGCCCGCATGGCCTTTGAGCGTCATGCCACATCGAAGATAACGGCAGCCTCCGACCTGTTCGCGCTCCACACCATGGGCTTCCGCGGCGAGGCGCTCCCCTCTATCTGTGCCATAGCCCAGGTGGAACTGCGCACTCAGGCCGAGGGGGAGGATGTCGGCACCCGTCTGCTGATTTCCGGCTCCAAAGTGGAGCTGCAGGAGCCGCAGGTCTGTGCTCGCGGATCAAACTTCATGGTGCGTAACCTCTTCTTCAATGTGCCCGCCCGGCGCAAATTCCTGAAGAGCGACACAGTGGAGCTGAGCAACGTTATGCGCGAGTTCGAGCGCCTGGCATTGGTGAACAATCACCTGCGCATGAGCCTCTCCACCGGCTCGCGCACCATCGACCTGCGTCCCGGCTCATTCAAGCAGCGTATCACCGACCTCTGGAAACAGAGCCTCGGCGGCCAATTGCTGCCGATAGAGGTGGAGACCGGCGTGGTGAAAATTTCAGGCTTCGTCTCCCATCCGCAGCACGCACGCCGCCGCGGCGCCCTGCAGTTCCTCATAGTGAACGGACGCAACATGCGTCACCCCTATTTCCATAAGACCATCACAGGATGCTACGAGGGAATCATAGCTCATGACACACAACCCAACTACTTCCTGAAATTCGAGGTGGATCCGGCCACGATTGATGTCAATATCCACCCCACCAAGAATGAGATAAAGTTTGAGCAGGAGGCAACCATCCGTCCGATTCTTGAGGCCGCCGTGCGTGCCGCACTCGGTAAATTTGCCGAAGCTCCCTCAATTGATTTCTCGCAGGAGATAATGCCCTACGACCCGGCGCGCGACGGTGTGACTGTGGATGCCCCCGACATCGGCATAGATGCTGACTATAACCCCTTCGCCACCCGCTCCACTTATAACCCGCAGGCCGGAGGCTCAACCCGGTCAGCAGACTCAGGACGACGTTCTGACCGGACGGAGCCGCGCGTGGATGTGCGGGGCTGGGAAAGCCTCTACACGGGCTTTATGAGCGATGGTGCCGAGATGCCTGAGACTCCGGCGCCGGCTCCTGAGCCTGCATCCGAATTGCCCGGCATGGAGACTGAGCAGGTACAGGCACTCTGTCTTCAGGTGGCTGACAAGTATATCGTGACCCGCGCCCGCGATGGCCTGCGGGTCATCGACCAGCACCGCGCGCATGTGAAGGTGCTCTATGAGCGCTACATGAAACAGCTGACCCTTGGCTCCGAGGCTCTGGCCATGCAGAAACTTGCTTTCCCCGAGACCGTCACGCTTACCCCCACACAGTCGCTGCTGCTGGAGAGTGTGGAAGAGGAAGTGAGCCGGGTAGGCTTCCTGCTCGCAAGAGAGAAGGGGGAGAACGTGTGGCGCATAGAAGGTATGCCTGCCACACTGGCCGCCGCCGATGCTGCCGAGGTGATCCGAAAGATAATAGATTCAGTGGCCGACGATGCTATCAAGCCTAAAGGAGAGGGGGATGCCGTGTGTGAACCTGCCGCCACCGATATGCTCTCGCAGGTGGCATTGGTGATGGCGCGAGCCGGAGCTATCCGTCGCGGTCGTCAGCTCACCGGCACTGAGATGGAACGGCTGCTGCGAGACCTCTATTCGCTGCCCGACCCGGCTTACACCCCCGCCGGCAATCCGATAATCCGTACTCTCCCCACCTCCCGTCTCGACACCCTCTTCTCCTGAGGAGCGGCGAATCAGAGGATGGGGGAGAGGAGGCGAATCAGGCTTTCACCCATGCGCAGCGCACGCGGGCGGCGGCGCCAGGTGCCGAGCGTCAGCTTGTAGCATCGCTGCATGTCGGCGAAGAAGATGTCGCGGAAGCGGGCGTTGGTCTCCCGGTCGTAGAAAATCATGTTCCCCTCGAAGTTGTGTTCAAAGCTGCGGAAGTCAAAATTGGTTGAGCCTACCGACACGAACTCATCATCCACGATGAGCGTCTTGGCATGCAGCATCGTGGGGCGATAGAGATAAACCTTGATGCCGGCCTGAAGACATTCTGTCACGTAGGAGAAGGAGGCGTAGCGGAGCATGGTGCTGTCGGAGCGCTCGGGAATCATGATGCGCACATCCACCCTGGCAAGGGCGGCGGTCTGAAGCGCTTTCAGCAGAGCGTCGGTAGGAAGGAAGTAGGGGGTTTGGATGTAGACGCAGCGGCGGGCGCTCAGTATGGCTTTCTGATACATCAGCGCCACAGATGCCCAGGAGTCAGTCGGGCCTGAGGTGATGAGCTGGGCCGGAATCAGCCTTTCCCCGGGCTTTGGAAGCGGAATGGAGTTGAGCGGGATTATGTGGCCATCCTCCTTGAGGAAGTTCCAGTCTACAGAGAATTGGTAAAGCAGTGCCCCCACGACAGGACCCTCAACCCTGACATGCGTGTCTCGCCAGCCCGGAGTGTCGGCAGGCCCTTTCACGTAGCGGTCGGCAATATTCATTCCTCCGATATAACCTATGCGGTCATCAATGATAACAGCCTTGCGGTGGTTGCGGAAGTTGATGCGGTTGGCCAGTTGCGGGAAGGTCACCCGGAAGAAGGGGTGAGCCTCCACTCCTGCCTTGCGCATACGGGTAAAGAAGCGGGTGCGCACCGAGAAGGAGCCTACATGGTCATAGAGCACACGAACCTTGACCCCCTCGCGGGCTTTCTCCATCAGCAGGTCAGCCATGTGGTGCCCGAGGTGGTCGTCGGAAAAGATGTAATACTGAAGATTCACGGAGTGACGCGCCGCACGTATGTCGCGCTCCAGGGCACGGAACTTCTCTTCGCCCGAAGTGAAGATTTCTACCGCTGTTGCCGGGAAGAGGGGATTGCCGGTGAGCTGCCCCCCCAGCATAATCAGGCGCTGCAAATCCTGCGGCATGGCTTTGATGACATCACCCATCTCCGGGGCACGCTGGCGCGAGAGGAGCTTGCGCTTGTTGCGGCGCGAAATCAGGTGAACCGAGCGCATGGAGCGGCCAAAGAAGAGATAGAACACCAGCCCCACGACGGGAAGGAAGACGAGAGCCGTCACCCATGCGAGCGACTTGATGGGATTGCGTTTCTCGGAGAGCACCACGACGATGCAGCTTATCACTGTCAGGGCGTAAGCAATGGTCAAAGCAGTGTAAATCCAAGAGGTGTAATCCATAGAAGTCGATATCGAAAAAATCAGCGCAAATTACAAATTTTTCGCGGAGTGAGAGGATAAGGACTTTCTTTTTAACTAAATTTAACTATTGAGGCAAGTGAATAAAGAATAAATAAGAGAAAGTTTGGTGGAGCGGGAAAAAGTTTGTATTTTTGAGCCAAAATTACTCGACTCCTCCCGAAAACAGACACATATAACTTCTAATACAACCAAACACATCTATGGCAAAAGTATTGAAAATCAGAGACCTCACGCTGCGCGACGGCCAGCAGAGTCTCTTCGCTACCCGCCTTAAGCAGGAGTATCTTGACCGCCTGCTCCCTCTGTATCATGACGCACGTTTTTACATCATGGAAGTATGGGGCGGCGCTGTGCCCGACTCCGTAATGCGCTACCTGGGTGAAAGCCCTTGGGATCGTCTGCGCGCCTGCTCCAAGGAGATGAAAGGCATCTCTTTGCTGAGCGCCCTTTCACGTGGCCGCAACCTGTTCGGCTATGTTCCCTATCCCGACTATGTGCTCGAAGGTTTCTACA
Source organism: uncultured Bacteroidales bacterium (assembly GCA_947644715.1). Lineage (GTDB taxonomy): Bacteria > Bacteroidota > Bacteroidia > Bacteroidales > Muribaculaceae > Lepagella. The sequence continues at coordinate 9,966 of CANSAP010000027.1, forward strand.
AGGAGGCTATCAAGAACGGCCTCAACGTAATGCGTATCTTCGATGCTCTCAATGATATTGACAACATCAAGGAATCCATCCGTCTCATCAACGAGCTTGGCGGTATCGCCGACGCCGCTGTCTGCTACACTGTGGATCCCAAAGAGGAGGCTCCCGCTCCCGTGAAGAAAGGCTTCTTTGCAAAGCTCTTCGGCGGCAGCAAGCAGCCCGCAGCTCCCGAGAAGATTTTCACCGACGAATACTTCGTGCAGAAGGCCGTTGAGATGGAGCGTCTCGGCGCCAAGATGATTACCCTGAAGGATATGGCCGGTTTGGTTAACCCCGCCCGTATCTTCTCACTGATGCCCAAGCTGAAGCAGGCTCTGAAGGTGCCCGTGGACTTCCACACTCACTGCACCCCCGGCTATGGCCTCGCAGCTGTGCTCACTGCCATCATGAAGGGTGTGGACATCGTCGACACCAACATCTGGTGGTTCGGCGGTGGCTCCGCAGCTCCCGCCCTGGAGCTTATCTGGATTTTCTGTCAGAAGCTCGGCATCGAGGTTGACGTTAACATGGACGCCGTTGCCAAAATCCGTAAGGAGCTGGTTGACGCCCGCAAGAGCCTCGCTGAATTTGACCTCAACAAGAACAACTGGCCCAAGGACTTCGACGAGGCTTACAAGGCTATGCCGAAGGAAATCGACGCAGAGTTCGACCGTGCTATCGCCGCTGCCGGCGAGAACCGTGAGGCTGACCTGCTCGACGCCTGCCACAAGATTGAGGCTTACTTCGGATTCCCGAAGCCCAATGAGATTGTTAAGAATGCCGAGGTGCCCGGTGGCATGTACTCCAACATGGTGGCCAACCTGCGCGCCCTCAAGGCAGAGGATGTGCTCGAAGAGGCCATGGCTCTCATCCCGAAGGTGCGCCGCGACGCAGGTCTCGTGCCTCTGGTAACTCCCACTTCCCAGATTGTGGGCAGCCAGGCCGTTGCTCTCGCTCTCGACCGCCGCAAAGGTGCTGCTGACTACACCAATAAGAACAACCAGTTCATCGGCCTCGTAAAGGGTGAGTACGGCAAGACTCCCGTGGCCATCGATCCCGCTTTCCGCGAACAGATCACCGGCGACGCTCAGGAGAAACCCTACGACGTAAGCTCCTATCGCAAGCCCGCTAACCCGGACTTCGAGGGTCGTCCCCTGGCGCAGAACGATGAGGAATACCTGCTGCTCCAGCTCCTGCCCGCAGTAGCCATGAACTATCTGAAGAGCATCCGCAAGGCCGAGAACGAAGCTGCTGCAGCTGCCGCTCCCAAAGCCGAAGCCGCTCCCAAGGCAGAAGTGAAGGAAGAGGTGCAGATCACCGGTCCCGTGCTCCGCGCTCCCATGGGTGGCAAGGTGCTCGAAATCAAGGTTCAGCCCGGCGACAAAGTGAAGATGGGTCAGACCTACCTCGTTTATGAGGCAATGAAGATGGAGAACGACCTCGCATCCGACCTCGACGGCGTTGTAAAGCGCATACTCGTGGAAGAGGGGGACACCATCGGCACTGACCAGCCCCTCGTAGAGCTGGAAGGCTAATCCCAAGAGATAATTGTAAATTGTAATCCCCTGACTGCCACTCGGCAATCAGGGGATTAATGTGTTGTAGACATTATAAACAGGAGTGCGGCTATTTGCGGAAAGGGACGGCACGGATTACGCGCACCGGCACCGGCTGGCCATTCATTCGGCCGGGATTCCAGGCAGGCATCATGCGGAAGATGCGGACAGCTTCTTCGTTGAGAGAGGTCTCTACGCCGCGAATCACCTGCACGTCTGACACTGAACCGTCGCTGTTCACAATGAAGGCGCATGTCACGCGGCCTTGAACCCCCTTCTTGTATGCGGCTTTCGGATAATGGCGGTGCTTGTTGATGAAGTGCATCAGCTTGTCGTCGCCGCCGGGGAAGCTCGGTTTCTCCCAGACGTAGTCATACTGATATACCTCGCGATACTCCACGCGGGTGCCGTCACCCTGTATCTGCACACGCATACGGCAGGTCTGGCCGTTGTGCAGCAGCGGGGAAGCCATCAGAGCAAGCATCGCTATATGTCGTAGAGATATCAGCATCTTTTCAGGCGCAAATTTACATCCACTTCTCCGCATATGCAAATGATTAACGTAATTTAACCCCGCAAGCCTCCCCTGTGTCGTGTAAGGCGCTATTTCAGGGGGTGTGGCAATATCGGCCGCCGGGTCGCGTTAATTAGGTAATGACACATTCAAGTCGCACATATTCACGCCTTTTCTCCCTCGTGGCGCTTCTGCTTGCAGGGGTGGCCGGAGTGCGTGCTCAGAGCGGTGAATCCTCTTACAGCTGTCTGGAGACCCCCTATTCCTCCCATGCCTACGCATTGGGCGGCAGCGGCATTGCTATTGTTGACGATGATGTTTCGCTCGTAGGCTCCAACCCGGGTCTGCTCGGTTCCGAGATAGAGAGTCAGGTCTCGTTCAACTATATGCACTGGCTGGGTGACAGCAACTTCGCCGGTGTGCATTACGGCATGGCTGCCGGAGAACGGGGTGCCTGGGCTGCCGGATTACAATATCTGGGCTATGGCAAGGAGACCGCAACTGATGAGGCCGGCAACATCATCGGTGAGTTCTCGATGAAGGACATCATCATCAGCGGCACCTATTCGCATGACATCACCGACCGCCTGCGCGGCGGCATCAGCATCAAGGCCGTGGCCAGCACCTATGAACAGTATTCGGCGTTCGCCCTGGCCGCCGACCTCGGCATCAACTACTATGATGAGGAGCGTGACTGCTCCCTCTCGCTCGTGCTGAAGAACATGGGTGGCCAGCTGAAGCGCTTCGACACAGCCTACACGCGTGTGCCCTTCGACATTCAGCTGGGTTGGATGCAGCGCATCGGCAGCTCTCCGTTCATGGTCTCAGTCACCGCCTGGCATCTGAACAAGTGGCATCTTCCGTACTACAACCACTCCACTGATGCGCTGGGCGAAGGGGCGGGAGAGATTAAGGATACGTTTTTCTCCAACCTGATGCGCCACCTGATTTTCGGCCTTCAGTTCCAACCCTCCGATAATTTCTATGTGGCCATCGGCTACAACAACAAGACCCGCACCGACATGGGCACCTATCAGCGCAACTTCCTTTCCGGCTTCTCTGCCGGTCTCGGGCTGAAGGTCAAGAGCTTTGCCTTCGGCGTAAGCTATGCGCAGCCTCACAAGGGGGGCTCCACTGTAATGCTCAACATCTCCACTAATCTAAAGGAACTTCTGAGAAGATAATGAAGAAAATAATAGTAGCCATCGACGGATATTCCTCTTCAGGCAAAAGCACCATGGCCAAGCAGTTGGCCGCCGAAGTGGGCTATGCCTATGTAGATTCCGGCGCGATGTATCGTGCCGTCACTCTTTATGCCATGCGCCGTGGGTTAGTGAACCCCGACGGCTCTCTGCTCACCGATGAATTGTGTGCCGCGCTTCCCGACATACGGATTGAATTCCGGGTGGTTCCCGGTGATGCCGCCTCCCACACTTTCCTCAACGGCGAGGATGTGGAGCGGGAAATCCGCACGCTGGAGGTGAGTTCCCACGTAAGCCCGGTGGCAGCCGTGCCCCAAGTGCGCCATGCCCTGACGGCCATGATGCAGGAATACGGCAAGACCAAGGGTATAGTGATGGATGGGCGCGATATAGGCACTACCGTCTTTCCGGATGCCGAGATGAAGGTGTTTGTTGATGCCTCGGCCGAGGTGCGTGCACAACGCCGCTATAAAGAGCTGTTGGCTAAGGGTGATGAGGTGTCATTCGAGGATGTGCTCCGCAATGTGCAGGAGCGAGATGAGATTGACCGCACCCGCAAGGAGAGTCCGCTGCGTCAGGCCGAGGATGCCCTCGTGCTCGACAATGATAACCTCACCCGCGAACAGCAGGCCGCTTGGCTGCTCGAAACTTTTCATCGTATAGCCGATGCCTGAGACTCCCCGCATAGAGATAGATGCCGACTCCGGGTTCTGCTTCGGGGTAGTGACGGCTATCCGCAAGGCCGAGGAGGAGCTGCGCGATGGCGGCTCGCTCTATTGCCTGGGTGATATCGTGCACAACAGTAATGAAGTGGACCGCCTGGTGGCCAAGGGCTTGCGCACAATCACACACTCCGACCTCGCCACACTGAGCGGATGCAAGGTGCTACTGCGCGCCCATGGTGAGCCCCCCTCCACATATGAGTTGGCACGCGAGCGCGGCATTGAGATTATTGATGCCACCTGCCCGGTGGTGCTTCAGCTCCAGAAGCGCATCAAAAGTGCTTATGACTCCACTCGCGCACTGCCCAATCCGCCGTTGATTCTGATTTACGGCAAGCCGGGACATGCCGAGGTAAACGGACTCGTGGGTCAGACCGGCGGCACAGCCGTTGTGGTGCAGGGGGTGGATGATCTTGAGGGGCTTGACCTGGAGCGCGACATACTGCTGTATTCGCAGACCACCAAAAGCCTGTCCGGTTTTCAGGCCGTGATTGAAGAGATACGGAGACGCAAGCGTAGCGGCGAGTTCCGATATTTCGACACCATCTGCCGTCGTGTCTCCGGCAGGCTTCCCCGCATCCGCGAGTTTGCCGCCTCGCATGAGGTGATACTCTTCGTCTCCGGACGCAAGAGCAGCAATGGCCAGGCGCTGTTCGAGCAATGCCGCGAGGTGAATCCGCGCTCATATTTTATCTCCGATGCGACCGAGATTGATGCCACTCTCTTTGCGGATGTGAAGTCAATAGGAATCTGTGGCGCCACCTCCACTCCCCGCTGGCTGATGGAGGAGGTGGCCTCTGAAGTTCAAAAAACGATTGAGGATGCTTTACGAGAATGAGGATCAGCGCGATGAGCGCTTCATGCGTCAGGCGTTGCAGGAGGCTGAGCTGGCCGCTGAACAGGGGGAGGTGCCCGTAGGGGCTGTAATCGTGTGCAAAGGAACCGTTATAGCCCGCGCGCATAACCTGACCGAGCGGCTGAAGGATGTGACCGCCCATGCCGAGATGCAGGCCATCACTGCCGCCGCCGAGTATCTCGGAGGCAAGTATCTGACCGACTGCACGCTCTACGTCACCGTAGAGCCGTGTCCCATGTGTGCCGGCGCATTAGGGTGGGCGCAGGTGCCCCGCATAGTGTATGGCGCTTCCGACACCAAGCGTGGCTACACCACACTGCTCCCCGAGCGTGGCGGCTCGCCGTTGCATCCGAAGACAATCGTGAGAGCCGGAGTGCTCGAAGATGAGTGCCGCTCTCTGATGCGTAACTTTTTCAAATCAAGAAGATGAATCCATGGATTGAGGCCATGCGTCTGCGCACGCTGCCCGTCAGCCTGGCCGGAGTTGTGGCCGGCTGCGCCTGCGGCATTCATGCAGGCGGGAGTAATTGGTTGGCCGGAGTGCTCTGCCTGCTCTTTGCCCTGCTTGCGCAGATAGCTTCAAATTTCGGCAATGAATATTTCGATTTCCGCGCCGGACTCGACAAGAAGGGGCGTGAGGGCTTCCGTCGCGGTGTGACAGAGGGTGACATCTCTCCCCGCGCCATGCTGGTGGCCACGCTCGGCACCCTCGGGGTTGCCTGCTTGTGTGGACTGGGTCTGTTGCTGCTCTCCGGCGCCTGGTGGTTGCTCCCTGTCGGTGTAGTGATAGCACTGTTTGCATTGGCTTATAGCGCGGGTCCCTGGCCGCTGTCTCATCATGGGCTGGGTGATGTGGCCGTCATTATATTCTTCGGCATAGTGCCCGTGACACTCACCTCCTATCTGTATTGCGATGCAGGATGGGAGGGCTGGCGTCTGAGTCTGCCACTCTCAATCGCAATAGGATTGATGGCAGCCAATGTCCTGATTGTAAATAATTACCGGGATTGTGACGATGACCGCGCCGTGAATAAGCACACCACCGTAGTCCTGTTCGGACGCCGCGTGATGCGCACAACCTACCTGCTTTTCGGCCTTGTAGCCATGGGATTGATGTGGCCCGTATGGAGCGCCACGCTCAGTCTGTGGTCCCCTGTCGTGCCGGCGCTTTACCTGGTGCTCCACTTGCGGCTGTGGCAGATGCTTGGCCGGCGTCGGGGCGCAGCTTTGAACCCACTGTTAGGGCTCACGGCTCTCAATCTGCTGCTCTGCTCGCTGCTCAGTTCATTGCTGTTGGTAGCCGCCTGAATTTTTTGCGGGAGGCTTTTGGCGGAAGCCAAAACTTTTTGTAATTTTGGGACGTTGATATTTCTGAATCTAATAGCTAACCCGAAATTATGACCTTAACTTCCCGTGACCTCAATCTCCTCAACGAAAAAGGAATAACCGAGCAGATGCTCAATGAACAACTCGCCAGGTTCGCAGCAGGGTTCCCTTACCTCCGTGTAGAAGCCCCGGCCACTCCCGGCCGAGGCATCATGACCCTGACGGAGCAGGAACGCAACCGCTATGCAGGCGAATGGCAACGCTTCCTGCGCGACGGCGGATCGGTAGTGAAGATGGTGCCGGCCAGCGGCGCTGCCTCACGCATGTTCAAGAACCTGTTTGCTTACGCTGCTTCCGGCGAGATGACCCCCTTCATGCAGGAATTCTTCGCCGGATTGCATGAGTTTGCATTCTATCCCGAACTGAAATCCGCCTGTGAACGCCTTTATGGAGCAACCCCCGATGACCTTCTTGCCTCCGGTCGCGGGGTAGACGTAGTGAAAGCTCTGATTTCAGAGGAGGGTATGAACTACGGCCAGCTCCCCAAAGCACTTCTGACTTTTCACAAAAGCAGCACCGGAGTGCGCACCCCTCTCGAAGAGCACTTGGCCGAAGGAGCCGGTTATGCCGCCGATGCCGAAGGACGGGTGCATGTGCACTTCACTGTCAGCCCTGACCATATGGAGCTGATGAAGGCGAAGATTGCCGAGGCACTCCCCGCGATGCAGAAGGAATACGGATTGCAATTCGTGGTTGATATGAGTGTGCAGAAACCTTCGACCGACACCGTGGCCGTGAATCTTGACGGCACTCCCTACCGCGAGGCCGGCGACCTGTTTTTCCGCCCGGCCGGCCATGGCGCACTGCTTGAGAATCTGAGCGAATTGCCCGAGCAGGTTGTGTTTCTGAAGAATATTGATAATGTGGTGCCCGACAGTTTGCGCGCCTCCACGCTTGAATACAAGAAAGTGCTGGGGGGAATACTCGTGGATACCCACCGCCGCATAGCGCATTATGCAGGAGAGCTGCGCACAGGTCTTCCCTCCCGCCCCGTGCTGAATGAGATGCTTGATTTCATGCATGACACACTCTGCATCACCCGAGAGGGAGCCGAGCAGATGGATGACCTTGAGCTGGCAGACTATCTGCTCTGCAAGTTCGATCGCCCGCTGCGCGTCTGCGGCATGGTGCGTAATGAGGGTGAACCGGGGGGCGGCCCGTTCCTGACCTATAATGCCGACGGCACCGTCAGCCCGCAGATTTTAGAGAGCACCCAGCTCGACCCGGAATCAGCCTCGACCCCTGAGTTGCTGAAAGGCTCCACTCACTTCAATCCTGTGGACCTCGTCTGCTACACTCATGACCTGGAAGGGGAGGCGTTTAAGCTAACTGAATTCACCGACCCCGAAACCGGCTTCATATCGCAGAAGAGCCGCAAGGGTGTCGAGATAAAAGCGCTTGAGCTGCCCGGCCTCTGGAATGGCTCGATGAGCGATTGGAATACAATCTTTGTGGAGGTTCCGGCCGATACGTTCAATCCCGTAAAGACAGTCAACGACCTGTTGCGTCCGGCCCACAAGGGGTAGAATGTTAAAAGGGTAAAAACCGTGTTAAATAGCGGGGTCTGACTCAACCATTACCCCCGCCGCGCGTTTTACTAATACAAAGCGAAACACTGCCAAGGTGAAAGCAATATGGATAATGACACACAGCTGCCTGCGGGCCTGTGAAGGTCGCGGCAGATGTTTAGTTTTAGTTAGATATAGTTTATAGTAGAGAGCGGAAGGAGATGCCCTTGCAGGGTGTCTCTTTCTGTTTTTTGCAGATACGCTCAGGCAACCGAAAGGGGATTTGCCTGTTAGTAAAAAAATTCGTAACTTTGCGGAAATACAGCAAACTACGATGACATCACAGGAAATTCTTACGGCAGGCACACTTCTTGGCAGCGGCACCTATCGTATCGAACGAGTGCTGGGGCAGGGAGGCTTCGGAATCACATACCTTGCAACTGACCTTAACCTGAACCGCCTCGTGGCAATCAAGGAATTCTTTCCGAAAACCTATTGCACACGCGAGGGGGAGACCGGGCATGTGTCGGTCGGGGCATCGTCAGCCATATCTATGGTCAGCACCCTGAAGGCAAAATTCCTGAAGGAGGCTCGCAATATAGCCAAGTATGACCATCCGGGCATCATCCGCATCTACTCCGCTTTCGAGGAGAATAACACGGCCTACTATGTGATGGAGTACATCGAAGGCTCTTCGCTGGCAGCTATCGTAGAAAAAGGGGCGCCGCTCCCTGCGGATGAGGCTGTCGCTTATATCAACCGGGTAGGTGAAGCACTCGACTATGTCCATTCGCTGAAGATGTGCCACCTTGATGTTAAGCCCGCCAATGTGATGGTGCGCGACAAGAACAGTGCTCCCGTGCTGATTGACTTCGGACTCTCCAAGCAATATGACTCCGGCGACAAAGAGACCTCAACCACACTCATGGGGCTCAGCCACGGCTACGCCCCGTGGGAACAGTACACCGGTGGCGGCCTCAAGACATTCTCTCCCGAGACGGATGTTTACTCCCTGGGCGCCACGCTCTATTTCCTGCTGACCGGACAGACTCCACCCGACGCTGCTGCGGTGATGGAGGATGGTGTGCCCGAGTCAGAGAAAATACCTGCGCACCTGATGCCCGTAATCAAAAAAGCGATGGCGCCGAAGCGCAAGAACCGCTACGAGTCAGTCGCCGATTTTCTTGCCGCGCTCAATTCCGCCAAGCCAAGTAAAAAGCAACAGGCTAAACCGAAGGTTGACAATTCCGGCTCAAAACCCACTGAGATTCTGAAGCCGCAGGGCAAGGATAGCAATTCCTCCCGAAAGTGGGTGTACGTGTCTTTGGGAGCGGCAGTCGTTGCAATCCTTGTTGCAGGCTTCTTGTTTTTGGCCCCGTCGAATCAACCTGAGCCGATTCCTCCAGGCCCTGTTGTTAATGACTCCATTACTGATCCGACTTTTGCAGACTTGCCTAAGCATGTTAATAATAAGGAAATTGAGACTCGCCTCGGCACCTGCTCCTATTCCGGTGAGGTGAATGACGCAGGGTTGCCTGACGGTGTAGGCACCGCCACCTGGGCCAAAGGGGCTTCACAGTATGGCGCTAAGGAATATGTGGGTGAGTGGAAGAATGGCAAGATGACCGGTACAGCCACCTATACGCAGTATGACGGCATCAAGTTTGAAGGCAGCTTCAAGGATGACTACTACACCGAGGGGCGCTTGACACTCCCCGATGGCGACTACTTCGTAGGAAAATACAAGAACGGTCAGCCGGACGAATCCACCGGCAAATGGCATTCAGCAAAATAAGATTGAAACTCAATCGATTGCTTATAGTCTTGTGCCGATTGCAAGTCGCTTCGGAGAAGCGATTTGTGACTATCCCCGCATGAAAAACAGACTCTGCAGGAGGCGGTTTTTCGTGTGGGGCACATGCTGGTATCTGGGGGTGCGCTTCGGAGAAGTGCTTTGTGGAAGTAATCCACCACCAACCGCTACTCGAAGCTGTATTCATGTCTCCATACACTCCGGATTTCGACGAAAATATACAATATAAAGCAAAGGATTTTGTCGAACCGGATAAAATTCTTAATTTTGCATTGTTGCTCAGAGGAGCGATTCATACATACTAATTAACGAAGAAGCGTTTTGCTTATCTTGCTAATGAAAACCTGAGAAATTTTCAACGAGTGCAAGAGATATCAAAGCGGTTCTCACGCTATAGCGTGGGCTGCTATTTCATATCTTGCACTCAAGGTTTTCTCAGGACCGTCATTAGAAGATGTGGCAAAGTCAGTCCACGTTTCTTATGCAATCAACGGTTGACTGGACTGTAAGACCACCCTAATCATCGCAGTGCGTATGAAAAAATTTTTATTAGCAGCATTAGCTGTTATTCTGTCTGTTTGTGCGTATGCAAACACATGTGAGTATGATGGTGTTCAAGTGACCATCGAGCAATCCCGTATTAATTCAAATGGTAGAAGTCCTTCTTGGCCGAAGGCAGACTTCTCTTGCAATGTTCCGAACAAAACTGTTCGGGTGCAAGTGCAATTGAAGGATGACAATGGTAACGAAATAGCGCGTCAATGGGTAACAGTAAGCTTTGATGCTAACGGTAATGGCCGTGCAGAGATAAAGTATGTGCCTTCCGGAGGATGTCGGATTCAGCTCATTGGCCCGGCTCCAAGCTGTTATTAAAGCGGATGCTAAAAGCAAAGGACAATCGTCCTTAGAAATTGGTTAAGTTTATTTCATTGGTAATAAGCTTATAAAAAGTTTCCGACATAAACTTAAACAGTTTCTTAAAGTGTGCTCAAACTCTATCTTAATACATTTTACCCCACGAGACAATCTTCATCTCGTGGGGTAAATATGTTTTCGCTTATGTGGTGCGAAGTGGGTAGGGTTAGGCCATGGCGGGTTCGGCTACGCGCTCCTCTTGGCGGATGCCGAATTTCTCGCGCAGGTGGGCGAGCATGTGGCGGGTCATGCCGTCGAGGTCATACTCGGGCTTCCAATCCCATTCCTCACGGGCGCAGCTGTCGTCGAGGCTGTTGGGCCAGGAGTCGGCTATGGCCTGACGCAAGGGATCGGGCACGTATTCCATGCGGAAGTCGGGCACGTATTCCTTAATCTTATTGTAGATAATCTCCGGATCAAAGCTCATGGAGGCGATGTTGAAAGAGTTGCGATGTTTGAGACGAGTGGGGTCAGCCTCCATAATCTCAATGGCGGCACGCAGCGCGTCGGGCATATACATCATATCCATGAAAGTGCCGGCGGCGATAGGACATTTGAAAGTCTCACCCTTTACGGCTGAGTAATAGATGTCAACAGCATAGTCGGTAGTGCCGCCACCCGGAGGTGCTACGTAGCTGATGAGGCCGGGGAAGCGCACGGAACGGGTGTCAACGCCGAAGCGCTTGGCGTAATAGTCGCTCAGGAGCTCGCCACTCACTTTGGTCACACCGTAGATGGTGCGGGGACGCTGCACGGTGTCCTGCGGAGTGTTGTCGCGCGGGGTGTCGGGACCGAAAGAGCCTATGGAGCTGGGGGTGAACACGGCACAACCTTTTTCGCGGGCCACTTCAAGAGTATTGAACAAACCACCCAAGCCAATCTTCCAGGCGAGCTGGGGCTTGGCCTCGGCCACGGCGCTCAACAGCGCAGCCAGGTTATAGATGGTGTCAACCTTATATTTGTCGACCGCTTCGGCAATCTGCTCAGGGCAAGTGATGTCCACAAGATGCGAGGGGCCGCTTTCAAGCAGCTCCCCTTTCGGCTCGGCACCCTTGATATAACCGGCTACCACATTGCCCGAAGGATATGTCTGGCGGAGTTTCATCGTCAGCTCGGTGCCTATCTGGCCCGTAGCGCCTATGATGAGTACGTTCTTCATGTTCGTGTAGAGATTCTTGTGTAGATTATGGTAATAGAAATTTTCTGTGGCAAATTTACTTCTTTTTTCGGAATTAATCACTACCTTTGAGGAAAATATTTTCTCTTAAATCTATATCAACATGTACACTGATTTTAAGTCTCACTTACAGAAAGAGTTAGACGCTATACGCGAAGCCGGCCTCTACAAAGAGGAACGTATCATCACCACCCCCCAGAAGGCTGATATTGCCGTTCAGGGCAAGGAGGGTGAGGTGCTGAATTTCTGCGCCAACAATTATCTCGGCCTCAGCGACGACCCCGATCTCATCCGCGCAGCCAAGGAGGCAATGGATGCCCGTGGCTATGGCATGAGCTCCGTGCGCTTCATCTGCGGCACTCAGGATTTGCACAAACAGCTTGAGCGCGCCATCTCCGATTACTTCAAGACCGAGGATACAATCCTCTATGCCGCCTGCTTCGATGCCAACGGCGGTCTCTTCGAGCCGCTGCTCACCGAGGAGGATGCCATCATCTCCGATAGCCTCAACCATGCCTCCATCATCGACGGCGTGCGCCTCTGCAAGGCCAAGCGCTACCGCTATGCCAACGCTGATATGGCCGACTTGGAGCGTTGTCTGCAAGAGGCTCAGGCACAGCGTTTCCGCCTGATTGCCACCGACGGTGTGTTCTCAATGGACGGCAATGTGGCTCCCATGGATGAAATCGTGAAGCTGGCCAAGAAGTACAATGCGCTGGTGATGGTCGACGAAAGCCACTCAGCAGGTGTGGTTGGTGCCACCGGCCATGGTGTGGCTGAGAAATATGACTGCTACGGCGACATCGACATCTTCACCGGCACGCTGGGCAAGAGCTTCGGCGGCGCTATGGGCGGTTTCACCACCGGTCGCAAGGAGATTATCGACATGCTGCGTCAGCGCTCACGTCCCTACCTGTTCTCCAACTCCGTGGCACCGGCCATCGTGGGTGCCAGCATCGAGATGTTCCGCAAGCTCGGCGAGAGCAACAAGCTGCATGACAAGCTGATGGAGAATGTGGAATACTTCCGCACCCGTATGCTTGAAGCCGGATTCGACATCAAGCCCACACAGAGCGCCATCTGCGCCGTGATGCTCTATGATGCCAAGCTCTCGCAGGACTTTGCCGCCGAGATGCAGAAAGAGGGTATCTACGTGACCGGCTTCTACTATCCCGTAGTGCCGAAGGGTCAGGCTCGTATCCGCGTGCAGCTGAGCGCCGGCCACGAGCGTGAGCACCTCGACCGCGCCATTGCCGCCTTCATCAAGGTTGGCAAACAGCTCGGCGTCATCAAATAATCGAAACGCGATACAGTTAGGACGGGGACGCGCCGCGGCGCGTCCCCGTCGACATCTACGAATTATTGACAATAATATCGAGAACCGGAGCAAAGATTGTTTTTATTAACGGAGTAGGCTGTCATCCGGCAGGGGAGATGTTTTTATTCGGGGGAGATATCAGGGTTAATATTTGTGTTTTGTGGAATGGAAAATTATTTGTATCTTTGCAGCGGATTTAAGGCGGGACTTGGCTTAGCCTCCCGTTCTCTCTCCAATATAAACCCAATCCCATCGTAACACATACGCTTGATTTCGGTTGCCATTGAACCTGTGGTGTGCCGTGTGCGTTTTAATTCAGAGGCCATCTTGGCTTCGTTCACTCTCATTTCCCCCGGTCCGATTCTCATGCTGCATTCATCGGCATGTTGTGCTTCCACTAATGCAATCATTTTGCGCGAATACGGACACCTCTTTCACTACGTAAACAGGCAAAGCGCTGTCAACTGCGGCGCATTCCCCTCATAATAATATGTATAATTACCAAGAACTCACAGCCATGGATGCTGCTCAGCTGCGCGAAATTGCTGAAGGCATGGGCATGAAGAAGGCAGGCGAGGCCGATGCCGAAACTGTGGCTTACTACATCCTCGATAATCAGGCGGAAGCATCCGCCAAGGCACAAGCTGAGAAGATTGCGTCCTCACCCGCACGCGAGAAAAAGCCCCGTGCAACAAAGTCCACTGCAAAGAAAACCAAGGCGGCAGCCGAGCCTGCTGCCACGGATGCTCCTGAAGCTGCGGCCGAGCCTGAGGCTCCCGCGCCCAAGAAGCGTGGCCGCAAACCTAAAGCTGCCCCTGAAGCCGAGGCTCCCGCTCCCGCGGCCGAAGGTGGGGAACCGGCACCCGCTCCCGAAACACCTGCCCCCAAGAAGCGTGGCCGCAAGCCTAAGGCTGCCGCTCCGGAAGCTGAACTTCCCGGCATGGAAGAACAACCTGCCGACGCTACCCCGGCTCCCGCCGAGGCTCCCCGCGTTGAAGCTCCGGCTGCACCTGCAACCCAGGCCGACGAAGAGCCTCCCCGTGCTCCCGAAGCACCCCTGCATCCCTCAGCTTCTTTAGGCGCATTCTTCCCCAAGGCTGCCGGAAAGAAATTCCTTCCCCGCTCAGCCAAAGAGCGAGAGGAGGCTGAAAAGGCTGCCGCAGTGGCTCCCATTACGATTCAGGAACCGGGCGTAGCGGCGGCACCCCTCCCTCAGAACAATAAACTCTCCCGTCGTCAGCAGCGACAGACACAGCAGGCAAAGCGCCAGATTCGCAAGGAGGAGACCATGTTTGACTTCGATGGAATCCTGACCGCCTCCGGTGTGCTTGAGATTGTTCCTGAGGGACATGGCTTTCTCCGCTCCAGCGACTATAACTATCTGGCCTCTCCGGACGATGTGCTCGTAGACAAGGCTCAGATTAAGCAGTACGGCCTGAAGACCGGCGACGTTGTGGAGGGTGGCATTCGTCCGCCTCGCCAGGGAGAGAAATACTTCCCCCTCTGCAAGATTACCCTTATCAACGGCCTTGCTCCGGAATTGATTCGTGACCGCTCACCCTTTGAGCACCTTGTGCCACTGTTCCCCGAAGAGAAGTTTGACCTCACTTCCGGCCGCACATGCAACATCTCCACCCGCGTCGTTGACATGTTCGCACCCATCGGCAAGGGTCAGCGTGCGCTCATCGTGGCTCCCCCTAAGACCGGTAAAACCATTCTGCTCAAGGATATAGCCAACGCCATTGCCGAGAACCATCCGGAGACTTACATCATCATGCTCCTCATCGACGAACGTCCCGAGGAGGTAACCGATATGGCTCGCTCAGTGAATGCCGAGGTGATTGCCTCCACGTTCGACGAGCCTGCCGAGCGCCATGTGAAGATTGCCGGCATTGTGCTCGAAAAGGCCAAACGTTTGGTCGAAAGCGGCCACGATGTGGTAATCATGCTCGACTCAATCACCCGCCTGGCCCGTGCCTACAACACCGTTTCTCCCGCCTCCGGCAAGATTCTGTCCGGCGGTGTGGACGCCAATGCCCTTCAGCGCCCCAAACGCTTCTTCGGCGCAGCGCGTAATATTGAAGGTGGCGGCTCACTGACCATCATTGCAACGGCTCTGACCGAAACATCCTCCAAGATGGATGAAGTTATCTTCGAGGAATTCAAGGGCACCGGCAACATGGAGCTTCAGCTCGACCGCAAGCTCTCCAACAAGCGCATCTTCCCTGCCGTGGACATCATTTCCTCATCCACCCGCCGCGACGACCTGCTGCTCGGTCAGGAGGTGCTGAACCGCATGTGGATTCTCCGCAACTATCTGGGTGACATGACCTCGCTCGAAGCCATGGAATTCATCAAGAAGCGCATGGAGATGACCCGCACCAACGAGGAGCTGCTCGTCACCATGAACTCCTGATGAGTGCCAAGAAATCCATAAAAACAAATGCTTCGCGTCTGCTGGATGCGGCCCGGGTGGAGTATAGCCTGGTGCCGTATCCGGTGGATGAGGAGCACCTCGAGGCCTCGCATGTAGCGGAGGCGCTGGGGGAGGATATCAATCAGGTCTACAAGACGCTCGTCATGCGTGGCGACAAGACCGGACTGCTCGTGGGTGTCGTGCCCGGCAACCGGGAGATAGACCTGAAGAAGGCGGCCAAGGTGAGCGGCAACAAGAAGGTGGAGATGATTCATATGAAGGAATTGCTGCCCCTGACCGGCTACATCCGCGGCGGCTGCTCCCCAATCGGAATGAAAAAACCGCTTCCGACTTACATGCAACAGGACTGCCTGCAGTGGCCTTTCATCTATGTCTCTGCCGGGCAGCGCGGCTTGCAGCTGCGCATCGCTCCGCAGGCGCTGATTGATTATGTCGGGGCAACTACTTGCGACATCACTGCCGAGACATGAACACTTTCGGACGCATATATCGCCTGACCACTTTCGGCGAGAGCCACGGGCCGGCAATAGGGGGCATAATAGACGGAGTGCCCCCCGGCTTCCGCCTGAACACTGATGAGGTGCAGGCCGAGCTTGACCGCCGCCGCCCGGGTGCGTCACCGCTCACGTCGCAGCGCCGCGAGAGTGACAAGGTGCAGCTGTTGTCCGGAATTTTCGAGGGGCGCACACTCGGTACCCCCATAGGTTTCGTCATTCCCAACACCGATGCCCGCTCTGCTGACTACGAGGCTATGCGCAACCTCTATCGCCCCTGCCATGCCGACTTTACTTATGAACGACGCTACGGCCTGAGGGATTATCGCGGGGGAGGTCGTGCCTCAGCCCGCGAGACAGCCTGCCGTGTGGTGGGTGGTGCCGTAGCCCGTCAGCTGCTTGCCGCTGAGGGAATCCATGTTTCAGGTTTTATTTCCCGCATAGGGAAGGCCGTGCGCTCTTCGGCCGATGAAGATTTCGCGCCGTTGGAGCACGAGGTGGAAGCTGCCCGCGCCGCCGGGGATTCCGTCGGCGGGATTGTGAACTGCACTATAACCGGAGTGCCCTCGGGCATCGGCGCACCCCTCTTTGCCAAGTTGCACAGCGAGCTGGCGGCCGCGATGATGAGCATCCCCGGCGCAAAAGGGTTTGATTACGGAACCGGGATGCAGGCTGCCGAGTGTCGAGGCTCTGAGTTGTTGGATCTGTTTAGTTCCGATTGGCAGGGGGGGATTGAACTCTCCTCGAATCATTCGGGTGGTATTCAGGGTGGTATTTCCAACGGACAACCGATTGAGCTGCGAGTGGCTTTCAAGCCTACGCCCACATTGCTGCGCGACATTCCGACCGTCGACCGCGATGGCCGACCGGCCACACTTCATGCCCGTGGTCGTCATGACCCCTGCATTGCGCTCAGGGCTTTGCCCGTGGTAGAGGCTATGGCCTGCATGACCATTCTTGATCAACTGTTACTCACCGGACACCCTCTTTTTATATAGCAGAATCCGCCGGCATCGGTCGTTGATAAGGGCAGGGGAGATAACCCCTTCCCGCAATGCCTGCATAATCTCCTGCTCGGCAGCATGGGTGTCGGTAGGCACCAGAATAATATCGGCCCCGGCCAGCAGTGTCGCCACATAGCGCCCGGAGGAGGTCTCCAGGGCGTCCATATTCATAGCATCGGTTATTGTTAATCCCTTGAAATTCATTTCACCTCTCAGCAATCGGGTGAGAATCTCCGGTGAAATGGATGCCGGAGTACTGTCGCCGCTGAGTGCGGGAACAGCCATGTGTCCTGCCATAAGAGCGGGAAGCCCCGCCTCGATATACCTGCGGAAGGGAAGAAGGTCAATGCTGTCAAGCTCCTCGCGGCTGCGGGTGATTATCGGAAGCGCCCGATGCGAGTCAGTTGAGGTGGCTCCATGGCCGGGAAAATGTTTGCCCACCGGCATCACGCCGCTCTCTGCAACCCCGCGTGCATATGCCACCCCGAGAGCGGCAACCCTTTGAGGGTCAGCACCAAAGGAACGGTCGGCCATTACGGAACCGGATTCAGCCACATCCAGCACCGGTCCGAGCACCATATTCAGTCCCAGCCCGGCGGCATCGCGCCCCACACGCCGCCCGTAGTCGCGCATCTGTTCCTGCGAGGCATCCGCCAGCGCACTGTTATGCGGGAAACTCTCGGCATCCCGCAGCCGCATTCCCAATCCCCATTCGGCGTCAATGGCCAGCAGCAGAGGCAGCCGTGAGGCGGAGCGCAGCCGCGCGGTGAGCGCATGCATCGAGGCTGTGTCGCCACGCAGGAAAACCACTCCGCCTATCTTGGCGTCGGCCACATACTTCAGCAGGCGGCGCACCGTGGCCGGGTCGTCGGTGGTGAATGTGGCCGGCATGAAGATTTGCCCCACACGCTCCTCCACACTCATCCCCCGCATCACTGAGTCAACCCACAGCTGCTCAGGGTCAGCGTTCATATCCGTCCGCGCCGGCTCAGAGGAGGGATTCCCCCCTCTGCATGCCGCCAACAGCAGCAGAAAAATGAGCGCGGGCAGATGCTTCATTCGCCGGTGATGAAACGGGGACGCGGGTCAGGATTCACCGGGATACCCGCTTTGCCCATATTGACGATATATTGCATCATCGGGGCACAGAAATCCTTGTCGTCGCTCCACAGGACACGCCCTTTCTTGAACTCCTCCAGATAGTCGCCACCGTCGGCCAGGTAGTCCAGTGTGGCCACATAATACTTGCGGTCACGCACAATCGGCTCGCCGGCAATAAGAATACCCTGCACCTCGCCGGAGGGAGAGAGGCTGACGAGCGCATCACCGCTCAGCCCCTGGCCACCCTGCGTGGCTGCCTGCTGAAGAAGGGCGGCCAGGTCGCGCCCGGTCAGCTCCACAATCTCCATCCGGTTAGTGAACGGGAAAGCCGAGAGCATCTGTCCCTCAGTAATCTCCCCCTTAGGGAAGGGGAGACGTATGCCACCCGAATTCATCAGCGCCAGATCCACATGCGCCGGCATCTGCGGCGATGCGATGGAGTCGAGCACATGGTCAGCGTAGAGCGCCGCTACGTCGCAGGCCAGATTTGTGAGCTGCACCGATTCCGCGTATTTCTTGGAGTTCATCATGTCGGCTGCATTCAGGGCAATGCGGCGAGAATTGATAGAGTCGACCGCCTGACGGTAAGGAGCGAGGAATTGCATCACCTGCTTGTCATAGCGTGCCGAGTCAATGCCTGCCACCGGAATCATGCGCGCCTCAGCCTGAGATGCCGGCTTCGAGAGGTCAAGCTTTATGTAGCCGAGATTAGCTCCGTAGCGGCCGGTCTGCACAATCAGCACCGGCTTCCCGTCGGCATTATTTACGACGCAAGGGAGATTGCCGCCGGGGGTTACCACCGTGTGGGAATGCCCCCCGATGATAATATCAATGCCGCGGGAAAGGGTGGCCAGCTTCGGATCGGTCATCAGGTCGCGCCCCGTGTCATCGGTATATCCTATGTGAGTGACAGCCACCACCGTGGAGCATCCCTTCGAGCGGAGCATTGCGGCTGTGGCATTGGCACTTGAGAGAATGTCGTGATACTCCACCCCCTTTGAATTTGCAGCCCCAATGATGCCGTCAGGGTCAAGATTCAAGCCGAGGAAGCCAACCTTTTTGCCTCCGATAGTCTTGATGACCCAGGGGCGGAAGACACTGTTCAGAGCCGGGTCGGAGAAAGTGTAATTGGAGCTGAGTTTCACCGCGCCATCCTTAGTGTAATACTTGGAGAGCTCGTCGACTCCGTTGTCGAACTCATGATTGCCGAGAATCTGAATGTCGTAGCCCAGCAGCTTCATGAGCGGATACTCCACTGCACCCCCGAAGAGCTTATAGTAGAGCGAGCCCTGCACGATATCTCCCGCGTCAATGAGAAGCACATTCTTCTCGGCGCGGCGGATGCTGTCAACAATTGCCTTGCGCTGGAGCACACCACCCACACCCCCTTCGGCGTCAATGTGCGAATGAGTGTCATTGGTGTGGAGCAACACGAGACTCTGTGCAGTTGCGCCCAAAGCACACCCTGCCAGGGAAATAGATAGAAGAAAACGGTGTATATTATTCATGGTCGGAGCAATTTTGGAGCAAAAGTAATACAAAAAAGTTCTGCTCCCAAAGAAGAGGGGAGAAAAATTTGCGTATGTGGCAAAAAATTGCTTACTTTGCAGCCGATTTCGTAATCTCTGGCGGGCGAAACGCCTTGACAGGCAGGAGCATAAGAAGATAAAAGGCTCCGTGTTTCAGAGAAGCCGCGTATATTGCGAGGTCAAAACGTAACCAAAACAACCAATCAAAGCAATGGATTTACTTAAGATTGCAGAGGAAGCATTTGCAACCCGCAAAGAGCATCCCGAATTCGGCCCCGGCGACACTATCACAGTAGCTTATCGCATCAAAGAGGGTAACAAGGAACGTATCCAGCAGTATCGCGGCGTAGTAATCC
>CANSAP010000028.1 GCA_947644715.1 uncultured Bacteroidales bacterium
CACTTAACACTCCTTATTGTATTTTGTATGTTGAAAATAAGTCAAGATGACTTCAACACTCTCAGTCAAATCCTATTCTGAGTTCGCGGGCAAATTTAGGTATTATAAAATTACTGCACAAGCAAAAATGTCAAAAAAAATCAAACAATTTTGAGATTTAGGCTTTTTTAGCTAATTTTGCATAAAATAATTTTCTATGGAAGAGGCTTCCGCAGGTGTCTCACTCCGGTTTCCGAAGAGTGAGCGACTGTGCTTCACAACGATGATTGACCGCTTGTTTGCGGAGGGTGAGAGTGAATACTCCTATCCTCTGCGCATGACTTACAGGGTGGTGGATCTCACTTCGTTGCCCGAGGAGCTGCGCGGAGGGCGTTTCCAAATGATGGTTAATGTCCCCAAGAAGCGTTTCAAGCGGGCTGTGAAGCGGGTGCGGTTGCGGCGGCTTATGCGTGAGGCCTGGCGGTTGCAGCGCTCCGGATTGCGCGACCGGTTTCTCCGGGAGTGTCCGGAGAAGGTTCTGCATGTGGGCATAGTCTATGTGGGGAGCGAGGAGGTTCCGTTTGAGAAGGTGCATGCCAAGATGGGCAAGCTGCTGGAAAGCCTCGAAGGGAAGCTGTTTCCGAAATCGGAGGCTGAGCCTGCTGACGCTCCCGAAAAAAACGAGGAGGGATGAAGGTGCTGAAAGCCGTGTCGCAGGGAGTGAGCTTCCTGCTGATTCTTCCCATCAGGTTCTATCGGGCTGCGATTTCCCCCTGCCTGCCGTCGGCCTGCCGCTATACCCCGACCTGCAGCGAGTATGCCATCGAGGCTCTGCGCAAGCATGGGCCACTGAAGGGCACTTGGCTGGCAATCAAAAGGATAGGCCGTTGTCATCCCTGGGGAGGAAGCGGCTATGACCCTGTGCCATGATTCTTGACCTGCATACACATCATTCTGCGCCCTATCCTTGCGGGATAGTCAGCGCCGCGCCGCAGGGGTGGACACCTCTGCCGGGTCAGCTGTATTCGCTCGGATTGCATCCCTGGTATCTTCCCTCTGACCCCGATGCACTCACGGCTCTCTTGCAGGAGCTGGAACGGCTCGCGGAGCATCCGCAGGTGGTGGCCATAGGGGAGTCCGGTCTTGACGCCCTCAGAGGGGCACCTATGTGGCTGCAGCTCACGGCGTTCAAGAGGCAGGCGGAGCTGGCCGAGAGGGTGGGTAAACCTTTGATAATCCATGATGTCAAATGTCATGACGCGGTGCTCGGGGTGCATAAGGATTTGCGGCCGACTGTCCCCTGGGTTCTGCATGGCTTCCGGGGGAAACCGCAGGTGGCCCGCATGTTTCTGACGCGCGGCGTCTGCCTGAGCTTCGGCGAGCGCTTCAATGAGGAGAGTCTGAGGCTTACCCCGCCGGACATGCTCTTCGCCGAGACCGACGAAAGCCCCCTGACGATAGACGAAATCATAGAACAAATTTCGCGGGCACGCGGGGAGGATATGCTCCCTGTTGTTGCCTCTAACATACTAAGAATCATATGAAAAAGCTGATTGCAATTCTGATGCTGATGGCATCAATGGTGCCTGCGCTGCGCGCGGCTGAAGAGGTGGACTACAGTCCGTTTGATTATCAGGGCTTCCGGATGGACCTGCCCATGAACACCTCCGTAGAGATGACCTCGAAGGAGGCTGTGTTGAAGAATCCGGAGCTCGGCGTGGGATTCTCGCTGAAGCTGGAGAAGGATGCGAAGGCTGATGCCGACCGAGCCTACAAGCTCTGTGAGGCGCTGGTGAAGGATATGGATGTGAAGAGTGCGGCTGATGTGCAGCGCGTCACGATAGCCGGCCTGAAAGGAGCGATGACCACAGGCAGCATCGAAGGAGCGAACCTCTCGCTGCTCGTGCTGAGCACCGGTGACGGTTACCTGAAACTCGTAGGGATAAGCAGCCCCGACCAAGCAGCCATAGTTGCGCATGTAATCGGTTCGCTGACTCGCCCCTGATTGCATATATATCATATATAAGGAGAGGCCGCGACACCGATAAAATGTCGCGGCCTCTCGTTGTTCACTATCTATTCTTATGAGAAACTATTGGAGTACAATCTTGCGTACAGTTGACTGTGTGCCGAGGCTGACGCGCACCAGGTAGATGCCGGGCAGGATGGCTGAGAGGTCGTAGTCGCCGTTGCCACGCAAGGGAATGGAGAGTCCGGTGGGAGTGAGCAGCTCCACGCGGTCGTGGGTGCCGGTGACGGTCAGTGTGCGACCCTTCAGAGTGATGGCCGAGGCGGGGAGAGTGAAGTTTTCCACACCGCTCATGGTAATGTCGAACTCAGCGGAGGCCATATCGGAGTAGCCGGAATCGTAGATGCTGCGCACGGCGGCCAGGTAGTGGCCGTTGGGCAGGTCGGTCAATTCGTAGTTGTTTAGTTCGGTGGTGCCGAGCTTATTGCCGTTGAGGAAAATCTCGTAGGTGGCCGGACCCTGCGGCACTACATAAGTGGGGTAGTAGTATCCCCAGTTATCGTTTTGGATATGTTCGGGATTACCTATTTTGATATTGTCAATCATGGCCATGTAGAGGCCGGAGGATACGTAGCGTATAGCCACGTAGCGGGCTTCAGCCGGGAAGTTGGCGATGTATTGGGTCCAGGTCTGCGCATCCAGTTGCAGAGGAGAATACCAGGTGAAGGATGCCGGGTCAGTGTCGGTCGAGGAGTAGCCGATCTCGATGGTCTCGGAAGCCGCTTCGGGGTTCCAGCCGGAGGCCTCGAATTGCATTTTGAACGGCTCGGTGAAGAAGAGTCTGGGCGAGATAATCCAGTCGTTGTTGGCCACGTCGCCTGATGATACGGCAAGAATGAATTGGTCGCCATCGACGGCGTGAGGCATAAGGTTGTCAGCCAGCATTGAGGGGGTGGTCATGTCAGGATTGAAAGTCATCCATGAGATGGGCTCAAACTGATTGGGCCATACGTAATTGAGTCCGCCGGTGGGGGCGCCGTCGCCATCGAGATAGCTCCAACCCAGATAGCCGGGGGAGGCGATGGTGAAGACCGGATGACCCTGATTCTGCTCAAAGCTCTCCTTAAGCAGTTCGGGGATGTTCCAGGCTAAGGTGCGGCGGTCGGTGTAGCCGTCGTCGACCACGCGCAGACCTACGGGTGTATGCTTGCTCTGCTTCAAGGTTGCGGTGAGGGTGTAGGAAGGTTCATCGGCCAGCTCTAATTGGGTTTGCCAAGGCTCGAAGCCCTCTTTGGTTATATGCAGGGAGTAGACACCTTTCCAGGTGTAGGGGAGGCGAATGCGACCGGATTCATCGGCCTCGGCTTTGTAGTGGAAGCGGGTGTCGGATGAGGTCATTGAGAGCTTTGCTCCGGAGCAGAGATTTTCGGGGGTGTTGGTGAAGAGGTTGATTGTCAGGTCGGTGTGCATGTCGCGCCCCACAATGTCGGAGACAGTAGCCGGGGAGGTTACGCCATCGGCATAGATTGCTTCAACCGCATATTTGTAGATACCCTTCTGCTGCGTGCTCCAGTCGGAGTCAGTGAATGATTCACCTTGCAGGGCATCACCCACCTTGGTCCAGGCTTCGGCGTTGGCCTCATCGGTCTCCGCAAAGCGCCAGACATTGTAGCGCAGGCGCTCTTCGAGCACACGGGCGGGCGCGGCGGGGGCATCGGCTGTCGGCTCCTCAAGCTTGGTGATGACAAGCGGCTCGCCATCATACCGAGGAGCGGCAGAGGGCGCCTGACGCAAGAATCGGCTGCGAGCCGGCATGTCGGCATCATCGTAGGGGGAGGCCAAGGCGCGCATCTGGAAGTTGTGGGGCACGCCGGCATCTTCAATATATGTAAACTTGCCGGTAGTGTAGTCAGCCGAGAAGCAGTTGACCCCGGGAATGAAGGGGTATTGTTCAGTGTCGCCGGCACCGTCAACGCCTATGCAGATGTTGCCGTAGGTGGAGATGGCCAGATAGAATCCGCGCGGAGCCTCAACAGGAGTGGGGAGAGTGAAGGTGTTCCATTGGTCGTCGGTCACGGATACGTAGGTATTCTGATAGAGAATGTCGGTGGTGGGATTCCCCTCTTCGTCGAGGTCGAAGACGTAGAGCTGCACACTCCAGTGGTTGTTGCCGGGCATGGAACCGATATAGAACTGCGCACCATGCAGAGTGGCGGGTGTGCGGAAGATAGTTCCGAAGACGCTTTCGTTCGTACCGGTGTTCAGACCCACGAGCTGAGTGCCGCTGCCGTCGTCAAAGCGGAGAGTGATTACATCGTTGGCCGGGCGGGTCCAGGTAACTGTGGCCTCGGTGGAGTTCTCGGTGGCGTTCACGGAGCGGGGAGCACGGATGTTGTCGGCCAGGGTCACGGTGCCCAGGTCGAGGTCAGCGGTAATGTCGGTCAGGTTGTTATAGGAGAGGTGACGGTTTTTGCTTATGGCAATGTTGTAACCTTCGGCCTCGCAGATTCCGGGCAGAGAGAAGCGGCCGTCGGCATCAGTGAGCGCGGAGTATCCGGCATATCCGGTGAGGGTGACGGAGGCATCGGCCACAGGGTCACCCGCAGCATCGATTACCCGGCCGGAGAGGGTGTGGAGCGGGCGCTTGCGCAGGGTGATGTCGAGCGGAGAGGTTTCCCATTCGGTGATGTTCACCGAGGCGGAGGCATCGAAATAGCCGGGCACGCTTGCCGTGACTTCGTTGTCGCCGGCAGGCAGATAGCTCAACAGGTATTTTCCGTTTTTGTCGGCTTCGGCTTTTTCAAGACCGGGGGCGGTGACGGTGGCTCCGGGCAGGAGGTTTCCCTGCTCATCCTTGACGGATACGAGCGCGTAGCCCTCATGGTCTTCTGCAATGGTGACTCCGAGCAGCGAGAGGGAATAGTTGGCTACGGCGGTGCGGTGCACGAAGCCGAAGTGGTAGTGGCCGGTTTCAAGAATCTCAGGCAGGTTTGCGCGGAGGTTTACCGGCTGCTTGCTGACGATGTTGAATTGCGTGACGCTGTCCTGAGCGGAGGGAGTCGGGGTTTTGCCGAAAGAGACTGCGAGCACCTCGGCAATCTTGTCGCTGCCCGGTTGCGCCTGGAAAGTTACCTTATAGCGCTTACCTTTTTCGAGCAGCGCCTGGGGTGAGAAGAGGTATTCCATCGCGGCGTAACCAACAAAGGCATTGAACTGACTGCTCAGGACGAAGGTCCAGGGACCGTTCTGTGTGGCACGCCAACCGTCGCCGTCGCCGTTGCCGTCGATGATGGTCCAAGTTTCGGTGCTGTAAGTATCGTTGAAGGAGAAGTCGTAAGGGGCGCGTATGGCGGGGCCGCAGATGGTGTAGGGGGATTGTCCGGCCTCGCTTTTACCCACATTGTTGCGCGCCGTGATGCTGTACATGTAGTTGCCAAGTTTGTCAGGAGTATCCACGTATTCCATGTCGGGCACCCCCTCGGCAACGGTTGTTTCACGCGGGTTGGTAACACCCTCGTAGCGCACAATGTCGTAGACCACATCGGAGTAGTCGATGAATGAGTCGAAGGAACCGGTTTCGGGCATAGACCATGCGAGTTTTACCCGGTCGCCGTCAATGGTGGCGGTAACCTCGGCGGGCATCTGAGGAATGCCCATACCTATGTAGTTGGAGGCACAGGCGCGGTCGCCGCGTCCGGCGCTGTTGTAGCCCACTACCCTGTAAGTGTAGAAATCAGGCGCGGCGGGGATGTCGGTATAGCTTTCCCTGCCACCGATGGTCGGGTTGTCGATGGTATGCACGAGTTCGCCGTTGCGGTAGATTTCTATTTTGTCCAGCTCTTCGAGAGTGCCGCCGCGTCCGAAGGTCTTTGTGGGGTTGGTCCAGGTAAGGGTAGCCCGGCATTCACCCTTGTCAGCCGGAGTCACAGAGAGTTCTGAGACAGCGGCCGGGGCTGAAGGCTCAGCTGCGAGGAAGGGGAGGTAGATGCCATAGAGGGCGCGCAGAGTGCCCTCATCCTCAATGGGTGCGAACTGCTCGCTGTGGCCGGTGGCGAGATCAACTTTGCGAATCTCCATTTGGCCCGCGTAGGTGTAGAGGTGGAGGTAGCAATCGCCGGTTTCGTTGTCGAAGAACAGGCGGTTGGCAGAGGAGTACATGAAGGCTGTGTCGGGGTTGTAATCCATAGTTGAGATTACTTTGCACTCGCCGGTGAACTTGTTTATCTTCACGATGTGGCCCCAATAGGTTAGTCCGTACATCTCACCGTCATAGTTGATGGCAATCGTTGAAATATGGTCTTCGAAGTCAGGATGGTTGAGGTCGAGGGGAACTTTCAGACGGCAGGTTTTGCGGTGCAGTCCGGTTTCAAGGTCGAGAACTCCGAGCCAGTAGCCTCCCATGAAACCGTCGGTGCAGTACATGGTTCCGTCGGTGTAATCATAGCAAAGGTTGGAGAAGGCAGTGCCTGACGGTGTGCCACCGTAGTCGGCAATCTGCCTGAGGTTATTCTCCTCAATGTCATAGCAGTAGAAGCCGCCGGCATCGTAGTCGTAAACCTGCTGGGCGAATGAGTAGAAATAGTAGTTGTCGCCGACTCTGACCGGTTGGTCGATATTGTAAAGTTCAGGGAAGTTGAGCTTCGGTCCGGAGGTGCACTGAATCGGGTTTGAAAACGGGAAGGTTACGAAGTTGGCGCTGAGTATGCCTGTGTTCACATCGAACGAGTGTTCCCAAGCCGTGGCTATGCGCAGGTCATCCTCCTGCGCCCGGGCAGTGGTTGAGCTGAGAGTGAGGGCAGCTGTCAGGGAGAGAGCTGATATTATTCTTGTCAGTTTCATAATCCGGGAGGCTAAAAGGTTAATTTCTTGGTTATTATGGAATTACCGGCGGTGGCTTTCAGGATGTGTATGCCCTGCAGGGTGGAGATGTCGAGGCTGACCTCGCTCGCGGCGGGTGTGGCTGAGAGCACCTGCCGGCCGTCAATGCTGAACAGCGCCACAGAGTCAATGTTCTCAGAGGAACAGAGGGTGAGGGCACCCCCTGAGACGCAGAAGCGGATGTCGGCATCAGGGGTAACAGGGGTTTCGATGGAGGTGAACCAAGCCTGAAGAGGCACCACATCGGCATTTATGATTTCTCCGGTCTTTTCATTTATGAGCAGCGCAGCTATTTCCGTGTTCTCATCATGCATGATGTTGTCGGGCAGCGTTATGGTGTAGTCGTGGCCGTAGGCTTGGTCGGCGACAACCTCGGCGGGGAGAGAGCCTTGCAGGCCATCGTATCCGTTGCCCCAGAAGGCACGCGCCACATCGTGGTAGGTCATGTCGGCACCGGGGATAATCTTAGGGAGCTTTTCAAATCCGCCGCATTCCCCCATGGCACCATCACCATAATAGTTGTTCTGTTCGTAGCCGTTGTAACGAGAGGGCTTGCCGTCGTCGCCTATGACGGCATCTTTATGCACATTGTTTTCAATGAGCACGTAGGCGAGTGTATATTGAGCCTCGGGGGTGTCGTTGAGGAAGTAGACATCCGTGTGCAGCGAGGCGCTGCGGGCATCCTTATCCACGTCGCTCACCGTGAGGGTGAGTCCGGCTGTGAGTTCACGCTCCTGCAGCTGTGAATAATAGAGCGGAATGTTGGCGGGATCGCCGGTCTGGATTTTGCGGCGGTTGACTGTGGCGTGGGGATAGCCGGGCATACCGAGCGATTCGAACAGCCAGTCGGAATAGGGGGTGAAGTCCATCGGGTCTTCCCACTGGGCGGAGCTTGCATGCACTGCTATACCGAGGAAGGACTCGGGATGCAGCTCTTTCATAGATTTCATGGCAGCTATGCCTCGCACGCAGTAGCCACACCATACGCCTGTGACCTCTTCGGCCACGATGCGGCGCAGGAAGCAGGTAATCAGTCCGGAGGTGGAGGAGGCATCATCGCCGGAGCGCACGGTAAGTTCGTAGGGGAGGGTCTCGTTGCGGCTGATGGGTTGGCGGGAGGTGAATTCGAAGCTGACGGTCTTGCCGGCGGGCACGGTTGCATTGGATTTGTGTTCAAACAGGGTGCCTGAGCCGAAACGATAGCAGATGCTGTAGCCCTTTATGTCCTGTTCAGAGATGTTGGTGAGTGTGCCGGAAATAAGGATGGCTCCTTCGCGGTCGGTGACACGGCTTATTCCGGAGGTGATTTTCAGGGAGGCGGGCACTCCGGCGAACAGGTCGTCAATCCAGAGGGTGTGGCGGTCGCGGGTGTTGTTGACAATGGCTATGCGCACCTGTTTACCGGCATAGTCGGCCAAAGATATTTCCCGCTCGGTCCATTCTGCTTTCTCGTTCTTGGTTGAGAAGGCCGGGGTGAGCTGTTTGAAGTCGTCGGGGGAGAGGGCGGAGTCGGAGATGTAGACTGAATAGCCGTCCCGGTAATCGGGGTCGCCGGATTTGGCGCGCCAGCTCAACACTGCGCGCGGTGATGCTACGGTGAAAGGGGTCGTAATCATCCAGTCGTCGGAGGTTCCGGCCTTGCGATACCAGGAGGTGCTGACGGCAGCCCGGTTGCCGGACCATTCGGTGAGAATAATCCAGGGTTTGCCTGTGGTGAATCCCAGGGATTGGATATCAATGGAGGGTTCCAGTCCATCTTCGTCATAGAGTTTGAAGGTGTCAGGTATTCCTTCGGAGAAGTCTGTTTCCAGGTAGGCAGTTTGTGCGGGCAGGGGCGCGATGGCTGCGGCACACAGGAGGGTGAGTAGATATTTCTTCATACTTGGATAAGTTGGTTGATTACTTTTGGAGGTCTGGAAGGTTCCTTAGTCTCGCCGTAAAGTTACGATGAATAAGTTGATTGTCAATAGCAAAAACAGCTGAAAATCAGCGTTGTTATATTTTGTCTATATGGTTTTTGAGCGCAGTCTATGTCTCCCTGCTTGAATCAGAGAGTAAAATGTGTAAGAAGGCTTTTGGGGCGGTAATCAGATTTTGCGGATGAAGTCGTCGAGGGAGTCCTCTTTGCCAAGTCCGAGCTTCTTGCGCAGGCGGTAGCGGGCGGTGTTGATGGAGGCGGGGGATACGGCCAGCATTCCGGCAATCTCTTTGGCGCGCATTCCGATGCGAAGGTAGGCACAGAGACGCAGGTCGTTTTCGGTCAGTTCGTCGGATTTTTCTTTGAGCTTTATGAAGAAGGAGGGGTGCACCCCTTCGAAGTGAAGCTTGAAGCGCGACCAATCATCATCGTTGCGGAGGCTTGAACCTACCGCCTCGTTGATACTGTTGACGTAGTCCTGAGGAATACGGCCGGCGTCGCTGTACTCGCGGGTGATGTCGGAGATTCGTTGCAGCACATCATTTTTGTTGGAGAGCAGGAGCACGGAGGTTGAAATCTCACATTCCTTTTTCTGCATGTCCTTCTCGAAGTTTTCGCGGTTGAAGCGTGCCAGAGCCATCTGTTGCTCCAGATTTGAGCGCAGCTCGCGGTTCTTTATTTTTCGAATCTTTGCCCGCTGCCACAGATATATTAGCAGTCCGGCTGATGCAACCAACAGTACACCGAGCGCCAGCAGCCATATATACAGCCGGTTGCGTTGAGTCTGTTCCTGTCGGCGCACCTCAGCAATCACCTCCTTCTGTCTGGCTATAGCCTCGCGTTCACGGGCTTTGGGAATTTCGCGGGCTTCGAGAGTACGGAGGTTCTCGTCTTGAATCTGCTGGTGTTTTTTGAGAGCGTGGAAGGCTTCATCGAAACGTCCGAGAGACTCAAGAGCACGTGAGCGAAAGAGGTAGAGTGACGGAGCGAGATGTTCGCCCGGGTATTTCTCTGAGATTTTCTCGATGAAGTCGCAATAAGTGATTACATCTTTATATCTCCCCTCTTTCAATGCAATCTCAGCCTGCTGATGGGATAGAATGGCCTGAAAGATTTCGTTGTCATGCAGCGGTCCTTTGATTAGTTCGGCTGCTTTGTCAGCATAAAATGCAGCGCTGTCCGGCAGCTGCTTGTCGAGAAAAATCTTGGAGATGTTTATGAGAGCCTGCACACTCATAGGTGGTTCATGAGCACCGACGGCAGCCGACATTTTATAGTGCTTCAGACTCTTGTCGACGTCCGGTTCAGTCAGCGCCTGAAAGAAGTAGATTCGGTTGAGCGGAAAACCGGCGCGGGCATAATGTCGGCGGGCGGCATCAATGTTCTCCATGGCCTGCTCGATTTCCCCTATTTCCCGATAGGTCAGGGCGAGCAGCAGATAGGCATTGCCCAGGGCGTAGTCATCATCGCTTTTTTCAAATACGGGGATGGCTTGTTGGAGCAGCTGATAGGTGGTGAAGTATTTTCCGAGCCGCTGGTAGTTTCCGGCGAGCTGGTAGTTGATGAACGCATTGTCGTATTCATATTCCGGGGCCGACATGGAGCGGGCTTTCTCCAGTTTCGCTATCTGTTCGTCGGGCTTGCCTCTGAGCTGACCTGTGCGGGCTTCCCAGAAGATTGCACGCGCTTTCAGCTGGGAGTTTCCTGAGGTCTCCGCCACACGATGCAGGGTTGACAGGGCTTGGTTTACGTCCGGAGTGCTGCGGAAATAAAATTCCCTTTCCAGAAGTTGTTCGGCTACCGAGTCAAAGGCAGGAGTTATTGGCTTGAAACCGTACTTCACACCTGCTGAGGCAGAGAAAGAAACGAGTGTCCCCAACAGAATGACAAGCAGATATGAAGATGTGCGGAAGGTCATGTAGTCAAAAAAAAGACTTTTTGGTATTTGTGTATGCAAAGATAGTATTTTTGTCTGTACTTTCAGTAAAAGTCAGTCGAAAAAATTCAGCAAAAATTTTTTCGGGTAATCGTTCGGGTAAAGATGGAGGCGGCTATGTACTAATTGTGTCGTGTGGACGTTGTATTTTCAGGTGAGGTAGGTACATAAAAAAATTGATTGTCATCCCGACAACCAATCCATTGTGTTAACCTTAAAATCTAATACCATGAAAAACTCACTGCAAAGTTACAAACATTTTCTGAAACACTGTTATATAACATATAAAAATCTCTCTGATTTAACGTTATTTAACTTTTGTATTTCTTGATTGAATTAAATTTAACCTATATAAACAGTTTTGGCCGGAATCTATATCCATATTCCCTTCTGCGCGCGCAAGTGCGTGTACTGTGATTTTTACAGCCTGGGGGCGAAAAATGCTCCCTGGCCGGAATTTACGTCTGCTTTGCTCGCGGAATTGCGCACTCGGCTCCCTGAGCTGAAGGGGGAGCGGGTGGACACTATATATATAGGTGGTGGCACTCCGTCGCTAATCCCTGCCGCGCAGTTTGAGGAATTGGTGGAGGGGCTGCGCGCCGACGTCCTGCTGCGCGATGTGCAGGAGTTTACGGTGGAGGTTAATCCGGATGATGTCACTCCGCAGTTGGTAGAGCGCTTCCTCAGAACCGGAGTGAACCGCGTGAGTATGGGGGTGCAGAGTTTCGAGGATGCGGAGCTGCGGAGGATAGGCCGGCGGCATACGGCGGCTCAGGCACGTCATGCCTATGAGCTTTTGCGGGGTATAGGGAATGTGAGTCTTGACCTGATTTTCGGGCTGCCGGGTCAGACGCCTGAAAGCTGGCGCCGTTCGGTCAGTGAGCTTGTGGCTCTGCGACCGGAGCATGTATCGGCTTATGCGCTGATGTGGGAAGAGGGGACGGCACTGAGCGTCATGCGCCGGCAGGGGCGTGTGCAGGAGTTGCCTGAGGCGGAGAGCTTAGCCATGTATGAGTATTTGCGGGAAGAGTTGGCGGCAGCCGGCTATGAGCATTATGAGGTAAGCAATTACGCATTGCCCGGGCGGCATTCGCGCCACAACCGGTCCTATTGGCTGGGAGCGCCCTATCTTGGTTTGGGACCGGGGGCGCACAGCTATGACGGGCTCCGCGTGCGTCGGGCTAATCCGGCGGATGTCAAAGGATATATCAGAGCCTATGCTCAGCCGGAGCCGCAGCTGTTCTGCGAGCCGGAGCTGCTGAGCGATGAGGAGTTGCGCGAGGAATATGTGATGACCCGTCTGCGCACCTGCGAGGGGATAGATTGCAGAGAGTATGAATCCCGATTCGGTTCGGAAGCGCTCGGGCGTCTGCGTCAGGCCGCCGCGCCGCACATTGCTGCGGGGCGGCTGATGTGTGAGAACGGAATCAGAATCTCAATCCCCGAGCGGCATCTGATGCTGCTCGATGCTCTGACCGTCGACCTGCTTTAGCCGGCTCTGCACCTGACGGAAAGGGTTGATAAAGAAGTCGCGGTCTTCGAGGTGAGGGTGCGGGAGGGTCAGGCGGGGGGTGTTGAGCTGCACGCCGTCAATGTAGACTATGTCAATGTCAATCAGGCGGTCGGCATAGGAGCCGTCGGGGTTGCGATGAGAGGCCGGGGAGATGGAGCGTTCAATCTGTTGCATGGCATCGAGCACCTGAAGAGGGGTATCCGCAGTCTCGAAGGCGGCACAGATGTTCAGGAAGCAGTTGGCGCTCTCGAAACCCCAGGGTTCACTTTCGACGATGTCGCTCAGCGCGGCTATATTATAGCGGGCCGCCACCCCCTCCAGCGCATGGCGCAGGTTGGAGTGGCGGTCGCCAAGATTTGTGCCTATATTAATATAGACCATTGGTATTCAGAGTATTATCCGAGCACTTCGATGGCGCGGCGTATGCGGGAGATAACCTCCTGCTTGTCCATCAGCTCAGTGATGTCGAACATGTGGGGGCCGTGGCATGAACCGACAACAGCCAGGCGGAAAGCGTTCATGACGTTGCCCAGGTGGTAACCCTTGTCGGCAATCCAGCCGAGCACGATTTTTTCAGCGTTGGCCGAAGTCATGTCCTCAATACCTTCGAGCACACCAATCAGCTCGCGCATGATATCGGCAGTGCCCTCCTTCCAGCGTTTCTTCACATCCTTTTCGGCATATTCGGTGGGGGCGGCGAAGAAGAAGTCGGCTTCGCGCCAGAGGTCGGCGGGGAAGTCGATGCGCCCTTTGACGAGGCTCACCACGCGCTCCACGTAGGAGCGGGGAGCATCCGTCACACCATGCTCAGCCAGGATGGGGAGGAAGAGTTCGGCCAGACGGTCGTCAGCCATCTCCTTCAGGTATTCATGGTTGAACCAGATTCCCTTCTTGTAATCAAACTTGGCGCCGGCCTTTGAGCAATGCTCGAAGGAGAACTTGTCAATCAGCTCCTGCATACTCATCACCTCAGTGTCGTCGCCGGGATTCCAGCCGAGCAGGGCGAGGAAGTTCACTACGGCCTCGGGGAGGTAGCCCTTCTCGCGGTAGCCGGAGGAGAGGGCGCCGGAGGCGGGGTCATGCCAATCGAGGGGGAAGACCGGGAAGCCGAGTTTGTCGCCGTCGCGCTTGGAGAGCTTGCCGTTGCCCACGGGCTTGAGCAGCAGCGGCAGATGCACGAATTCAGGCATCGTGTCGGTCCAGCCGAAGGCCTCATAGAGCAGCACATGCAGGGGGGCGGAGGGGAGCCATTCCTCGCCGCGGATTACGTGGGACACCTCCATGAGATGGTCATCCACGATGTTGGCGAGGTGATAGGTGGGGAGTTGGTCGGCACTCTTATAGAGCACCTTGTCGTCGAGGATAGAGGAGTTGATGGTTACCTTGCCGCGCACCAGGTCGTTGACCACGACGTCGCGCCCCGGTTCAATCTTGAAGCGCACAACGTATTGCGTGCCCTCGTCGATGAGCTTCTTCACCTCCTCGGCAGGCATGGAGAGGGAGTTGCGCATCTGCAAGCGGGTGGAGGCGTCATACTGGAAGTTGGGGGTTGCCTCGCGGGCCGCGGCGAGTTCCGCCGGGGTGTCGAAGGCTATGTAGGCGCGGTCAGCCTCAAGCAGCTGATCCACATATTTCTTGTAAATTTCGCGGCGTTCGCTCTGGCGGTAGGGACCATGGGGGCCACCTACGCCCACACCTTCGTCAATGCCGATTCCGAGCCAGCGGAGGCTCTCGATAATATAGTCTTCGGCACCGGGCACAAAGCGCTGAGAGTCAGTGTCTTCAATGCGGAGAATCATTTTGCCCCCGTTGCGGCGGGCGAAAAGATAGTTAAAGAGGGCGGTGCGCAC
The DNA here is from genome assembly GCA_947644715.1 of uncultured Bacteroidales bacterium. Taxonomy (GTDB): domain Bacteria; phylum Bacteroidota; class Bacteroidia; order Bacteroidales; family Muribaculaceae; genus Lepagella. The sequence goes on from CANSAP010000028.1 coordinate 14,044, forward strand.
ACCACCGATGTGAAGGGGCCCCGTGGGTGAGGGGGCGAAGCGTACGCGTACGGGTCTGTTCATTAGTTAGCGTGGTTATCGGTTGGAGGGGAGGGCGAATTTCTTGCCGTCCCAGGTGTAAGTTATTGATTGAGTGGTTAGATACGGCTCAATGCGGGCATAGTCTTCCTCCGTCATCGAGCCTTTGATGTTGAGAGTTGCGGTGAGAGTGGCCCCGCCGGGGGTGGGGTTGAGTTGATAGGAGAGGAGCAGGAACGGCACGAGCTGCTGCAACGCCTTGTCGTTTTTATGGTCAGCCATAAAGGACTGAAGGTCAGGCTCCTTGAAGAACTTTTTGAGGGGGAGCGGCTGCAGCCGGTCGTTATAGAACATGAGTTGCGAGTCGGGGCTGTCGCCGGCATCCACAGTGTAGACCACGGCTGCCACGCGGCTGCGCCCCTGCGGCAGTGCACACATCTGCACATCGCTCACGCCCGTGACCTGCACCTTGGCGTAAGTGTCAGTCAGCGAGAGCAGCTGACACTCGCCCCGCAGCGAGTTCAGAGGGGTATATGTTTTGCCTGCATCATAGTAGTCAACCATGTCCTGACGCGTGGACTCCGGAATGAGCTGGAGGGCATCGCCGGGGAGGTTGAGGAAGAGATATTTGCCGGTGAGGGTGGCTATGGTGTCGCTCCCCGCGGCGAGAGCCGGCAGGGTGAGCAGCGCGCACAGCGCTATGAGCAGGGGGCGTAGTCGAATCATAAATCGTAAAAGTTTCTTATAGAATTAAATAACCTCTTAGAAACTGTTTAAGTTTATGTCAATGCAATTTTGAGAGGTGTTTTTGAGTGATTTTCGCGAGTTGAAGAGGGAGCATAGCGGGCTATGCGACCGATGAAACTCGGCGAAAAGCGCCAAAAACAGCCTCAAAATTCATTGATAACAAGCTATAAAAATATTTCCGACATAAACTTAAACAGTTTCTAATTGCCTGAAGGCATCTTCTATAAGAGACTACAAATTTAACTTAAAAATTGTTCTCGACCAAATTCTTTTTGTCGAGGCGCCAACGGTTGTGACTCCAGAGGTATGCAGGGGGGCAGGAGCGAATCTGCTCCGAGAGGTTGGCGGCGTAGAGACGGGTGAGTTCACCCGGCATCAGGGCGCGGGGGGAATCGGTCAGCAGGCGGATGGTCGACTTGTAGCGGCCGCGACCGAGCACACGGGTGTCGAAGAGCATCACTGTCGCGTCGAGCTTGGCAGCTAATTCCTCTGTGCCCCCGATGAAAGGTGTGTCGACCCCCATGAAAGGCACCGTGAAGACCTTGCCGGCGTGCGAGGGTTTCTGGTCAGAGAGGAAGCCGGTGATGAATCGGGTGCCGTCGCGGCGCCAGGTGAGCAGTTGGCGCAGCACCTGCTTCATCGGGATGGAGACGTTGTAGCGGGTGCGCAGCGTCAGGAACCAACGGTTGAACCAGGGCTGGCGCAGCGGGCGGTAGACATGGCTGAAGCGGGCATGTTCCGACTCGCGGCACCAGAGTCCCATCGAGGTGATCCATTCCCAGTTGCCGAAGTGAGAGGTGTAGATAACTATGTCGCGCCCCGAGGCCAGGGTCTCGTCGATGAGCTGAGTGTTCTCAAAAACCATGTGGCGGCGCAGCGAGGCTGCTGACATGGAGCGGAACTTCAGGGTCTCCACGAAGTAATCGGTCAAATGATTGTAGAACTTTCGCTCCACCCTTCGGTGCTCCTCGGCGCTCATTTCCGGAAAGGCGATGCGCAGATTGGCGCGCACCAAGGGGCGGCGGTAGCGCACCAGGTCGCGGGCCACGAAGGCGAGCAGGTCGCTGAGCAGGAACAGCACCCGGAAAGGGAGCAGCCCGAGCAGAGAGAGCAACCACCCGAGCGGCGCGAACAGAATGCGCATCAGCAAAGGAATCCGGGTCTTGCTCATGGCTCGATGATTTCGCCCGCAAGACACTCGGCATCCTTCGGGGCGCCGAGCCTCACGGGGGTTACGGTGTTAATCAGCTCCGGGCGCAGGGGTGCCTCCACACGCAGATAATTGTCGGTGAAGCCATGCATCAGCCCGGTGTCGTCATGCGGGTTTTCCCAAAGCACGGGGCGCACATTCCCCTCGGCCCGGCGCATGAAGTCGGCATATTTCTGTTCGCTCACCTTCAGCAGTTCGGCCACACGGCGGTGTTTCTCCTCCTGCGGCACGGCGCCTCCGAGGTCGAGGGCACGTGTGCCGGGGCGCTCGCTGTAAGGGAACACATGCAGCTGCTGCACCGGGAGCGAGCGGGCGAACTCCAGCGAGGCAAGCCACTCGCTCTCATTCTCGCCGCGGGCGCCGGCAATGATGTCCACGCCAATGAAGGCCTGAGGCAGATGCTTGCGTATCAGCTCCATGCGCGAAGCGAAGAGAGCAGTGTCATAGCGGCGGCGCATGAGGCGCAGCACCTCGTCGCTGCCACTTTGCAGAGGCACATGGAAATGAGGCATGAAAGCGCGCGAGCCGGCCACGTATTCGATTATCTCCGGAGTGAGCAGGTTGGGCTCGATAGAGGAGATGCGGTAACGTTCAATCCCGGCCACCACATCCAAGGCGCGGATGAGCGAGAGGAAGTCCTCGCCACGTTCCTGCCCGAAGCAGCCCACGTTGACGCCGGTGAGCACAATCTCGCGGCCACCCTTTGCGGCCACCTCCCGGGCCTGCTCCACGCAGTGCTCGATGGTGGCGGAGCGGGAGCGTCCGCGGGCCATCGGGATAGTGCAGTAGGAGCACCAATAGTCGCAACCATCCTGCACCTTCAGCCAGTAGCGGGTGCGGTCACCGCGCTCACAAGCGGGCACAAACTCCCGAATCTGCTTGAAGTCGTCAACCTGCACTTTCGCTTCCGGCGCCTGCTGCATGAGCGAGTCGATGAACTCCGCCATGCGAGCCTTCTGAGCCTGTCCGAGCACGAGCGACACCCCTTCGATGCCGGCCACCTCCTCAGGCTTCAGCTGCGCATAGCAGCCGGTCACGACGATGCGTGCCTGCGGATAGCGGCGGTGCAGCTGACGGATGAGCTGTCGACCTTTCTTGTCGGCCATCTCCGTGACTGAGCAGGTGTTGACCAGGCAGAGTGCGGGCGTCTCACCCGGCTGCGCACGCACCCACCCGCGCTCGGTCAGCAGCCGGCCGAACGTGGAGGTCTCGGCAAAATTCAGTTTGCAACCGAGAGTATGAAAGGAGACGCGCCAGGCGTCGGAACATGAATCCATAATAATGCAATTAGGAATACAAAATTACAAAAAATCCCCTGCATATCCAAGAGACGTCAAAAAACAGGAGTCGCGCCCCGCAAGAGGCACGACTCCCGAATGAAGAGCTATGTATGAGAGGTTATTTCACGATTACCTTGAGGTTCTTGCCGTCGGCGCTGACGATGTAGGCGCCGGGCAGAGCGGGCACTGTGGCTGCGCCGCCGGAGTAAATCAGGCGACCCTGCAAGTCATAGATGCTGAATGTGGTCTCACCCTTGACTGCAATCTCACCCTTGAGGCCACGCACACTCAGACGGTCTGTGAGCGTCTCGATGCCGCTGACACCATTCGGATAGAAGCGGTTGGAGGCGCCTGACTCACCGCAGGTGTAGAGAGCGGTCACAGTGTAGCAGGCGTAAGGAATGATAGCGGAATCAGTGTAGGAGGTCTCCGTCAGAGGCGCAGCGTTGAGCTTAATGCCGTCGCGATAGACATTGTAGCCGGTCAGCTCCAGGGGCTTGGCGCCGGGGGCGGCGTAGGTCACATCGTCAATCATCAGCATGAAGGTGTCTTCACTGATGAAGCGCAGGGCGAAGTACTTGGCTCCGGCGGGCACCTCGAAGCTGTACTGAGTCCAGGAGCAGCTTTCATCGGTTGAGATGTTGCGGAAGGTCTCGACAGAGGTGAAGCTTTCCGGGTCGCGGTCAGTGGAGCTGTAAAGCACTTCGAGCGTTTCGGGATAAGCGTTGCTGTAAGCGCGGGCGAAGAAGGAGATGGTCTGAGCGGCGCCGGAAAGTTCCGGAGAGATTGCCCAGTCATCGTTCTTGCTCGAGTCATAGTTGAAGAGCACGGCCAGACACTTCGTGCCGCTGTGGGTGGCATAAGTCGAATTGAATTCAGCTGAAGAATTGTCGAGCACGAAGAAGGAACTCTTTTCACCCACGGGCACATTGGGAATATCCACACCGTTGAAGCCACCTACGGGACTCTGGTCGAGATCCAGGAATGTCCAGCCCCCGGCGTTGCCCTGATCCATGGTTGCGAAAGAGTCGAGGCTCTCGAAGTCTTCGGTGAAAGACTCATATTTACCCTGATAGTCGGGGGCGCTCCAGGAGAGATTTACGGAGGAATCATCGGAGGTGCCACCGAGGTCGGTCACGGCAGGCAGGTCAGGACTCTCCACGGCAATCGAGAGATGCTTGGAACTGTTGTTGGAATAGTCGGCATCGTCCGGGCAGTTGACGATGGCGCAGACGTCGAGGCTTTCGGCTGCATCGGCGCTCACCTCGTAGGCATACGTAATCTTCTTCGTGGCACCGGCGGCGAGGGGTTCGCCGGCGATGGTAGCCACAGGCTTGAAGTCAACGTAGAAGGTCACGGAGTAGCCCTCTTCGGGATAGCCGCCAAGGTTGCTGACATAAGCGGTCAGGGGGAGAGTCTCCTTGCATTTTACTTCGGCAGGAGCGGAGAGGTCGCATGTGAGGTCATGATCCAGGTTCTGCTTCAGGCACATGTTGTCGATAACCTCCTGAGCGAAGTCCACGATATCCACCCGGATACCTACCTGCACGGCTTTACCCTTGTAGGCATCCAGTGAAACGGCCACGCGGTTCCAACGGTTGTAGAGGCCGGCAGAGAGGTCAGCAGGCTCACCCACGGTGACGAATCCGCTGCCGTCGTTGACAATTACCTGAATCTTGTTGTGGTCATTCTGGTTCAGTCCGTAATAGTAGTAGGAGAACTCAGGATTCTCAGCGTCGGCATCAATCATGATGCGTGCGGTGAAGATGCTGCCGCTGTCACCCACGGCGGAGCCGGTGAACAGGGCGCATGCGCCGTCGCCATCCTGCGGTGCGAGAGACTCTTCGGAGAGCACTGACCATTCAGCGCCGTCGGAGACATTGCCGATGCCCAGCGGAGTTTCGAGTGTGAAGCTCTCAGTGTAGGGGAGAGTGAAGGGGGCACCCACGGGCATCACGCCGAAGCTGAGACCGGAGCCGGTGCCATAGTCGTTCACGGGGAAGACGCCATACTGCACGAAGGTCTGTTCGGCATCGGCGGCGCATGCGCGCAGCGTGCAGGTGCATTCGGTCAGCCCCTCCTGCACAGCTTCCCAGTATTGACCGTCAACCACCTGGCAGATTGCATATGTCACATCAGTGAGCGGGCGGCCGTTGATGTCGGTAGTGACGGGGCTCCATGTGAGCACAAGCTCACCGAAGTCAGAGCCGGGAGCGGCGGTGGCTGACGCGGGAGCGGCAGGCACGCTGAGGCCTACGTAGGTTTTGGCCGATGCGGGCACACCCTCGCCATACTCATTGGAGGGGATTACGAGATAGGTCACCTCACCCTCGGGAGCCTGGGTGTCAGTGTAAGAGGCCTGCGCGCCGGGAGCGGGCGTGAGTTTTTTCACCAGTCGGTCGTCACAATAGATGGAGACATCCGAGAGAGAGGAAAGAGAATTGCCGGTGGCATCGAGTGAAGGAGCGGTGAAGCTGATGGTCACGCTGGGCTCTCCCCGGGGGTCGGCGCTCAGCGAAAGACCGGTGACTGCTGCCGGCGCGCGGGCATCAGTGGGGGCCGAGATGGCTATGTCGGATACGTAGAGATAATACTGGTCAACATCGGAGCAGGCCTTGAGGGCGAAGTAGTAATCGCCATCCTCCTGCGGGATGAATTGGAGCGAGAAGTCTTCGCCTGCGATGCCATTGTCGTCGAGCGCGGCTGCAACCGACACCGTAGTGGGGGCGAGCAGTTCGGTGGTGAGGGCATCGGCAGAGGCTTTGCGACCCACGTAGGCGGCAATGCGCTCGGGGTATTCCTCGCCCATGGCCGCGGCTGTGAATGAGAAGAGGTAGAGCTTGCCCTTCTCCAGACGGGCGGCGGGGAGCACGAGATAGTCGTCGCCGTTGTTGGCGCCGCTGTAAGCATAATACATTGCTTTGGCCGCGGAGTCATAGCCCCAGGTGCGGCCGTCGTCGTTGTTGTCGATAATGGTGAGAGCGGCGGCTGCGTTGGGGGTGCTGAGGTCAGCCTCATAAGGGGGCACAACGGTACCGAAGGTCTGCGAGGTTGAGGATGCCGCCGCGGCAGTGTTGCCGGCGAATGTGGGCACTACGGAGTAGTAGATGGTCTGAAGGGCGTCAGTGGGAATCTTGTAATTCTCGCTGAATGAGGTCACACCCTTGAGCGCCTCGGCTGCAACAGTCGGCTCCTCGTTAGTGTAGCGAATCACCTTGTAGGTCACTTCGGCCGGGTCGAAATATCCGCCGTAGATGCCGGTGGGGGCTGACCAGCTGACGTTGAGCTTGCCGTCGGCATATTCAAACTTCACGTCGCTCACGGGTGAGGGTGTGTCGCTGCCGATGTATAGGCGGGTGAAGGATTTCGCACCGTCGCCGGTGGAGTTGGAGCAGTAAACGTCGAATCGATAGGAGCCGGAAGAGGGCACGGTCACATCAGCCTTCACTTCGGCGCCTCCGAATGTGGTTGAGCCGGAGGCCAGAGTCAGCCCGTCGGCGGCTACGGTCCATGTGATGGGGCCTGAAGCTGCGGCGCCGTCATAGGTTGTGGTCGGCGGAAGGAAAGAAATGGAGCCCGAGAGGGAGCCGTCGGCGAAGTCAGCGCTGAGGCCGGACACGGCTGCGGGAGCCTTGTCGGCGGCAGCAGGAGCAGGCACGTAGAGCAGGCCGAACTCATTGTTGGTCTCGAAGTCGTAGCGCTTGGTGGCTGTGGCTGTGGCAGGGTCTATGGCATAGAAGCCGGAGAGCCCGGACTCGGGGCTTGTGGGATAGTAGATGAGAGAGGCGGCATCGTCATAGACAATGGATGTAATATAGTCAGAGGCCACACCGGAGCTGCCCACTTTGGTCAGGGCGCCGGTAGAGGTGTTGACAGTGTATAGGTCGCCGGAACCGGTCATGCCATAGATGGTGCCATCCTTGCTGACAGTCATGCCGGAGGAGAAGCCGAAGGGCATTGACGCGATTTCGGAGAATCGGCCGGAGCAGCTGATGTTCAGCAGTTTATAGTCGCCGGTGTTGAGGTCTATGCCGCTGGCTACGGCTGACCCAAGTCCCGGAACATAGGTGGCGGAGAGCACCTGCCATGCATCGTTAATGGGGTCTTGCGAGATTATGTCGCCGGAGGTTTCGTCAATCACAATGAAGTCATTGCTGATTATGAATCCCCAGAAGGAGACGAGCTTGCAGACGTAGAGCGTGGAGCCGTCGGTGAATGCGCCCGAAGCAACCCCGTCGCAGAGATTGAGGAGGGAGAGCTGAGATGAGGTTGCGCTGAGGCTGTAGATGCCGGCTGCAGAGTTGTTGCCCCAGGCTTCGTCATAGATGAGCAAGCCGCGCAGCGAGGAGGATTCAGCAGCCGCGGCAGGGGCATACGCGGGTGTCTTCACGGAGAATCGGTCGGCGCTCAGCCTGCGCGAGAACAGAGAACTGTTGGAGAAGCGCGAGCGTGTTTTGGCAGTGATGGTCTTGGCACCCTTCGGACTAAGTTGATGATTGGCCTGAAGCAGCAGAGGCTTGTCGGCAGCCGAGGCACGGCGCTGCAGCAGCTCGGTGGCGGGAGAGGCTGCGACGGCTGACAGGGCTGTGACCAGTGTGGCTAAGAGCAGGAAACATTTTTTCATAAGCAAACTGTTTCGTAATGAATGATTTTGAAATGCTAATATGGATTATTACAGAGATGCTATTCTAACATAAAGGCGTGAGCCTGCTGCTTATGTTGACTGTTGTGCAAAACGATATTAATGCTTTACGCGCAATATTCTCTACACATTCATGCCGCAAAACTACAAAATATTTTTTAACTACACAATCTTTTTTAAGATTTTCATCTTCAAAAATTAAAAATTGCAAATTATTTTGGCTTCGCCAATGATAAAAAAGTGAGAGGATGCCCGTCAGGACACCCTCTCGACAATCAGTCAGTAAAAAGTCTTATTTAACAATCACTTTGACGGTGCGTCCGCCGCAGCGCACGATGTAGGCGCCGGTCGGCACGGGTACATACTCGGCAGCGCCGGTGTAAAGGGCGCGACCCTGCATGTCGAAGATGCTGAAGTCTTCGGGAGCGTTCATCACGGAGATGGCGCCCTTCAGACCCTTTACCTTCCAAGCCTCTCCGATGCTTTCCACGGAGTTGCCCAGCGGGTAAACGAAGTTCGATGCGCGGGACTCGCCTGAGGCGTAGACTGCCGTCACGGCATAGCGTCCGAACTCCTTGGCCTCGGCCGTATAGGTGGTTCCGGCCACGGGGGTGTCGTTGAGCTTGACGCCGTCGAGATAGATGTTGTAGCCCACCAGAGTGATCGGTTTGTCATCAGGTGTTGAGAAGGTCACATCGTCAATCATCACCATGAAGGAGTCGGCGCTGATGAAGCGCAGAGCGAAGCGCTTGGCACCCTCGGGGAGCTTGCAACTGTAGCGGCTCCAGGTGTTGTTGGCATCAGTGGTTATGCCGGAGAACACCTCAACCGACTTGAAGTCCTCAGGATTGAGGCTGCCGGTGCTGTAAAGCACTTCGACGGTCTCGGGATATTCGGTGCTGTAAGAGCGGGCGAAGAATGAGATGGTCTGCGCGCGGCCGGAGAGCAGGGGAGAGATTGCCCAGTCGTCGCATTGGCTGAGGTCGTAGTTATAGAGAGCGGCTATATACTTGGAGCTGCCGTCGTGGCCCAGGAAGGTGTGTGCGAAGGTGCTGCCGGCCACGCAGGAGTCGGTGGCATCGAAGACGAAGAAGGATGAGGGCTCGGTGTCAGGCACATTCGGGATGTCAATGCCGTTGAAGCCACCCACAATCCTACCGTCGAGGTCGAGGAAGGTCCAGCCTTCAGTGTTGCCCTGGTTCATAGTGGCGAAGGAATCGCAAGACTCGAAGTCGAAGACCGAAGGCTCGGTGAAGCCTGCATAGTCGGGAGCTGACCAGCGGAGTTGAACACCCTGTTCGGCAACTGTACCCTCCAGGTCGGTCACAGCGGGATAGTCCGGAAGGTCAACGGTGATTACGAACGGAGCTGACATGTTGTTCTCCCAGTTGTCGTCGGCACCGGTGTTTACGCGGGCATGCAGCGTGAGAGTCTCGGGACCGGCTGCCGGCACCTTGTAAACGGTGTTGAAGGTGCGGGAGCCGCCGGAGGTGAGAGCGGAGCCGTTCATGGTGGCCACCACGGCATCGTTGATGATGAAGTCAACGCCATAGGAGCCGGCGGCGTAGTTCTCGCGGCCCTCGTTGCTGACAACGGCGGTCAGAATCAGGTTCTCACCCTCGCTCACGTTGGTTGCTGCGGAGACGCTTACGGTCAGATCCTTGTCAGGCAGTTCAGCAAGAGAGAAATTGTCTACGGCCATTTCCTTATAGACAGTGGCGGTGAACTCGACTGCCACCTGGATATCCTTGCCCTTGAAGGCATTCATATCCACGTTCACGCGGTTCCAGGCATTCAGCGTGCCGGAGCCGGTGCTGACGGTTGAACCTACCGGCTTGAATCCGTCACCCTCATCCACATATACTTTAAGGGTGTTGCGGTCAGTATTCGAGAACTTGAAGTAATAGAAGCTGAAGGCGGGATTTGCAGCATCGGCATCAAGATGGATTCGGCCTGTGAGCAGACGGGCACACTCACCGGCAGCGCTTGCAGAGAAGGTCATGTAGCCGTTATCGCCATCCTGACTCTTGATGTTGTCATAGGAGGTGTCGGAGGCCAGCTGGAATTTCGGGCTGCCTGAGATGTATTGTGTGCCGATAATCGAGGTCATGGTCTGATAGCCTCCGACGTAGATAATCTCGAAGCTTTCGCGATAAGGCATTGAGTAAGGTGAGCCTACGCAGGTCAGGGGGGTGCGCACACCGGCACCGGTGCCGGCACTGTTAACCGGGAAGACGGCAAACTGCTCGAAGCTCTGAGCGGCGTCGGCGTTGCAGATGCGCAGTGTGGCGCTGTTGCCGGTAATGTCGCTTTGAACGGGCACCCATTGGGTATCGCCGGCCTGAGCTACGATGTAGGTTACATCTGTCAGAGGCACACCGTTAATATCCTTGGTCACGGGAGTCCATTCGACAATCACTTCGCCGAAGTCGGCACCGGGGCGCACGGTGGCAGCCTCGGGAGCTTCGGGAATATCCACACCGACGAAGACGCTGCCCGTCACGGCGCGACCCTCACCCTCGCTGTTGGAGGCTATCAGAGAGTAATTCACTGTGCCTGAGCCGGTGTTCTCATCGGTAAACTCAGCCATAGCCCCCACGGCGGGGGTCAGCGTCTTGACCGAAACGCCGTTGCGAAGCACCTCAACCTTGTCAAGCGAGCTCAGCGTGGTGCCACCGATATTCAGGGAGGGAGCGCGGAACTTCACGGTCACCTTCTCGGCGCCTGTGGGGTCGGCCGTCAGAGTGAGATCGGTCACCTGACCCGGAGCGGCGAGCGAAGTAGCGCCTGAGATGGCTATGTCACCCACATAGAGATTATAGCTGCCGGCCTCGGAGCAGGCCTTGATGGCGAAGTAATAGTTGCCGGACTCGTCGGGAGAGAAGGAGCACTCCATGGCATCCCCCACGATTGTGGCGCCGGCCGCGCTGTAAGAGGTAGTAACGTCAGTGGGGGGCAGGATGCACTCGGTCAGGGCAGAGGCTTCGGGAGCACGACCAACGTAGACCGACACCTTTTCGGGATAATTGGCCGTGTGAGTGCCTGCCATGAAGTTCAGATAGTAAATCTTGCCTTTCTCAAGACGGGCGGCGGGGAGCACGAGATAATCGTCGGCCGCATTCTGGGTGTGGTAGCGATATACCATAGCGCCGGCACCGGCCGCCGTGGAGTAGAACCAGGTTGAGCCGTCGGCGTTGGCATCGATGATTGAGAACAGGTTGGCTCCCTCGGCCGTAGAGAGGTCGGGGGAATAGGGGGGTGTCACCACACCGAGCACAACGCTGTTGGACTTGGTGGGAGCCATAGCCGTGCCGTCGTAGATTGTCTCGACGGTGTAATATATGGACTCCAGGGAATTATCGGGCACTGCATATGTCTCCGAGAAGGATAGGGCGGAGGTGGAAGCAGCCACTACGGTGGGGGTTGAGTTGACGTAGCGGGTCACTCTGTAAGTGAGTTTTGCGGTGTCGAGCCAACCGTCATTCATTGCGGGAGCAGCGGGCCAGGAGAGGCTCAGGGAGCCGTTGTCATATTTGAGTATAGCCTCCTTCACGGCACCGGCAGTGTCGGGGCCTACGTAGGCGCGCAGACGCTGGTGAGGGCCGTCGCCCACATTGTTGGAGCAGTAAATCTCGAAGATATATCCGCCGGGCTCGTTCATGGTGACGGGCACAGTCACTTTGCCTGCGCCATAGGTGGTTGAGCCTGTGGCCACCTCTTTGCCTGCGGCCAGGATGTGATAAGTGACAGCTCCGGAGGCAGGGGTGCCGTCATAGGTGGAGGTGGGAGCAGTGAATGAGATGGTGCCTGAGAGGGAGCCTTCGGTGAAGGAGAGCTCCGGGTCAGTTACGGTGGCGGGAGCACCGGCCTCGGCTGTGCCTGAGGGGATGAAGAGGGCGCCGAACTCGGCGATGTGGTCCCATTCATAGTGCATGGATGCAGTGGCAGTGGCCGGGTCAATCGAATAGAAAGCGCCGTTGCCATAGTAGGGGGAGCTGCTGGTCAGCAGCAGGCGTGAGGTGGGGTCATAGACCATGGCAGAGATGTATTGACCGACGATGCCGGTGTCACCCACCTTTGTGGGCTGCCAGGTGGTGGGGTTGATTGTGTAGAGAGTGCCGGCGGCTGAGAGACCATAGATGGTTCCGGCATCATCCACAGCCAGACCACCCACATAGTCTTCGGCCCCGGTGTCAGCCAGACGGGTCACGCTGCCGTCGAGGCCGATTTTGATGAGGGCATAGTTGCCGGTGGCGGCCACAGTGGCATAGGCTATGCCTGCACCCATAGAGGGGAGGTAAGTGGCCGTCAGAGCCTGATAATCTTTTGAGCAGGAGAGCTGCTGAAGAGTCTCGCCTGTGTTGGCATCCACCACGTTCAGCCGGGCATCCAGGATTACGCTCTGATAGAACTCCAATACATAAGTATAGAGTTTTGAGCCGTCATAGAAAGTGCCCTGGCTGAGATTGTCATTTATGTAGACGCGGTTGAGGCCTGAGCAGCTGTTGACGGGCACGTCGTAGACACCGAAATAGTTGCCGTTGTTTCCGCCCAGCTCACTGTCATAAATGAGCACGCCGCGAAGCTCTACATTGAGCGGTGCGGCAAACAGAGGGGCACGGTTGGGGCATGGTCTGCTGAGAGACGTGGCTTCCAAAGGGGTGGTGAAAGGGTTGTTCCATCCGGATGTGCGGATGTAGGGGCAACGGAGGGTGTTGCTTTCGGCGCTACCGAGAGTAGCTGTGCCGAGAGTTCTGCCCGATTGGGCGGGAGCACGCCGTGGGGCTTCCGTCCGGTTGCCGGCAGCCTGAAGGGTCGTGAAGACCATCAGCAAGGCAGTCAAGAGTAGAAAACACTTTTTCATGGAATATGTAATGAATGTGATAATTTAAGCAGAAAGAGAAGTATTGTTAAATAAGTGCAGTGTCGTTGAAAGCGTTCTGACCACGCAAAGGTATAAAAAAGAATTAAAACAATCAAAATTTAGCCCCGATTTTATTAAGCTTGACACAAAAAGGGCGTGAAGACATCTTTACTTCACGCCCTTTTTGTGTCAATTGCGCAGGAGAAGGAGTTTGTTTATGACCGGGAGGTCAAGGGCTCGCTTCCATGCTGTCATTCCGGGGCACCATAGCAGGGTGTTGGCTGTCAGACTGCCGTTGTTGACGAGTGCTTTCAGTTCGGAGTAGCTCAGCGGGCCGGCCTGATGGCCGTTGATTGCGGCATACCAGGTTTCCTGCGCGGCGGAGGGCATCTGCTGCGCAGGAGTGGCATTCACTCCGGCCACTCGGGTGTGCTCCATGGTGTAGTTCATTGTGTCCATCATCTGACGGGCGAGAGCCATGCTCATGCCCAGTTCCATCAATTTGTCGAGGCTGCTGAAATCGGTACTCATAGGCTTAGTTGTTAGATAGGGTGATCAGGGAATTGGGGGTGGTGTTGCTCCGGGCATTGGGGGCGGTGTCATTGAGGAGGGAGCCGGGGTGAACAGGTGGGCGAGTGGCGGCTGAGTGGCAGCCTCCTCCCAGGAGGGCATCCCTTGAGTCCAGACGAGGGTTTGTGGCGTGAGTTGGCCGGCGGCGGCCATAGCCGTGAGCTGTTGCAGGGAGAAGGGGCCGGTCTGAGTGCCACCCTGCGCCACGAAGTATTCTTGACTGCCGGGCATCGGCGGGGGTGTTTGGGTGGCTCCGGCTGCCTGTTGCCACTGCGTGTTCATCTGCTGACCCATGTTGTTGACCATGCCGGCCATCTGTCCGCCGAGGGCACCCCCCAGGGCCATGCCGGTCATGAACTGTGCGGGATTTATGCCGCTTGAGCCGGCACCTTCGCCGAAACCGCCCACGCTTCCGAGACTCTCGGCAGCTTTGCCCAGGACATCCGCCTGACGGTTCAGGGCATGGGCGCCGATGAATTGAGTCTCCGTCTGGAGCCGCTGTGCGCGCTGCATCTCTTCGCGCTGAATGGCCAGGGTCTCATCCATGTTGCGGGCATTGATTTCCTGGGTGCGGAGAATGTTCTCCACGTTGGCCTGAGTCTGAGCCATCACGGTTGCCTTCTGTTGGGCGGCGGTCATCTCGCGCAGCTCCACCCATGAGGGGGAACTCTTGTCGATATCGATGCGGCCTATGTCGAGGCGTCGCAAGGAGACTCCGAAGTCCTCGAGGTCAGTGCGGAGTGCTTGCTCGATGCTTTCGTTGAGGGTGGATATGCGGCTTTCAATCTGCACGACGGGGAAATTGTCGCGCGCCGGAGCTGACATCACTTCGTTCTTTACGCGGCGCTTGACGGCATCATGAATCTGCTCGCGCAGCTGCTCGAGAGTGAAATTAATCAGGCGGTGAGCCTTGATGAAGGCCTGCGGATCAGTTATCTTGAAGGTGATGCTGCCACCGACGGCCACCGGCACCGAGAAGTCGAGGAAGCGGGGGTCGAAGACATCGAAGTATGGCACGGCGAAGTTCACCTGCACCACTTCGGCCATGTTAATGAAATAGACCTCAGCCTGGAAGGGTGACTCTCCACCCCAGCCCATACCAACGATGGAGGCGAGCACCGGGAAGTTGTCAGTCTTCAGGATGCTGTCATGCGGACCGTAGATGAAATCCTGCAGCAGTCCGTTCTTCTGTCGGTAGAAGAATACGGCCACCTCACCTTCGCGCACACGCAGCGAGGAGCCGTAGCGAATTGCGTTCTCGCGGGATGTGGAATCCGTCGGTTGCCCTTCGGGACGCCATTTCCACACGAGATAATTATCTTCGTTGCAGCGGATTACGTTCATCAAGCCGCCGCTTTTGCCTTTTCCGAATATTCCCATGATGCGTCTTATGCTTTAATTTTGTTTTGTTTGGCCACACGTTCGAGGCGGGCGAGCACTTCCGGCTCGTCGGCCATGATTATGCGTGCCTTAATAAGAATCTCCTTGGCCTTACGCTTGTAAGCCCCGCAGAGAATATACTCCTCGCCGGTGTATTGCATTGCGTCATGCTTGGACTTCGCGGCGCAGGAGGCGAAGAGGTCGAAGATATCCTGCTTATTGGAGGGAACCGGGAAGTTTGCTATGGCCGTGCTCTTGCGGTTGGTTATGGCGTCACCCCCCATGAGAGCCATCTGATTGGATAAGAAGGAGCGGAAGAAGGAAGTATCCGCAGGACGCTCTCTCTCAATCTCGCACATAATCCGGTCGAGGCGCTCGGCAGCCGTGCCGCAGTTGGTCAGGGCTGAATAGTTTATCCGGCATTCCGGGCAGCGGGTAGTGGTTGGGTCAATATATGCTCCGCAGGCCGGACACTTCTGAGCCACTTGCCGTTGGACTATGGGAGCCTGCGGCGCGGATGTGGCGACGGGGGGAGGGGGAGGCACGGCGGCCGGTTTGGCGGCTGCGCGGCGGGCCAGCAATTCCTGCCGTTTTTCGTAGAGGCGCGCTTCGAGCACCATTACGAATTCATCCATGTCCACACCCTCTTTCCGGGCGTTGCGCACGAGCACACCCCGCTCCATGTCGGTAATCTCGCCGTCGGCCACGGCTGCATCAATTAGCCGCGTAAGGCGCGGGGACAGGGGGCTGTCCTCCACCGATGACTCATCGTGCGGAGAGGGTATTCCCCCGGCCGGAGCGGGCGGGGGTGGAGGCACAGCCGCCTGACGGGATGTGCGGGCATCGGAACAGTCATCAGAGGTAAACTCCGAAAGAGTGTCGGCAATACTATCTTTGAGAGACGAAAGAAATCCCATGTAGGTTAAGAGTGTG
The DNA here is from genome assembly GCA_947644715.1 of uncultured Bacteroidales bacterium. Classification (GTDB taxonomy): domain Bacteria; phylum Bacteroidota; class Bacteroidia; order Bacteroidales; family Muribaculaceae; genus Lepagella. The sequence goes on from CANSAP010000028.1 coordinate 29,688, forward strand.
TTTGGATTAAAACCGAATTTCACTTTTGAGTCTGTTTGAATCATTCTTGGTTTCATCACAAAGGTAAATTTTGGTGATTTTCGCCGAGTTTCATCAGTCGCATAGCCCGCTATGCTCCCTCTTCGACTCGCGAAAATC
>CANSAP010000029.1 GCA_947644715.1 uncultured Bacteroidales bacterium
GGGCTCGAACCCAGGACCCCAACATTAAAAGTGTTGTGCTCTACCAGCTGAGCTAACGAATCCGGTGCTTACGCCTCTCGGTGTTTTGCGGTGCAAAGTTAGCTATTTTTTTTCAATCCACCAAATTCATGGTTGCATTTTCCTTTTCTTTTTCGTTTTCTTATTGTGATTCAGAGGGTTAAGAGGCGGCATTTGTCGGTGTTTCAGTGCTGTCACATCCCAGGATGAAGGGGGTATGGGAGCTTTAGCCCGGCAGGATGCCGGCAGCCTGGAAGAGTCTGCGGTAGTAGGCTGCCTTTTCGGCTAAGGGGAGCGGATAGGCGCGGCTGGTGGAGGGCATTCGCCAAATCTGAAGGCCGTCAGGCCCCTCCACCCGGGTTCCCATGGCGGGAAGGGGTGTGTCGGTTAAGCCGGCGATTACGGATGCGGCTTTTTCGCCGGTGGTGGCTATGGTGTGGCAGTCAGGCATCGTGAAGAGCAGGGCGCGCAGTGGCACCGGTTCCACCACTTCGAGATGCTTGTCGGAGGCATTCCCTTTGAGGCGACGGATGCGACGGCAGGTATCATGAAGCGCGATATGATGCGTCGTCAGAAGGCGCTTAATTGCTTGCAAATCAAATTGTTTACCATCAGCAGAGAGCAGTGCATTGCGGTCATCATGAAAAATCAATCCCATCATGTACCAGAAATCATTCGTGCGGTTCGGGTAATAGAAATCCATGCTCCAGCGATGTGAGCCCGGAGGGAACGTACCCATAATCAGCACCTTTGCTCCGGCGGGAACGAAGGGTGGCCACGGGTGTGTCTCTATTTTTATTGCTGTGTCGTCCATATAGTTTTTAACGCGTAGCGCGCTTAAATGTTACTTTATTTCGTTGCGGCGTCAACGAAAAATCTTGATTGTTACCGATTTTTTTCGTAATTTTGCAGCGGAATTGTGCAGGCATTTGACATCGGCTCAACCATGAGGTCGAGGCAAACGTTATTTGCATTGACTGCACACTTTCTTAATCGCAGTAAACGAAAACAATTATATTATACTCACACAAGATTCTAATACTTGAATCCTTCATGCGAAAGCAGCGCGAGGCTGCCGTCGTCAGTGAAGGAAAAATTGTAGCAATCCCTCTTAATTCATTATGGAAGAAGAAAAGAAACCCAAGCGTCCGCGCATCGGCGGCGTAGCACCGACACCCGCAGCGGAAGGCTCCGATGGTCATTATGAGAAAGTAAATTATGGGGAACAGAACTCATTCAACCCCGCACAGCGCCAGCCCCGTCCCTACGGCCAGCAGCAGCGCCCTTACCAGCCCCGCCCTTATGGTCAGCAGGGTTATCAGCAGCGCCCTTATCAGCCGCGTCCTTATGGCCAGCAGGGTTATCAGCAGCGTCCTGCCGCTGAGGGTGAGCAGGGACAGGAGCAGCAGGGTTACCAGCCCCGCCAGCAGCGCCCTTATCAGCCGCGTCCTTATGGCCAGCAGGGTTATCAGCAGCGCCAGCCCCGTCCCTATGGTCAGCAGCAGCGCCCTTACGGCCAGCAGCAACAGAACTATCGTCCCCGCTACAATAAGTATCAGCAGGGAGGCGAAGAGGGCAGCGAGCAGCGCGAAGGCCAGGAGCAGCAGGGCTACCAGCAGCGTCAGCCCCGCCCCTATGGTCAGCAGCAGCGCCCTTACGGCCAGCAGGGTTATCAGCAACGCCAACAGCGTCCCTACGGTCAGCAGCCCTATGGCCAGCGCCAGCAGCGTCCCTACGGCCAGAAGAACCAGTATGGCCGTCCCGGCAAGTTCCAGCAGCCCCGTCCCGGCAAGCAATTCACTCCGCGCCCGAAGCAGATTGACTACGTGCTTGAGGATATCGATCCTAACGAACCGATTCGTCTGAACAAGTACATGGCCAACGCCGGTGTCTGCTCACGCCGTGAGGCTGACGAGCACATCACCGCAGGCCTGGTGAAGGTTAACGGCGAAGTCGTGACCGAACTCGGCACCAAAATCACCCGCAACGATGTTGTGGAATTCGAGGACAAGGTAGTGACTCCCGAACGCAAGTGCTACGTGCTCCTGAACAAGCCCAAGGACTGCGTGACTACCAGCGACGACCCGAATGGCCGCACCACTGTGCTTGATCTGGTTAAGAATGCCTGCACCGAGCGCATCTACCCCGTAGGCCGTCTGGACCGCAACACCACCGGTGTGCTTCTGCTCACCAACGACGGCGACCTGGCCTCCAAGCTCACCCATCCCTCCTACGTCAAGAAAAAGATTTACCACGTCTGGACCGACAAGGACATTGCCGAGGATGACATGCAGCGCATTGCCGACGGCATTGAGCTTGAGGATGGCGAGATTCACGCCGACGCAATCAGCTACGTGACCGACACCGACCGCAATCAGGCCGGCATTGAGATTCACTCCGGCCGCAACCGCATCGTGCGCCGCATCTTTGAGCATCTCGGCTACCGTGTGACCAAGCTTGACCGCGTCTACTTCGCCGGTCTCACTAAGAAAAACCTGCCCCGCGGCCGCTGGCGCTACCTCACTCAGGAGGAAGTTGACTACCTGCGCAAGGGCACATTTGAATAAACACTGACCTATGAAAGATATCCGACGCTCACGCGTTAAACAACTGATTGAGGGAGCCATCCCCGCCGAGCAACAGACCGTTGATGTCAAGGGCTGGGTGCGCACCCGCCGTGGCAACAAGAATGTGCAGTTCGTGGCTCTCAACGACGGCTCCTCAATCAAGAACATACAAATTGTCTTCCCGCTTGACAAATTCAGCGAGGAGCAACTCAAGCCCATCACCACCGGTGCCTCCCTGCATGTTCAGGGAGCGCTGGTTCCCTCTCAGGGTAAGGGTCAAAGCGTAGAGATTCTAGCCGAGGAGCTGGAGGTGTACGGCACTGCCGACCCGGCCGAATACCCCTTGCAGAAGAAGGGGCACACGCTCGAATTCCTGCGCGAAAAGGCTCATCTGCGTCCCCGCACCAATACGTTCGGCGCCGTGCTCCGCATCCGCCACGCATTGGCCTTCGCAATCCATAACTTCTTCAACGAGAAGGGATTCTATTACTTCCACACTCCGCTCATCACAGCCTCTGACTGCGAGGGTGCAGGCGCCATGTTCCAGGTGACCACCCTGCCCGTGAAGGATGCTCCCCGCACCGAAGAGGGGGATATCGACTACTCTCAGGACTTCTTCGGCAAGATGGCTGCGCTCACCGTCTCCGGCCAGCTCGAAGGTGAGCTTGGTGCCACCGCCCTGGGCAATATCTACACCTTCGGCCCCACCTTCCGCGCAGAGAACTCCAACACTCCGCGCCACCTCTGCGAGTTCTGGATGATTGAGCCCGAGATGGCCTTCTACGATATCCGCGACAACATGGATCTCGCCGAAGAGTTCATCAAATACTGCGTGCGCTACGCCCTGGAGCACTGCAAGGATGACATTGAATTCCTCGCTCAGATGTATGACAATGAGCTGGTTGACCGCCTCAAGCATGTGTGTGAAGAGGAATTTGTGCGCCTCACCTACACCGAAGGCATCGAGATTCTCGAACAGAGCGGACAGAAGTTCGAGTTCCCCGTGAAGTGGGGCATCGACCTGGCCAGCGAGCATGAGCGCTACCTCGTGGAGAAACACTTCCGCAAGCCCGTAATCCTCACCGACTACCCCAAGGAAATCAAAGCCTTCTACATGAAGCTCAACGAAGATGGCCGCACCGTGCGCGCCATGGACGTGCTCTTCCCCAAGATTGGCGAAATCATCGGCGGCAGCGAGCGTGAGGAGAGCTATGAGAAGCTGATGAAAGCCATCGAAGAGCGCCAGATTCCCATGAAGGACATGTGGTGGTATCTCGACACACGCCGCTTCGGCACCGTGCCCCACTCCGGCTTCGGCCTCGGCTTCGAGCGCCTCGTGCTCTTCGTGACCGGCATGCAGAACATCCGCGACGTCATCCCCTTCCCCCGCTTCCCGGGTAACTGTGAATTCTGATTATGGCTGAGCAACCGCTTCCCACCTCCTACGCCGCGGCAATCGCCGAGCTGGAGACCATTGTCAGAAAAATGCAGGCTGATGACTGCGACATCGACAATCTGGCGGCCTACACCGCCCGGTCAATGCAGCTGCTGAAATTCTGCAAAGACCGCTTGCAAAAGACTGACACGGAGCTGAAAAAGCTCCTCGAAGAACTTTAATACACCCGAGGGTCAGCCTGAAGATTAGGTCAGGCTGACCCTCATCATTATTCCCGGTTATGGCACTGAAAGCCCCGCATAACGATCCCTTCATTCTGGAATTAATACGCCGGGTGGGTGCCCACTACGGCAAGCCGCTCGCATCCCCGGCTCAATTCGACCGACTGCAGGCCGACATCGAACTCGCTACCCGCGAGCGACTGAGCGTCACGACTCTCAAACGCATGTGGGGCTACATCGAAGGGTGGCAACTGCCCCGCATCTCCACGCTCAACATCCTTGCCCGCTACTGCGGCTCTGAAAGCTATGCCGCCTTCTGCCGTGCGTATTCTGCCGAAGGGGGAGTGGATTCCGGCTTTTCAGAGGGCCTGACTCTCCATGCGGGAGAGCTCACACCGGGGCAGCAGATTCAGCTCCGTTGGCTGCCGGACCGCGAGGTCAGACTTGAGTATAAAGGGGATATGCAATTTGAGGTATTGGAGAATATCAACTCCAAACTGCGCGAGGGATGGATGGTTTCCTGCGCATGTTTTGTGCAAGGTGAGCCGCTCTATGGAGAAGTCTTCGATTTGCATACACAGATGCGCCGACCCTACATCGCCGGTAAACAAAAAGGGATTACATTCAGCCTCATTGCTCAGGTCGGGCGTTGACCAACTGCAGCATCTCATCGTATTGCGCGCCATATCCAAGCTTGGCGGGAGAAAGTTGATGAATGCCCGTTTGGAGCCATTCAGCCGGCGCACTGTCAGTAAATTGCTGCACTCCGTTTGCATACGTGAGCGCATATTCATTAAACAGCGTTCTAACCGTCGCCATATATTCTTGCGATTGAGGAGCATGGTCTGCGACCGCCTCACGCATTTTAGCCAGCTGTGAATCGGCTAACCCTTTCATTTCCCGCGCGAATTTATCCCGCTTCTTGTCCCATCGCACCAATTCCGCTGACCGGGAAGGAGTGCTTGCCTGAGGCTGCTCGGTAACAGGCGCGGATGCAGAAAGGTGCCCGGCCTCCTCGCGTTCGATATACACTGTGTCATGCAAAGGCGTCGTGGGGACAACGTTCACCTCCGCAACCTTTCGATTGCCGGCAATCATCGCCAACGCAAAAGCCGCCGCAGCAATCAGGGCAACGCATATGCCGACAAAGTATAGGAGACGGGCCGCCCGGCGCAGACGATACACCGAACAGGGGCGCTTGCGCGGATTGCTGTTGTAGGCTTTCCTTGCCAGGAGCATTAACCCCACACCAGGCCTAAGCTCTCGAAGGATCTTCCCCAACGCATATATATCTGCCAAAGGAGAGGCCACATATCCCGGCTCAAACTGCTCAGGGGCAGAATAGGCGCGCGTGCCTCCGGGCACTTTCAGCAGCGCATAGTCAGCCGCATCTCCAAAGCCGAAGTCAATCAGTCGCACCTCTCCCCCTTGGGTGACCATTATGTTAGAGGGTTTCAGGTCTCCATGCACCACGCCGCGCGAATGCAGATACTCCAGTGCATCCATCATCTTGCCGGCCACGCGCCGGCGCAACCTGCGTCCCGGCTTGCGGGCAAGAAACTGAGCAAGCGTCTCCCCCTGCACATACTCCATAAGAATGCCGTAGCCCACCCCGGGAATGTCACACAACTCATAGACTCGCACCACCCCCGGATGGCTCAGTTCAAGCAGCAGCTTGAACTCCTTGCGAAGCTGAAGGCGGTGAATGTGGCTGTCAGCATATTCTTCGCGAAGACTCTTTACCAGAAAGCGACGGTCGTAACGTTGCACCGTGCCCACCCGATGCGGGCCATGCTCCCCCTGCATCACATAGCAAGAGAAACCGGGCGAAGCACCCCGCTCCACACCCTCGGGAAACTCCGATATATCCGTGTCCGCGTGTATCACAACGCAAAAGTAGTGAAAAATCCTGACTTCACCCGTCAACGACAGCACAGCCCCGGAGAAATGGACTAATAAGGACTAACCGAATAATGCGGAAAGCGAAATATTTTTCAGTCCAACATGAACAAACGTTGCCCCTGCATGTTCTAACATCAGATGGCGGAATGAACCCCGCATTCTACAAACTCTTAATTCTTAGTACAATGTCTGAAAAACACTATTCTCCCGTTGTGGCCGAACTTATTGAGCTTATCAACAAGAACGGCTGGCATGACAAATTCCAAAAAGCTCTTGACCGTTGCCATGAACTTAACACAATCGAGTACGAAAACATCCGCACGCTTGACGACTACTTTGACTGGTGTGAGTCAAACCTGCACTGGGTGCCTAAAGAGGATCCGGAGGGTGACATCGTCTATCAGCATGTGACCATGTTCTACTTCCTGCTTGACCAAAGCCCGGTCAAGGAGCTCCAGACCCCTATCATCCCCAGCAAGCTCAAGGATAATGTGATGCCCCCGCTTTCCCCCCTGTCAGAGTGGATGCGCAAGTTTGTTGTCTCGCTTGGCATGTGGATGGACTCACCCGAATCTCTGACTGACGAGGCTGTGCAGTCCTACTACGACTCCCCGCGCTACAACATGAGCGACTACGAAATGCCTAAGGGTGGCTGGAAAACCTTCAACCAGTTCTTCGCCCGCAGCGTGAAACCCGGCTACCGACCCATCGCCGCCATCAATGATGACCATGTAATTGTATCTCCGGCTGACTCCACCAACGACGGCCAATGGGAAGTAAATGCCGACTCCCAGGTCTACATCAAGGGCTTGGAATGGAGCATCGAGGAGCTGCTTGAGGGCAGTGACTACAAGGACGACTTCAAGGGTGGCATCTGGATTCACCAGTTCCTGAACACGACCGATTACCACCGCCAGCATGCCCCCGTGGGAGGCAAGGTGATAGAGGCGCGCGTCATTCAGGGTGCAACCTGGCTGGGCGTGGAAGCTGTGCCCATCGAGGGTGACGACAAGGGGCGCACCCACATCGTGCGCCGCAAGCTGAGTGCCCTTGACGAAGCCGGCTATCAATTCATCCAGACCCGCGGCCTCATCGTGCTTCAGTCAAACATCGGCAAGGTGGCCATTCTGCCGATGGGCATGGCTCAGGTATCCTCAATCGTAGTGACTGCCGAAAAGGGTGTCACCCTGCGTAAGGGCGAAGAGATTTCTTACTTCCAGTTCGGCGGCTCTGACATTGTGATGGTCTTCGAGCGCGACTCCAACGTGAGCATCACAGCCCAGCCCGGCGTGCACTACAAAGTAGGCACCCGCATCGCCCAGGCATTCCCCGTAAGAGAATAGTAATCATAAAAAAACATCATCCACAGGCGGATGCTTTCGGGAATCCCCCGCAGGCATTCGCCTGACTATCTTCTCGCTATGAAAAACAAATCTACTCCCAACTCAGCTCCCGTCACCCCCTCCGGACGTGTCAAGCATGTCTCCACCGCCGGAGGCACCGTGACCATGGCCGCCATGGCCATCATGATAGTCACCTCGATTCTCAGCCTGCGCGGACTCCCCTCCGAAGCCAAGTATGGTGTGCAGTCAATCTTCTACTACCTCTTCGCCGCCGCCGTCTTCCTGCTCCCCTTCTCTCTGGTGTGCGCCGAGCTGGCTTCCACCTACACAAAGGCCGGCGGCCTGTACCGCTGGGTGGCGGAAGCCTTCGGCCCCCGTTGGGGATGGACGGCCATGTATCTGGAATGGCAGACAGTCGTCATCTGGTTCCCGACCGTTCTGATGTTTGCAGCCGTCTCCCTCGCCTACATCTTTTGGCCCGAGAGCTTCGACCAAGCTCTCGCTTCCAATAAACTTTACACGCTCATCATAGCGATGCTCGTCTATTGGCTGGCCACGCTCAATGCCTTTCGCGGACAACGCAAAGCCAACCTGCTCAGCACCTACGGCGGACTGCTGGGCACCATCATCCCCGGAGCAATCCTGATTCTGTTAGGCATCATATACTTCTGCATGGGCAAACCTCTCTCCTTAGCTCACGTCTCCTTCTTCCCCGATTTCTCCAACGTCGGCACCATCGTGCTGGCCGCATCAATATTCCTCTTCTACGCCGGCATGGAGATTCAGGCCGTGCATATCAACGACATGCGACGCCCTGCCCGCGACTTCCCCCGGGCCGTCTTCCTATCCATCCTCATTATAGTAGCCCTTTACGCCCTTGGCACTATCGTCATAGGCCTGGTTATCCCCTCGAAGGATATCAACCTGCTGCAATCACTGCTCGTGGCCTATAAAGCCCTGTGGGGCTCATTCGGCCTCGGATGGCTGGGCAACATCATGGCTCTCTTCATCATGTTCGGCGTAATCGGCCAGGTGAGCGCGCTGGTCACCGGTCCCTCCACCGGCCTTATGGCCGTCGCACAGTCCGGCTATCTTCCCCGCTCCCTGCAGAAGACTAACAAGAATGGAGCCAACGTCCCCATCCTCCTGATTGAGGGTGTCTTCGTCTCCCTGCTCTGCCTGCTGCTCATAGTGCTTCCGACCGTAGAGAGCGCCTATCAGATAATGTCGCAGATGGCCACTATCATCTACCTCGTTATGGTCATAATGATTTACGGAGCCTTCATGCGTCTGCGTCGCACACAACCGCTGAAGAAGCGCGGCTTCCGAGTGCCCGGCGGCAAGGTTGGCGAATACATTGTCTGCAGCCTGGGCATCCTCGGTGCGCTGCTTGCCCTGGTGCTCTCCTATCTTCCCCCGGCACAGATCACGACCGGCTCCCCCGTGGTCTACGTAGGCATAATCGTCGTTGGTGTGGGAGTAATCATAGCGCTCCCCTTGATAGTGTACGCCCTGCGTCGTCCCTCCTGGCGCAACCCGAATGCACACTTCTATCCCTTCGACTGGGAGATAGAAGGACGCCGCCCCTCGCAAGTATCGCAATGGCCAGCCGACTACCAACCCACCGAGCAAGAGATTGACGAAGCCGAAACACGAGTAATCAACTCCCGCTGAACAGCCGTCACCCCGGCCACAACCGACAGAAATAAGACAGGTGTGTCAAAATAGGAATCCGGCGCCGGTGGCGCGTAGCGTATTCCCATTTTGACACACTTTCGCTTGATTCTTACTTTGACTTACTCTTCTGTACCTCAACCGATTCTTAGGAAAACATACTCGCCATCCAAACCAGAGTCAGTATATCCAACTAATCGAATAGAGATAACTGTTGCACAGAACCATTGATTAATCTTTGCGAGTTTACCTTTCGACCTTTATCCTTGCACACCTGAGCTAAATCTAATCTCATCAGCAGGCTTTTAGTCACAACCCGTTTGGCATCCTTAAAGACCAAGGCTTGTAGTAACGATTGTATCTCCTGACTGTTTAGAGCATCGTAAATAGATTTTGCCTCTTCATAATTATCGAAATCAAGTTGATAACATGTATCATCAACCATTATAGGCTTTCCCGCAAATTGCGAAACCAATAAGAAGTGAATGTCCTTGTATAAGGACGAAACTAATACTTTGTATGGGCTAAAAGAATAGTCTCCTACGCCAAAAATACTGAATTTATCCTTGTTTCTATATATACTACTTTTTCTACTACGAAATTCCGCTTCGTATTTAGAAAGATACGCATATGTGAGAGGATGTGTCGTTGCCAACAAAGAGGTATCCTCGCCAACTTTCCGTTGAGGTATTATTATGAATTTGCGGATTGAATCGGTTTGATTTTTATTGATATCCGAACTCTTTAATAGCGGATAAATCATATCATCCTCTATACGGACAATTTCACCAAAGCCATTGACTAACACTCCATTTAATAAGGACAACTCTACAACAGAAGCACAGTCATGTTTAATTCCTGAGCGCCAGATATATGTTGATGATTTGTCATATTTAGAAAAATATCCGTACAATTTTGTATCAGCAACAAAAGAGTCGTTGCTCCATCCGTATTCCTTAATAAATTGACCTGAATAAAAATCTTTAACGGCACAAGTCGAAGAAGAAGTACAGTTAAACTTGGCAGAAAAGCAGGATGCGTCAACTGAAACATTAAACTCTGAAGCGGCATCAATTAATCTTTGCTCAATATTTCCAATCTGTAGGCTCTCGGCATGTTGCTTCATTAAGATATTACGTATCACAGAGTTTTTCAGGAGAAACGAAATGCCACCGTTGCACACCTGCGATAGTTTCATTAAATGTAACGAAATATACTCGCTGATGTCAAAATTACTTTTGCCTGTAATAGCATCTATTCCTTTAAGCCCGTAACTATTTCTCTTGATTGGCAGATTCTTGGAATGGGCCTTGCCTTGGACACTGTTGGTTACCCAAGGCGGATTTCCTATAACTGCTAAGTTCCAATTATTTAGCCTGCATTTTTGTATTATACGAGTGAAGTCAAACTCAAAGAAATCAGCATTATAGATATAAATATCTGGATGCCTGTCAGAATGAGTGTCTAAGGCTTTTACGAGCAATCTTGTTTTTAATTCAGCAGTATATTGTGCGTTTATTTCTATTGCATGAATTTCCGACAAATCAGGGAATGTCTGCAATGCCGATAAGACAAAAGCACCCAAACCACAGGTAGGTTCAATGACAACATTAGGATTCCCATATCTTAAAATATGAGTTTCACATATTTTTTCGGCCAATGGGATTGGTGTTTGCCAATCACCATAAGATACTCGGTCTTCACAGACAACGCTTGTACCTGTGCAGTAATTAGAGATAAACTCTGACTTCTCTTCATCCGAAGCGAAAAACTCGACAATACCACTAAGTCCTCGTATAATGGTATTAGCCTCTCTAAAATTAAGATTTCGTATTTGACCAATCAAATTATTCATTTTGGCAATTTGATAATCTGTTCTATGCCGCTGACAGTCTCATCCAATGAGACAATTCTTCCATATTGAAGCCTCCATTGAAGTGCATTTGATATGGTTAAATAACCTATATGAGGCGGATTATTTAGGATTTCTCCAGCCAACCTATACAAAGATATCTCATCGCCGGGTATATTATGCTCCACTAAAAAAGCAAAAATATCATCCTGGTTCCCTTGATTAGCGATAATTCTGCGGATCCCGGTTGTGGTTTGAAAATCGGCTGTACGATTCTTATCTATAAAACTACACGATACAAAATCCAACATACCCATCTTTTTCGTAGGATCGTCATGTTTCTTATACACAAAAATCAGCAAATTATATCCTAATCCAAATATCTTTTGCTTACTATCTTTATATGGACAACTTGACTGAGGGCGATTTATGGATGTTACCTTAATATCCGTATTTACAGACGGCAAATCCAAACCATTTGCCGAATTACCTCGTATTAAGTCATACCTATCCTCAAGATACTCCTGGAACTGATGTTCTACAAACGTTCCGACAGCCTTTCCGTCAGTCACCCCAAATAACTCAGGTTTATAAACTCCTGAATTAACTGCACAGAAATGTTCAGCTTCATTTATCAGAGATTCTATCGTGAGTTTTTGCTTCATAGTACAAATATAGCTATTAATCATGATATCCACAAATATCGGCCAATTATCTGAACATCTGAATAAGACCCTGAAGTCACCTTGACTTATCTGCGGGCAGGGCAATGGGTTACGCGGTGAGGGTAAAAGAAAAGAGGACTCTCGCGGTGAGAATCCTCTTTTTCTGTACCCCTAACCGTACCGTATTAGAACCAATCTTGGCCGATTTGGATAGGTTGTGGGAAATGCGTCACTGGATTCCAAAGCCAGGCGAACCGATATTAATTATTGAGGATAGGATATGATTAACACTTCTTTTGATTTTGTATCACTTAGCGCATATTTAATATCACGAGAATAACGAAGCTCATTGTGTCTGTTATGTTTTATCAGGATGTCAACAATGTTTTCAATAGATGGGATTCCGTTAGAGCGATATGAAAAAACCAATATGCTATTTTCAAAATGTTCAATCAATTGAACAAATCCATTAATTATATTGTCTTTGTCTGACCATATGTTATATTGCCGCTTAAGTCTGTGGTGCTTGCTCTCAAAGTCAATTAAATTCGCCCAATTATCGTAATAGACAAGGCCATTAAGGAAATGATAAAAATCAGCATAATCAACACCGATGCCTTTGTCGTTTATATACGGAGTGTCTATATAAACTAAATCAAATTTAGAGTCAACGTTCAAAGCATCCGTATTTACGGAATGACACTCTACGCCATTATTAAACACAGCATTATTAGCTTCATGAACAAAGTTTCTGAAATGAGTTTCAAAAGGAGTGTCCCATGTCTTTTTATTGCCAAAGGATCGCTTAACATCCATCAAACGTACATATAAGTTTTTTCGATGAAATAGATTATATGGCCTCTTTATTATACATGACTGAAAAAGAGCAAACCAAGCAATAGCTCTTTTATACTCATTCTTTATTGTAGAAATATTATATCTTACAATATCCAGCCAATGATTTTCATCATCAGTATAATATATATCCTTAAAATTATCAGCAATAAATGTGGGATACTCTATATTTTTTCGCTCTTCTAATATAAGATTAATGTCTGATTCACTTAGTAATACTGATTCATTTTCAATAATCGCTTTACCAATTATTGAGTTGAATGGTAGGATGTCATTATACGTTACAGCTTTACCATTGTCTTTTAATTTATATGCGACACTACCAGTTCCCCCAAAGGCGTCCAATACAGTTTGGAATGATATATGTGAAATTTCATGCCAAATCCAATCTGCAAATTTAGCCTTACTACCCTGATACCTTGTAGATGGGAATTTGTTTTTTAGTTGAATTTCAGATTCAGCAAATAAAGAGGGTTGTTGCATTCTATTGTATATTTCTGAATTTTTTATAACTTGTCAAATTGTTGTAATATGGTTCTGCAAGTTCAGCCTTCTTTGCCATGTCAGGAGTCAAGTAGTTTGTCCAATAATCATCGAATACTTCTTCACCCAAATCAGAAAAACAACCATTTCCATTGATTAAATCTTTAATCAATGATACTGAACCTATATTTTTGGTATTACCACTTCCTGGTCTATCTACAGCTATTTTCCATTTTTCTTGAACAAAAAAAGTTATATCCTTTACAACTGATATAATCTCATCAAGATTATCCAAATTATATGACTTGCGTTCATCAATGAGATCATCATTCTCACTATAGATAATACCCAAGACAATATGCGCTTGATAAGAAGAATAAGGATACGTTACATTCTTGGTGCTTTGACGATTACGGAAATAACCCGTAAACGCACCAAGAGTCATGCCATTAATTCGTGTAGATGACTTGCGATAACTACTTTTAAGGTCAACAGCAAATAAATTCCCCTCATTGTCAATGAACGTTATATCTGGATAGAAATTTTGTTCTTTTGTGAGTTCTAATTTTAGTCCGTTATCTTGGGCAAACTTAAATAAGAGAGGAAAAATATATAATTCTATGATTTTAGATACGACCTTTGTGTCTGTAGATATTGTGTATATGTGTCTATATATATCTATGAATCCTTTTACAACCCACTGACCATCATTAGTAGATACAAATGGTGCAAAAGAATTTACTGCGATTCGCAATTTTGAGAGAAATTCATTTTTTGTCATGATGCAAAGTTAAGCATTATATGCGACCTACACAAATATCGGACCACTCCGTTGAACAAGGCTCTTAAACTTATCTGCAAGCATATTAATAAGTTACCAGAAGCGAAAAAAAGAAAAGAGGACTCTCGCGGTGAGAATCCTCTTTTCTGTACCCTGAGCCGGGGTCGAACCGGCACGGATTGCTCCACTGGTGTTTGAGACCAGCGCGTCTACCGATTCCGCCATCAGGGCTTTCTGCCTGCAAAGGTAATACTTTTTTTTCATTCACCCGCTATCAGCCGTTGCTTTTTTATCTGCGGAGTTTGTATCCGGGGGCGGTTTCCGTTTGGGCATTCGCGGGAATTTCCTTAATTTTGTGCTTATGAAAGAGACTTTGCGGATGCTGCGCTCGCAGCTCGTGCCGATGTATGGACGCGGTGAGGCCGAGGCTATTATCCGGCTGATTTTTGAGCATCTGAAGGGGTGGCGCCCGGTGGATATCGTTCTGCATGAGGATGAACCCCTCTCGCTGTTCATGCGCGAAAAGGTGGCCGGGATTCTGGATCGCCTGCGTCGCCATGAGCCTATTCAATATATCATTGGCCACGCGCGATTCTATGGACTCGACCTGGAGGTGAATCCATCTGTGCTGATTCCTCGCCCGGAGACCGAGGAGCTGGTTGAACTGGTTCTCAAGAGCCTTGGTGACCATGCGGATCTGCATCTGCTCGATGCCTGCACAGGCAGTGGATGCATTGCCGTGGCGCTTGCCCGCAATCTGCGTTTTCCTGTGGTGGAGGCTTTCGATATTAGCGAGGATGCTTTGAAAGTGGCGCGAGCGAATGCTGACCGGCTGCGTGTGCAGGTGACGCTTGAATCTCGCGACGCGCTGAATCTGAAGCCGGGGAGTCTGTCCGGGGAACCATGGGATGCCATTGTGAGCAATCCCCCGTATATCGGCGGCATGGAGAAAGCGGCGATGGAGAGGAATGTGCTTGACTACGAGCCGCATGCAGCCCTGTTTGTGCCTGAGCGTGAACCTCTTATATTCTACGAAGCGTTGGCGCGCTACGGGCGGCAGACCCTCCGCCCCGGTGGCGGCATATTCTTTGAGATTAACCCGCTGCACGCGGAAGACATGCATGAGATGATGTGTGCCCTGGGCTATTGTGATATTGAGTTGGAGCGCGACATGTGCGGCAAACTGCGCTTTCTCACAGCTAAGAATCCGTCATGAGACAGCGTGTGAAACTTCCCCCCACGCGTGAGGAGGCACTGCTATTGATGAGCGGCCTGTGCGTGAAGTGTGAGCAATGCGAGGCTGACCTGCGCGACAAGATGCGTCGCAAAGGGGTTGCGCAGGCTGATGCTGACTATGTCATTGATTATCTCACTACGCATAACTTTCTGAGTGAGGAGCGTTTTGTTGAGGCATATGTAGCTGACAAGCACAAGTTTAACGGCTGGGGGCGCATCAAGATCCGCATGATGCTCGCATCGAAGCGCATTGACCGCAACCTGGTCAACGAGGCTCTCGAGGCTCTTGACGAGAAGGAGTATATGGAGATTCTCACACGCATTTTGCGCACAAAAGTGCGCGGTCTGGACCTGAGCGATTCCCTGACCCGCCAGAAGCTCATACGCTCCATGTATGGGCGAGGGTTTGAACCGGCTCTGACATCGCTGGCAATCAGGAAATTAAGAGAGGAGTAGCCGAATGCTGTCAATTCTCTTTCCACGCACCTGCCACATCTGTGGCGACGTTCTGCGCCAAGGGGTGCCACACGTCTGTGCCTTCTGCATGCAGTCGCTGCCCTACACCGGTCAGTGCCATCAGCCCCGCAATGCCGCCGACGAGCGCTTTGATGCCATTCCGGAGGTGGAGCGCGCCGCCGGATGGTTCTATTATGCTCCGAAATCTGATGCAGCCAAGCTTCTTGAGAGCATCAAGTATGGCGGCTTCTCCCGCCTGGCCGAATGGCTCGGCGAGCAGATGGCCCGGGATGTAGCCCCCACCGGATTTATCGGTCAGCCTGACGCGATAATCCCTGTGCCGCTGCACTTCATGCGCCAAATGCGCCGGGGCTATAACCAAAGCGAACGGCTGGCACGGGGCATCAGCCGGGTCTGCGGAGCCCCCGTGGTGCAACCGGCTCGCGCCGGGCGTCACCGCACGCAGACGGCGCTCTCCGCCGACGCCCGCCGAAGGAATGTCAGAAATGTATTCAGGCTGAAAAAGCATGTGGTCGACAGCTGGCGAAGCCTCAACCGGCCACCGCTTCTGCTGCTTGTGGATGATGTCTGCACAACCGGCGCGACCCTTTCCTCCTTGGCTGAAACCCTGGCGGCGGCTATTCCCGGGGTGCGGCTGCGCATACTGACCCTGGCCGTCACCAACCGCTGAAAATCTTCATTCTGAGCGCATATCGCGCCCCGGCAAACGTGTGGCGCAGATACTGCCATGCAGGCAGAGGGGAGCGCCGGGCATGAACCATGAGCCTCAGCGGCCAACTGCGCGGATGCAGATAAGTCAGCACGGCGCCGTGAGTAAAGAGAAAGCGCGGGTCGCGCCCCATACGCTCGCCGGTGGTCGACCCGTCATGCGCTCCGATCGTCACCGGCACCAAAAGCCCCTCTGACCCTCGCCGCAGCATCGCTTCCAGAAACACCGTCTCCTCGCCGGCTATCAGGCAGGGTGCACCGATTCCCAACAGCTCATGGAAATGCAGCCCCTCCGCAGCCCGACGACGGAAAGCCAGTTCAAAACTCGTGACATACCATCCGAATGGAGCCTTGCGCAATGAGTGATAACCGCTTCCGTAAGGCTTGACATACTCTCCCCGGCAGGTGTATCTGCCGCAGATGACATCCACCTCCGGGTGCGCCTCAAACTCCGATATCAGCCCCAGCAGACCCTGCTCGCTGTAATCAACGTCATCATCACCTATCAGCACCAATGGAGCCGCGCAGGGATGAGCCAGCGCATGATTGCGATTCACCGACAGTCCCCGGTCATGACTGACAATCACCTCCACGTCACTGCGCCGCGACAAAGCCTCAGGCAGCTCCGCCCTTTCCTCCGGAAGTTGCCAGCTGACCAGCCACGTTACCTCCGCTAACTGCGGATGTTCGGCTTTAAGCAGACGCTCCATGCCGGCTCGGCCGAAGACACATATCTGAACCTGGAGCTTTACTTGCGAGCCTTTTCCCATGCCGTCAGAAAACGCGCCGCCACGATGCGCGCCGCATTATGTCGTTCCACAAACTCGCGCCCCATGCGGCTGCGCGCCCGCAGCTCCTCAGGCCGCGACAGCACCAGCTCCTCAAGCGTGCGGATAATTGCCTCGTCATCCGGCACAACATTCACAACAGGGCGCAACTCCTTCTCTCCGATGAAATCATAGAACTCCGGTTCACCCCCGCTGACAGCTATCTTGCCCATAGCCATAGCCTGAAGCGCATTAGTGGCCGGCGTGTAGGAATAGAGCTGGTCAAGCACCACATCAGCATCCTCAAGCTGCATCATATAACGGGAGAACGGCAAGTCGCGAGCCACCGTCACACGACAACGTTCCGGATGCCTCCGCTCCACCTCGCGCGCGGCAGCCAGCAAGCGGTCAGTCCCCTTGAAAAGCTCCATCTCACTCTTGATGCCGACCATCAGATTCAGTTTCCCGTCAGCCGCCGGCCGGAATTCCCGATAACGGATAGCATCAGTGTCCACCGGGATGCCGCCGTACGTCAGAGGTGTATCTCCAAGATAGCGAGCCGAAGCCGCATGATACTCATACAGAGCTGACACCGCGCAGTCAACATTCTCATAAATAAAACGGCAATGGTCTCCCATCTGCCCGTTAATCCATTTATATATGATGCCCGGAGTGGAACGCACATACTCCGTGCGCTCATCACCCACCTTAAACTCTGAATAGCGGAACAGGTCATCCTCCACGCAAGCCTTGACACTCACCGGATCCGACCCGGCCAACGACAACCCGATCAACGGATTATTGGCCCGCAACTCGCGGAAGAAGTAACGAATCTTGCCCGTGCGAAGATGCAGGAAGTTAGGATTAATCAGCTGCACCACATCATAGTCCCGCAGCTTGGGCCACAGCGCGAACACACGCCCCAGATAGCCAAAGCTGCCAAACAGTCCCGGCCGGCGCGAAAGGTCAATGTCACGCTCGGTGTCCATGCAGCGCGACCCGTCGCCAACCACCGTACACTGATGGCCGAGCCTGCGCAGCTCCCGAGCCAGTGTGGCATGAAAGCCCGAGTAATCACCTACAAACAGAATTTTCATAGTACAAAGATAGACAAATTCCCCGGGAAATTTGTAATTTTACGCTCTCAAAATGAATGCGGAACTCACGGTAATAATTCCGGTTTATAACCGGGCGGAACTGGTGCGGAGAGCCTTGGACTCCGTGGCGGCTCAATCCTTGCGCCCGCTGCGACTGATAATCGTGGATAATGCATCAACCGATGAGACTCCTGACGTCCTCTCTGCCTGGCAACAAGCTCACGAAGCCCCGGACTTCCATATCACCGTCACACGCGAACCCCGCAGCGGAGCAGCGGCTGCCCGCAAATGCGGAGAGAGGCTCGTGGAGACCGAGTACGTATATTTCCTTGACTCCGACGATGCTCTCCGTCCCGACGCCTGCAAAATATTCGTCGACACCTTCCGCCGACACCCTAAGGCTCAACTCGTGGGGGGCAATGTGTACTTCCATGGAGCCGACGGTAGCCACCGAATCTTTCGCCGCCGCAACCGCAACCTCATCATCAATCATTTCAACCACAGCCTGCTGCGCACCATAGCCTGGTGCGCTCGCACCGACTTCCTGCGCGCCTGCGGAGGGTGGGATCCCGCTCTCCGCATCTGGGACGACTGGGAGCTCGGCCTGCGAATGCTGCTGCAAAGTCCCCGGGTCATCTGGAAAAACATCATCATAGCCGACGTCTTCCAGCAGCCCGGCTCCGTCACAGGCGATCTCTATTCTCACAGAGCCGATGCCTATCCTCCGGTTCTGGCTGCCATGCGCCGCTGTCTGCAACAGACTCCCCATCCTGACCGCCTGCGTCTGCTCCGCCTCATGCACAGCCGCGAAATGATGCTCGCCTCCCTCTACCAACGCGAAGGGCGCCGGGACCTTGCCGCCCCCCTTCGAGAGCGAGTGCTGAAAAACACCGCTGCCGACCCCTGGCTCCGCACCCTGCTCCGATTCAGCTACCGCTACCGCGCCGCAGGCCTCCCCGGAGCCGACATTCTCCTGGCCCTCCTGCTCTGAATCTGAATCCGAAATCATAATTAGCTTAACGCGAAAAACGCGGAAATTTCCGAAAAATTTCCGCGTTTTTCCGTATTGTTTCCCTATTTCCCTGTTTCCATTAAAGGATAAGGGGGTGTGTCGAAATAGGAATTCGACGCTGATGGCGCGGAGCGCCTATCCCTTGTTAGCCGGGGGGCTTCAGCCCCCCGGGAAGCGTGCAGCGACAACCCAGCCCCGGAAGGGCTGCCCTATATCGTTGGTTGTCAATATATTGGGCAGCCCTTCCGGGGCTGGATCTGTCCATCGGGCTACCGGGGGCTAAAGCCCCCGGCTAACAAAGGATAGGCGCTCCGCGCCATGCGTTTGCTTCAGTAAGAATTTTGACACACCCCTTACTGTAATATGCGGGTTATGTCTCTATCGGATTAATCACGACGCGGGCCACGGTTGCCACCGTCCCGGCGAGGACCACGGTCACCATCGCGACGCGGGCCACGATCACCTTCACGACGCGGGCCGCGGTCACCTTCACGGCGCTGCGGACGCTCGCCACGCGGACGACGCTCAGGCTCTACCCAACCTTCCGGCTTGGGCTGCAAAGCGCGCATACTCAGGCGATACTTGCCGGTCTTCGGATCCACCTCCAGAAGCTTAACGGTAACCTCGTCACCCTCCTTGATGCCGGATGCATCCATGTCAGGCAGACGGTCCCAGCTGATCTCTGAGATGTGGAGCAGGCCATCCTTACCGGGCATGAATTCCACGAAGGCACCGAAATCAAGGATGGAGCGCACCTTGCCGGTGTAGGTCTCACCTACCTCGGGCATGGCCACGATTGCTTTGATGCGAGCCAGAGCGGCATCAAGGCTATCCTTGTCGGAAGAAGCAACTTCCACTTTGCCTACGCCGCGCTCCATATCTTCGTCGATGGAGATTGTGGCGCCGGTCTCCTCCTGAATACCCTGGATAACCTTGCCACCGGGGCCGATTACAGCACCGATGAGATCCTTGGGTATCTCGAAGGTCACGAGGCGGGGCACGTGAGGCTTGTAATCCTCGCGGGCTGCCGGCTGAGCCTCATCAATCAGGTTAAGGATGTGCAGACGTCCCTGGCGAGCCTGTTCCAAAGCATTGGTCAGGATTTCGTAGCTCAGGCCGTCGCACTTGATGTCCATCTGAGTGGCGGTAATACCTTCGCGGGTACCGGTCACCTTGAAGTCCATGTCGCCGAGGTGATCCTCGTCGCCGAGAATATCAGTGAGCACTGCATACTTCTCGCCGTCGCTGATAAGACCCATGGCCACACCGGCTACGGGACGCTTCATCTTCACGCCGGCATCAAGCAGAGCCAGGGTGCCGCCACACACGGTGGCCATCGAAGATGAACCGTTACTCTCCAGGATGTCGCTCACGATGCGGCAGGTGTAGGGGAAGGCATCGGGGAACATACGCTTCAAAGCGCGGTGAGCCAGGTTGCCATGACCAATCTCACGACGACCTACGCCACGCTGCGGGCGAGCCTCGCCGGTAGAGAACGGGGGGAAGTTATAGTGAAGCAGGAAACGCTCCTTGCTGCGGTTGAGCACATCATCCACAATCTTCTCGTCAAGCGTGGTGCCGAGCGTAACGGTAACCAAAGCCTGAGTTTCACCACGGGTGAATACGGCTGAACCGTGAGGGCCGGGAATGTAATCAGGCTCAATCCAGATGGGACGCACGGTAGTAGTGTTGCGGCCATCAAGACGGATACCCTCGTCAAGCACACAGCGGCGCATGGCCTCCTTCTCCACATCGTGGTAGTAACGCTTCACCATAGCGGTGCGCTGCTCGGGAGTGTAGAGAGCCAGCTGCTCCTCAGTCATCTCCGGGAGAGCTTCGAGGTATTCATCGCAAATTGCCTTGAAGGACTCGGCGCGCCAATGCTTGTCAGCATTTCCGGCGCGGGCAATGGCATAAGCCTTATCGTAGCACTTCTCGCGCACATCTGCACGCAGAGCCTCATCATTCAGCTCATGGCAGTACTCGCGCTTCTGCTCATGGCCGCTCTCCTTCATCAGCTCAATCTGAGCCATGCAGTGCTTCTTGATTTCCTCATGAGCAACCTTGAGAGCTTCAAGCAGTTCAGCTTCTGAGACTTCGTTCATCTCGCCCTCCACCATCATGATGTTATCATAGGTGGCGCCGACCATCAGCTCGATGTCAGCCTTTTCAATCTGGGCAAAAGTAGGATTAATGACCCACTGACCATCCACACGAGCCACACGCACCTCAGAGATGGGGCCATTGAACGGGATGTCAGAACAAGCCAGAGCAGCAGATGCGGCAATACCCGCAAGAGCATCAGGAGCATCCGTCTCGGACGCGGAATAGAGAGTCACGTTGACAAAAGTGTCAGCATGATAATTGTCAGGGAACAGGGGGCGGAGCACACGGTCAATGAGGCGAGAAGTCAGAATCTCATAGTCATTGGCGCGGCCTTCACGCTTCAGGAAGCCGCCGGGATAGCGGCCAATGGAGGCATACTTCTCCTTATATTCTACGGTGAGGGGCATGAAGTCCACACCTTCGCCGGCCTCCTTGGCCGAGCAGACGGTGGCAAGAAGCATGGTGTCGCCCATGCGAACCTCCACCGCACCATCAGCCTGTTTGGCCAACTTGCCGGTCTCAATAGTGATGACGCGGCCGTCGGGCAGCTCAATGGCTTTCTTAACGGGTCGTAACATAACGATGTCTACAGTGTCTTATATTTCTTATATTCCAAAATTAGCGCAAAGGTACGAAATTTCCCCGTAATCACCAATTTTTTCTCACGCAACTGCATCAACAAAGAAATTACGATGACTTCACTGTTGCAGAATCCAAAGAAACTTGCTACCTTTGTCGTTGCATACCGCAACGCAGAAGCCTGATCAGGGCTATGTGGGTGGGTAAGCAGACATTCGAAAAGCGTTTACTCGACGCTCATTCCTGCCAATTGGAAACTTCGCAACTTTCCCGGAGTGGAGCTTGAATTTCAAACACACTCATAGGTTAGTCAGGATTGCAGCAAACAGTAGATGCCCTGTGGATATGTATATATTCGTCTGAGGCAGCACGGGAGTGTTGCACTCGGACGTATAACATATTCTGCGTGAGGCTTCTGCAAGTTTGCTCGTTCAACTAACCGGGCAATGCGAAGGCCTCCAATTGTGGAACGAGCAACAAGTACGGTTCTCACGCTTTTTCTTTTACAGCTAACCATAACGCCTGCAAGAGAGCCGAGGGCATCTTTGTTTGTTTTAATCATGACTTCTAAATTACTGTTAGGGAAGTCAACCGAATTACTGATAACCTCAATTCTACTCGATTACGAGCGAGAGGTATATCTGCCGGCGGTTGACGACCATGGCGTGGATCTGCTTGTCCGCACCCGACATGTAATGCAGACTGAGCGGAACAGACCTGAAAACTTCGAATTTCAGGAGCTACAAGTAAAGTCTGTATCTTCCGGAGGCCTGTTTGCTGCGCTTAAATGCGAGCACCCTCGCCCGAACTACTGGTTCGTGTTCTTCATCAAGGACATCAACCGCATCTGGTTGGTAAACTCCATGGACTTGGTGAATGAAGCCAGCCGAAATATTTCCGGCAAAAATATCGGGCTGTACACCTACGACCTCAAACCCTCCGGCCGCACCCCCGTAAAACACCCGGAACATCTGACAACCGATTTCTCACAACTTCCCTAAAAACACATAAACTATGACTAAACGAATCAGCCTCCTGCTACTGAGCCTGATTACCCTTGTGCTCTCCTCACGGGCAACAGACATAACCATAGATGGCATTACATACAGATCTGTGATGGGGACCGCCAGCGCCCCCGGCTGTTATATAGTAAGCAAGGTCGATGCTTCAGCCGGACCGAATGTAGTGATTCTCAACACGATAACTTCCGGCAGCTCAGAAATACCGGTAACACAATGGTCGTCGTCAAATATCGCTAAGGTAAAATTACCCGATAATGTTACGAGTCTTACCTTGCCTCCGAATTTTGAGATTTTAGGCATGGGATCATATACTTTTTCCCTTGAACGATTGATTTTACAGGACACAACCGAGCCCATAGGCACACACTGGTGGGGGAGTGAAAATCCGCGAATTGACCAAGTGTCGCTCAAGCATCTCTATCTCGGACGCTTACTCAACGACCTGACCACTTGCTATTGGCAGTCAAGTCTTGAGACTCTCGAGGTAGGCAAGTTAATGACCAACATCCAGCCTGAATACTTCAAAGGGTTCACTCAGCTGCAGAGCGTGACTCTCGGAGAGAATATGACCACTGTTGACGAAGGTCTCTTCGAGGGTTGCTCCGCGCTGACTACCATCAACTTCTCTGATAAAATCGAAACTATCGGCGCCCGCGCATTCAAGGACTGCACAAGTCTGACTTCAGTAGTTATTCCCTCCTCTGTAAAGACTATCGATGCGAGCGCTTTTGAAGGCTGCACTAACCTCAAGAGCCTGGTTATCTCCGACGGCACTCTCATAATTGGTGCCAATGCGTTCAAAGGGTGTACCTCATTGGCTAACGTTTCCCTCTCAAACACTGTGCAGACCATCAGCGACAATGCTTTCGAGGGTTGCTCTTCTCTTGGTTTTGTAGGTATTCCCGCTTCCGTAACAACTATCGGAGCTGAAGCTTTCAAAGATTGTTCCTCTTTGGATTACATACTTATGGGTCGTGGACTTACATCCATCGGTGCAGATGCATTCGCCGGTTGCTCCGCGCTCTCCGAAGTGGAAATCGAAGACCGGACCTCTTGGTGCGCCGTTCAATTGGCTAATGAGCAGGCTAACCCGCTGTATTTCGGCCACAAGCTCTCAATGCGCGGAATGGAAATCAAGAATCTCACTATCCCCTCCGGAGTACAGAATATCTCTGACTATACCTTCATCGGATGCACAGACGTGCAAACTCTCTCGCTCCCCGCAAGTGTGACCACCATTGGCAAGAAAGCATTCTCCGAATCCGGAATAACAGCCCTTAACACCTCTGCCAATCTGACCACCATTGGCGAGCAGGCGTTTGCCGATGCCCTCTCTCTCAAGACTGTGGTATGCGCCGATGCTGTGAGCAATATCGGAACAGAGGCTTTTGCCGGTTGCTCCGCACTGACCTCAATAAATGTAGGGGATGGTCTCGGAACCGTTGCCTCCCGCGCATTCGCCGATTGTTCGGCTCTGCAAAGCGTCAACACCACCAGCATAGCCGGATGGGTCGCCACCAAGTTTGCCGATCCGCAGGCTAACCCTGTTTATTACGCTAAGAATCTGACTCTTAACGGCAATGCACTGCCTAATCTGATTGTGGATAGCGGCGCGGAAAGCATCTCTGACTATGCCTTCCATAACTGTGAATCATTGCAGACGGTCAATACCGGTGCTACCGTAACCACTGTGGGTAATCAGGCATTCATGGGATGTTCCAATATCAAGGAATTTGTGTTGGCTGACGCAGTAACCACGGTTGGCAAAGAATTCTGTAAGGATGCCGTAAGCCTGACTTCAATCTCTTTTGGGGCAAAGGTAAATTCAATCGGCGAAGGTATGCTCCTCGGCTGCCTGGCACTCAAGGAGGTCAACGTCTTCATGACCACAGCTCCGCTCCAGACAGCCGCCTGCTTCGAGTCTCTGGCCTACTCCAACGCTGTGCTCTACGTGCCCGCTGCAGCCTATGCAACTTACCGCATCACTCAGCCTTGGCAGGGATTCCGCCGCATCTATGAACTCGGCCTGAACTTTGATGAAGAGTCAATGGGCATTGAGGCCGGAAAGAAAACACTCAACGTCGGCGAAACTCTGCAACTTGAAGTAACAGCCAATCCCCCCTCGCTGCTTGACAACCTTACCTGGACCTCTTCAAATCCGGACGTTGCCACTGTTGATGAAAATGGTAATGTGACCGCCGTGAAGCCCGGAACAACAACTATCACAGCTTCTGTCGGTGAAGATCTCAGCGTTGAGTTTGAACTCAGTGTGGTTCAACCCTCATCCTCTATCACTATCGATAAGGAAACCGCTGAGATACTGCTTGGCAAGACTCTTCAGCTCACGGCTACCGTACTGCCGGAAAATGCTACTGACAAACAGGTAACCTGGACATCCTCCGATGAGTCAGTCGCCACAGTTGATGCTTCAGGACTCGTAACAGCCAACAAATGCGGTCAGGCAACAATTACCGCCACAGCCTCCAACGGTCTGTCCGCTTCATGCGAAATAAGCGTTGTGCTGCCTGCCACCTCCGTTGTGGTAGACCTGGTCGCCAGCGGTATTGAGGGGGATGACCTTTACCTCAACATTGGCGAAACACGCGAGATAAAAGTTGTAATGACCCCCGCAGGCAGCTCTGACACGCTCACATGGACCTCAAGCGACACCAAGGTTGCGACTGTAGTTGACGGCAAAGTAACAGCAGTAGCTGCCGGCACCGCCATCATCACAATCACTACAACCAGCGGTAAATCAACTGAGCTCACAGTAATTGTACGCAAGCCTGTAACCGATATAACAATCGACCTCGAAGCATCAGGCATTACCGCCGATGGTCTCACCCTTAATGTCGGAGAGTCGCATAAAGTTATTGTGAAGTTCACTCCCGAAGATGCTACCGACACATCACTGTCCTGGTCTTCTTCCGACTCTTCCGTAGCCACTGTTGATTCCGAGGGCAATGTCACCGGCGTTGCCAAAGGTGAAGCAACAATCACGATTAAATCCGGAAACGGCATCTCAACTACTTTCAAAGTGACTGTTGTGAAGCCCGTAACAGATATTGAGATTGACCTCGAAGCATCAGGCATAACCGCCGACGGTCTCACCCTCAATGTCGGAGAGTCGCATAAAGTTATTGTGAAGTTCACTCCCGAAGATGCTACCGACACATCTCTGGCCTGGTCTTCATCCGACACTTCCGTAGCCACTGTTGATTCCGAGGGCAATGTCACCGGTGTTGCCAAAGGTGAAGCAACAATCACGATTAAATCTGAAAACGGCATATCCACTACTTTCAAAGTAACTGTTGTGAAGCCCGTAACCGATATTGATATTGACCTCGAAGCATCAGGCATAACCGCCGACGGTCTCACCCTCAATGTCGGGGATACAAAAGAGATTGTTGTTAACATCTATCCTGAGGATGCAAGCGATATCACACTCAACTGGCACAGCGCCGATGACACCGTGGCTACAGTTGACAACGGACTCGTAACCGCCATCGCACCCGGAGAAACAACAATCTCCATCAGTGCATCTAACGGCATCACGACAGAAGTTAAAGTAACAGTACTTAAAACCAATAGTATTGAATCAATCATTGCCGGAGAAAACGGAAATGCAGACATCTTTACCCTGCAAGGAATCAAAGTCAGCAAAGCGGTAAAAGAACTTGCTCCGGGCATCTATATCATAAATGGCCACAAATATATAATCAAGTAAATAATCCGCTTCTCACGAAGTAAAAACAATCGCGGGACTGTGTCGTACTCAAGTGTTTACGGCACAGTCCCCTTTTCTATAGACGCTAAGAGATTATACAATTCTCAATGACATCAACAACCTTACTGCTTAATCATGCTTGAGTTCTGGTTATAGGCCTTAGCAACGCACTTCCATTCACCGCCAAGTTTGAGCATAAGCAGAAAATCGGTGAAGTCAATCCGGACACGCAATGCGCCCGAGCGAGATACACAAATGTCTGCTCGAAGCTGCCCCAAGAGTACTTGATATGCAACTGAAAGAGATGGTAGAAGATGGTCTCATCGCAAAGACAATATATCCGGAACTGCCACCTCGCTCAGAACATCGCATAACCGACCTCGGCAAGTCACTGCTACCCATCATCGATACCATGATGAAATGGGGAGAGGAACACTATGAAATATTCGAAAAAAGTATGGCACCCAAAGCAGACTATCCGACAAATCCCCAAGATAGGGCGTCCTGCGAATCCTCAAAGCTGAGTGTCCTGCGAATCTCCAAAGGCGAGTGTCCTGTGAGCGGCGCTGATGCGCCGCATCCGCTCGATAAAGCACCCAACCTTTGTCGCACTCAAAAGCCTCAAAGCATTCAAAATCACCTAACTCTTCACTATATATAAATGATCCCCAGCCTTTGGGATTGCGCCCGGTCTGCGGCGGCTGCCCCCGGGCGGCCTGCTTTCGGGCGGCGCTGAACCGGCGCTTTGCGGCGGTGTTTCGTGCGCTCGCGCCGGAGGGCGTAAAAAAATAGAAGGAGGGACTTGC